>JBEKXQ010000001.1:0-264750 GCA_049511915.1 Candidatus Korobacteraceae bacterium
CAGGGAGCTTGGTTCAAAACCGTTGGCTTCGTCGAAGGTTGCCAGCGGAGTCAAGGTTTGCGGGGGCGAAGCAATCGCCAACGCGACACACAACAACATCACCCAGATGATGTTCGATGAGGTACGTCGACCGAACGAGGGCCGGGTATCAGCGCGCATGGACCTGTCCTGAAATCATTTTGCCGCGACCGTCTGCGTTGCCTTAAGCGTCGCAACGTTGCAGCCCGGATGCACCGGTGGCACGGGACCTCCGGTTCAACCCTGCGGGCGGCAAATCGGACACAGATACGAGGAACCCTCAATAAGAACACTAACGTGCAGCGGCAGCAAGCTCGTTCTTGAGGGCAAGCCCATTTTCGGGAATGGGAGTGCATTTTGGCACCTTCGTAATCTGGCGCGGTTCGGGTGCAATCGAATACTGGAACGTTAGGGTAGGATCCGCCTGACTCCTGGCGCTCCTGCCCTTCTTGTGTTTATGGAAAGATGGTTGTCAGTTGCTGGTTGTCAGTTATCAGTTCCCGGCTGCCCGGTCGCCTCGGCATCGAAAGGCTCGCAAAGTATTCCATCAACAGCGCTTGCAGGCGGCGCGAAGGGCTAAGGAATTCAATACTTTGCGCGGAAGTTCGCATAGTATTCCAAACACGGCCCTTGCTATCCATCCTAAGTCCTTCGAGCAGAATACTTTGCATTTTCCTCTTCGTAACCCATTGCATTGCAAGACTTTATTTTTCGAGGGGGTACCCCCATGGACGTTCCACTCTCCGTGTACCTGAAGCCGGATGGCAGGCGCGAAGGCGGCACAGGCGATGATTGGAAAACCGGTTCGCGAAGAAGAAAGCGGGGAGCGTGAAAGGCGCGGATGTGAAAGCGGAGGAGACGGCGTGAAGGTTGGGAAGAGCAGGTTGTTGACAAAGTTGGAAAAGCAGGTTCCTCGCGGGCTTCAGCCCGCGAGGAAAGATAAAAACACAGTACTTATTACGGCGCACCTAAAGGTGCGCCCCTTCAAAACCGGCCTAAGTCGAGTTTTTTAGCAGACTGCGAAGCCGTGGGTCGGGATGACAACTCAGATGCTATGAAGCGCTCGGTCGGGATGACAATTGAACCGGACCTTACACGGTCTAATTTCTGCCGGACATTTCGCGCACATCGAATATAGTGATTGCAGTGTCTTCTGTTGCCCTTTCCGAGCTGATTGGCGCGCCGGTAATCGACAATACCGGCTCGCGTGCGGGCAAGGTGCGCGAGGTCACGCTGGCTCCGCAGGAGAATTCCAGTCTGGTCATGGGCTTCGTCATCAAGACACAGCAAGGCGACCGGCTAGTTCCCGCCACCGCCGTCAGCCTCATCAATCATGGCCTGCACATCACTACGCCGGCAGACGAGTGGACTCCATACGGAGGCGGCGAGGGCCTGCTGCTGCTGGAACGCGACCTGCTCGATCAGCAGATCATCGACGTCCACGGACGCAAAGTAGTGCGGGTGAACGACGTCGATATCCACGAGGAGAGCGGCGACGGACACATCATCCTCAAGATTGGCGCAGTGGATGTGGGCGCGCGCGGCGCGATGCGCCGGCTGCTGAAGGGCGTGGTTCCGGCCGCGGCCCTGCATCTGCTGCTGGAAAAGATTCCTCCCAGAATGATTCCGTGGGAGTTCGTCGATCTCATCGAGATCGATCCCGCGCGGCGGGTCAAGCTGAAGATTTCGCTTGCGCGCCTGGCCCAGCTTCACCCCGCCGACATTGCCGACATCGTGGAAGAGCTGGCTCCGGCGGAGCGGGAAGCCATTTTCGAGACGCTGGATGACGGCGTTGCTGCCGAGACTCTGGAGGAAATCGACCCCAAGATGCAAGTGTCGATTCTGAGCTCGCTCGACTCCGATCGCGCTGCCGACATCGTGGAGGAGATGGATCCGGACGCCGCCGCCGACTTGCTGGGCGACATGCATCCCGATGACTCGCAGGAAATCCTCACCGAGATGGAGCCGGAGGAGCGCGCCGAAGTCACCGAGTTGATGACCTTCCACGACAACACGGCGGCGGGACGCATGACCACCGACTACATGGCGCTGACCGCCGGTGCCAAGGTGGAGGACGCCATTGAGATGCTGCGCAACTTCGAGGGCGGCGTCGAGAGTGTCAGCACCATATTCATCATCGGCGAGAAAGACAAACTGCTGGGCGCGGTCCCGCTCGCCAAGATTGTGCTGGCGCCTGCGGGTACGCCGCTGATGATGCTGAGCACGGGACACATGACCACGATTCATCCTGGCGCTGACGAGAAGAGGATCGCGGAGTTGTTCGACAAGTACAATCTGCTGACGTTACCTGTGATTGACGACGAAGGCGTGTTGACGGGCGTCATCACCGCCGACGATGTGATCAACATGCTGCGCGCCAAGTTGTAGCAGTACGACGAAAACTTTGGAACATGCGCGGCCGTGGGCCGCGGTGCATTGGAGGCGGCGGGCGGGGTTCCGGCAAGGCCCGGTAACCTCACGGATACTCCCCCCGGATTTGGGCTTGAAGCTGCCCTCCTCAGCTTCTAAACTTGCACTACTCTGGTGCTTTTTTCGCCTCGTAGTCTTTCCTCACCCTACCCGAAAACTCCGAGTTTGTTGCAAGCATGGTGCAAGATGCTGTGTTTTGCACAGGAGGGGCCCAATATATTGCGTTTTGCATCTTGACCCCTCTGAACTTTCAGAAGTAAAGTTGGGTTGTTTCGGACGAAAGAGTGTGCCTCGCAATGTGGGTTCGAGGTGACTCAGCACGACGGTTTCGCTGCGCGCGGCGTCCCGCCCATGGCTGACACGGCTCAGGCTCGCCGCTTAAGGAGTACGAATTGCTGAAACTGAAGAAGCTACAAATCCTGGGGTTCAAGTCGTTCTGTGACCGCACGGACCTCCGCTTCCAGGGCGACGGCATCACGGCTATCGTCGGTCCCAACGGCTGCGGCAAGTCGAACATCTCCGACGCCATCTCGTGGGTGCTGGGCGAGCAATCGGCGCGACTGCTCCGTGGCGTGCATATGCAGGACGTCATCTTCGCCGGTACGCGTGACCGCAAGCCCACGGGGATGGCCGAGGTCTCGCTCACGCTCGTCGATCCCCAAGTCTACGGCGACGTCGCCGAGCCCGAGATCGACATCCAGGACGACATGCCTCAGGACGATTGGGACGAGTCCGCTTTGCGCACAGCTCGCGCCGAGGACGCCGAGCGCTACTCCGAGGAAGTGCGGCCAGGGCAGGGCGACGAAGAAATAGCCGCCGCGGAGTCTACCGCTGCGCCAACCGACTTGGCCGCACAAGACGCCAGCACCGTTCCGCAAGTCGTGCTGAAGATTCGTCGCCGCAAGTTCAAGCGCACCTTCAAAGCCGGCGAGATCCAGATCACGCGCCGGCTGTTCCGCTCCGGCGAAAGCGAATACTTACTGAATGGCAAGCTCTGCCGCCTGCGCGACATTCAGGACATCTTCATGGGCACTGGCCTCGGCCCTGAGTCCTACGCCATCATCGAGCAGGGCCGCATCGGGCAAATCCTTAGCAGCAAGCCGACCGATCGCCGCGCCATCATCGAAGAAGCCGCGGGCATCACGAAATACAAGGCACGCAAGCGCCTGGCCGAAGCGCGTCTGGAAGACGCCAAGCTCAATCTCGCGCGCATCAATGACATCTTCGACGAAGTCACGCGGCAGATGAATTCACTGAAGCGCCAGGCCTCGAAGGCCGAGCGCTACGCCAAGCTGCGCGACGAGATGCGCGAGAAGCTGCGCATCGTGCTGGCCAGCAAGTTTGCGCAACTCGACGCCGAGGCGACTGAGATTGAGCAGCAACTCAACGAAATCGCCGACGAAATTCACGTCAAGAGTGAAGCCGTACAGCAGATGGACGGCGAGCACGCCGAGCGCACCCAGCGCGGCTATGCCATCGAGCGTGAAGGCCAGGACAATCGCGAAAAACTCAACTCGCTCGCGCTCGACCTGGATCGCGCCGCCGCGCGCCGCCGCACCAACGAAGAGCGCTGCGCCGAACTCGACGCTCGCTCCGCTGGCGCGCAGGCCGAAATCGCCAACACTGAGGAGCGCTCCGCGCGGTTGCAGCAGGAATTGGAAACCGATCGCGCCACGCTTGAGTCGGCAAATGCCGACGCGGCGAACGCGCATCAGGAATTGCAGCAGCGCCAGCAGGAGGCCGCAGCAGCATCCTCATCTCTCATCGAAGTGGAGCGCCAGCAGGAACAGTGTCGCGACGCAATTCTGCAAACCGTCTCCGCGGCTTCTGCCGTGCGCAATCGCATCACCCAAGCCGAAGAGCGCATTGCCGCGCTCGATCGCGACTCGCAGCGTCTGCGTGACGAAACCTCCGCCGCGCATCAGCAACTGGAAAGCTTCGGCGGACAGCGCGGTCAGCTGGGGCTGGAATTTGAGACCGCTTCGCAATGTGTCGCGGCCCTTACCGCACAGATCGCCGGCACGCGTGATCAACTTGAAGTTAAGCGCGCCGCCGAGACCGATGCCAAGCGTCATCTCGATTCGCTGCGCGGCGAATACGCCTCGCTCATGGGCAAGAAAGGCTCTCTTGAAGCCGTCATCACCGATCACGGCTATGCCACCGAGTCGGTTCGCAAGCTCTTCACCTCCGGAGCTCTGCAAGGCGGCCGCGCGCCCGTTGGCGTGCTTGCCGACTTCCTTGAAGTCGAGGACCGCTACGAACATGTTGTCGACGATTTCCTGCGCGACGAACTGAACTTCATTGTGGTGAAGTCGTGGGATGCTGCCGACGAAGGCCTGCGCCTGCTGCGCACCGATGTCGACGGCCGCGCAACGTTCCTTGTCCACCCCGAAGATTCGCAGGCAAAATTTTCCTTCGACTTCAACGAGTCGATGCATCACGTCTCCCACGCCGATACCGTCGTTCCCCTTAAGAATTGCATTCGCGTGCTCGACGGCTTTGGCAAGTCGCTGGAAGTGATTCTGCCTAAGCTAGGCAACGGTTACATCGTGCCTGATCCCGAAGCAGGGCGCAGCCTTGCTCTCGAAAACCCTGACGCCTTCTTCCTCTCGCACTCCGGCGAGTGCTTCCACAATGTCACCGTCACGGGCGGCAAGCAGCGCAGCCAGGGCCCGCTCTCGATGAAGCGCGAACTCCGCGATGTGCTGTTGCAGATGGGCGAACTTGAGCGCGCCATCGGCGAGAAGGAAACGTACATCTCCGCGCTGGCTCGCGATATTGCCGAGCTTACCGGCCTGCTGCAGCGCCTGGAAGACGAGAAGCGGGAATCCGAGCGCCAGGCCATGACCTCCGAGCACACCCTGCGCCAACTGGAAAGCGAAATGACGCGCGTGCGCGAGCGGCTTTCCACCTACGAGCGCGAACTCCAGCGCGTCGGCGAAGAACACACGGAGCGTGAGACCTTCATCACCGCGCAGCTCAGCGAACTTTTTCAGCACGAAGAGAAGCAGCGCGCTCTGGAAGCGGAGATGCAGGCAGCGCAGAGTAACCTGGAAGCGCTGCGTCAACGTCGCGATGAAGCTGCGCAACTCGCCAGCGAGGTCCGCGCCAATGTTGCCACTCTCGAAGAGCGCCGCCGTGGGGCGATGCTCACCGTGCAGCGCATCGAAGCGATGCTGTCGGAAGTTTCGGACCATCTCGCCAAACTAAAATCGCAGCTCGATGCCGCCATCGCCGAGAAGCAGCAGCGCGAATCGGAAAATGTTCGTCTCGCCGAACAGGTCATCGAATGGAGTGCTGAGCGCGATACAGCGCAGCAGCGCGACCGCGAACTGCAGGATGAATTACAGGCTGTCCGCGTTCGCATTGTCGAACTGGAAGAATTGCTGAAGTCCGCACGCGAAGCTCTCGACGTCGCCCGCGATCGTCGGGGCGAAATGTCCGCGGCGCTGGCACGGGTGCAATCGGATCTGCAGCACATGGCTGAAACCTGCGTCCAGGAGTTGAGCCAGCAGCGCGACGAACTCATGGCAGACGATTCGCTGCCACGTCTTGCCGGCGAAGAGTTAGCCAACGAGGACAATCTCTATCGCGAAATGCGCACGCGGCTGGAGAACATGGGCCCAGTGAACATGATGGCGCTGGAGGAATACAAGGAGACGGCGCAGCGTCATGAATTCCTCGAAACGCAGCGTCAGGACCTGCTGCAATCAATCGAGAATACGCTGAACACGATTAAAGAGATCGACGTCATCTCGCGGCAGAAATTTGAAGAGGCTTTCAACATCATCAACGAAAACTTTGCCCGGACCTTCAGTAAGCTCTTCGGCGGTGGTCAGGGCTTCATGCGCCTCACCGATCTGGAAAACTCCATGGAGAGCGGCATCGATGTGGTCGCGTCGCCTCCGGGCAAGAAGCTGCAAAATGTGTTGCTGCTCTCCGGCGGCGAAAAGGCGCTGACCGCGCTGGCGCTGCTGGTCGGCATCTTCCAATATCAGCCCAGCCCGTTCTGCATTCTCGATGAGGTCGATGCGCCGCTGGACGAAGCCAACATCGGCCGCTTCACCGAACTGGTGGCCGAGATGAGCGCGCAAACGCAGTTCATCATCATCACCCACAGCAAGAAAACAATGAGCATGGCGCCCGTGCTCTACGGTGTCACCATGCAGGAGCCCGGCGTGTCAAAGCTGGTATCGGTGCGATTTAATGAGGAGCGGTCAACGCTGGCCGCCGCCACGGCGTAGAATTGTGGCCATATAGCATGAGCGCCAAGGTCACTTTGCGAATCGATTCGAAAGTCCTGCGAGAGGCTCGCAGTATCGCCGCCGAAGAAAGTACTACTGTTAGCGGTTTAGTCACGAATTTCTTGGCGTCCCTGCGGCATGGGCGAAGGCGCTACAGCGGGCCTCGCTGCAGTTCTGGATCTCATCCTCCAAGAACCGCGGGCCGTGCAAACGGCGCATAAGAGCTAGCCGAATAATCGCATCAATCCCCTTGATGGCAGATCGGGCACCATGAACTTCTGGCCGCTCAGCGCTTCCGCAGCGCCGTAACCGCTGCGCACCGCGCCTTCCATCGTCGCCGGCCAGCCGGTTGCCGTCCAATCGCCCGCGAGAAACAATCCCGGCCATGGGGTTTTGTATGACGGACGAAATGCATCGCTGCCTGGTGCCGGCGAGAACGTCGCGTGGACTTCCTTAATCACGGTAGCTTTGGTCAGCTTGGCTTCGCGCACGATGGGAAAGAACTCCGCCAGTTCGCGCACAGCCAAGTCGATGATCTGCTGCCGCGGCTTGTCGACGAGCGTCTTCGAGGAGCTGACCACCAACTCGACATAACTTCCCTTCTCGGCTGAGTCGCGTCGCGTCGCCAGAATCCTCGACTTGTGAAACATCCACTGGATGGTCCGCTCCAGCAGCACGGCATGTTCCAGCGGCGTGATCTCGCGATCGAACCACAGATGAATTCCCGTGATCGGAGAACTCTGGAAGCTGCGGGCGTCGTGTCGCAGTGCTTCCATCTCAGGCGCTCCGGGCAGCAGCTTATCGATGCCATTAAACGGCGTGGCAAGAACCGCATAATCGGCGCGCACATCTTCGCCTCCCACGCACAGCCGCACGCCGTCTACTTCATTGCAAAACGAATCCACTGCCGCGCGCAGGTGAACCTTGCCGCCGCGCGCTTCAATGTACTCCGCCGCCGTCCCATACAGCTGCGAGAGCGGTACCGCGGGTATTCCCATGCGGCCTGCTTCCGCCGACTTCAAGAACGAATCGCGAAAGACCAGCGCTGCGTAGCGCACCGAAGTACGATCCAATTCCTCGTTCAGCGCACTGACCAGCACTGGCGCCCAGAATCGATCGATCGCCTGCTTCGTCTGCCCGTGGCGTTCCAACCACGCCTGAAAATTCTCGTCATTGTCGTTCGGTAACGACCGCACCATCGCCAGCATGGCGCGCGCAATTGCCAGCTTGTCCTTCAGATCAAGCACCGTTGACTCGAGAAACGATGGCGCGGCGTGAAACGGCGCAGGCAGAGCTCCGGGCTTCAGTGTCGACGACTTGCCACCGGGAAGGATGAAGGTGATCTCGTCGTACCAGCGAATCTGCTGCTCGACACCAAGCCGGCGATAGAAGTCAATGAGATTGGTGCAGCAGCCGAGCAGCACATGCTGGCAGTTGTCCACTACCTCGCCGGTGCCGGGCAGTTCGTACGATGACGCGCGTCCACCCAGGTAGGGACGGCGCTCGAACAGATCGATGCGATATCCCGCATCCGCCAGCGCGCTGCCCGCCGCGAGCCCCGCCAGTCCGCCGCCGATGACGGCGACGTTGCGGCCCGATGAATTGTCCTTGGCAACACTCATCGGAAACGCCAGAAACCTTTTGCCATGACTCCCAATTTCTCGGACGCACTGAGCCTTATTCTTTCCGAGAACACGTCGTAGTTACGGGCAATGATCCGCTCCAGCAGCCGGCGATAAATCTCCACCAGCGTCCACAGCGCCGCTCGACTGTCATCATCGATCAGCGGCAGCAACTCTTCCGCCGCGCGATAATACCCACGCGCTCGTAGCGCCTCGAATTCCATCAGCGGCTGAAGCGGCCCCGGCGCCGAACCGGGGCCCCCGACAAGTTCCGATTTTGGACCTGTTGGGGTGGAGGAACCGTTGGTCAGCACCTGAACGTCAACTCCAAAGCGCGCAAAGTCCTCGCGCGGCAGATACACCCGGCCCAATCCGGCGTCTTCCTTCACATCGCGAAGGATGTTGGTGAGTTGAAACGCGACTCCAACCTCTTCTGCCAGCTTCTCCGCCCGCGGATCGCGATAACCAAAGATACGAATGCATACCAGCCCGACAACCGATGCTACGTGATAGCAGTAGTCGTAAAGCTGATTGAAGGTTTCATACTGCAACCGTGGAAGCCGGCCATCGGCAGCAGCGGGAACATCCATCTCGGTCCCATGCACCAGCTTTTCCAGCAGGTCAAGCGGGATGTTGAAGTGCTTTTGCGAATCGGCCAGCGCGAAGAGCACGGGATCGTCGGTGCGCTCGCCCGCAACCACGCGGCGCAGCGCGTCCATCCACTCATCCAGCTTCGCACGCCGTTGTTCCGCAGGAATCGAAGGGTCGTCGGAGATATCGTCGGCGTGGCGCATGAAGGCATACACGGCCGACAAGGCATTGCGCTTGCGGTGAGGCAGAAGCAGGAAGCCGTAGTAGAAATTCTTGGCGGCGGAACGCGCGATGTGCCGGCAAACGCTGTACGCCGCCCGCAACTGTAGCGGGTGTTCGCTCACAGCGCCTTTCCCACCCCAGCTACAGTCACAGAGGAGCGTGTTCCGGGGACCGCGGCCAAGGCCGCGCGCGCTACCAGCCACAGCTTCCGCGCCTTGGAGATAGCCGGCCGGCGCGTCAGAACATCGTATCCTTGCCGCTCGATTGCATTAAGAATTTCCAGCCCGCCGCGGCTGAACAACTCAATATCGATGGCGAGATGTTTGTCCACCTTGCCGGCCAGCGGCAGGCCTTTGCGGAACCAATCGCGCGCTCGCGCCACTTCGAACTTCATCATTTCGCGGAACTGCGGCGTCGCGCGCCGCTCAGCGATGTCGGTTTCCGTAACGCCGAACTTCGCGAGACTTTCAAGCGGCAGATAAATTCGCCCCTTCGCGTAATCGACAGCAACGTCCTGCCAGAAGTTCGCTAGCTGAAGCGCGGTGCAGGTGTAATCGGAAAGCTGCTGGCGCTCGGCGTCGCGATAGCCGCACAGATACAGCACCAGATGTCCCACCGGATTCGCCGAGTTCTTGCAGTAGCCGAGCACGTCCTCGAATGTGGGATAGCGCGTGACGGTCTGGTCCTGGCGAAATGCGGCGAGCAGATCGGCAAACGGCGCACGTGGGATGTCGAACTCGCGGATCGTTTCGCGCAGCGCAATGAACACAGGATGCCGCGGGCTGACCGGGTTTCGTCCGTGAAAATCCGACTGCAGTTTCTCGACGTCCTGCCGCACATCAACCGGCGCGGGTTCAACCAGGCTGAGATACGTTGCATTCAGCTGCGCTTCCCACTCGTCCATCAGCTTCAGCGATTGCTGCGGATCGCCCACTTCATCGCCGAGGTCGTCGGAGATTCGGCAGTACGCGTAGACATTGTAGAAATGCTGATGCAGATGCTTGGGCAGGAACCAGGTGACGACCGAAAAGTTCTCGTAATGCGAATGCGCCAGACGAGCGCAGTACTGCTGGGCGTCAGCCAGCGAGGGAGCGCGGTCGGGGATGGCGTACTCCGGCGGCAGGGCGCGCCAGCCGGGCAGATCCGTCGACGCGAACTGTACCTGGTTATCGGTCGAAACAAAACCCATTAACAAGATTGTATCGAGGATGGGGCTGCTGTGTCGTTGACGCAGATCAACGACGACGCTTCCCGGTTGACATGCACGAGGAAAAGCGTGCCCAGGTTCACGTCAAAACACAGACGTGAACCCTTCGGCAAACTCAGGGCAGGCCCTGAAAAACCGGGCCCATGACCGACGCCTGCTTACTGCGTGATCTCAAACAACACGCCGCACTGGTGGCCGTAATTCGGATCGCAACTGGAGTCGGTATTGCCGCCCGCTGCGGTTGCGCCGTACAAATTGGCGCTGCTGTCGATGGCCAAGCTGCCTATGGGATAAGCGCCGTCACTGCCTCCAGTGAAGTCATGCAGCGAGGTGTAGGTCCATCCGCCATCGCTCCGCGTGAGCTTGAAAACATTCCCGAAGTTGTAGGCGCCGTCGACAGTGGTAGTGCCATAAAGGTTGCCTTCGCTGTCCATGATTAGGCTGTAGCCCACCCCGCCATTATTTTGGGTGAAGGTGTAGAGCAGGTTAAAGTTCCAGCCGCCGCTGGAAGGCGTCAACTCGAAAATGGTGCCGCCATTGTCAGCACCAGACCTTGCCGTGGCGCCGTAGAGATTGCCGGAGGAATCAAAGATGACGCCGGCATAGGGGTATTTGCCATCAGCTCCTCCGGTGAACCGGTACAGGATGGTCTCGTTCCAATAGCCGTCGCCGGAGGGCGTCAGCTCAAAGACATTGCCATCCCCATCGCCCTCCACCCCGCCGTTGATGGTCGTGCCGTACACGTTGCCGGACTGGTCCAAGACGAGCTGGCCGTTAGGGTAGGCGCCATCGCCGCCGTGGAACTCATAAATTATGTTCTCCGACCAGCCTTCGGCGGTGGGCACGAGTTGGAAGATATAGCCGCAGCCGCTGTCCTGGCAGACATCACGACTTAGGAATCCTCCGTAATACGAACCTCCGTAGATGTTGCCCGAAGCGTCGAAGGTCAATCCGCCGGGAAAAAGAATTCCGCAGCAGAAGGACCAGAGTATGGTGTTATTCCATGGGCAGGAGAACGAGCTACATCGGTTAGCCTGCGGTTGTAGATTATAGACAGCGTCGCCGCCGAGACCGTAGAGGCTGCCGTTGGGTCCAAACGTGAGGCGACCCGCGAAGGCACCCCCCAGGCCACCGGGAAACAGATACAGGGGACTGTAAATCCAGCCTGAGCCCCCACGAGCCAGTTTGAAGATCAATCCACAGGACAAATCGCAGTTTTGGTTGTTGATGCCGCCGCTCTGCGTGCCGCCATAGATGTTTCCGGCCCGATCCAAAGTGAGGCCATTAGCGGGATTGGAGCCGGCCGCTCCGCCGGTAAACGAGTGGATAACCTGAAAGGTCTGTGCCGGCACAGCAAGCACAGCAAGAGCGACGAACAGAAATACCGCTGCCATGAATATTGCGGCCAATCGAAGGCTAGCTGCGGTGCTCCCGATTAATGTTGACTGCGTCATAAATCCTCCTTGTCATGCTAATTCCGTTTCCATCGCGCCATCGCCGACCGAAAAGGACAACAGCCCTCTACGGCGTGGTTTCCCAAATGATTCCCTGCCCGTACTTGCCGCCTTTCCAGGCAGTGCCATAAAAATGACCACGGCTTACGGCGTGATCTCCCAGACGACGCCGTCGCCGCGACTTCTCCCATCGGCCGTGGTGCCATAGAGATTGCCGTTAGCATCCAGGGTCACGCCGCCGATCGGGATTGAGCCATTGTTAGTGAAATCGTAAGATGCGTAGCTCCAGCCACTACCCGTGGGCGTGAGCTTGAACACTTCGCCGTCTCCGTCGCCTGTGAAGCTGGAGGTTCCATACACGTTTCCGGCTGCATCGAGCGTCGGCGTATCAAACGGGCCTTGGTATCCGGAGAACGAATGCAGCCTAGTGAAGCTCCAACCGCCATTGGAGGGAGTCAGTTCCCAAACCGTTCCGGCGTTGCCGGGTCCGCCAGTATTGGTTGTGCCGTACAGATTGGTATGAGAATCCACGGCAACGCTGCCGATCGGATTGGCGCCGTCTGCGCCGCCGGTAAAGCTGTAGAGAGTACTTTCGGTCCAGCCCGATCCCGAGGGAGACAATTCATACACCGTGCCGCTGCCGAAACTGCCCCCATAGGCTGCAGTGCCATAGAGATTGCCGGCGCTATCGAAGGCCACGCCGTTGTCCGGAACCCCGCCGTCGTCGCCTCCGGTGAAGCTGTAAAGCACACTCTCTGTCCAATTACTGCCGGAGTGAGTTAGCTGGAAGACCGTCCCAGAATTATGAGCGCCGCCCGACCCAGTTGTGCCGTAGATGTTGCCAGCCGAGTCAAAGGTGAGATTTCCGAGATAAGGGTTCTTGCCGTCACTGCCCCCGGTGAAGCTGTAAATTGTCGTCAGCGTCCACGGGCAAGATACGCTTTTGCAGACCGTGACGGGCGGCCGCAGCGAGAAGACAGTTCCCTGGTTTTCTATTCCGCCGTAATACGAGGCGCCGTAGAGAGCGCCGTCCGGGCCAAAGACGACCCCTCCCGAGGCAAAAGCCGGATCATCGGGATGGTCGAAGGTGTAGAGGGTGTTCAGGGTCCAACCGCTGCCCACATGCGACAGCTTGTAGACCGTGCCGACGTTGCCGTTGGCGCCGGCAGTGGTGGTGCCGTAGAGATTCCCTGCTCGATCCAGAGTTACGCCCGCGTAGGGCGCCGATCCATCAGCACCGCCTGTGAACGAGTGCAGGACGGTTATGGTCTGCGCCTGGGCTATCGCCGAGAGAAAAAACAATGTGCCGACTATTCCTACCGATCGGCAGAGTTTCTTTCTTCGCTCCATCATTGGTCCTCCTTGCGGTGCAATTACGAATCGCCCAGTCGCACGATTAACTACTGCTTACGGCGTGATCTCCCAGACGATGCCGTCGCCATGCTCTCCGCCGCCATAGGTAGTGCCGTACAAATTGCCGTTAGCGTCAAAAATCACACTGCCGACAGGCACGAATCCATTGCCGTTCTCCCCGTTGAAATTCCAGAGATTGGTATAGGTCCATCGGCTGCCAGTCGGCGTCAACTTGAACACCTCGCCATCTCCATTGCCGTCGGGAGTGATTGTCCCGTAGAGATTGCCTTCTGCATCGAGGGCGGGAGTGTCATAAGCACCTTCGCGGGCGGAAAAGACTTGCCTCCGGCTAACGATCCAGTTTCCATCAGCTGGAGACAACTCATACGCTTCTCCGTGGCCCTCAGAACCTCCGGTAGTGCCGTAGAGGTTGCCCTGTGCGTCCATGGTTACGCCGCCGTACGGGTAGGGACTGTCCTCGCTACCGAAGGAATACAGGGTTGATTGCGTCCAACCCGATTCCGAAGGGGAGAGCTCATAAACAACACCTTGGCCATTTGCTCCACCATACGCAGTAGTACCGTACAGATTCCCGGCACTGTCGAAGATCACGCCGCTAAGCGGATCGGCGCCATCATTTCCTCCGGTAAAGTTCCAGAGCACGCTTTCCGTCCAGCTTCCCCCGGATTGCGTAAGTTTGAAAACTACGCCGTATCCGTAAGCGCCGTCGTTCGGGGTTGTGCCGTAAATGTTGCCGGCTTGGTCGAAGACCAGGGCGTCTGCATAGGATGGAGAGCCTGCGCCGAAACCTCCATCGCTCCCGCCAGTGAAACGATAGAGAACGGTTTCCGTCCAGGGACACAGGGCCGCTTTGCAGGCCGAAGGCGGAGGCCGCAAATTGAAAACGGTACCGTATCCTCCGTTCTCTCCCAGTCCGCCCGCGGGGGTCGTCCCATACAGCGTCCCGTCCGGACCGAAAGTGACGTCGGCCACGGGACGCGCCCCGTCCGTGCCGCCCTGGAAGCCGTACAGCGGCACCACGGTCCAGCCTGACCCGGCACGGGATGCGCGATAGACCGTGCCGTACCCGCGGGCGCCACCATATTGGGCGGTGCCGTAGAGTCTTCCTGCCTGGTCCATGATCAAGCCGGAGGCAGGGTTTGTTCCAATGTCGCCATTGCTGAAGCTGTAGAGCACAGTTAGCGTCTGCCCCTGCGCTGCGATTGAAGTCAAAAGGAAAATGGCGAATCCGAG
Organism: Candidatus Korobacteraceae bacterium; assembly: GCA_049511915.1. GTDB lineage: Bacteria > Acidobacteriota > Terriglobia > Terriglobales > Acidobacteriaceae > Bog-257. The sequence continues at coordinate 14,396 of JBEKXQ010000001.1, forward strand.
GTGGACTGCCAGCCGGGCGACTGCCGAACTGCGATTCCCCGTTGCGCATACCATAGTGTTATCCTCCGCTTGATCTGAGCCACAGTCGGCGCGGTGTGCTGCTACGCTTTTTCCACCGTTGCCGGTGGGAAGTCAAATTAATTCCACATTACGGTTTAAGTTGTTCAATTTAATCTGGTTGAGCGAGAGAGCGGATGGGTGGGCGAAACGGCCGGAAGAACCATTTTGTCGAATGTAGCGCAAGAGAACAGAGATCGGGAAGGTGCCGGTCTCTAAGAGGCGAACCGCAGATCCGTTCGATTATTCTGACTGACGACCTGGCAACCGCAGACCGTTTACGTCCCGGGAATGATCGCCGTCTTGATGTCGCCGTTACGGTTCAGCATGTGGCGCAACACATGTTGCAGCCGCGACAACGGCGCTTCGCCGGTGATGTAGTCCGTGCCTTTGATCTTCCGCTCGCAGATCAGGGCGAACGCCTTGCGCACGGTCTCCGGCGTGTGATGGAAGGTGGCCTTCAGGGTCAGCTCGTTATAGTGCAGCCGCTGGGTATCCAAAGCGACCGTGGTGCCGTTGGCGCAGCCGCCAAAGAAGTTCACGGTGCCGCCCTTGCGCGCCATGTCGATGGACCACTCCCAGGCCTGCGGGCGCCCGACCGCCTCGACGACGACATCGCAGCCACGCCCATCGTGAGTTAGCTTGCGCACCGCCTTCACCGGGTCGTCCACCGTCGTTACCTGGACCGTGTTATCGGCGCCGACACGCCGGGCGCCTGCCACCTGCGAATCCCGCTTCACCACCGAAATCACGTTACAACCGATCAGCTTCGCCACCTGCACAAACATCAGTCCGATGGGGCCGGCGCCAATCACGGCTACGGTGTCACCGATCTCCATCTTGGTTTCGTGGAGGCCGCGCAGTACGCAGGCCAGCGGTTCCACCATTGCGGCCTCTTCAAAACTCACATGCTTGGGAATTGCCAGCATGTTGGTTTCGACGATGCGGCGCGGAATGCGAATGTATTCGGCGTAGGCTCCGTTATTGAACAGCAGATCGTCGCATAGATTTTCCTGATGCTTGGAGCAATAGAAACACATGCCGCAGGGCGCGGAATTCAGCGCCACCACGCGCATTCCCTTCCTGAATCCCTTGACGTTGGGACCAATCTCCTCGACCACGCCAGCCAACTCATGACCGAACAGCGCTGGAGGCACAATCATGCGGGCGTGGTAGCCCCGCTGATAAACCTTCAGATCGGTACCGCAGGTCAAGGCCACCTGGACTTTGACCAGCACTTCCCCTTCGTCCAGCTTGGGGATTGGCACCCGCTCGATCTTGACGTCCTCTTTGCCATAGAGGACCGCCGCTGTCATTTGTCCCTTCACTCTAGTGGTCCTTCCATTCGCTGCCCGGTTGAATCACTACTTTCATCGAGTCTGGCTTGGGATGGGCGGCCAGATGCAAGGCGTCCACCGATTCCGAAAGTGGAAAACGATGGCTGATCAGCCGTTCCAAGTCCATTTCCCGGCTGAGAACAAATCGCGCTGACTCGTCTTGCAAATCCACCGAGGCGCTGTAAGAACCCAACAGGCTCTTCTCATCGACGCAAACCGCGGCAGGGTCAATCGTGGCTTCTCCGTGCTGGGTCTGCGCAAATAGCAATACCCGTCCGCCCGGACGCGTCGCTTCCATCGCCGGCTGGATCAAGCTATTACCCGCTACTGCCAGAATGACGGCATCTGCCCCTCGGCCCTCCGTTAGTTCCTTAACGGCCCGCACGGTATCGGAGGTGGAAGCATCGATGTTTTCTTCCAGACCAAACGCCTTAGCTATTGTATGCCTCTGAGGAAGCAAATCGGAAGTGACGACCCGTGTGCCGCGCCGCCGCGCCAGCACGGCCAGAATGATTCCGATCGGACCCTGGCCCATCACAAGGACGCTTTCGCCCGGCGTAAGTCCCAGCGTTTCAATTCCTTTCATGCAAGTGTTCACGGGCTCGATGAACGATGCCTGCTCGAAGGAAACGCCATCCGGGATGCGGACCACGCCGTTTCGCCCCACAATCCAATCCATCACGCGAACATACTCGGAAAATCCGCCGCCGCTGGCCTCATAGCCTGCCGTCGCCCCAACTTTCTTGTAGGTGGGACACTGGGCGAAGACCTTGTGCCGGCAGTAATAGCAGTCCCCGCAAGGGATGTGATGGAAGACCATCACCCGGTCGCCAATTCGATATTCCGTAACATTGTCGCCGACCGCCGCAATTACGCCGGTGGTCTCGTGTCCAAAGATGCGGGGGGCGGAGTGCGAACCGGTGGCGATTTTCTTCAGATCGGTCCCGCAGACGCCGCAGGTATGCACGCGGACAAGGATCTCGCCGGGGCCGATCTGAGGCACCGGAACGGCCTCCATGCGGATATCGTTGACGCCGCGATAGACCGCTGCCAGCATGGTCGAAGGGATGGGCTGTTGCTGGATCGTGCTCCCGAATTGTGTTGCGATCGACATAATTGAGTTGTCAGTTGTCAGCTTTGAGTTGTCAGTTTCCAAAGCGTCGGCACAATCTGCCTGCTCTGACAACTGACAACTGGCTACTGACAACTGCTTCCAATTAGATGTTCCACTGCATCACACAGGTTCGCAGTCGCGATTTCACTGTTCTTCTTGATCTTTCCCAGCGCTCCCCACCATCGCGGGTGAAGGGCCACGTAAATCAAGAAGCGCCGCGTGTCGAACTTTCCGTCCTCGATGAACCGGTTCAACGGTGGCATTTCGAAGGCCGCATCATCCGATATCGCCTTCACGGAAGCAAATTCAACCCCCCGCTGCTTCGCCACTTGCGCTACGGCTGCTGCTTCCATATCGACCACGTCCGCTCCGTATTTCGTCAACAATTCCTGTTTCTCGGCCGCGTCACTCACATCCTGGGACGTGGCAAGCACCCAGTCGCCTGCGCCAGTCACTGGATATCGGATGCCCGTAGCAACATCGACGACCTCGCGAATTCGGCCAACGTCGCCGACCTTCAACTTGGGAGATATCGCGCCCACAATTCCGGCCGACAGCAACAGCTTCGGCTGTGCGTGATCGATCACGACTTCTGCGGCGTGCCTTGCATATTTTTCGCCAATGCCGCCAATGGCAACTATCGCCTCCGGCAACTCGTACAGAAGCACGCCGTCCACCTGTTGCGCCTTGATCTTCGCAATCAGCGGCGCAAGTTCCACCTGCATCGCCGCCACAATGGCGATCGGTTTATGTGACATATCCGTTCGCCCGGAACCATTCCACCGCGCGTCTTAATGCCTCATCCACCGGCCGCGGATTCCATCCCAGTTCACGCTCGGCCTTGGCGCAGGTCACAAACATTCTCTTGCGTCCCATACGGACCGCATCGATGGTCACGCGTGGCTCGCGCCGCAGCATCTTACCAACGACAAGCGTGTCGACAACTCCGGTCGCCAGCGCGACGGCGTATGGCAGCTTGATCTTCGGCGAGGGCAAGCCGGTTATCGCTCCCAGTTTGTCGAGGATCTGCTTCAGGGTGAGGTTCTCGCCGCCAAGAATGTAACGCTCGCCCGGTTGCGCCGTCTCCATCGCCAGCAGGTGACCCTCGGCGCAATCCACTACGTCCACCAGATTCAGGCCTGTATCGACGTAGGCGGGAAACTTTCGCCGCAGAAAATCCAGAATAATCTGTCCGCTCGGGGTCGGCTTGATATCGCGCTCGCCGACCGGCGTTGTGGGATTCACCATTACAACATTCTGTCCGCTTCGCCCCGCTTCGATGACCAACTGCTCGGCCATGAACTTGCTGCGCTTGTAGTCGCCGATCATGTTCTCGAGCGTCACTGGCGACTTCTCATCCGTGAGGCGGCCGTTGTTGCCAAAACCCATGGTGGCAACGCTGCTGGTGTAAACAACTCGCCGCACTCCGGAATCTCTCGCCGCCGCAAGGATGTTGCGGGTTCCTTCGACGTTGGAGTCGTAGAGTTCCTGGTGATTCAGCGACCACAGGCGATAATCGGCGGCAACGTGGAAGACGAACTCACAGCCCGCCATTCCTTTTCGCAGCGACTCGAGATCACGCAGATCACCGACTACGCGTTCGGCCGGAATGTCAGCGATATTGTCGAGGCGACTGGTGGGCCGCACCAGCAAACGCAGTTCAGCCCCGCGAGCCTGGAGTTGCCCGGCCACGTGACTTCCCAGAAACCCCGTTGCGCCTGTGACGAAACATTTCATGATCAGTAGCCAGTTGCCAGTTGCCAGTACCCAGTTGCCAGATGTCGAATGTGGACTGTCGACGCAATTGGATGGAGTGCAGAGAAGCCAACAAGCGCAATTCGCGTGTCACTGATCAAGACGATGGCCCTTCAAAACAACTAGATACTGAGCAACAACTTTAACTGGCGGCAGGGTACTGGCTACTGGCTACTGGCTACTGGCAACTGACTACTGGCTTCTCCGCACAATGCGCAGCCGTTCTTCTTCCGGCACCGCTGTCGCTCGGGTATAAGTGGTCAGCGCCAGCAAGGGGAAATACTGGCGGTACATGTAATACATCAGGTAAAACACGCGCGGAAAACCGGTCCCGGTGTACAACGATTCGTCCCACGATCCATCGCGCCGCTGCGCTCTCAGCAGATACGCGATTCCGCGCTGTAGCGAGTCGCTGCGCGTGTCGTTGGCGGCCAGAAGACCCGTTACCGCCCAGGCCGTCTGCGATGCCGTGCTTGGCCCAACGCCTTTCAGGTTAGCATCGTCATAGGACCCGCAGGTCTCGCCCCAGCCGCCGTCGGGGTTCTGCATCATGCGCAACCATTCGACCGCCTGCTGCACGCAAGGCTCGTGATAATCCACGCCAATCGCTTCCAGCCCGCGCAGCACCAGCATGGTTCCGTAGATGTAGTTCACGCCCCAGCGTCCGAACCACGAACCATCCGGCTCCTGCTCGCGCTTCACAAATTCCAGCGCGCGGCGCACGGGCTCATCTTTCAGCGTGTAGCCGTAGCTCGCCAGACACTCCAGGACGCGTCCCGTGATGTCCACCGTCGCCGGATCCAGCATGGCATTGTGGTCGGCAAAGGGAATATGCTGGAACACCATGCGATCGTTGTTTTTGTCGAATGACGCCCAGCCTCCGCTCTTGCATTGCATGGACAGGATCCATTCCAGCGCGCGGCGCGCCGACTTGTCCTGATAGACTTCATTGCTGGTCCTGACGCGGCTGAGCGCCAGCAGCACCTGCGCGCTGTCGTCCACGTCGGGATAGAATTCGTTGTTGAACTCGAAGTACCAGCCCCCGGGCGCGGCTTTGCGATTCTTCACAGACCAGTCGCCACGACGCGTGACCTGCTTTTTCAGCATCCATTCGCAAGGCTGCACCAGGCGCGGATCGTTGGCGGCAGCTCCGCTCTCCGCCAGCGCAAATACGGCATAAGCCGTATCCCACACCGGCGACATGCAAGGCTGCATGCGGAAGGTAGTTTCTTCTTCGATGCCCAGTCTCTCGAATTCATCCATCGCCCGAATCACTTGCGGATCGTCGAGCGAGTATCCCAGGCAGCGCAGCGCAATGATGGAATTCATGACGCCCGGATAAATCGCGCCCAGACCGTCACTCATCTCCAGGCGCTCCAGCATCCACTTTTCCGCGACCTTCAGCGCGCGCGATCGCAGCGGACGAACATGCACGCGCTCGAAGAAGTGAATCAGCCGGTCGAGCACGAGGAAGAAATTTCGCCAGCCGATCAGCTTCTTGTCCCAGCGCAGCCGCAGTTCGCTTTTGGTGCGCCCGCCGACGAAGAGTTCGTCGATGCCTTCCTCCGGCGGAATCTTCTTAAATGGTTTTTTCGCGTAGGCGATGGAAAGCGGCACCAGGATGGCGCGCGACCACGAAGAAATTTCGTAGATGTTAAACCAGAACCACTTGGGAAACAGCACGATCTCCGGAGGAATGGCCGGCACCGCGTCATAATCGTACTGACCGAGAAAGCAAAGATAAATCTTGGTGAAGGTGTTGACTGCGGTGACGCCGCCCAGCGCGAGGATGCGCTCGCGCGCCTTCCGCAGTTGAGGATGATCCGGGCTGTAGCCCGCCATCTTCAGCGCGAAATATGCCTTCACGGAGGCGCTGATGTTCGAAGGACCGTCGTTATAGATCGGCCATCCACCGTCCGGATTCTGACGGTTCAGTATCTCGGTCGCGCACTTCTGCGTGCGCACGGCTTCTTCCGTGCCCAGCAACCGATGCAGGAGGATGTAGTCGGAAACCAGGGTAGTGTCGGCGCCCAGTTCGCCGCACCAGTAACCGTCTTCACGGTGCTGGATGCTGAACAGATATTGGCGCGAAGCATCGATGGCTGCCGCTACCCGGCTTTTGATGTCGTCGATTTTGCCGAAACGCATTTCGGCTGGATTTGAAGGGTCTGCCATTGCTTATTGCTTTGCCACCGTCCATCGCGCCACTGCCCAAGTTAGCGTCAAAAGCTGGACGAGAACCTGGGGCACCAACCCTAAGAGACCGCAGGCGCAGCGCCAATAGCCTCCACGATTTCCGCGGGCAATCCGAAACGCACGTTCTCGGGCATGACTTCAATCTCGCGCATATCGGTAAAACCCTGTTCTTCGAGGAAAGTTACCACTTCCTGCACCAGGATTTCGGGAGCGGAAGCTCCGGCGGTAAGCCCGACTGTCTTCACGTTCTGCAGCCACTCTGGCCGAATCGAGCTGCAGTTTTCGATAAGATGCGAGTTCGTACCCAGATTCCGCGCGACCTCGACCAGTCGGTTGGAGTTGGAACTGTTGTCTGAGCCGACCACCAGCAGCAGGTCGCATTCCGCGGCAACGTCTTTCACCGCAGTCTGGCGGTTTTCTGTGGCATAGCAGATGTCCTGAGCGTGCGGCCCTTGAATGTTGGGAAAACGCTTGCGCAGGGCCTCGATTACGTGACGCGTTTCATCCAGGCTCAACGTCGTTTGCGTCAAATACGCGACGCGGTCCGGATCGGGCACGTGCAGATCTTCCACGTCCTTTGGTTCGTCCACAACCTGTGTCACCAGAGGAGCTTCGCCCAGAGTGCCGATGACCTCATCATGATCGCGGTGCCCGATGAGGATCAGCGAATACCCTTCGCGGGCAAACTTCACAGCCTCAACGTGGACCTTCGTCACCAGCGGGCAGGTCGCGTCGATCACGCGCAATTCACGTAGCTTGCTGGCTTGCCGAACCTCGGGGGCGACGCCGTGAGCGCTGTAAATCACGCGCTCGCCGGCCGGAACTTCGTCCACGCTGTCGACAAAAATAGCGCCTTTGGAGGTCAACTCGTCCACCACGTAGCGGTTATGGACGATCTCCTTGCGCACATAGATCGGCGCGCCGAAGGTTTCCAGGGCGATACGGACAATGTCGATCGCCCGCACCACTCCGGCGCAAAAGCCGCGCGGCTTCAGCAACAGTAAGGTTTTCGCTTCAGTTTGACTCATGCCGTCCTACACTCAGTATACGAATTGGAGCCTGAGTTTCCCCGTGATTACTCTATTGTAACAGTGAGGTAACCACCAAGCTAACGGGCCGGAGCGGCGCTCTGGCGCGCTTCTATAGCACAAATCCCGCACCCAATGGCGAATTCCCAATACCGCAACCCCTGTTAGATTGGATGTAAGAAGGACGGAATTTGAGGCACCGAATTACTGGAAGGTGCTGTTAGGACATCCGCGAGTCCGTGCTTGTACAATCCCAAATACCATGCGAAAGCGAGCGCAATTATGACCGGCAGCGACTTGGCCAAGATGTTCGAGTTCAGCTATGGAGCCATAAACCGCAATGTGGAAGGGGTAACCGAAGAGGAGAGCCTGGTGAAGCCGCAACTGGCAGGCAACTGCCTCAACTGGGTGCTGGGCCACATCGTGGTCTATCGCGGCACAATCCTTACGCTGGTCGGCGAGGCCCCAGTTTGCAGCGAGGCGCAGGCAGTTCCCTATCGCCGGGGAAGCTCGCCCAGCGAGAGCGATACGCTGCTGGATATGGCGACATTGCGCGGGTATTTTGCCGATTCACAGCAACGTCTGATTCCGGCGCTGGCGGCGCTCTCCGACGAAGCACTAGCGCGCCCCGTCCCGGACCAGCATAAGCGGCCGCCGCTGACCGGCACGGTTGGCGAGGCCCTGATTCGCCTGCACTACCACGAGGGCTATCACAACGGCCAGATCGGATTGCTGCGCAGGATTGCGGGGAAGGATGGGGCGATAAAGTAGGGGCGAGCAATTAGCAGCTAGCAATTACAACCAGTAGTTCGGGACCTGTTGTTGATCGGACAGTCATGGGTGCTTCGAACCATCTGATATGCCACGAAGTTCGCTAAACTCCTCACCTTTGAGGGCGAAATGAAATACTCGCTTGCTGGTGCGGACATTCAAGTGCGTCTCGTCGCGCCACTCTAGCGTCGCATCGTGATCCGGGTCGATTGGCAAGGTATCGCGAAGCATCTTGCCGCTCGGACTGAGGATCACCACATACCAGTCGTCTTCCGGGCCGATCAGGTCGGTGAAGGCCACCCACTTATCATCGGGCGACCACACAAACGTATCCCTCGTTATTCCAATGTCATGGCTGTGACTGTAGCGGTAACTGTCGTCAAAGTTCCCCGCCCCCTCCGGCGGATACCTGGCATCGCCCGGATGTAAGCTCGCACAGTTGTGCTCGGGACAGCCCTTCTCTCGCTCGCGTGGGTCATCGCAAAGGTACGCCACGCCCCACGTGGCAACAACCTGCCGGTTATGCGACCAGGTGTAATCGAAGCCGCCCGACATTACCTGCACGGTTTTCCCTGACTGGGGATTCATCACCCAATACATGCAATTGGCATGGCCGCAAGTCATCGCTCCGATCCGCTGATCATCAAGCCAGTCGAGCCGTTCGAATTCTCGTGGCACGTAGCCCTCGGGGGTGATTCGTTTGCGGATATTACCTTCTAGACCCAGCAACACGATTTCTTCCTTGGGCGCATCGTTGGGTTGCGAATGATCTACCACATACATCAAATCGTTTCCCGAAGGTGACAGCGTCGGCAGTCTCTTTGGAATGCCGTCATGCGTCAGCTGCCGCTCTCCAGACGTGGTCTGAACCCAGATTTCGTTGTCCTTAACCGACGCGGCGCTGGATCCGCCAGGCGTTTGCCAAAGAAGCGCAGCCACCGCGATGTATGCCATGAACATTTTGATCCCCTCGCTCGACTGACAACTGACGACTGACCCCTGGCAACTGGCTACCGATTCGCCCTTAGCATTTGTTCGGCGTGCTTCAGCGAGGTATCCGTCAGTTTTGCGCCGCTGATCATGCGAGCAATTTCGCGGGTACGCTCTTCGGCGCCGAGTGGACGGACCGAGGTCTTCGTCCTACCACCCGCTTCTTTTTTCTCGATCAGATAGTGCTGATCGGCGAAGGATGCAATCTGTGGCAGGTGAGTAATGCACAGCACCTGCTTCGTCCGCGAGAGTTGCTTCAGCTTCTTTCCGACAGCTTCGGCCGCGCGTCCGCCGATGCCGCTGTCGATCTCGTCGAAGACAAGGGTTCGCTGTGAACCCACCCTGTCGCCAGAGGAAGGCAACGAGGGTGGGGCACCCGCCGCCTCGCGACTCGTGCCATTACGGCCACCGCGTTTGCTTTGCCCCGCTTCCACACTCGTCTTCAATGCCAGCATCACGCGCGACAGCTCACCGCCGGAAGCGATCTCATCCACCGGACCGAGCGGCTCGCCGGGATTGGCTGAAATGAGATATTGCACCTGATCGAAACCCCTGGCCGTCCAATTGCCTTCCTCATCGGTGCCGCTGACCTCGACTTTGAAGCGCGCCTTCATCGCCAGCTCGTTGATCTCGCCTTCGACCAACTTCTCCAGCTTGTGCGCCGCCTCGTAACGTTGCCGCGACAGCGTTCGAGCCGCCTCGAGATACCGCGCTGCCTCGGCCGCCAATTCAAGACGAAGCTGGCGCAACACTTCATCCTTGTTCTCCATCTCGTTCAGCTTGCGTTCAAGCTCATCGCCCAGCGCAATCACATCTTCCAGCTTGGGCCCGTACTTGCGCTTCAGCCGATCGAGCGCGGCCAGCCGGTCCTCGACTTCGGCAAGACGCTCGGGCGACGCTTCTATGTCCTCCGCGTAATCGCGCAGGCGCGCACCAATGTCTTCGATGGTGATGCGCGCCGACTCCAACTCGGGCACCGCGTCACGGAACTGCTCGTCGAAGCGCAGTAGCTCTTCGATCTGACGTTCCGCGGCACGAATTGACGCTGCCGCAGACGCGCTGCTGTCGTACAGCGCATCGTAGGCGGCCATGGCCGCGTTCCGCACGCGTTCGGAATTTGCCAGGACGCGCTTCTCGGCTTCCAGCTTTGTGTCCTCCTCCGGCTGCACCCGCGCGTCAGCAATTTCCTTCCGTTGATAGTTCCACAAATCGAGCAGTCGCAGGCGATCGTGCTCGTCGCGCTCCAGATCGGCAATGCGATGCCGCACCTCGGTCCAACTCTCGAACGCTTTGGCGACATTCGAGGCGTCGCAACCAGCGAAGCTGTCGAGCAGCGCCAGACGCGACGCGGCATCGAACGCCAGCACGGCTGCGTTCTGCGCGTGAATCACCGCAAGATGTGGAGCAAGCTGCTTGAGGACCGTCACCGTCGCGGGCTGATTGTTGATGAAGACGCGGCCTTTGCCGCCCGCCGCAATCTCCCGCCGCAGGATGATCTGGTCTTCTTCGCGATCAATTCCGTTAGCTTCAAGGACAGCCTCAAGCGCCGGAGGACCGGCCTCAAAGACCGCCGAGACGGTCGCTTTTTCAGTGCCGTGGCGGACGGCGTCGCTCGACGCCTTGTCGCCGAGCAGGAGAGCCAGCGCATCGATGAGAATGGATTTTCCGGCGCCGGTTTCGCCGGTCAGGAGGTTAAGGCCGGAGGCGAACTCCACGGCAACATTGTCGATGACCGCGTAGTTTTCGACCCGCAGTTCGAGGAGCACGGTGATTTTTCCAGTTAGCCGAAGTCTAGCAGCAAAGCCGTCAGCCGTCAGCTATCAGCCGTCAGCTAGAGATCGCTCTTCAATTCTTAAGGAGCTTGGATTGTTTCGTGCCGGCCATTTTCAGAGCGTCTTCAAGAAACCGTGCCGTCCCTACGGGACTCAGGCCTCTTTATTCGGCTTACCCGGGGCTTACGCCCCGGGCTAACTTCATAGCCGCCGCTGGCGCGGCTAGTTTGAGGCAAATCTCGAGCGATTCTTCTGCGGGCCGGATTCAACCAGATAGTCAGGTCTAACGAAAACGGAAGCGTCAAATGTCCCAAGTCGAAGCCGATGTTACAAATCAGCTTCATGGCGGCGTTCTAGCGAAAAGCGAACGGCGAGAAGCGAAAAGCTGAGAGCTGACAGCTGACGGCTCCGCGGGAACCTCATCGCGCAACGCCCATGCCCCGTCAAATGCTTATAATGCCAGTAACGAAAGTAGAGTCTGTTTCGTCTCATGAATGTGTTCCCTTCTTTGCTCGCTGCGGCCATCGGTGGTGAAATCTCAGGTCTAATTGAAAGCAGCGGTCTGGTCGCCAAGACCGTCCTCGTCATCCTCTTGCTGTTCAGCCTGGGCTCGTGGGCCATCATTTTCTCCAAGTGGGGATTGCTGCGGCGGGCACGGGTGCAGAGCAATCGATTTATGCGGATGTTTCGCAAGTCGGAGCGGCTAAACGATGTCGCCGCCGTGGTGGATCAGTTCAGGCCCAGTCCGCTGGTCGCCGTTTTCGAAGGCGCATATAACGAGCTGCGCAAGCAGGCGTCGTATCCCCTGCGCATGACTGCGTTGCAGCGGGCCACGCAGATTGCGTCGTCGGAAGAGCTGACGCGGTTGGAGAGCCGGCTGCCGTGGCTGGCTACGACGGGCGCGGTCACGCCGTTCATCGGATTGTTCGGTACCGTCTGGGGCATCATCGACGCGTTTCACGGGCTGGGTACCGCGGGCTCGGCCACGCTGCGCGCCGTCGCGCCGGGCGTCTCCGAAGCGCTGATCACTACAGCGGCCGGACTGTTCGCCGCGATTCCCGCCGTCATCGCCTACAACATGTTTACCCAGCACATTCGCGAATTCGGCGCGCGCATGGACGACTTCAGCCTGGAGCTGATCAACGAAGTAGAGCGCGCGCAGGCCAGCACAGCCCGAACTCCGGCAAGCGTGGAGCGGAGGTAATGGCGTTTACCAATCCGCAAGGCCGGACGCAGTCGTCGCTCTCCGATATCAACGTCACCCCGCTGGTGGACGTGGTGCTGGTTTTGCTGATCATCTTCATGGTGACTGCGCCGGTGTTGCAGTCGGGCATCGAAGTCGCCGTACCCCACACGAAAACGGTTAAAGAAATTACGGAAGAGCGGCTCGTGATCACCATCGACCGCGACCAGAATGTTTTTCTGAATAATCAGCCAATCAACATCAACCAGATCGGCGAACGCATCCACCAGAAGGTCCGCGACCCCGAGGGCCAGTCGGTGTTCCTGCGCGCCGACGAGAACGTGCCCTTCGGAGCCTTCGCTACCGTGATGGACGCGGTGAAGCAATCCGGCATCAGCAATGTGAGCATCGTCACCCAACCGCTGGAGAAGAATGGCAGCCGACGTTGACATCTTTCAGGCCGAGGGCAACGTCGGCGTCCCGCTGCTGGGATCAGTGGTGCTGCATGTTGCGTTGTTCGCCCTCGCTTTGTTCGGCTATCTCATTCCCAGCGGGCGCGGCGAGAGTTGGGGAGGAACAACCGGAGGAGGCGGTGCGATGAGCGCGACGCTGGTCAGGAGTATTCCGTTGCCGGCTCCTCCCACGCAGACGCAAAACGTGCTGGCGAACCAGTCGAAGGGACTGGCGCAATCGCCGCCCAAAGAGAAGCCGCAGGAGGAACCAAAGGCCATTCCGATTCCCGCGCCCGAGGCCAAACGCGTGGGTCCTCACGAGACTGCGCAGAAAAAGCCGCCGCCGAAGGAAGTGGCCAAAGTGGAAGACAACAAGATTCCATTTGGCGAGGGTGGTCCGGTCAGCGGGCCGTACGGCTCGTTCGCCGCAGGCGGCGCTAAGGGCGGATTGAGCTTCACCGGAGGCACAGGGGATTTTGGCAGCCGCTTTGGATGGTATGTGGACGCGGTGCGGCGCAAAGTTTCGGAGAACTGGCTGAAGTACGAAGTCGATCCCAACGTCGATACGGCGCGTCGCGTCTACATTTACTTTGAAATCGACCGCTCCGGCGGGCCTGAGAACATTCGGGTGGAGCAATCCAGCGGAGTTCCATCGCTCGATCTCTCGGCGATGCGGGCGCTGCAGAGAATCGATACGTTCGGGCCGCTGCCGCCGGAGTACGCGGGACGGTATGTGGCCGTGGAGTTTTGGTTTGATTACAAGCGGTAGAGCAGGAAGTCTGAAAATCGAGCGCCGTAGGCGCGAAATAGTCTAGCCCAGCACGAAGCCGGAGGCGCAGTGCTGGGTAGAGTGGAAAAATTCGCCGAGTCCCGTAGGGACGGCACTTGATATAGGGACCATAGGGGTCCTTCGACTCCGGATCGCAAAAGACGCGATCCTCCGCTCAGGATGACACATCAGGAAGATAGATCGGGGAAGAATCTGAAGCGAACCTCGGGGAATCAGGAAGCATGAGACGATACTCGGCAATTCTGTTGGTGTTGTTCCTTTTCGTTCTCGTTGCCGTCGCCAGCCTTTCGGCACAGGACTGGATTCGCACCGGCACGGGACTGGGCGTAGAGAAGATTCGCCTGGCCGCGCCCGACTTCAAGCTGGTGACCACCGACACGGGCACGCAGAACCTGGCGACGACCTTCAACACTACGCTGGGGAACGATTTGCAAGCGGCGGGGATCTTCGACATGGTGTCGCGGAGTTTCTATCCCATGTCGATTCCGGGCGCGCCTCAGGAAGTGCATCTTACGGACTGGAGCAGCGCCCCGCCGAATGCCAGCATGCTGGCCTTTGGCAACCTTGGTGTCCAGGGAGGATATCTGAACATCCAGGGTTGGCTGTATGACACCAAGAACCCGCAATCGCCGCAGGTGCTGGGCAAGCAGTATCGCGAGGAGGCGAACGACGGCAATGCGCGGCTGATCGCGCACCGCTTCGCCGACGAGATCATCTTTCGCCTGGGCGGCGGCGTGCAGGGCATAGCGGAGACCAAGCTCTATTTCGTCAGTGCCCGCGGCGGCTCGAAGGAAATCTGGCAGATGGATTACGATGGCGCCGGCCAGAAGCAACTGACACGTCTGGGATCGATTGCGCTGTCGCCGCACGTCTCGCCGGATGGTTCGCGTGTGGCGTTCTCCGGAGTGACCAAAGATGGTTGGCAGATCCTGATGTACTCGCTCGAACTCGGCCGGCTGGTCAGCTTCCCCCATTTCGGAGGCGATAATTATTCGCCGGCGTGGTCGTCGGACGGACAGAACATTGCGTTTTCGTCGTCGCGCACCGGCAATACCGAGATCTACGCGGTGAATTCACTGGGGGCCAGTGTCCACCGATTAACGGAGAGCAAAGGTCCCGACGTTTCGCCGGTCTGGAACCCGAAGACGAATGCGCAGATCGCGTGGGTGAGCGGGCGAACCGGGCTGCCGCAGATTTACACCATGGCGTCGGACGGGACCAACGTGGGCCGCATGACAGACCAGGGATATGCGGTGTCGCCGTCGTGGTCGCCGAACGGGCAGTTCCTGGCCTTCGCCTGGGTGCGGCACTATGGGCCTGGCGCGCCCGGTGCGAGTGACATCTACATCATGGACGTCGCCAGCAAGCAATGGGCGCAGCTGACGCATGACGGCGGACGTAACGATTTTCCCTCGTGGTCACCGGATGGGCGGCACATCGTGTTTCAGTCCAACCGCACCGGCAAGGTGCAGATCTGGACGATGCTGGCGGACGGTAGCCAACAGCGGCAACTGACGACGTCGGGGGAGAATTCGCAACCGAACTGGAGCTTCAAGTAAGCGGGGATGCATTCTAACGAGCGTTCGTTATTTGTTCCACGTGGAACAATTTCGGTTGCCAATTAAGGGTCTTATTAACAATGGGTTACACATGCGATCGGGACACGACGGGCGGCAGGAGGAGCACACTTCGGCCCAGTCATGACTACTGCGAGTGCTCTCGCGTTGAAACGGAGGAGAAAGTTGAAGCAAACACGGAGTGAATGGAGCAAGATCACGATTGCGTTGGCCGTCGTTCTGATGGTGAGTGCCTGCGGTAAGAAGGCGCCGCCACCGCCTCCGCCGCCACCACCGCCTCCGGCTCCGGCGCCGACTGCCTCCTTGACCGCCAATCCCAACAGCATTGCTGCCGGGCAATCGACGACCTTGATCTGGAAGACCGACTATGCCACCGATATCAGCATCGATTCGATGGGCAAGGTCGATCCCAGCGGTTCGCGCACGGTGATGCCGGCCGAGTCGACAACCTATCGCCTGATTGCGAGGAACGACAGCGGCACCCAGGAAGCGACGGCGCGAGTCACGGTGACGCAAGCTGCCGCACCTCCGCCGCAGACGTCTTCCGATCAGACGGCAGCGCAGTTGTTCGCGCAAAGTATGAAGGACGTGTTCTTCGACTACGACAGCTATGATGTCTCGCAGCAGTATCAGCAGGTGCTGCAGGCCGACGCGCGTTTCCTGCAGCAGCATCCCAACATGAAGTTCATCATCGAGGGACACTGCGATGAGCGTGGTTCGACGGAGTACAACCTGGCGCTGGGCGACAATCGCGCCAACTCCACTAAGCAGGCGCTGATCTCGCTGGGGATTCCGGCAGACCGCATCCGCACCATCAGCTACGGCAAGGAGAAACCATTCTGCACCGAGAGCACAGAAGCTTGCTGGGCGCAAAACCGGCGAGCGCATTTTGCCTATCAGCGATAGAGCGGTGATAACGTGGGCGGCGAAATCGGTTGACGCCGCCCACGCGCTTCCCTCGCCGATGGTGACATCCTCGGCGTACCATAGTCTCTTCTAGGGTGGCGATTGAAATTCCTTCGTGGACATACTTTATGCAAATTCGTAACACCTTACTTTGGCTCGCAATTGCGGCCATGATGCTGGCGGCAGGAGTTCCCTGCTTTGCTGCGAACAAAGAGATCGTGCAACTGCAGACCCAGGTTCAATCGCTGCAAGACCAGGTGGCGCGCTTGCAGCAGTCCGTCGACATGAACATGGGCGTGATGAAGAACCTCATCGAGCAGAGCGCCGACAGCGTCAACAAAATGAACGCAACCGTCAACGACCTGCAAAACAAGATGCAGGGTCTGACTGCCGACAACAGCGGCAAGATCGATCAGCTCTCCACTCAGATCCAGTCGTTGCATGACTCGGTGGATGAGTTGAAGTCGCGTCTGGCGAAGGTCAGCAAGCAGCTCGACAACATGCAACAGGGCGGACAGAACCTGCCGGCAGGTCAGCCAGGCATGACTCCAGCGCCCAGTGGGGCTGCCGCCGCGCCACCGCCCGGGGGTGACGCCTCTGCTGCGCCTCCGGCGGATGTTCTCTACAACAACGCGCTGCGCGATTACAACTCCGGCAAGTACGATCTCTCCTCGCAGGAGTTCGGCGACTACATCCGGTACTACTCGAATACCGATCTTGCATCCAACGCACAGTTCTACATTGCCGACATCGAATATCGCCAGGGCAACTTCGAGGCGGCGGTGAAGGATTACGACAAAGTCCTGGAGCAATATCCGGGCGGGAGCAAGGCGGCTGCGGCGCAACTTAAGAAGGGCTACGCACTGCTGGAGTTGGGACAGCGCGACGCCGGGGTCCGTGAGTTGAACAGCCTGATCGCGCGCTATCCGCGCTCCATCGAAGCTTCGCAAGCCCGCGACCGGTTGCGCCGCCTCGGCGTGGCCAGCGGCAGCACCACCCACAAGCCGGCTCCGGCAACGCACTAGAGATAGCCACATCCACATAACGGATTTCGCGGGAATTCAGCCCGGGAAACATTGATTGTGTTGCCTCTTCCTGCGCACGTAAAATGGTGCCGCACGTAAACGCTGCGCTCCATGAAAACCAACATTACCTTGAAAACTGATTCCGCCTTGTTGCGCGAAGCTCGCACTTTAGCTGCCCAGGGCACGTCGATAAGCGCCTTGCTTGCCGGCCAGTTGCAGCAAGTAGTGCAGGGACGCACGCGTTACGATCAAGCCCGGCGGCGTGCGCTCGCCGTCTGCGAAAGGGATTCAATTTGCAATGGACTCGCTCACGCTCCCGGGATGAGATCCATGAGCGATAGATTTCTTGTGGACAAGAACATCCCCGCGCGCTACGACAATCCTCTGCTCGTCATCTCCTCCGCCGGAGATCCTCCTGTCATTCCCTGAGCCAGCACCAGTTCCCGAGTCTCGCTGCGGATCGTGGGCAGATGCATCCAGAACAGAATCGCTCCCGCCATGCAGGCCATTCCGCCCACTGCCACCGTCCAGGGTGCGCCCAGATGATGCGCTACCGTCCCCGCCGATAGCGCGCCGAACGGAGCCATTCCCATGAACATCATGGAATACACCGACATTATCCTGCCGCGCAACCGATCCGGGACCATGGACTGAACCAGGGTGTTGGACGAAGCCATCTGGCACATCATGAAGAAACCAACCGGCAATAGCAGCAACGTCGAGAGCCAGAAAATTCTGGAAAACGAGAACAGAATCAAGCTCAGCCCGAAGCCGCAGGCACACATCGCAATCACCTTTCCCAGTCCTCGGACACCCACGCGCGCTGCCAGGCTGGCTGCGCCCAGCAGCGCGCCCACACCGGTTGCGCCCATCAGGATTCCCAGTCCTTTCGCGCCCCCGTGCAAAATGTGATCTGCGAAGATCGGCATCAGCACCGTGTAAGGCATCCCCACGAAACTCACCAGGCCAAGCATCAGCAAGATGGCGCGAATCGGCCCGGTATTCCGCGCATAGGCGAAACCTTCCAGCACATTTTCCAGCGGCGAGCCTTGTGTCGCCAGCTTCGCCCGATGTTCAATGCGCATCAGCAACAGCCCGGCGATCACCGCAAGATAGCTGACTGAGTTCGCGAAGAAGCACCATCCCTCACCAATCGACGCGACCAGTATTCCCGCAATCGCCGGCCCGATAATGCGCGCTCCGTTGAACATGGAAGAGTTCAGCGCGATCGCATTCATGAGATCCTCGCGGCCCACCATGTCGATGAGGAACGCCTGCCGCGCGGGGATGTCGAACGCGTTCACCAACCCGAGACCGGACGCCAGCACCATGATCTGCCAGACGTGCACGCGATGAGTGAGCGTGAGCGCCGCCAGAATTCCCGCCAGTATCATCGACGTGATCTGTGTTGCGATGACCACACGTTGGCGATTATGACGGTCGGCAACGATACCGCCAACCGGCGCCATGATGAACACTGGAATTTGACTGGCGAAGCCGACCGCGCCCAACAGGAATGCCGAGCCGGTCATGCGATAGACCAGCCACGACTGCGCGACGGTTTGCATCCACGTACCGATCAGGGAGATCAACTGCCCGGCAAAGAACAACTGGAAGTTGCGATGCCGCAGCGCCCGCACCGCCAGCGACAGCTTCGATTCGCGCGACGCCGGCCGCACGAACTCCTGCTTCTCCTCTTTGACAAACTCCGGCTTCTCCTCTTTGAGGACAGAGTGCAGAGATTCGTGTTCAGATTGTTGGGATTTCTCGGCCATCGATTCTTTGATGCTCAGACCAAAGCCCGCTGTGCAAGCTTGGCGTGGCCCAAAGTCACGGCCACAATCCAGAATACTTCAACTGACGCCGGCGATGTCGGGTGCAAAATCTGGATTGCATGCAACCAGATGTCATCTGGCTGTGCTGATTCTGTTCCCTGTATCTGCTGATTCTGTTCCCTGGCTGTGCTGATTCTGTTCCCTGTATCTGCTGATTCTGTTCCCTGGCTGTGCTGATTCTGTTCCCGGGCTCTGTTGACTCTGTTCCCCGGCTCTGCTGATTCTGACTTTGAAGGGGCGCGGCTTCAGCCGCGCCATGTTGAACCCTTTATGTTTGTCATCACGAGCCGACTTTAGTCGGCGAGGGATCTGCTTTTCTCCGTATTCGGCAGTGGAACACGCACTCCCAAAATCGAGCGCCGTAGGCGCGAAATAATCTAGCCCAGCACGGAGCCGGAGGCGTAGTGCTGGGTTACGTGGGAAAAGTACCTGAGTCCCGTAGGGACGGCACAGTTCTCATACGGGCATCATTCCGCCGGTTGCAACAGAATCGCCCGCCGAATATCTTTCTAACTTGGCCAATCCGTCAACACCCAACGTCCCCGTCTCGCGCCGCTTCTTCCGTCGCGTCAAAGGGATTGTTCTGCGTCCCAGCGCAATCTACCGCCTCTACTTGCGAGCGAAGTTCGGAGCGACCAGCCTCTCGCAACCGCCCGGCCCGAACATCGCCAACGGAACTCTGAAGAACAAAGCAGAGTGGGAAGCGGCGCTGGCGAACGGAAAGCGGCTGCACGTTCCATTGCATCGCGGCGCCGAAAAAAACTGGGACCACCTCGCCGCGGTCACCACCATTCTCGCCAATACCGATCGCTCCGCCCGCATCCTCGATGCCGGAGCCGAAATCTACAGCAACGTTCTGCCGGCATTGTTTCTGTATGGATATCGCGAACTGTATGGCATCAACCTGGACTTTACCGCGCCCTCGCGCCGTGGGCCCATCCGTTACACGCCGGGCGACTTGACAGGCACCCCGTTCCCCGATGGCTTCTTCGACGCCATCACCTGCCTCAGCGTGATCGAACACGGCGTCCCGTTGCACGATTACTTCCGCGAGATGTATCGCCTGTTGAAGCCGCAAGGCCTGCTGATCACTTCAACCGACTACTACGCCGATCCCATCGACACGCAAGGCCACTTCGCTCACGGCACACCGATTAAGATTTTTTCCAGGCTGAAAATTGAGGCGGCTCTCGATCTGGCGCGATCAGTGGGATTCGAGACAACTGGAGCTGTTGATCTGGAGTGCGACGAAAAACCCATCCGGTGGGAGCCGTTCGGTCTGGATTACACATTCCTTCTCTTCACCCTGCGGAAGCCGAAGTAGAGCGACGATCAGTGCCCGAATTCCAGCACGGTCAAGCCTTCGAACTTTTGCGAGCGTGGCTCGCCAAAGATCCCCCGTAACTTTGATTCCATATCCGGCGTGTAGTCTCGCGGTGGGGTTCCGTCGCGCAGCATCACCCAGACGTGAGGAAACGCCCTGGGATCGCGGTCCAGAGGCTGCTCGAATTCTCGATAATCTGCGCCGCTGTCGTAGAAGCGTCCGAAGACGCGCAAAGCCGGAGCACCTGACCGATGCAGTTCGTAGTAATAATCGAAGCCCGGGCGCGAAAAGTTTGGATAGATCAAGACCGCATCGCCGGGTTGAGCGGCGGCCAGCACGGCTGCGGTGGCATTCCGCCAGTCTTCGCGCGGCTTTTGGTATCCCATGAAGATGTTCACAATGGAGCTGACACACAGCGCGACTACGAGCCAGAAGCCCACGTGATGTTTGGGTAACGCAATCATGCCGCGGGCGGCCAGCATAATGGTCGCCGGCAAACAGAAAATCATGTAGCGCTGCACAAACACCGGGTTGTGCAGCGAGATCAGGGCCATCAACAATACGGGCAGGGATGCCCACGAGACCAGCAGAGCGCCGCGCCAGAAAATCTCAGGTGCGCCCTTGCGGTCTCGCCAGATGGCCATCAATGCTGCAATCCACAAAATTCCAGAGAGCACCAGCTTCTCGCCTGCGCCTCCAAAAAACAATGCCAGATGCAGTAACTGTTTCGGCGTGGCTTGAGTCATCCACGGAAACGAGGTCGTGTGTGCCGGCACGCGCAGGACGAACGTCAGTCCAGGTGCGGCCAGCATCAGAAGCAGGCAGCCGTGGATTAGCATGCGCCGCCAGAGATCTGGCTTTCGCAGCACCAGCAGTGAACAACCCTGCGCCAGCAGCGCCAGGCAGGCGAACGAGTGTGAGTAGAAGGCGAGCGCGCTGCACAGCGTCCAGAGGAGCCAATCGCGCTCGCGGTTGGCTTCGACGGCGCGCACAAAAAACCATGCCGACGCCAGCACCAGCAGAATAGCCATCGTGTACGCGCGAGCTTCCTGCGAGTAGTACACGTGAGTGGGGCTGAACGCCAGCAACGCAGCCGAAGCCAGGGCCGCGGTCTCGCCGGCCAACCTGCGCGCCACGATGTAAATGAGTGGAATGGATGCGATGGCAAAGACGGCGGAGGGCAGACGTATCCAGGCCTCGCTCTGTCCCAGGTGCAGCCAGCCCCGCATCAGCAAGAAATAAGCACCCTGATAGCTGGCTTCGCCGTACCACCAGATGTGCTTGAACTGCGGCCACGGCAGACGGGCGATGGCGACCGTGGCCGGCTCATCAAGCCATAAACCCTTGGCGCCCAGATGCAGCAAACGCAATGCCGCCCCCGCAATTGTCAACAGAAGTAGTAGAAGTTTGCGGCCGCCAGGCGCTAGCCCGGATGCGGAGACAGCGACTTGCTTCGATGCAAACGGAGCGGCGGACCGCTCGCTGGCCGGCGGCATAGACACTGAGTTTATCAGCAGCGAAAGAGGCGGCTGCTCTAGCCCCAACTCAGCTGATATCCTCTTAGCGCGCATGCCTACATTTGCCGCGGTCGATATTGGTTCCAACTCGGTGAGGCTCAAGATCGCGAAGGTAGTACGCGGCCGCCTCGAGGAACTTCACGAAGAACGCGAGGTAACGCGCCTCGGCGAGAGCGTCTTCGCCAATGGCGCGCTCGACCCGCAGGCCATGGCGCACACCCTCCGGGTGCTGCGGCGCTTTCATCGCGCTGCGCAATCCTATGGCGCCGACCGCGTTCGCGTGGTTGCCACCAGCGCCCTGCGTGATGCCCGCAACAGCCGCGCCTTTCGCGATTGGGTACTTACCGCTACGGGATGGAAGGTCGTTGTCATCTCCGGTTTGGAAGAAGGCCGGCTTATTCACCTCGGAGTTCTGTCGGGCGCTCGGGTTTCGAAGAAGCGCGCGTTGCTGATCGACCTGGGCGGCGGCAGCTGCGAATTGACGCTCTCCATCTCAGGCCACATCGAGGACATGGTAAGCCTGCCCATCGGCGCGGTGCGTCTCACCCAGACCTTCCTGCACCACGATCCGCCGTGGCGAATTGAGTTGGAGCAGATGCGTGGCGTGATTCAGCGCGAGGTGACCCGCATCCAGAAACGCATCATCGGCGCCAAGCTACAGATGGCCCTGGCGACCTCGGGGACACCGGCCGCGCTATCGGGGCTCTACACCGCCAAGGTACGCGGCTACGATGAGAGCAAGCCGCACACCGTGCCGCAGGCAGCAGTAGCTTCGCTGCTGAAGGAACTGAGTCGCCGCAATCTTTCTCAACGGCGCGCCCTGCCCGGCATCGGCCCGCGCCGCGCCGAGATCATCGTTGCCGGCGCAATGGTTTTTGCCGAACTGATGCAGCTTTGCCAGTTGCGCAGCTTTCGCTATCTGCCGTTAGGTTTGCGCGACGGTCTGCTGGCGCAGATGATGGCCGACTATAACGCCAGCGCGGCCATGCGCGAACGCGTCGAGTCGGAACGTCACGACGCCTTGCTGACTGTAGCCAAGCACTATGGCGCTGACTTGCAATTTGCCCAACGCATTCGCGATTTGGCCTTGCAGCTCTTCCAGCGCCTGAAAGCCGTCCATCGATTGCCTGCCGAGTATGAAGATTGGCTGGAGGCCGCGGCCATGCTGCATGAGGTGGGCGCTTACATCAATCGCTCGGGTCGGCGCCGCCACACCTACTACGTCATTTCCAACTCCGAGCTGTTTGGTTACACGCCGCTGCAGCGCCGCATCATTGCTGCTGTCGCCCGTTACGTCGGCAAATCACTACCCACACCCAACGATCGCGTGATGAGCATCTTGCCCGGCGTTCACCAGATCCATGTTGCCAAGGCCGTCTCTTTACTGCGTCTCGCGAGAGCGCTTGATCAGGGACGCCGCGCGGCCGTAAGCCAGTTAAAGGTCCGTCTCCACCAGGATGGACAAGTGCGTTTGCTGCTGACTCCAAAACCGCCGGAAAGTATCGAGCTCGAGTTGTGGGCAGTGGAACAGGAAAAGGACTACTTCGAGACCGTCTTCGGACGCGAGTTGCTGGCCGAGGCTTGCTGAATCGAGCGCACAATCTTCGGCGGCATACACCACTTGAGCACGGCCGGTCGGCGTCCCACCTTCTCTACTTTTGCAATGGTGCCTTTCTTCATTTCGATCGCATGGGGGGCAGCCTCACCCGCCAGAAGTTTATTCACGAACTCTGTCATGCTGGGATTGTGGCCCACCACCAGGATCGCTTCCTTACGGCTGTGGCGGCGAAGCAATTCCTGGAACTGCTCGTAGGTGGCCTCCGACCGGAGCGCGGCGTCAGTAACGACCTTCTCTTCATAGCCGATCTCATTCGCCACAACCGTTGCGGTTTGCGTGGCCCGCCGCAGGGGGCTGGAGATGATGGCATCGACAGTCACATCTAGTGCCGCCAGGGCACGTCCCACATCGTGGGACTGCTCGATACCCAGCTTGTCCAGCGGCCGTTTTTCATCCTTGGCGGGATTTAGTTTTGCTTCGCCGGCGTTGGCGTGACGCAGAAAGTAGATATCCATAACGACTATTTTGCCCTAACTGGCCGTGCGACGGGACGCCGGCGAGACGCCGGCAATTCCGGAATCGAATCCAGCGTGACTTTGCCTTCCGAGAGCGCGATCAGAAATTCCTGTGCGTTAAATTGCGCCACGCGCTTCGACACGCGAGAGCGCACGGCATCAGCGCACACATAGCTGCCGTCGGACTGAAGAATTCGGGCCTGCATCGTATCCGCCAGGTATGCCTCCAGGATCTCCCCGCGAATCCGCTGCTTCAACATTACGTCCTTTATGGGAAACAGCACTTCCACGCGCTCATATAAATTGCGCGGCATCCAATCGGCGCTGCCAAGATAGACTTCGTCCTCGCCGCCATTGGCGAAGCAAAAGATCCGGCTGTGTTCCAGAAAGCGTCCGACGATGCTTCGCACTTTGATGTGATCGCTGACTCCGCGCACCCCGGGCCGCAGGCCACAAATGCCTCGCACAATCAGGTCGATCCTCGCTCCCGCCTGCGAGGCGCGGTAAAGCTCGCGAACAATGTTGCGATCGAGCAGCGAATTCATTTTGGCGATGATGCGCGCCGGCCGGCCGTGCCGCGCGTGATCGGCTTCGCGGGCAATCAGGTTGATCGTCCTCTCGGCCAGATTGATGGGCGCAACCAGCAGTGGATCGTAGCTTGGCCGCTCCGCGTAAGCGGTCAGAAAATTGAAAATGCCATGTACCGCCGATGTGGTCTCCGGGGCGGCGGTGAACAAACTCAAATCGGTGTAGTACGTCGCCGTAATCGAGTTGTAGTTGCCCGTCCCCAAGTGAGCGTACAGCCGCATCTCGCCGTCAGGATCTTTGCGCACCATCATCGCCAGCTTGCAGTGCGTCTTCAGGCCCACCAGGCCGTGGAACACCTGCACTCCCGCGTCTTCCAGGGAGCGCGCCCAGCGGATATTGCTGGCCTCGTCGAAGCGCGCCTTCACTTCCACGACTACCGTCACTTCTTTTCTGGCGGCAGCGTCGATCAGAGCTCTGACAATGGGGGAGTCCTCGCTTGTACGATATAACGTCTGCTTGATCGACAGTACATTGGGGTCCTCGGCGGCGGCCCGGATGAAGCCGACAACTGAGTTGTACGAGTCGTAAGGATGATGGAGCAGGATATCGCGATGCCGAATCTCTTCGAAGATGTCCTGCGATTTACGATTTAATTGCAAATCGCGCGCCACGAACGGCCGGAACTTCAAATCGGGGCGCGGCGTCTCGTCGTAAATATGAAACAGTCGCGACAGGTTTACCGGGCCATCGGTGCGATAGACCTGCCAATCTTCCATCTCGAAGTATCCGCGCAGGCGCTCGATCATCTCCGGCTTGGCATCCGCCTCAATCTCCAGGCGCACGGCATCGCCCTTGCGCCGGTTATGCAGCTCGGTGCGGACCGACTCCAGCAGATTGCGCGATTCCTCTTCCTGCAGATACAGGTTGCTGTTGCGCGTGACTCGAAACGCCGCCTCGGAAATGATCTCGTAGCCGCGATACATATCGACGGTGTGCGATGCGACTAAGTCGGCCAGAAAGATGTAATCTTCGCTGCCGTTGCGGCGCGGCAGCTTGATGAGCCGCGGCAGCACGCGTGGAACCGTCACCACGCCCATGTAGGTCGTCGATGCCCGGCGCCGGCGGCGCAACAGCAGCGCCTGGCACAGCGCCTTGTTGATCACGCGCGGAAACGGATGAGACGGATCGACCGTCACCGGAGTAAGCAGCGGGTCCAACTCCCGGTCGCAATAGTCGGTGACAAACGATCGCTGCTCTGGCGTGAGTTCTTTCATGCCGACCACGCGAATTCCCTCTCGCCCCAACTCCGGACGCAACTCGTGGTTCCAACAGCGATACTGGTCGCGCATGAATTCGTGCGTGAGTTGGGCGACAAGCTGGGCTTCCTGTTGCGGCGTGCGGCCATCGGGACCGGGTTCGGTCTGCCCGTCTTCCATCCGCTGGATGAGGCCGCCCACACGAATTTCGAAAAACTCGTCCAGATTGCGGGCTGTGATGGCGAGGAACTTCACCCGCTCCAGCAGCGGATTGCGCGGGTTCTCCGCCTCCTCAAGCACACGGCGATTGAACGCCAGCCAGGAGGCTTCGCGGTTCAAGACCAGGGAAGAATCATCCAGGGAACGTCTGACCATACGAGAGGACTGACCCCACTAAGCGCAAGTCCGACTATGTTACACGAAGGTTACAGATGAGGTGAGGCAAAATTGTCGCATCTCTCTCAGCGGTGGAAACGCCGGGCTTTGGAGTCTGTGTGAGTGAGCTTCATCTTTGCCGGTGGAGTATGACCCACGAAAATCAAGCGCCGTAGGCGCGGCATATCATAGCCCAGCACGGAGCGAAGCGGAGTGCTGGGTTTAGTGGGGAAAGTACCTGAGTCCCCTGGGGACGATAGGGTTCTCACGCAGGCTCCTCAGCCGTGCCGAAAAGCGCGTAATTCGGAGGGTGGGCTTTAGCCCGGACCACCGCGGCCGCCGCTTCCGCCACTGAGAAGAATTACTTCTCGCAGACTTGTTCAGCCTAGTAAATCTTCGCTGCCCACGCGTGCTCGGCGACATGCGCCACGCGCAACACCGTCGCTTCATCAAAATGCTTTCCCAGAATCTGCATCCCAACCGGCAATCCCTCTTTGCTCTTGCCGCATGGAATCGAAATTCCCGGAATGCCCGCCAGATCGGCAGTCACGGTGAAAATATCGGCCAGATACATGGCCAGAGGATCGTCCGTCTTCTCGCCAAGCCTGAACGCCGGCGTGGGCGTTGTCGGCGTCACGATGACGTCAACTTTGGCGAATGCTTCATCAAAGTCGCGAGCCAGCAGGCTGCGCACGCGTTGCGCCTTCAGGTAGTACGCGTCGTAATATCCCGCGCTCAGCACGTACGTTCCCAGCATGATGCGGCGTTTCACCTCCGCGCCGAAGCCGGCATCGCGAGTGCGGCGGTACATCTCGCTCAGAGTTTTCCCTTCGGCGCGCAATCCATAACGCACGCCGTCGTAGCGCGCCAGATTCGACGAGGCCTCAGCTGTCGCGATCACGTAGTACGTCGGTATGGCGTACGGTGTATGCGGTAGAGAAATTGGAACAATCTCCGCACCCGCATTCTTCAACTCCAGAATGCCAAACTGCACCGCAGTGCTCACTTCCAGATCAATGCCTTCTTCGAAGTACTCCAGCGGAACCCCGACCTTCATTCCCGCGACTGGCTGTCCGATCTGCTCGCGATAATTGGGAACCGGAACGTCGGCGGTGGTGGAGTCGAGCGGATCGCGGCCAGCGATGGCCTGCAACATGATGGCAGCATCTTTCACGGTCTTGCCGAACGGCCCAGGATGGTCCAGCGATGATGCAAACGCGATCAGGCCATAGCGCGATACGCGGCCGTAGGTTGGCATCAGGCCGACCACCCCGCAAAATGCCGCGGGTTGACGTATGGAACCACCGGTATCGGAGCCTAGCGAGGCGACGGCAGTTCCCGCGGCAATCGCGGCCGCGGAACCGCCCGACGAGCCTCCGGGCACGCGCGAGCGATCGCGCGGATTGTGCACCGGATGGAAGCCGGAGTTCTCGTTGGACGAGCCCATGGCGAACTCGTCGCAATTGGTCTTGCCCAGAATGATCGCACCGGCGTCTTCGAGCCGCGACACCACGGTCGCATCATAGGGAGCGACGAAGTCCGCGAGAATCTTCGATCCCGCTGTTGTGCGCACGTCTTTGGTGGTGAACACGTCCTTGATCGCGATCGGCACGCCCGCCAGCGGCGGAAGAGCGTCGCCCTTCTCGGCAAGGGCGTCGATGTGCGCAGCCTGGCGATAAGCCCGATCCTTGCTCAGGGTGAGGTATGCGCCGATCGCACCATCCTCGGCTTCGATCTTCTTGTAGAAAGCGTCCACCAGCGCGGTGGCCGTCGTTTCTTTCTCCAGCACCGCGGTGCGCGCCGAATCGACGGTGAGCAAGTCGAGGTTCATAGCTAGCGCTCAATCACCTTAGGAACCTTGAAGAACGTCCCGTCAGAAACAGGCGCGTTACGCAGCGCCTCTTCGCGCGGCAGGCAGGGTCGCAGTTCGTCGCTGCGCATGGCAAACGCGAATCCGCCGGCCTCATCTTTGCGCTCGCCATAACGGCTGGCCACCTGCGCCATCGGCTCCACGTTGCTGGTGTCCAACTGGTTCAGCCGGTCGATATAACCCAGAATCGAGTTCAGGTCCTTCAACATGCGAACGCGCTCCTCGTCCGTCAGTTCAAGGTGCGCCAGCTCCGCAACGTAGGAAACATCTTTTTCGGAAACCATAACTGTATTTGTGGATCAGCGTGCGGTGTTACTCACCGTGACAAAATCAATCCTGTTCACCGGCTCGGGCGTGACTTGATTAAGCGCGGCCAGGTATTGCGAGCTGAAGCTCTGCAGTTGACGACGCCAAGCCTCGTCGGGAACAGAAACCGTAAGCACGCCCGCCGCAAAATCGATCGCATTGGTCCGCTCCGCTGTCTTGGCGCCACAGGCCAGCGGCCACGCCAGCACTGGCGCGCTGCTGCCGTTGTGACGCACCGTATCGCGGAAAATCTTCTTCAGGGTTGCGCTGGCGTGCTGCATGGGATCGAAGTCTTATTGTAGATCAGCGGCGGCGCTCGTCGCCGTCCGCTCTTCGCTTTTCGCTCTTCGCCAGATGTGCTACTTACGTAGCTTTCAGCCAGTGAGCGGAAACTCGCGACGCACAAACTCCAGCGCTTCTTCCCTGCTGCGCAGCGAGCCCTCCAGTTGCGCATCCTCGAGTGCGGCCAACATCCCACGAAACCCCGGACCAGGCTTGTAGCCAAGCTGAATCAGATCTCGTCCGGTCAACAGCAAGGCCGGTCTTATCTCTTCCTCAGAACTCCCTTGCAGACGCTGGCGCACGAAATCGTACATCGCCAGACCGCCGTGGCTGCTCAGGCAATCGATGCGATGCAATTCCAAATGCTCGTCGAATTTCGGCAGGCGCATGAATCGCTTCAGGGTCGATGCCTTCATCCGCTCGGCGTCGGCAAAACGCATGTGATTGGCCACCAGCGCAGCGATTTGCTTCGTATCATCGTTTGAAAAGTGCAGACGGTGACAGATTTCTTGCGCCATCCGTACTCCGACCTCAACGTGTCCGTCGAAGCGGATGCGGTCGGGCGCCACCCGAAACGTCGGCGGCTTGCCCACGTCGTGCAACAGCGTTCCCCAGGCTAGCGTCGGCGAACATCTCGGTGGCAGCTTTTCCAGCAGAAGCAGAGTGTGGATCCATACATCACCCTCAGGATGAAACTGCGGCGGCTGCTCGACGCCGTGCATGCGATTGATTTCCGGCAACACCTCGCGCAGCAGGCCGCTCGCATCGAGCAGCTCAAACGCCCGGCGGGCGTGGCCTTCGGTGAGCATCTTGGTCAGCTCATCACGCACCCGCTCCCGGCTGACCTGCCCAATCAGCGGAGCGAGCTGTTGAATAGCGGCAAACGTTCCTGGCTCGATCACATACTGAAGCCGTGAAGCGAAGCGCACGGCGCGCAACATGCGCAGCTTGTCTTCCTGGAAACGACATTCCGCATCCCCGATGGCGCGAATCACGCCGGCCTTCAAGTCATCCCTACCGCCGACAAAATCCAGCACTCGATCGCCGTCAAGCGGGTCCATCAGCAGGCCGTTAATCGTGAAGTCGCGGCGCCGCACGTCCTCCTTCGGATCTGTCGAATAGCGCACCTGGTCGGGATGACGCCCGTCGGAGTAAGCGCCGTCATTGCGGAAGGTGGCAACTTCAACGTAGTTCGGGTGCTCGGAGGGAGTTGTGGGAACACGAACATCCTCTGGCGCTGGAACCAGCACCACCCCGAACTGCGCTCCAACGGCATACGTCTCGGGAAAGATGCGCATCACTTGGGGCGGTGTCGCGTCGGTGGCGACGTCGTAATCGGTCGGCACCAAGCCCAGTAGCGTGTCGCGAACACAACCTCCCGCAAAGTAGGCCTGGAATCCGCGCTGCCGCAGCTCGCGAACGATGTTGGTGGCGTGGGTGCGCATAGAAGATTGATGATAGCAATATGCAGTTGGCAGTTGGCACTTGGCACTTGGCATTTGGCACTTGGCATTTGGCATTTAGCCAAAGCGTCTCATGCCCGGTCTTGCTAAGTGCTAAATGCTAAGTGCCGAACTACCACGGCCCGCAGATTAGAATATTGCTGTGGACGATGTTTTCATCCTCGGCATCGAGAGCTCGTGCGACGAGACGGCTGCGGCCGTGGTGCGCTCCGGTGAAGAAGTTATCTCGAATGTGGTCTATTCGCAGATAGCCACTCACCAGCCCTATGGCGGAGTAGTGCCGGAACTGGCATCTCGTGAGCATCTCCGCGCCATCGTTCCGGTCGTCCGCAAAGCGCTGGAGGATGCGAAACAGACCTACGAGAGCATCGACGCTCTGGCTGTAACCAAAGGGCCTGGACTTGCCGGCGCACTGCTGGTTGGCCTCAGCTACGCCAAGGCGCTAGCCTATGCGGCGGCGAAGCCGCTCATCGGCGTGAACCACCTGGAGGGACACATTCACGCTGTACTGCTGGAAGAACGGCAGAACGGCAATCGTGAACTCGAGTTTCCGGTGCTGGCCCTGGTGGTGAGCGGAGGCCATACCCATCTTTTTCTTGCCGAGCGGCAAGCCGACGCGTGGACATACCACGATGTGGGACATACTAGAGATGATGCCGCCGGCGAGGCGTTCGACAAGGTCGCCAAGCTGCTCGAGTTGGGATATCCGGGCGGACCGCTCATCGACTTTCTCTCCACACACGGCAATCCGCGGGCAGTGAAATTTCCTTTCGCCCAGATCAAGCATCCCGACCGAAATCCTCAGAACCGTCACGCCAAGGACGAGTGCCGTGCAGATTTCTCTTACAGCGGGATCAAGACGGCAGTGCTACGTTACGCGGAAACGCACGACCTGCGCGCCAGCATCGCACAGCGGCGTCGCGTACTCACGCAATTGGCGAGTCCGTCGCCCCAAGACGTCCTCGCCGCTTGCGATCAGCCGACACTCGACCTAGTTGCGTCCTTTCAGCGGGCGATGGTGAATGATCTGGTGAGCAAAACCTTGGCGGCGGCGCACGGGCACGATGCGGCGACGGTTCTGGTCACTGGAGGTGTCGCCGCCAACTCCGAATTGCGCACTGCCTTCCAGAGCGCGGCCGACGAGGAGGGTCTGCCTGTCCACTTCCCTTCCCGTAAGCTCTCAACCGACAACGCCGCCATGATCGCGGCCGCCGCCTATCCTCGATTCATCGCCGGAGAGTTTGCCGATTCCGAATTGTCGGCGGATGCCGGACTGAAGCTGCGCTGAGCGCGCGGCGCACACCTCTGCAATGTTCTGCCGCAGGCAGCCGCTTCGACCTAAGCCGTTATTATTCTTCTTCGGTAGGAATTTTGGATTCGATGTCCATGTCACGGAACTCGCTGGATTCGAAGATCTCGCGGCATTCAACACACTCGACGTACTCCGCATCTTCGTCTCGCGAGACGACCTGGACTCGGGAATGCCGACAGGGTTTGTCCATTGCGTCGCTCTGAGGATAGTTGTAGGTTGTGTTTGCCGAACGACCGACGTTCATAACGAAATCGCTCAATTGTCGGGTATTTTAGCCCCGGACTATCGGTTGTCAAGCATTTCCGGTGTTAATTTCCATGGGCTCACGGGAAATCAAGCCCTATAGCACCCTCGACTAAAGTGCAGGAGTGGTCTCCTAAGGTCTTGGTTGCTGGCAAGTTATTGATTATTTCGCCCCCGCTGAGCGGGCATCGCTACCGCATCCTGCATCCCACTACGGTAAGAAGAGTGGCTTGCATTTAAGCCACGCGGCACGCAGCTGGCGTCAAGCAACACTAGCCGTTCTACTGGCATCTAAGACCTTGGAACAACGGTAAATTACATTGACGACAGCAAAAAAGGTTCTGGCGAGCGGCACATCTGAGCAAGAAGCAATCGCGCGGGCCCAGCAAGGCGATGCCGAATGCTTTGAAGCTTTGTACGGCTTGCACAAGCGACGCGTGTATTCGCTCTGTTTGCGCATGACCGGCAACACAGCTGAAGCGGAAGACCTGACACAGGAGGCTTTCCTTCAGCTCTATCGCAAGATTGCAACCTTCCGTGGCGAATCGGCATTCTCCACCTGGCTGCACCGGCTGTCGGTGAACGTAGTGTTAATGCACCTGCGGAAGAAAGGGCTGCCTGAGGTTTCACTGGAGGAAACCATGGAGCCGCAGCAGGAGGACGGCCCCAGAAAGGATGTGGGCACCCGAGATAATGTGCTGGCCGGATCCATCGACCGCGTAAACCTGCAACGGGCGGTTGAGAGCTTACCTCCGGGATATCGCATTATCTTTATCTTGCATGATGTAGAGGGCTATGAACATAACGAGATTGCTGAGATGATGGGTTGTTCCATCGGCAACAGCAAGTCGCAGCTCCACAAGGCGCGAATGAAGCTGCGCGATCTGCTCAAGCAGAGCAAGGCGGAGAAAGCCGCCGGTAGACGTTAGATTAAGGCGAAGAAATATCGCCTTCAGCAAATGCACGGATTCCGCAGAGCGGACATGACTGGAACAGAGCCGCCGCAATATTCCTCGGGGAGAAAATAGTTATGACGTGTGCAGAGTTTCAGAAGAGCCTGCCCTTCATCATCGATGGAGGCGGGACGGAAGAGGAGCAGCGGCATCTGGAGACCTGCCATGTGTGCTCTGACCTGGTGGCGGATCTGCGCTACATAGCGGAGTGCGCCAAGCTCCTGGTGCCCATGGAAGATCCCAGCCCGCGGGTGTGGAACGGCATCGAAAAAGCGCTGCAACAGGAGGATCTGGCCAGGCCCGCGCGCCGAAGCTCCTGATCGCGATCCTTGCACAGACTCGCAGCCCCGCAGCTTTGCCCGTTCGCGCCCACCTTTCATTTCATTATTCTTCAGCTCTCTGCTGCGGACATGCGACAGGGTTCGGCCCGTGTCCCGCTTTTCTCTCCTTCAAACGTTACCTGAGGCCTATAATTTTAGGTGTCCAACTGGACTGCGCTACCAGGTCCTTCCATCGAGTCATTGGCTGTATCCCGGCGGTCCAGTCGTCGGAGGAAGTTTCGATGTCCAGCCTTGCTACTTCCACTCGTGATCCTGCCGTTGAAATTTCCCTTCAGCTCCTGGACTCACTGACTGCCGATTATCCGCACCACGATTTCGCCATCCGGCTGTGGAATGGGGACACCTGGGGAAATACCAGCAACCCGCGTTTCACGCTGGTGCTGAAGCATGCTGGAACTCTGCGGCACTTGTTATTAGGAGCCAGCCAGCTGACCCTCGGCGAAAGTTACATCTATGATGATTTCGATATTGAGGGAAACGTTGAGGCCGCCTTCTCTTTCGGAGACTACCTTGTAGCGCACGAAGTGGAACTGATGGAGAAGCTGCACATGGCCGGGCTTCTGTTCAGACTTCCCCATAACGGCCATCACCATGACGAACCGCGCCTGCATCTGCATGGTAGGGCGCACTCGAAGCACCGCGACCGCGACGCCGTTATCTACCACTACGATCTCTCCAACGACTTCTATCAGCTCTGGCTCGATCGGCGCATGGTGTACTCCTGCGCCTACTTTAAACGCGGGGACGAAGACCTCGATACTGCGCAAGCCCAGAAGCTTGATTACATCTGCCGAAAGCTCCGGCTTCGTCCGGGTGAGAGCCTTCTTGATATCGGCTGCGGCTGGGGTGGGCTAGTGCTTTACGCCGCCGAACATTTTGGCGTGCGAGCGCTCGGAGTCACTCTAAGCGAGTCACAAGCGGAGATGGCAAGGCAGCGAATCCAGGAAGCAGGTATGAGCGAGCGCTGCGCGGTGCGGCTATGCGACTACCGCGATCTCGACCCGTCGTCCCTGTTTGACAAGATCGTCAGCGTCGGCATGTTTGAACATGTGGGACAGTCGCGCCTGCTGGATTATTTCCAGCACGTGTGGAAGCTGCTGCGCCCCGGCGGCGTCTTCCTCAACCATGGAATCGCGGCTTCAGCCACGTATAGCCGCAAGGGGGCCTCGTTCATCGACAAGTATGTTTTTCCGGATGGAGAGCTGGTGCCGCTGGGTACCACGATTAGCATCGCCGAAGCTTGCGGCTTTGAGGTCCGTGACGTCGAGAGTCTGCGTGAACATTACGCACAAACCTTGCGCCACTGGGTTTCCCGCCTGGAGTCTCGCTACCAGGACGCCGAGCGAATTGCCAGCGAGACCGCTTACCGCATCTGGAGGATCTACATGTCGGGCTGCGCCCACGCCTTCGCCATCGGCCGCGTCAATGTCTATCAGGTGTTGCTGAGCAAGTCGGACCACGGCGAGACGCAGCTGCCGCTGACGAGGGTGGACTGGTATCGATAGCGGGTAGCTTAGGCTTCGCCGTTTCTGTCACCAGGCACTATCTACTAAACACTGTCCGCTACCTTCGGATACGGGCCGCGATAGCCCAGCTGATGGGAAATGCGTCGCGCGGCCTCCTTCACCATGTCGGCAAGGTGAGGGACTGCGTCGCGCGGCACATCGTTGAGGATGCCGGTGGAGGCGATGGCCGCTTCCGCCTGGCCATCGCCATTGAAGATAGGCGCGCCGACACAGCGCGCACCCAGACTGTTCTCTTCGTCATCCACTGCATATCCTAACTGGCGCACGCGTTCCAGTTCCTGCAGCAGCCTCGGCAGCGTGGTGATGGTGTGGGTGGTCAGCTTCTTCAGCCCACGCTGGCGCAAAATGGCGTCCCGCTCTTTCGAATCAAGGTAGGCCAGCAGCGACTTTCCCACCGCCGTAGAGTGCACCTCCATACGCCGGCCAATCCAGGTATTCATTTTGATAAAGCTGGGAGCTTCGACCTTTTCGACGTAGACCGCTTCCCCGTGGTCCAAGATCGCCAGGTGGGTCGTGATGTGGATGCGGTCAACCAGATGCCGCATGATCGGCAGCGCCACCTCACGCACGTCAATCCCCCCGAGCGCAGCCCGCGACAGGCTCAGGACCTTCATTCCCAAGCGATACCGCCCGTCCTCGCCGTCGCGCCGAAGATATCCATGCTGCTCAAGGGTACGCAGGATGTAACTAGCAGAACTCTTTGGAATCTTCAACTTACGACTGAAATCTGCGTTCGACATCCCGCCTTCGCGCTGCGCAGCGGCTTCCAGAATCAACAGCGTACGCTCGACGGCGGTGGAGGAAATATCATTTGAAGAGGCCATAGCCAACCAGTCTACCAATACGGGAATCCGAATTCATGGTACATGATTATGAATTTATGTTCAATATTACGAACAATAGGCTTGCATGGGTCATCGGCGGCCCGCTATGGTTTGTACACCATACGGAATGAATGTTCAGTATATTGAACCGAACGTTCGTTCTGAAATGTTTCATCAGGGCCCTGAACATTTGCCATCAACCCCGAGTGGTCCGCACGACCTCTCTGCTAATAACACTCGAAATCGATGAGGAGACACGTAATGGCGGAGTTTCAATCTGCATCTCAGCTTGCAAAGTCCTGGAAGACCGATCCTCGCTGGAAGGGAATCCAACGTCCTTATGCCCCCGAAGATGTACTGCGCCTGCGCGGCACACTTCCGATTGAATACACGCTCGCCCGTGTGGGGGCCGAACGCCTGTGGGAGTTGCTGAACAGCGACGGCTACGTCAACGCCTTGGGCGCTATGAGTGGCAATCAGGCGGTTCAGATGGTAGAGGCAGGCCTGAAGGCTATCTATGTCAGCGGCTGGCAGTGCGCTGCCGATGCCAACAACGCGGGACAGATGTATCCCGACCAGAGCCTCTACCCTGCCGACTCGGTGCCCAACCTGGCGCGCCGTCTGAACAACGCGCTGACCCGCGCCGACCAGATCCACCACTCCGAAGGCAAGAATGGCATGAACTGGTTTGTTCCGCTGATCGCCGATGCCGAAGCCGGTTTTGGCGGCACGCTGAATGCCTTCGAGTTGATGAAGGCCATGATCGAAGCTGGCGTGGCATGCGTCCATTTTGAAGATCAGTTGTCGTCGGCGAAGAAATGCGGCCACCTCGGCGGCAAGGTGCTGGTGCCCACGCAGGAAGCGATACAGAAGCTGATTGCCGCACGTCTGGCGGCTGACGTTCTGGGTGTTCCCACGCTCGTGTTAGCACGCACCGATGCCGACAGCGCGCATTTACTCACCAGCGACATCGATCCTTACGATCGCATATTCCTCAACGGCGAGCGCACGCCGGAAGGCTTCTTCGGGATTCACGGCGGACTCGACTCGGCCATCGCCCGCGGTCTGGCGTACGCGCCTTATTGCGACCTGATCTGGTGCGAGACCTCGCAACCGAACCTGAAGGAAGCCGAGCGCTTCGCCGATGCCATCCACGCGAAGTTCCCGGGCAAGCTGTTGGCTTACAACTGCTCGCCCTCGTTCAACTGGAAGAAGAAGCTGGACGACGCGACCATCGCACGCTTCCAGCCTGCCCTGGCTGAGATGGGCTACAAATTCCAGTTCATCACTCTGGCCGGCTTCCACGCGCTCAACCTCAGCATGTTTGAGCTGGCGCGCGCCTACAAGCAAGTGGGCATGACCGCCTACTCACGCCTGCAGGAGAAGGAATTCTCGCGCGAGTACAGCCATGGCTACTCCGCGGTGAAGCACCAGCGCTTCGTCGGCACCGGATATTTCGACGCGGTCACGCAGGTGATTGCCAGCGGCAAGTCTTCCGTCACCGCGCTGGAGCATTCGACGGAAGCCGAGCAGTTCAGCGAAATGAAGGTGCCGTCGCAGATGATCGAGATCGGGCAGGATCCGTCCTGCCGGCCGATCCTGGGCGAATGTCCTATAGCTTGCGAGCATGAGCACGAGCACGTGCGCGGCGGCAACGCCTCTGCCAACGACTAAAGTTTTCCCCAGCAGGAGAAAGCGCTAACCGGCGCGCATGGCACGGGGCCTCCTTCCCGTGCCATTTTCTTGTGTGGCCTGGTCAGTACTCTCGAGCGGCGAATTTTCAGGCGTAAGCGACTGGAACAGTTCATGTCGAGGTGTCGATGTCGTGCACATCCTGCGCTCTCCCTTTCCACTCTCCTCCGCGTCCCGACCAATACATAACCGCGGAATGGATCGTGGCAAACACGTAGAACACCGCGCTGAACGGGAGCGTCAAAGCCCAAAGCGGGTTGAGCTTATAGAAACGGACCATAGGTAGATAAGCGGCGATCATCAATAAACAAGCGGCGCCGCCAGCTGCGACCAGAAATACGGATCGGCTTACCAGCAATATCAGCGGCACAACAAACACCAGCAGCATCCCAAGCACCGTCCCCAGCAAGAGCCACGCCGAATGTCGTAACTGGTTGAATGCGGTGCGAGCGATCATCCTTTCGATTTCGGCGAATGTCCTGTACGCCCGTAGACTGCGCGTGTCCGCGGTCAAACCAAGCCACACTTTGCCGCCCGATCGCTTCACCGCACCGGCCAGGGCGCAATCGTCGATGATCTCCTGGCGGATGGCTGCGATGCCTCCGGCGCGCTCAAGCGCCGCCGGGCGAATCAACATACAGCCACCCGCGGCGCCGGCGGTCTTGCGCCGTGCGTTGCGAATCCATCTGGGCGGATAAAGCAGGAAGAAAAAGAATACGAACGCTGGGATGAGAAGCTTTTCCGCCAGGCTGCTGCAGTGCAGCTTCACCATAAAGGAAGCGAGGTCGTAATCGCCGGTTTCGGCGATCCTAACCAGCGCAGCCACATTTCCCGGGGAATGCTCGATATCGGCATCGCTCAACAGCAG
Organism: Candidatus Korobacteraceae bacterium; assembly: GCA_049511915.1. Lineage (GTDB taxonomy): Bacteria > Acidobacteriota > Terriglobia > Terriglobales > Acidobacteriaceae > Bog-257. Next base: position 51,937 of record JBEKXQ010000001.1, read on the forward strand.
AAATTCCGGACCGAGCGCAAGCGCCTGCTCAACTCCCTGCTGAACGGCCCAGAGCTTGCCCGACCATGCGGGAGGCAGCGCACTTCCATCAATCACGCTCACGCGCTCGCCATGCGAGCTCTGAACCGCGGCCTTCCGCACAGCCTCGACGGTACCGTCGCTGCTGTTATCGTCCACGACGAAAATGTGCAGCGACTCGACACAACTCTGCCGCAGCAGCGACGCGACGGATGTACCGATCACGTCCGCTTCATTGCGCGCGGGAATGACCACCGCGATCACGGCGTCTCGCGCTCCGACTGTCTGAAGGCATTCCGCGCTGGCATAGGAAACATGCTAAACGAGAGCACGGTGTCTACGCTGTGGAATGGGCTACACTACTGCCAATGCAGGTTGAATTAGCCACAGGAGATCACGCGGTTGCGAGCGGAATCCGCGGGTCCCGCTATCGGCCGCTCTTGCTGGCGCTGGCCATCTGCCTTGCCGCTGCGACAACTTCATTTAGCATCGCCTGGATTTATTACAGCTCGCGTCCGGGAGCGCCGGTTGAGGTCGGCATGGATACCGAGCAGGTGTCCACAGGCCTGCGGGTCATGACCGTGTGGCGGGACAGCCCGGCGCAACGAGCGGGTTTACGCGTCGGCGACATCATTCTCGCCCTCAATGACCAAAGCGTCGCGCCACCCAATAATGGCCTCAACATGGTTGATGCGCTGTGGTCGCGGTCGCATCCGGGCGAGACAGTCCACTTCACCGTCCACCGAGAGGGCGAAGCAACGCCAATCCTGATCTCTCCTGTGTTTCGCCATCCGGTGGGCAGTGGGGACAGCTCGTTGGCTCGCCGCGGAGCCAGTTACTTCCTGCTCTCCTATCCCCTGGTTTTTCTAGTGGTCGGCATGGCGGTATTGTTCCTCCGGCTGGAAGACCGGAATGCCTGGATATTGGCGCTGATGTTCACCGGTTTCATCAGCCTAGCGCCTGCTCCTGAGGTGATCGGCGCGCCTGACCGGCTGCAGCAGATTTTCAGCAGCTATTCGGAAATCGTGAAGGCCCCTCTGGGAGCACTCTTCTATTTTTTCTTCGCCGTTTTTCCCACACGTTCGCCGATTGATCGCAAGCTGCCATGGCTCAAATGGCTGCTGTTGGTCATCAGTGTTTGCTTGCGTTGGGGCGACATCCCTAACGGTCGCACGGAACCGCTTCCTTTCCTGCTTCATCTTTTCAGCCGGCGAACGCTCGGCCAGGCGAGAATGGTTGACGGCTACGGAAGTGTTCTTCTGGGGTTCGCCTCGCTGGTGCTGAACGCAATCAACGTCACCCGTGTAGAGGACCGGCGAAAGCTCAAAGTGATGTTGTGGGGGACACTGGTGGGAGTCACGCCGGCAGTGGCGATCGGCTTCTTCTATGATCTTGTGGGCAGACACATACCCTTCTGGCTAGTTTTTACGCAGGCGATCTTCCTGTTCATCTTCCCCCTGTCGTTTGCCTATGCGGTGGTGAAGCACCGCGTGATGGACATTCCTGTGCTTCTCAGGCGCAGCGCGCGCTACCTGCTGGTGGAGCGGGGGTTCGCCATCCTGATGCTGCTGGTTTCCGTAGGCCTCACCTTGTGGTTTGGACAGGCGTTCTCGCGGCGCTTCTCGGCGGGATCAAAAGCCGCGATACCAATCGGGGCTACGTTCGGCGTCCTGCTGATCTCTGGCGCCACACAGGTTCATCGACGCGTCCGAACGCGACTGGACCGCGCCTTCTTCCGCAGCGCCTATGACGCGCAACAGATCCTGGAAAATCTGGCGGCAAAGACGTTGGCTGTGACTGACCGCGAAGGCTTGGCGCATCTGCTGCACCAACATATACAGGATGCTCTGCATCCCATGCCTCTCTTTGTTTACTTGCTGGCCGGCGATGGACGTCTCCACCCGTACGCCGGAAACCCGCCGCCGGAGGCTTTGACCCTTTTACCCGCTGCGGCCGGACTGAATCGGCTGGCAGGACGTACCGAGCCGTTGGAACTGGATCCCGCGACGTTGCGCGGAACCCAGATGGAGCCGCTGCACGCCGAATGCCTGGTCCCGATCCGTGGGTCCGCCGACAGCGGCTTGCAGGGTGTCATTGTCCTGGGTCCAAGACTCTCCGAGGAACCGTATTCCGCGGGTGATAGGCGGCTGCTTGCCTCGGTGGCCAGCCAGGCAGGGATTGCCATGCGGAGTATTTCCATGGCCGAGAAAATGGCCGAGAGCATGGAGGCCGAGCGACGCAGCGAGCAGGAGATGCAGATCGCGCGCCAGGTGCAGAGCCGATTGTTGCCGCAGCAGGCTCCATCGCTGCCAACCCTGGAATGCGCTGGAAAGTGTATCCAAACCCGTGCCGTAGGCGGCGACTATTACGATTTCCTCGATTTCGGCGCAGGCAAGCTTGGACTGGTCCTGGCCGACATCTCGGGCAAGGGAATTTCTGCGGCGCTGCTCATGGCCAACCTGCAGGCTAATCTGCGCAGCCAATATGCGCTGGCGCTGGAAGACCTTCCCCGGTTGCTGCATTCCGTAAATCATCTTTTCTACAAGAACACGGAAAACAACCACTACGCTACGATGTTCTTCGCGGTATACGACGACCGGAGCCGACTGCTTCGGTACGTAAACTGCGGACATAATCCTCCGCTCTTGTTGCGTGAGAATGGAGATGTCGAATGGTTGCCAGCTACGGCGACGGTGCTGGGGCTATTTGAGGAATGGGAATGCTCCGTCGCTGAACGGCAGTTAGGAGCAGGAGACGTACTGGTCATCTATACGGACGGCATTTCTGAAGCTGCGCCCAGTGAGGAGTCGGAGGAATTCGGGGACGAACGGCTAATACGAAGCGTCAGAACTCACCAGTCTAAATCCGCGAACGAAATGCTTGAGGCAATCATCGCGGAAGTGCAAAGCTTCAGCCAAGGCGAACAGGCGGATGACATGACGTTGATTGTCGCCCGCTGCCGGTAAGCCAAGGGCTGAAGCCATGCCCTGATACAAACCGATCATCTCGCCACCACTCTTCCCAGATGTTCTGCTATCGATTTCATGCTCACGGCGGTCTAATAGGAGGGTCATTGCCGGGCCAGCCTTCCTGTTTCCTTTTTCGAAACGGAACAAATTTCCATTCTTTGACGTACTAAGGATCAGAACGAAGTGCTGCCCGGATGCGGAGGGAGCAGTGGCAAACGGTAAGAATCACAAAAACAAGCGCTGGATTATCATTGCGGCTGTTTCGGTGGCGGTTGTGGCGCTAGTGATCGTAGCGGTGGCGGCGACGCGCGGCGGTACCAAGATCGACCCTATCAAGCTGGCCAAAGTTGAAAAGGGCGACCTCGCCAAAAGCGTGGTAGCCACGGGAAAGATCACGCCGATCACTAAAGTCGAGATCAAATCGAAAGCCAGCGGCATTGTGGAAAAGCTGTATGTGGATACCGGCGACCATGTGAAGCAGGGTCAGGTGCTGGCCGAGCTGGACAGGGTCGAGATTCAGGCCCAGGTGAATTCATCGAAAGCGCAACTTCTCTCGTCGCAAGCCAACCTGAAGAGTGCCGAAGCCGACGAAATCAGGGCCAAAGTTGATGCTCAGGGCGTGGACATACCGACGCTACAGCGGGCCTATGAGCGCGCCCAGGAGATGTCCAAAGATGGAGTTGTCTCCCAGGCAACGTTGGACGATGCGCAGCGGGGCTACATCATGGCCGTGAACAAGCGCGATGTTGCCCGGGCGCAGTTGACCGTCAACAAGGCGAAGGTATCTCAGGCCGAGGCCGAGGTCGAGAAAGACGAAGCCAGCCTGAAGCAGTTCCAGGAACAGCTCAGCTATACCACCATTACCGCGCCGATCGATGGCGTGGTGCTTTCGCGGGACGTGGAAGTCGGCGATGCGGTCAGCTCCATCCTGGTGCTGGGCTCGGGCGCGACCCTGGTAATGACCCTGGGCGATACCAGCGAGGTTTATGTGAAGGGCAAGGTGGACGAGAGCGACATCGGCAAGGTCTACCTGGGACAACCGGCCCGCATTCGCGTGGAAACGTTTAAGGACAAGACCTTCACCGGACATGTCACTAAAATCTCGCCGATGGGCGTTGAAAAGGACAACGTCACCACCTTCGAAGTTCGCGTCTCTATCAACAATCCCGGCGGTGAACTGAAGGCGGAGATGACCGCCAACGCCGAAATCATCCTTGACGAACACCACAACGTGCTGATGATCCCCGAGGGCGCCATCATGTATGACAAGGACAAGAAGGCGTCGGTTGATATTCCTGTTCCCAGCGCCAAGGATGGAATGAAGAAGATCGCCGTCAACATTGGGATTTCTAACGGCGTGAAGACCGAAGTTCTTTCTGGTCTCAAAGAAGGCGATCAGGTTGTATTGCAGCAGTAATCGCGAGGTATCTTCGCCCAGGCTGCCTTTCGGGCAGCCTTTTTCCAATCCGATTTACTTCGGTATCAGGAGAGATGTCATGAGCAAACGCTGCAACGCGGTTTTACTTGGTCTCCTGCTGTTTCCTGTTTTGTCATTCGCGCGCACCGAAGGGCATTTCGATCGCACGTTGCAGGTTTCGGGAGCCGTGAGCCTCGACGTGACCACCGGTTCGGGTGACATCGCTATCAAGACCGGAAACTCCAACCAGGTGGTGGTTCACGGAACGATTCACCAAAATAACTGGTTCTTCAGCAATGAGAATGCGGTGCATCAGGTGGAATCCAATCCTCCAATTCAGCAGAGTGGCAACAGCATCCGCATTGGCTACAACTTGCCGGACGACGTGAAGCGTCACGTCGCCATCGATTACGAAATCACGGTACCGGCGACCACTGCGGTGGAAGCGCATAGCGGATCGGGGAATGTCGACGTCGCAGGAGTCAGCTCGGGCGTGCAAGCGCAAACCGGCTCCGGGGACATCCGCCTGCGCGATCTTGGCGGCCGCCAGCATGCGCATACCGGCAGCGGCAACATCCGGGCCGAAAATGTCTCCGCACCGTTCGACGCCCAGACCGGCAGCGGTGACATTGAGGCCGGCCTCACCGGATCGGGTGATGTTGACGTGCACACCGGGTCGGGAACTATCCGTGTGAAAGGCATTAAAGGTGGGATGCGCGCCCAGACCGGCAGCGGCGATATTGAAGCCAATGGCAGCGTCGCCGGACCCTGGCAGTTGCACACTGGCTCCGGAAACATCCGTCTGGCAGTTGGATCGAGCAGCGGCTTCAACCTCGATCTGCATACCAGCTCAGGATCGATCCATTCAGAGCTGCCGATTACGGTGCAGGGCTCCATGGGCAACCATGAACTCAAAGGTACGGTACACGGCGGCGGACCGACTGTCGAAGTCTCTACCAGTTCTGGAGACGTGGAGATACGGTAGTTCAGTGGTCAGGCTCCGCTTGACTCGCGTCACGGCGGCGAATACTTTGCCAATACATGTCTGAGAGCCGCATCGTCACCTTCACCACTGATTTCGGCCTGAACGATCCTTTCGTCGGCATCCTGCATGGCGTGGTGCTGAACATTCACGCCGATACGACGATCGTCGATGTATGTCATGCAGTTGCTTCTTATGACGTCCTGGATGGCGCGTGGACAATAGCCCAGGCGTATCGTTTCTTCCCTCCGCGAACCGTGCACGTCGTGGTAGTCGATCCCGGCGTGGGCAGCCAGCGCCGGCCGATCATCGCAGAAACCAAAGACTACATCTTCGTCGCTCCGGACAATGGCGTGCTGTCGCTGGTCGAGGCCCGCGAACCGAAGTTCATCGTGCGGCACATCACTGCGGAGCGATATTTCCTGCAGCCGGTGAGCCAAACCTTCCATGGCCGCGATATCTTCGCGCCAGTCGCCGGTTGGCTGAGCAAGGGAGTAGCGCCATCGGAATTTGGCCCCGAGATTTCCGACTACGTTCGCCTGCCGCTGCCGCAAGTGGAACACATCGGCCAGAATAGCCTGCGCGGAGTGGTGTTAAAGGTGGACAAGTTCGGCAACCTCATAACCAACATCGGCGAACTGGATGCGCCGGTGTTGTTTAGCGGGGTATGTCCGGAGGTGAACATATTAATTTCAGGCTTGACGATTACCCGCCTATACCAGTCGTACGCGCAAGGCGAGGGCGACGAGATATTCGCCATCGTGGGAAGCTCGGGATATCTGGAGATCGCAGCGAAGCAGGCATCGGCGGCGGAGAAGCTGGCTGCGGGAGTAGGAACACCTGTAGGAGTGGTTCCAGGCCTCACCGGATCATGAATCGAAGCTAGTCTCGATTCGCGAAGAGCTAAGAGCGAGTGGCAAGCGTGTCTACGGGTTCTTCGGTTTCGCGCGGGCGTAGCGTTCCATCTCGCCGGTCCACTTCAAGAAGCGCGCCAGTTCGTTCCGCTCGCGCCACACAAATCCGAAAAACTCAAGAAAGCCGATGCTTTGCATCTTGATCCCTGTATACGTCTCGATCCGCCAACGCAGATAGGGGCTGCGCCATGGCGCCAGGCGGTGGCCGCGAGCGGAGTTCCAGATAAAACGCAGGATGTTGCGCATTCGGTGTGGTTAGTATATCGAGAGGAACACCGTTGGCGATGAAGTCCAGGCGAACAATCAGTCCGGAAGCCATGGTTCGCGGCATGTATCGCAAGCTGGCGCGAAGTTGGGGCCAGCTGCATTGGTGGCCGGCAGAAACGCCCTTTGAAGTGATCGTTGGTGCGATCCTGACCCAGAACACTTCATGGACAAACGTCGAACGCGCCATCGCCAGCCTGCGCGCCGCGAAAGTACTCAGCGTCGATGGGATTCGCGCGGTCACGCTGGTCAGGTTGCAGGAACTGGTGCGGTCTTCCGGTTATTACCGGCAAAAAGCACAGCGACTCAAGGACTTTGTCAGCTTCCTGGACGAGAAGCACGCTGCTTCACTGGAGACAGTGCTTGCCACACCAACAGACCAGTTGCGCGCGGAGCTACTCTCACTCAAGGGAATTGGACCAGAGACCGCAGACGCAATTCTGCTCTACGCCGGTAATCACGAAATCTTCGTAGTTGACGCCTATACGCGCCGGGTTCTCGAGCGCCACGGAGTTGTAGACGCGCGCGCGAACTATGACCAGGTTCGCACTCTAGTCGAGCGCGCACTTCAAGAAAGACCTTTGGTAGCTGTGAAGTCTGCGCCGTCGAAGAAGGTGCCTGTCCATGAGCCGTCGGCAATGAGTGCGACCAGGCGCAGCCCAGTCAGTCAGGTTTACAACGAGATGCATGGACTCTTTGTACAGGTGGGGAAGCACTACTGTTTGAAGCAGGAACCCAGATGCGACGCCTGCCCGCTGCGGACGCTGTTGCCTCCTGGAAACTTGGCATGACACGAATGTTGTAGGTTGTACCTACAGCTGTGCTCTACGTCACATCATCCCGCATACACAGCTGTTATTGCTTGTTTATCGCGTTCACTCCCACGCGGACAGAAAGCTTCATGAGATGCAGACTTGCTTCGGGTCTGCATGATCGATTGCGTTGCACGTCAGAAAGATCCTTAACGCAATTTATCGACTGAAAGTGCTAGACATGCGCCTTGAGGTATCCCGTAGTTTTGCCACGATTGCGGTTTCCTGGTAGGCGCTGCAGCGAGTGTTCTGGGAACGTTAAGTCGTGGTGTCTTCCGTGGGGTCTGGCCGATGCCGTTCTTAGTCATCATTGCACTCATCACTGTCACTGTAACAATCATCCTCCTGCTACAAACCCCTGCTCGTCAGCGCGGAACAATCAGACAGCTGAATGTGCAACTGGCAGAGCAAACAAGAACTATCGCCGACTCCGAGTTTCGGCAGGGGCTGTTGTTCTCATCCAATCCCTGCGCCATGTGGATTTTTGACTGCCACACCCTTCGCTTTCTCGAGGTGAATGATGCTGCGGTAAACACGTATGGGTACTCGCGAGAGGAATTCATGGGTATGAGCGTGCTCGATATCCGTCCCGAGGAGGGTGTTCCCACATTTCTGGAAGCCGTCAGCGAGCGTCGCGGTGGACATAAGCATTTCGGGATATGGCAGCATCGTCGCAAGGATGGCAGCGTTTTCCCCGCGGAGGTCATAGCTTTCGAGTTCCACAACGACGGCCACGCAGAAAGGCTGATCCTTGCCATCGACGTGACCGAACGATGCCGCGTCGAGGCAGCGCTGCGCGAATCGGAAGCGTCCCTCAAGGCGCTGGTGGACAATGCCCCCTTCGGCATCCAACAATCGTTGATCGAGGAGAACCGCATCAAGACTCTCAATCCTGCGTTATGCAAGATGCTGGGTGACTACAGCGTGGAAGAAGCGTTGCAGCTGAACATCAGGGAACAAGTCTACGCCGATCCGAAGGAGCGCGACCGTCTCATAGAGGTGCTGCGAAGGGGCGGGACGATCCATGGCTGGGAAACCACGTTGCGCAGCCGGGACGGAAGCTCGGTCCCGGTGCGCATCACCGGCTCGTTGAGCGGCGGAGAGAACGGCCCCCCGGAAGTCTTTTCTGCTTACGTGGAGGACATGACCCAGCACAGCGCTCTGGAGCAGCAGGTACGCCAAGTGCAGAAACTGGAAGCGGTGGGCCGGTTAGCCGGCGGCATGGCTCACGATTTCAACAATGTTCTTGTGGTCATCAAACTGTCCACCGAGCTGATGTTGGACCAGGTCACGCCGGAGAGCCCTTTCAGCAAACCGCTGCTGCAGATTTCGACTGCAGCTGATCGAGCGGCGGCCCTCACTCGCCAGATGCTGGCATTCGGCCGTCAGCAGATGATGCAGCCGCGCATCATCAATCTAAATACCGTGGTTAGCGAGACAACACAGATGCTACGCCGGATCATCGGTGAAGATGTCCAGTTGGTCACCAACCTCTCAGAGACGATAGAGAACTCGCGGCTTGATCCGGACCAGGTTGCACAGGTGATTTTGAACCTGGCAGTGAATGCGCGCGATGCCATGCCGCAGGGTGGGACGTTGCATATTGAGACCACTAACGCGAACCTCGATGAGGCTTACACAAAAGACCACCCGCCCGTCCAACCGGGACGCTATGTGATGCTGGCGGTCAGCGACACTGGAACCGGCATCGACAAATCGATCCTGCCTCGAATTTTCGACCCCTTCTTCACAACGAAAGAGCTTGGGAAAGGTACGGGCCTGGGGCTTTCCATTGTGTACGGCATTGTGAAGCAGAGCGGCGGCTATATCCGGGTATATAGCGAACCGGGACACGGCACAACTTTCAAGCTGTACTTTCCAACGACGACGGCGTCGCCGACGCGCCTGACTTTCCGTGAAGTTTTCGTTCGCCCCTCGGGACAGACGTTATTGGTAGTGGAAGACGATGCCAACATTCGGAACAACGTGTGCCAGTGTCTGCAGCAGTTGGGATACCAGGCTTCGCAGGCCGAAAGCGGTGCAGCTGCGCTACGCGTCTGCGAAGAGCTTGAGGGCAAGATCGACCTTGCCCTTATCGATCTGGTAATGGCAGGAAAAAGAGGAAACGAGCTGGCAACTGACCTGGCAGACCTCTACCCCGGCATGCGAGTGCTCTTTATGTCCGGTTACACCGAGGATAGTACAGCCCGGCGGGAGATCCTGATGCGAAACAGCCCGTTTCTGCAAAAGCCGTTCAGCGTCGCCGATTTGGCAAAGGCAGTGCAAGATGCCCTGGCGTCGAACGTGATGCCCAATTGACAATGACTTCCAGCGTTCCAGAGATGATGGTTAAGGCTTACTGACGGCGTTATGACTGATCGCAGTAGCGCAGTAGCAATTGCTATAAGTTTCCGGATCCAGTTCCTCGACGGCGCAATAAAGGCCCGGCGTAGTGTTTGCCGGCAGATATGCAGCAGCGCTTGAAACGTTGTAAAGCTTTACCCATTCGTCGCGAACCTCTGGGTTGGTCTTGATCTGCTCATAGAGGATTGCCAAAGATGCAGCGTCGGGGCGCCCCAGCTTCCATTCCTGCGAAAACGTATATTCTTTCGCCCACTCTCCGCGAGTCTTGCTGCTGGCAAATTCGAGATTGGTCAGGTAATAGACTGATTCGTCGCTCAGCGACCCGTCGTTCGCAAACGTCACTACTCGAAACGCAGGATTCTGCCGGTATACCGGTGAGATTGCCGGACTAATCAGGACGAACTCCGGCTTAGCTCCAGCGGAATTGATTAGTCTGAAATCGTCGGTGTGCGTATGACCTGCCAGGCTGACGATGACCGTCCCTTCGTACTTCGCCAGCAAGGTCTGGAACTGCGCAGTCCACTTGGGTTGCCACATGGGCACAATCGCGGACGCGCACAATTTCTCCGTCGCCGGTGGGACAGCTGTCTTGGATAACGTCTGGTATTTTATGACCGTCGAGTAGCTGTCGATTCCCGGCGGAATGTGGAACATGAGCCAGACTTTTTCGTGCGCTTGCTGGGCCGCGTTCAGGCGCGACTCCAGCCACGCGAAGAGATCCGCTGCCGCTGTGGAATCGATTCGGTCGCAATTTTCACTGAACTTAGCGGCGTGATATTTGTCGGAAAAGAACACTGTGTTCAGGGAGATGATGCGAGCCCCGCGAATTGTGGGATGCGGTATGTCATAGCTCCCCAAAGCTTCCCACGAGCTCGTGAACTGAGCATCCGCTTGTGCCAGCTTGCGAGCGAGATCAGACGTGTCGTGGAGAAAAGCTCCGCCGGCTCTAATACTGTAGTTACCACACTCCTCGTCGTTGTTCCCCGGCGTCAGCAGGACCTTCGTGTCAGGGAACCTCTTATGGAATTCGAGCGCCAGGAATTCCACTGTCTTGAGTACGAAGTTACGGTAGTTCTCCCGGTTTGTGTCGTGCGTCGCTTTCAGATACGTCTGCGGGAACTGGTGTGCCAGGAGATCCCCGGTCATGATAATGAACGCGGGATGTGGAAGAGTCGCGCGCATTTGGTCCAGTGAGGATTGCACCAGCCACCAATTCGTATCCTCTCCGTATTGGCTGAAAGACGTGCTCTTGGAACGTGCAAGGATGGTCTCCCACTGCGTGGGATCAGAAGCGGAGAGAGCGGCAACCAAGTTTTCATCCGACATCGGATTGAAGTGGATGTCGGAAGCAATCAGGAAGGTCTTTCCGCGAGTAGTTTGTGTCGCGCTCGCCGGGACATGGCAAGCACCCAAAGCGGCAAGCATCAAGACAAGCGTCAGAGAATTCCGAAGGCTTGGCACACGCTTGCCCATCCTGAAGCTGACGTTTACGTTGGGCAGATTTCTCACGGGAATAGGAACATGTTACAGAGCTTTCTTTGTCCAGATTATTCTCACATGGAACAGCTAGCGGCACTTCACCAAGCGCCCTATTTTTCCCCGTGTGAGAGAAAACGGAGGCAGCGCCTGATCCCGGTCCGTAAGCATGACTTCGAGATGCATGTTATCGCCGTCGCTGGATCCCTTATAGACAGCGGGAAGATCGCGCGGAGAGTTGTTCTTCTGGACGGGACCACCGCGCTCAGGGGTGTATGTGCCTGGTACGCTGAAATCTCCCTTTGCATTGGGCTTGATGGGCTGTGTGATGGCGCCATGCGCGCAATCGAACTCCAGGGTCGCGCCCTCTGCGGTCATCTCCATGGAAACGTCTCTGCCTCCCCAGACCTGCGATGAGCCGGCGTTGTCTGCCCGTTGCCCGCCCATCGCGGAGCAGCCCAACAGTGCGACGGTCCAGAGTAGTACTCCCACGCGGCGGGACGCTTGCTTCCAGGTCATCAGTGCCACTCACTTTCCAAAGCGATGGTCTCGTCACATGCGACGCGATTTCGACCAGCCACTTCTCAATCAACAATTCAAGGCGGTAACCCTAGGTTACAGCGTGCTAATGTCGATCGCGACGGCTATGGGTTCGCAAATCTGTTTCGAAAAAATTCTTTGACTCTTCTGCCAACTTGGTTTAGATTATGGCATCTTATGTCAGCATTTCGCCCCATGTCCCGCGCTATGAATACCACAGCGGGCACAGGTGTGTTCACAAGCACACCTATTCCAACACGGGGCGGAGCGCGGATCGGCAATAGTTCCTAAGTATTTCTCAAGGAAAGATTAATCCGAACCCACCGCCCAAAGGCTGGTGGGTTTTTTGTTTTTGGTACTTGCTTCACGGAGCCAACATGATCGTAATGAAGTTTGATGGAACTTTGGTCAAAGATGCAGCGGAGGTCGTCTGACATGGCAACCGCTCTGTCGCGAATCGATCCTCCAAGACAGCCTGCCAAAAGCGAATGCCGGGTTGCGTTGGTCGGCTTCGGCACCGTGGGCAGTGCCGTCGCGCGACTGTTGCACGCTCGGCGCGATGACCATTCGCTGCGGCTCTCGCACGTCTGCAATCGCAACATAGCTCGTAAGAAGGCCAGTTGGATTGCCTCGGACATATATTGGACTGAGAGTATCCAGCAGGTGCTCGCCTCTGATGCTCACGTCGTCATCGAGCTGATGGGTGGTATGGAACCGGCCCATGAGTTGGTGCGGACCGCGCTCCAGCGGGGAAAATCCGTAGTCACCGCCAACAAGCAGCTCATCGCGCATTTCGGTCCGGAATTACTCGAACTGGCTCGCGAAAACCAACAATACCTGGGTTTCGGCGCATGTGTTGCCGGCGGCGTCCCCGTGCTTTCTGGGCTGCACGACGGTCTGGCGGGCGATCGCATCGGTCAGATTCGCGGAATTCTCAACGGCACGTGCAACTACATTCTGACGCGGATTGAACAGGCGGGCATGTCCTTTGAGGATGCCCTTCGCGAGGCCCAGCAGGCGGGTTTCGCGGAAGCCGATCCTACCGACGATATCGACGGTCAGGACGCTGCGGCCAAGCTGGCGATCCTGGCACGAGTTGGACTGAAGGTCGATGTCTCCCCGCGGCAAGTCGTCTGCCGCTCCATCCGCAACATCAAGGCGCTCGACTTCGAGTACGCCCACGAGATCGGCTGCACGGTTAAGCAGATATCAACCGCGAAACTGAAGGGCGGACAAGCCTATCTCGCCGTAGAACCGTCGCTGGTGCCAAACGGCTCCCCGTTAGCGAGAGTTGCGGGGAGTCAGAACCTGGTGGTGAGCACCGGGGAATTCGGCGGTGAGACAACTTTTGGGGGCCACGGCGCCGGAGGAGATCCGACCGCAGTTGCGGTCGTCTCCGATCTCCTCGAGGCAGCCCGTGGGCGCTCGCGAGGAATTGAATTGCCAGACGCAGCTGTTCCTTGCGAATTCACGACTGACCAAGAGGCGCCGCACTATCTACGCTTCGTTGTGCGAGACCGGCCGGGAATCATCGCGGCGCTGGGCGGTGCGCTTGCCCGTTGCCACATCAACCTCGACGCCGTTTTGCAGAAGCCGGGCCACGCGAAGTCGGCGCTGCCATTCGTGATTACCCTGGAGCCATGCAGGCAGAAGCAGCTTGATAGTGCTCTGGTGGAAATAGCGAAGTTCGACTTTCTGACCGAAGCGCCAGTAACCATGCCGATCCTGAACTAGGAGCTCTTTTCATGCATCTGCGCTGCATCAACACGAACTGTGCAACAACCCTCGACCTTCACGATCGGTCTCTCTCGTGCCAGGTATGCGGAGAGCTGCTGGAGGTTGTGGTTGATCCGGTGACCGCGAACCCCGCCGAGCTAAAGCACACCTGGCTGCAGCGGAGATGTTCCTACGATCCACGCGACATGAGTGGCGTATGGCGCTTTCGCGAGTTCCTTCCCAACGGCTATTCCGAAATCGTGACCATGGGCGAAGGCAACAATCCGCTGATCGAAGGCAGGAAGACGGCGGGCTGGGCGGGGCTACGGAATCTTCGCTTCAAACATCTCGGCTGGAACCCGACCGCGTGTTTCAAGGACCTGGGAATGACCGTCGGCGTAACCGAAGCGGTGTTCGTCGGCGCCAGGATTGTCGGCTGTGCTTCAACTGGGAACACCTCCGGCTCCCTGGCAGCGTATGCGGCGCGCGCCGGATTGAGGGCGAAGGTTTATCTCCCTGCAGGGCAAGTGTCGATGAACAAACTTGCACAGGCCATGGATTTCGGTGCCGAGATCGTCCACGTGGATGGCAGCTTCGATCGAGCTCTGGACCGGATCCTGCGCGAGGCGAACGATGACCTCTATTTCCTGAATTCCATCAACCCATTTCGGCTGGAGGGGCAGAAGACCGTGATGTTCGAACTGCTGGAACAGCTTGGTTGGCAGGCGCCGGACTACATCATCGTTCCCGGCGGCAATCTCGGCAACAGCTCGGCATTCGGAAAAGCTTTGGCCGAGCTGCACGCAGCGGGCTTCTTGGATAAGCTGCCGCGGCTAGTGATCGTTCAGGCGGCGGGCGCGAATCCGCTGGCGGAGATGTGGCGCTCCGGTGCGGCGGAGCTTGAACCTGTGGAGTCGCCTGAGACCGCAGCGACGGCCATTCGCATCGGCAATCCGCGATCGTGGAAGAAGGCACTGCGCGCGGTGCACAACACGAACGGCTTCGTCATGGACGTCACCGATGAAGAGATCGCCGAAGCGAAGGCCATGATCGGCCGTGATGGTATCGGTTGCGAACCAGCGTCGGCAACCACTCTCGCGGCGCTGCGAATGCTGACGGAACAACGAAAGATCGATCGCGATGCGGTCGTGGTGGCAATCCTGACCGGCCACGCCCTCAAAGACACGGACTACATACTCAAGTCGCAATTACGCGAACCGGCACTACAAGGAGTGTGCTGCGCATGAACGTCATCAGCATGAACCCGATTGAGAAGCCCGCCACTCTACGAAGCGCGGCGGACAATTTCGAGATCAGAGTCCCGGCATCGATTGCCAACCTCGGGCCCGGCTTCGACACGCTCGCCGTCGCTGTGCAGCTCTACCTGTCCTTGCGCGTCAAGAAAATTCCAGGCCATGGACATCTGGAATTTCGTTTCCTCGACCACGAGCTGCGGGGCGAGAACTGCATCGAGCGGGCCTATCGGTCGCTCGCTGGCGAGGATTTCTCCAGGCTGCCTTCCTTATCGGTGGAGGTGCGCAGCGACATTCCAATACGAGCTGGACTCGGCAGCAGCGCGGCCGCAACCGTCGCGGGACTTCGTCTGTATGAGGCTGTGGCTGGACCGCTGCCGATGGAAACGATGCTGAGCGCGGCCTGCGCGCTGGAGTCCCATCCCGACAACGCCGCTGCTTCGCTCCTGGGCGGACTTACGCTGAGCTGCCAACTGCCCGACGGCCTGGTACAAGCCCGGCGGTTCTCGTGGCCGGAGTCGCTTGCATTCGTCGTGCTGACGCCTGATGTCTCACTGGCAACAGGTGAATCGCGCGCAGTGCTGCCGGAGTGTCTTTCGCGCGCTGATGTCGTCTTCAATCTGCAGCGAGTTGCGCTGCTGTTGCAGTCGCTGCACAGCGGCGACTTCTCGCTGTTGAAGGACGCAATGCGTGATCGCGTCCACCAGCCTGCACGGCACAAAGTAGTGCCAGGTCTGGCGGAAGCGTTGGAGTTGGAACACCGCGATCTGCTCGGTGTCTGCCTGAGCGGCTCCGGACCCTCGATTGTGGCAATCGCCGAGCGGAGCCATCACGAAATCGGAGAATTGCTGGGATCGGTGTATCAGCGCTCCGGCATCGGCTACCGCATTCGGATTCTAGAAGCCCACCAAGAGCTGAGCGAGCATGTTCGGGTGTTCAGATCCGGTCTGCTGTGTTGCTGACCGACGTGAGGGATTCCGGACCTTGTGTTCCTTTTATTGAGCCAGCTCCGCTGTGCGCAGAAAATCATAGTTCCCCGACGGTCCCATCTCGATGCCGCGCACCCGGTTTGTATGTACCAGGACATTATCCAGATACCACAGATTGATGTATGGCAGATCGTCGGCGAGAATCTGCTGTATCTGGTCGTAGATTGCCTTGCGTTTCTCTTGATCAAGGGTGCTGCGGCCTTCGCGGATTAGCTCATCAACCCGCAGGTTCGAGTAGAACGTGCGATTGGCCCGCTTGGGCGCGAAGCTCGCCGTGTCGAAGAGGTTCTCGAAGATGTCCGGATCCTGATTGCCGCCAATCCAGCGCAGCGAATGAATCTGGTACGCGCCCTTGGTCACATCGGCCAGGAAGGTCGCGAACTCGAAGGTGCGAATATCGAGCGCGATGCCCACCTCCCGCAGTTGCTCCTGCAACACCGCGGCGAGCAGCCGTGTCGACTCCTCCGTCGAGGTCTTCATCGTGATGTGGAAGCGCACGCCGTTGACCGGGCGATATCCGGCAGAATCAAGCAGCGCACGTGCGCGCTCCGGATCGTGCGGGTAGCGCTCCACATTGCCGTCGTACGCCCAATGCTGCGGCGGAAGCACGCTGTAGGCCGGACGCGCCTCGTCGCGCAGCAGGTAATGAATGATGGGTTGCACGTCGATGGCATAAGCAATAGCGCGGCGCACGCGAACATCCCTCAAAATGGGGTCGCGTAGATTCAGCGCGATGTAGGCGTAGATCGTACCCGGAGCTTCCATCACTGTCAGGTCACGATCGCGCTCCAGGGCTACTACGGTATCGGCAACTAACGAGTTGATAGCGACATCGGCGCTCTGCTTGCGTAGCTCGAGAGCGCGCGTGGTAGCGTCTGGAATTACTTTGAACTCCACGCGATCGAGCTTGGCGGGAGCGGCCCAGTAATCCGGATTGCGCTCGATGACGACGTTCTTGTCCTGTTGCGCGCTGACGAAGCGGAACGGTCCCGAGCCGATTGGTTTACGGTCGAAGTCTTCGCCACTGCCGTAGGGAACGATGCCGGCAGCCCCCGACAGATTCCACAGGAGAGGTGCAAACGGCTCCTTCAGGTGAAAGATAACGGTGTAGTCATCAGGTGCATCAATCCGGCTCACTTTGGCGAAGGTACTGGTTTTGGTGCTGCGTAATTTGCCCGTGAGCAGCGAATCGAACGTCCATTTCACATCACGCGCGGTCAGCGGATGCCCATTGTGGAAGCGCACGCCCTGATGGAGGTGAAAAATGTAAGTCAGGGGATCGGGAATCTCCCAGCGTTCAGCCAATGAGGGCTGTATCTGGAAATGTTCGTCGTGGCGGAGCAGCGAATCAAACAGCAGTTCGTCGATGCGCTGCGATTGCGAATCGACCCCCACGCGCGGATCGAGATTGATGGGACTGCTCTCGATAATCATGACCAGCGTGTTGGGATCGGGTTTGCGCGCGCAGCCAGCGAGGCATATCACCACAGAGACACCGAGACACAGAGAAGAAATGGAAACCAGAAAGCCATGCAAACCTGAAATACAAGTGCGATGAAACGATTTCGTAACTTCCAATTCCCGGCCTTCTCTGTGCCTCTGCGTCTCTGTTGTGAAACAGATCTTACGCATAGCTGACCTTCCCGAGGATGGCGGGCCGCTCCGCTCCGGTCGCAGACGGAACATTCGACGGCAAGCGTCGCCAGGTCTGATAGGCCAGCAGGGCGAACGCAGTAGCCTCCTTCGCCTCCGACGGCAACCCGAAATCGTCGGTGGTGCGCACGCGCATCTTCAGAGGTGCAAGCTCTTCGCGGATCATGCGCATCAGCGTGGCGTTCTTTGTTCCGCCTCCGGAGACAACAAATTCGCGAAAGCGCGCCGGTTTTGCATCTTCACTCTCCAGCAGCGGCAAGACGAACCTGCGAACGGCAATTCCGATCGACAGTGCAGTGAGTGCAGTGGCAGTTGCGATGATGTCGTTGTCGTCGGCGCGCCGGCAGAGGCGCAGCAACTCGCGCACAAATTCTCGGCCGAACTGCTCGCGGCCTGCGGTCTTGGGCGGCTTCTGCCGGAAGAACGGATGCCGCAGCAATTCGCGCAGCACACGCTCGATCGGCTCACCCTTCGCCGCCAGGCGTCCGTTGCGATCAAATGGTCTGTCGAAGAACTGCTCGGCGACGGCGTCGATCACCATGTTGCCTGGCCCGGTATCGAAGGCGACGACCTGCTCGGGCAAGGCGCGCGGCGGAATCGCCGTCAAATTACCGATCCCGCCAAGGTTTTGCACAATGCGCCCGTAGCGACGATGTCGATAGAGAACATAATCGAGGAATGGAACCAAGGGCGCGCCCTTGCCGCCGGCGGCCAAGTCTGCTGGACGGAAGTCGGAGACGACTGGAACGCCGATCTTCGCTGCGACGATAGCCCCTTCGCCCGTCTGCCAGGTACACGCGACGCGACGTCCCAGATACGGCCTGGAATTTCCCTGATGAAAGAGCGTCTGCCCGTGGCAGCCAACAAGCTCACATTGCAAACGTGCGCGCCGCTGCGCCGTCCGCACCGCATCGGCGTAGAGATCTCCGAGCAGGAAGTTGAGTCGCGCCAGATCGGCAACGTTGGCCGAACGGGCATTCATCGCTGCGAGAACAGCGCGTCGCACCTCGCTCGGATAGGGAAACTGGTAATGTGCCAGTAGTTCCAGCCGGGAACGGAACCCGCGTCCCTGGACGCGCACTAAAGCGACATTAATCCCATCCGCCGACGTTCCGCTCATCACGCCGGCGACGATCACCCGTCTACCTCGTCGGCAGGCATGGAGTAGGCTCGCACCTCTTCGCTGAACTGCCAGATCTTGCGGGTCAGCCGTTCCACAGTCTTCTGCTTAGGAGGCGGCGCCATGTCCGTCTTCAGGGCTTTCCACTTCTTCTTCGCGTGATGAACTCGCTTCGACTTCTCCTCGATGAGTTCGGCGAATTCCTTGTCACTCTCAGCCCGCTTCACAACGGCCTCAAACGCCCGCCGCACGGACTCTTCTTTCTGGCAGATGAGGAACATGTCGGCGCCGCAGCGCAGAGTCTCGACCGCAGCATCGTCGATTGGCGCCGACGCCAGCACGCCACCCATATCGAGATCGTCGGTGATGATCAGCCCGCGATAGCCGATCTTCTTGCGCAGGATTCCGCTCATCCATTTCTTTGAGAGCGAAGCGGGAGTGTTGTCGCCGGTGACCTGCGGGTAAGCCGCGTGCGCCACCATCACGAAGGGCAGTTCGCGCCGGAGTTCGCGATACGGAAGCAAGTCTTCCTTCCAGAGCCGCTTCCAGGGCTTAGGGATCGAGGGCAGTTCGGCGTGGGTATCGAGACTGGCCTCACCGAGTCCAGGGAAATGTTTGCCACAGCCGAGGACGTCGTTGTCACGCAGGCCGCGCAGAAACTCGCGTGCGTAGGCGATGGTTTGTTTTGGTTTCGGCGAAACCGTACGCGTAGTCAACACATTTTGCGATGGTTCGAGTTGCAAATCGAGGACGGGAGCGAAATCGGTATTGAATCCGAGCGCGCGGACTTCTTCGCCGATCAACCGGCCATGCTTGCGGAAGAGCTTCTTCGAGCCGGCTGCGGCAACTTCGGCCACCGATGGCACGGGCGCGACCACATCGCGCAGGCGATCGACGGTGCCACCCTCCATGTCCACGCAGAGGAACATCCGCACAGAGCTGGCCTTTTGCGCCTCGCGAAGCAATGCGTGTGTCTGCCCGGCATCTTCAATATTGCGCTTGAAGAGAATGATCCCGCCGGGCTGAAACTTCGAGAGCATGAGGCGCAGGCGTTGCGACATGGCAGTGCCGTCGAAGCCCATCATGAGCAACTGGCCAACCTGCCGGCGAAGCTCGAGGCTGCGTTTCGATGGCATTGGAAAAGAAAAGTGTACCGCGAGGGGCGTTCGGGTCGCACCAGAAGTGCTGCGCGTGTTCTCTTCTAGCTAACGGCTTTCTCAAACAACGTGCTCGCTCCTGCGATGTTCGGCAGCAGCTCCGAGGGCACGTTGTGCCGCCGCATGAGATAGGCAGGATCGTTGTAGGTGAGCCAAACTTTGCCGTCTGCATCCTGCCAGAACAAAGCCTTCAGTGGCAGATCGATCGCCAGGCTCGGTGATGCCTTCATCAATGGCGTACCTGCCTTGGGGCTGCCGAAGATGAGCAGCCTGGTGGGACGCATCTCCAGTCCGACCTTGGCAGCCTCGCCGCTGTGATCTACCTTGGCGAAGACGGTCAAGCCTTTTTGCTGCAACAGCTCTTCCAGCCGCCGCAGCGTCTCGTCAACGGAATACTTACTTGCCAGGTGAATGAGTCCGTTCTGTGCGCTGGTGCTCATCGATTCCTTTCCCGATACGCGTGAGAGTCCTAACAGTATCCGCTGAGGAGTTCGGGGCTGCAACCTGGCCTGTGTCAAAATGAAAGCGATGCAGTCCAACTGCTGGGATGCCGTTGTCTTCGACTATGGCCGGGTTCTGAGCCATGCCCCGACGCCGGCTGAGGTCCGTGAGTTTGGGGCGCTGGTTGGCGTCAGCGAGCCGCCGTTCTTTCAGCTCTACTCGGAGACACGCGATGAATATGACTGCGGGCGGCAGGACTGCCAGCAGCATTGGCAGCGCTTTGCCGGCGCGGCAGGCATTTCGCTAAGCACCGATCACGTACAACGCGTTGTGGACTTCGAGACGCGGTTGTGGCTGCGGGTCAATCCGCAGGCTCTGGAGCTCGCGCGCGAGATCAAGGCTGGGGGAATACGCACGGCGATTCTGTCTAACATGCCGCATGACTTGCTGGGGGAACTGCGCAAGAGCTTCGACTGGCTCGATGAGTTTGAGGTACAAATCTGGTCCTGCGAGCATGGCGTCGTCAAGCCCGACCCAGCGATTTATCGACTCTGCCTTAACGCACTGGGCTGCGAGCCGCATCGTGTGCTCTTCTTTGACGACCGTCCGAACAATGTTGAAGGCGCTCGACTGGCGGGAATGAAAGCGCATCTGTTTGAATCGGTCGAGCAGGCAGCTGCGATCGTTCATAGCGGAGCCGACTGATCGCCGGAAATCTGAGACGCGAACCTGGAAAGCACCGGGAACTATGCGGACGTGCAGTTCCGACTAGCGCCATACCGTCATCGATACGAGCCGCACTTGCCGCCGATCTGTCTGCCGCTCTGCACTCTGATCGCAGGGACCTCAACGGCGCTTGAGGCGATGCCTGCCTCGGTGGCGTCGAAGGCTTTAGTTGTGGGCTCGCCAATGATTTGGACGCGGCGTCCGACGTAGTGTTTGAGCTTGGCCGTGCCGCCGATCAGATTGCGTTGGGTACCGGTATCGTCGATGATGACGTATTCGGTGGCGGACATCTTGAGACAACCCTCGATGCTGACCAGCACCGATTCCGGGTCGTGCTTCTTGTCGGAGGCTGGGCTGGCCGTCGGCAGCCAGACCGGGCCGATGGAAAGCACAAAAGCGAATACGATTGACCTGCGCATGGCACCTTGGGTGAAGGCAAGACGTCTCGCTGCCAGTATACGTTGCGGCCTCCCATCGACGACCTCTTTTCTTTTGCGCGCAAGCAGCGGATATCGGGCTTCAAGGGGCAGCGCTAGGCTGTGAACATGCAAACCGACCTTCAGAACAAGTGGCAACAAGTGGTGGCGCGCGACGCCCGCCAGGACGGGCACTTCGTTTTCGCCGTGCGGACAACGGGAATCTATTGCCGGCCTTCGTGCCCCAGCCGGCGCCCTCGCCGGGACTCAGTGGAGTTTTTTGCGGGCCCCCACGAAGCCGAGCGCGCCGGTTATCGCGCCTGCCTGCGTTGCAAGCCGACACAGATTTCCGCTCAGGCGCAATATGTAACCCACGCTCGGCAGTTACTCGATAACGCCGAAGGGGTCATGACCCTCAGAGAACTCAGCCAGCGAGTCGGACTCAGCCCGTTCCATCTGCAAAGGCTGTTCAAGCGTGCCACCGGGCTCAGCCCGCGCGAATACCAGTCGGCGCGCCGCATGCAACATGTGAAGACCGGGCTACGCAAAGGCGAGGATGTCACTACCGCTCTTTATGATGCAGGCTTTGGTTCGCCCAGCCGTCTGTACGAAAAGGCGCCACAACAGCTTGGCATGACGCCCGGTGAATACCGGCGAGGGGGCGCGGGCGCGAACATTACGTTTGCGATTGCCCCCAGTCCGCTCGGCCGGCTGCTGATTGCTGCCACGGAACGAGGACTGTGCGCGGTAAGCTTCGGGGAAAACGCGTCTGATTTGGAGCGCGACCTGCGAAAGGAGTTCCACGCGGCCGAATTGCATCGCGATGACGCAGCGATGCAGCGCTACGTTAAACCGCTGCTGGCGTCAATTCGGGGGGAGAATACGACCGTCGATCTGCCGCTTGATGTGCGTGCCACCGCGTTTCAGATGAAAGTATGGGAAAAGCTGCGCCAGATTCCACGCGGCGAAACGCGCAGTTACGGCGATGTTGCGCGCGAGATTGGCGAGCCCGGCGCAGTGCGGGCCGTGGCCCGAGCCTGCGCCTCAAATCCGATTGCTTTGGCCGTACCGTGTCACCGCGTGGTCCGCAGCGACGGTGATCTCGCCGGATATCGCTGGGGCATTGAGCGAAAGAAGAAGCTGCTGGAGCGCGAGCGGGCAAGCTCGTAATTTGAACCTGTAACTGCCGTCTTGGAATGAATCTGGAATAAACGCTTCAGATAGCCTTCAGCAACATGCAGGTGACGTCATCGTGCTGCGGAGCATTTCCGGCAAAGCGGTCCAGATCGACCATGATGTTGTTCAGCAGCGCAGCCGGCGTCAGAATGACGCCCGAGTGCAGCATTGCTATAAGGCGCGGCTCGCCGTATTCCTCCAGGGCCCTATTCTCAGCCTCCACAACCCCATCGGTGAATATCGCCAGCCAGTCGCCAGCTTGCAGCGTCACGGTTGCCGATTCATAAGGCGCATCTTCCATGATGCCTAGCGGCACTCCGCCAACCTGCAAACGCTCGATGATCCCTGACTGCCGGAGAAGCATCGGGTTGTTGTGTCCGGCGTTGACGTAGGCCAGGGTGCGGGCTGCTGGATCGTACTCGGCGATAAATGCGGTGGTGAAGCGACGGCCATTCTGGCTGTTGCTGCAAGCGTAACGATTCATGCGGCCTACCAACTCGGTCAGCGTGCCGGGAGTTGTGGAGAGCGTCTTCAGGCTCGCCTGAAAGGTGGCCATCAGCATGGCTGCTGGAACGCTCTTGCCGGCGACGTCTGCGACGGCAATCAGGAAGGTCTGGTCCTGCGCACCGGAACCAGGGGGGGCGAACACGTCATAGTAGTCGCCGGCCACAGTGTTAGCCGGACGCGTGGTGAACGCGATCTCCAAGCCGGGCACTGGCGGAGGATTGGCCGGCAGCAGCCACGCCTGAATCTCCTTGGCGATCTGCAGATCGCGTTTCATTACCACGCGGTCGGCGACCTCCAGGATCAGCAAAGCGAACATCAGCAAACCACCGAAGAAGTGGAAATCGAGAGCGAAGGATCGGACTTCACCTGAGTGCGTGGTCCACGTCATCTCGCCGCCCGGAAAGATCACCAGCACGAGCGCGATGAGCACCAGCACACGTCGTGCAGGGGTCAGCTTCTCCAGAATCGCCCAGAAGAACTGGCTTCCTACGTTCAGCGCGTGCTTTCCTTTGGGCACTCCAGCCACTCGCGTGGCGTCAACTTCCTTGGAGTAGAGCTGGTAGCTGGAGCGGGCATCGGCGCTGAACTGCGACCAGAGCTGACCCAGCTGCATGCCCTCGGTCACGCGCTGCCAGAAGCGATCGACGCGCCGCATGAATGTGTTGACGTGGGCCTCGAACGGCTCTTTTGGCCGGGAGGCGCGGGCGCGTTGCGGATTCTTGGGCATTAGCAGGAAAAAGGACTATCGAAGTTCGAAGGCAAGGAGCGCGTCCAATGCTAGCGCAAGTCGCTGGGGTCTATCGCTCCGAGGCGTGATGGTTGGCTGGTCACGCGCCGATTAGCTACTGCAGTCGTTCCGGGTTGACCTGCTCATCCAGGAACGCGACCGACTGCACGCCCGAAACCTCGAAGCGCTTGCGGCAGCGGGGATTCTTACACGCCACCAGGTCGTCGCGACGCACCATATAGGAGCGCGCCTTGGCGAACTTGGCGCGGTCGCGCTCGTCGGCGCGGGGCGGCAATTGGCGGCGCTTGGTGCGGACGAACCAGCCCAGATCGTACTCCCCAGACTGATGACAATGAGGACAGCTCAGAGTCGCCTTCTTCATCTCCTGCCGCTCTTCGTAGAAATCGCGCTCTTCCATTCCCCGCCTCCACTTCGGAACCCCACAAACCCGCAAAACAAACTTATCAGCAGCATTAGAACACAGTTACAGTGCGTCGAGAGGGCACGCAGAACCGGCCCCTTGAAGTATCAGACATTTCGGAGTTGCCACGCAAACGGACGTGGGCTTGCGCTGGACTCCAGCACCGAGCCCTTGGAAATGACAAAGGCCCAGCGAGGAGATCGCTAGGCCTAGCCTGTGTCTGCCGAAGAAACCGTCGTCCGCAGGTCTGTGTGGGTATGAGGAGAATGTAAGCCTGCGTCGCTTCGCCGCCTGTACTGCTGTTTAGCCCTGGCGGTTCGGTCTCACTGCTGTTACTTGAGCACATATTGCCAGCTCGGCTTCTCTCCACCAATCCCCCGATGGGAGTAGTGGCGTGCCCCTTTAGCCGTAGTAAGCGCACTCTCTTAGTAAGCATCGCTCACAGGCTCGCTACTCGGCTGGAACAGTTACACTTTGATCGATGGCCCGCACTACCATCCTGGAATATCTGGAGAACTTCCGCGAGCATTCGCGTGAGGTTGCCTATGTCCATCGCCGCGGATATCGCGTCCAGCGCTGGACCTACGGCGATGTAGTGGCGAATGCCTACCGCTTCGCTCGAGAGCTGGAATCCCGCGGGATCGGCAGGGACGACAAGGTACTCATCTGGGGAGAAAACTGCGCGGAATGGATCGCAGTCTTCTTCGGATGTCTGCTGCGCGGCGCGATCGTCGTTCCCGTAGACAAGATCGCAGCTCCTGATTTTGCGCAGCGCATCGCGCAGCAGGTCGAGGCCAGGCTGTGTGTCGGCTCTGCACAGAACCAGATTCCCGGGATCCCTTTGCTGAATCTTGAGAGCTTGCGTGAGGAGGTCGCCGCGCGCTCGGATTCGCCGGTAGCTCCACCCGCGCTCACGCGCGACGACATCGTCGAGATCGTCTTCACTTCGGGCACAACCGCCGAGCCGCGCGGCGTGGTGATCTCCCACGGCAACATTCTGGCGAACCTGGAACCGCTGGAGCGCGAGATTGGAAATTACCGACACTACGAGCGCATCTTCCATCCACTGCGATTTCTGAACCTGCTGCCCCTCAGCCACGTATTCGGACAGTTCCTGGGAATTTTCCTGCCACAACTGTTGGCGGCAACGGTGATTTTTCAGGACACACTGAACCCGTCCGAAGTCCTCCAGGTCATCAAGAAGGAGCGGGTCTCGGTAGTGGTTGCCGTGCCGCGATTGATGGAGTCGCTCAAAGACAAGATCGAGCGCGATATGGAAGCGGCGGGCAAACTCGAATGGTTCCATCGGCAGCTGGTGGCTGCTAAAGATGAGCACTTCGTGAAGCGCTGGTGGCGTTTCCGCAAGATTCACAACCGTTTCGGCTGGAAGTTCTGGGCCTTCATCTCGGGCGGCGCGGCGCTGGATGCCGCGACGGAAGAATTCTGGCAGCGCCTGAGCTTCGTTGTAATTCAAGGCTACGGCCTTACCGAGACCACTTCGCTGATCTCTCTCAATCATCCGTTTCGCACGGGCAAACGCTCCATCGGCAAAGTCCTGGAAGGGCGCGAGGTCAAGCTGGACGAGAGCGGCGAGATCCTGGTGCGCGGCGCCAATGTTGCTGCCGGCTACTGGCAGGGCAAAGAGATGAAGCCCGTGGCGAGCGAAGAAGGCTGGTTCCGTACCGGCGATATCGGCGAACTCGACGCCGAGGGCAATCTCTACTTCAAGGGCCGCAAGAAGAATGTCATCGTCACGCGGGAAGGGATGAATATCTATCCCGAGGACCTTGAGGCTGCGCTGCGCCAACAGCCGGAGGTGCGCGATTGCGTGGTGGTTGCTTTGGAGCAGCACGGTAACAGTGAACCGTGTGCCGTGCTGGTGCTGCGAGACTCCACAGATGCTCAGGAGATTGTCAAGCGCGCCAACCAGCACCTGGCCGACTATCAGCAAATGCGGCGCTGGCTGGTCTGGCCGGATGAGGACTTCCCGCGAACACCTACCCAGAAGCCGAAGACTGGGGTCATCCAAGCAGCGGTTGAGCAGCACTTTGCGTCCGGCGACGGCCACGCTAGCGCGTCGCCAAGCGCGCTGGGCGATCTGATCGCCCGCATCACCGGGCGAAAGCGCGGGCCGCTCGCGCCCGACGCGCAACTGGACGGTGACCTCAACCTGAATTCAATGGACAGGGTTGAGCTGATGAGCGCGCTGGAAGACCGCTACCAGATCGATCTGAACCAGGCGGATTTCACGGCGATGCGCACGGTTGGCGACTTGGAGCGCCTGCTGCGGGAGCCGCAGAAATCGCAAAGCGGATATAACTACCCTCGCTGGGCACAACGCTGGCCCATCACCTGGATTCGCGAATTCATCTATTACCTGCTCACGTGGCCCGCGACCATGATCATGGCCCACCCAAAGATCATTGGCCGCGAGAACCTGCGCGGCGTCGATGGGCCGCTGCTCATCAGCTGCAATCATGTCACTTACATCGACGTTGGATTTGCGCTGAAGGCGCTGCCTCCGCACCTGCGCCGCAAACTGGCCGTGGGCATGTGGGGTGAATTGTTGTGGACGATGTGGCGGCCGCCGCAAGACTGGAATCCGTTCATGCGGCTGTCCTACAAAGTGGGATACTACCTTGTGGTAGCTCTGTTCGATGTGTTTCCTCTGCCGCAGCAGTCGGGCGTGCGCGAGAGCTTCGCTTACGCGGGCGAGTCTGTCGATCGCGGCTACAGCGTTCTGGTCTATCCGGAAGGCGTACGCACGTCCGACGGCAAACCATCGCCCTTCCGTTCAGGATTAGGCATCCTGGCAGCACGGTTGAATGTTCCGGTGCTACCGCTGCGCATCCATGGCTTATACGAGATGAAACTGAAAGGCCATAAGATCGCGCGTCCCGGACAGTTGAAGGTTGTCATTGGCAAACCCATGTGTTTTCCGCCAGGAACGCCACCAGAGGAGATTACGAATCAGGTGGAAGAGGTGACGTGGAAGATGTGACGCCGCATTTGCAGTTTCCGAATCGCCAACGATTCGGGAGGAAAGTGGCGACGAAGGCGTTTCCCGTTACTAATCCGGCCAGATCTCCCAGAACCAGACTTCGGGATAACGTCCGGAGTCAGCTTCCGGCGCGGGTCACTGTTCAGCAGCCGATGAGTTGCTCGCCGAGCTGTATACGCCGATAACTGCCGGTCTGTCCGAGACTTCTGCAGTCGCGGGTGCGAAGGTCGAGTTTTCGGGAAAAGTAAATTTCCTTCACTCTTGCGGGAATCCGACCTTGCGCACCAGTTCGGCGAAGCGCGGGTCGGAGCGGAGGGGATCGAGCATGAAATCGGTTTTCAGCTGGTACACCAGATCACGCTCGCGATAGGCCGTATCCAGCCAGTAGAAAGCTTGCTCCTTGTCGCCCGCCTGAGCATACAGCTCGGCGATCAAATATGGCGAGGCGTAGCTCTTCTTGCGCTGCGCCAGCCGCACCGCGATGCCCCGCTTGAGAGCTTCTTTCCAGCCTCCCGATTTGTAACCCTCGTCCAGCGCCGCGGCAAATTCCACCTCGTTCGGATCGCCCTCGAGCTGAGCGTAGGTTTTCCATTCTTCAATGGCCTGTGGGTGCATACCTTTTCCCCAGTAGGCCACGGCCAAATAGAAGTGCGCGACCGGGAAAGTCGGGTTCTCAGCGGCAACCCGCTTGGCGATTACGATTGCGTCATCGTACTGCCGGGCTGAGGTATGAACCCGCGCAGGAGATGCAGCGATGATCGGCGATAGCGGATCCAGTTCGTGGGCGCGCGCGGATTCGGCGAGAGCTTCCTGAATCCTGCCCAGAGAACCCAGGTCTTCCGCGTACCATTGGTGGGCGGTCGCGTCGCTGGGATCGAGTTCGAACGCCTTCTTGTATTCCGCTACGCCTCCCGCAAAATCGTAGTCGTACTCGAGCCCGTTCGATCCCAGATCGGCATGGGGCTGCGCCAAGGTCGGATCTAATTCCAGCGCTCTCCGGGCAGCTGCATTTGACTTGGGATAGTCCTCGCTGGGCGAGCCGCCGTGACTCGGCAATACTCCATAAGTATCGGCAAGCCCGAGATACGCCATCGCGTAGCCAGGATCCTTGGCGATGGCCTGATTGAAATACGCGATCGCCGCCGCCAGGCTCGCGGGCGTGCGCTTGTTCCATTCGTAACGGCCCTTCAAGTACAGTTCGTAGGCTTCAGGATCCTTCGTGCCCTGCTTGGTGACCTGCTGCTTCTCGGTGCTGCTCATCTGCGAGCGCAACTTGCCTGCAATGTCGCCGGCGATCTGCTGCTGCAGCGAGATGATGTTCGCCGCCGGACCGCTGTAGTGCTGTCCCCAGATTTCCGTGTTGTCGCTGACGTTGGTAAGTTCGGCGCTCACATCAATCGTGTCGCCGTGCGGCACCACGCGCCCGCTGACCAGCGCCGCTACGCCCAGATCCTTGCCCACCTGCTGCACATCGACGTCTTTGCCTTTGTAGCGAAACACCGAATGCCGCGACTTCACCTTCAGGTCAGGCACGTGCGCCAGATTGTCGATCAGCGATTCGGTGATGCCGTCGCTCAGGTAGTCGGTCTTGACGTCGCCCCCCTGATTGGTGAATGGCAGCACGGCCAGCGAATCGATCTGTTTGGTCTTGGCGGACCGCAGGTACCACGCGAGGCCCCCAGCCAAAGCGAGGACCACAAGGACGCACGTGGCCAGAGTGATCGAGAGCTTGTGCGACTTTGCCGAGGTGACGGCCGGCATTCTGCCGCTGGACGAAGACGAATGCGCCGCGGCCAGGCGCGTCGACTCGGTGTCGCGCTTCAGCCGTTGCAGATCGGTGCGCAGATCAGCCGCGCTCTGGTAGCGCAGATTGCGATCCTTCTCCAGCGCCTTGCGAATGATGCTCTGCAGCTCCGGCGAGACGTCGGGATTCAGCTGCGCGGGCGGCGTTGGCTCGTCGCGCAGGATCGCGCTGCAGATTTCGCCCGAGCTTGAGCCATCGAACGGCATCGTGCCGGTCGCCATCTCGTAGAGCACCGCGCCGAAGGAAAACAGATCGGTGCGCGTGTCGACCTCTCTGCCCCGCACCTGCTCGGGCGACATGTAAGCTACGGTTCCCAGCATAGTGCCGGGACTGGTGAGGTGCTGCGTGCCGGAATCGGCGACCCTGGTCTCGGAGTCGGAACTCGATTCGCTGGCCCGCACCTTGGCCAGTCCGAAGTCGAGAATCTTGGCGTGCCCGCGCCGGGTGACGAAGATATTCGCCGGCTTGATGTCGCGATGAATGATGCCCTGGCCGTGCGCCGCATCCAGCGCGTCGGCCATTTCGGTTGCGAGATCGAGCAGCAGCTCGTGCTCCATCGGACGCCCCCCGATGCGATGCTTCAGCGTTACGCCGTCGAGAAACTCCATCACCATGAAGACGCGGCCGCCTTCTTCGCCGATGTCGTGGATGGTGCAGATGTTGGGATGATTCAGCGCTGAAGCCGCGCGCGCCTCGCGGCGGAAGCGCTCCAGTGCAGCCGGATCGCGCGCTACGTCGTCGGGCAGGAACTTGAGCGCGACAAAGCGTCCCAGGCGCGAGTCCTCGGCCTTGTAGACGACACCCATGCCGCCACCGCCGAGCTTTTCGACAATGCGGTAGTGAGAGATCGTGGTGTCGATCATTTCTTAGGCACTGGGAGAATGATGCTTGATGATAGGGCGCTCGCCGGTGGCAGTCAATTTGTTCTGAACTGCTCCTCCGCGGTATATCCGTCGATTTGTATCCCATTGCCGATCGTCAAACACAGCGATAGGCCCGATGAAATCACCTGAAGGAGGCGTTCGCCCGCGTGGGAGAGGCTCGCCCGTCGAGCGAGGATGCGCTTGCGCGGAAAAAGTTAGGAGAAGCAGATCCCTTGCGGCCTGAAGACCGGTCGTAATGACAACTCGCAAAGCCGCCAGGTGCAGCACCGGTTCATCGGAGCCGCAGTCACGAAGTAGACCCATTGGTACATGTACCTTCGTGATCTTGACGAATTGGGATTCTGAGCTACGCTGTTAAGTTGGGTGTAGTGCGCCCGATGCTGGCCAGAGTGTCTTACTGATCCTGGTTGGGCTGGGTTCTTTGAAAACTATGTAGAGTTGTCGACATTCTGTTGTGCCGTTCCCGAGGGACTCGCATTGCAGTGGATCAGCGTACCCCGCCCTGAAGGGGCCGTTACGATACCCGTGTCGCCGCTCTGCGGCTCGCATTCTCTGCCACTAGAGCGGGGGCTTGCGCCCCCGCCTAACATCATGCCGCCGCTTTGCGGCTGTTTTCATCGCGTAACTAGATCCCCTTGATCCACCAACCAATTCTGAACCTAAGTTTCGTTAACAGCCACTAGAGGGCGGGGCTTCATCTTCCGTCTCGCTTCGCGAGACTCGCCCAGTGCTTGCGCCACAAGTGATCTCGGGACACCCTGGCAACTCCAATCGGGATGTCCAACCGCGCATCCTGTTCGGCAAGGTCCGGGCTCATGGATAACGCTACGCTTTTCCGCTTGTAACCCATGCCGAATCAAGTTTTTAGTTGCAACTTCCACGCGCTCAATATTTTGCGGACGTTTGTTAGTGTTTTCAAGATTTTACAGACCAGAGGGGGGAGGGGGTAGCCCATCGGTTCCATGTTCCTGATGAACCGCTTGGCCGGTTAACCGTCTTACGGCGGCGGCGACTTGGCTGGGGCAGGGTCGTCGGCATTGTAAGCCCGCGAGGGCAGCAGGAACTGCACTCCGAAATATCCCACAAAATAGGGGTGCTCGGGACTGGCGGGCTCCAGGCCGCGCCCGGCCATCAGCAGGAGGATCACCGGGTTGTGAATTCGGTAGCGGGCGCCCACGTCAAAGGTGGGCTGGCTCTCGTAAGGATTGTAGGTGCTTTGGGAATAGAACTCCGCGTCCAGCTCTACCTTGGAATTGAAGGTGTGTCCCACGACGAGGCCTGTCAGCCAGCCGCTCGGTCCATCGTGGACGAAGTCATAACCTACTTCGAAGTTCACGTCGACGGGACCGAGTTTGTGGGCAAACTCGAAAGGCAGCAGGAAGGAGTTGCTTTGCACCGTGATGCCACGCCGAACCGAATCATTGGGATTATTCACGAATCCCTGAGGGAAGGTCGAGATCGACCAGCCGGACTCACCGGCGTCGTAGAAGCGCCACTTGACTCCGAAGTTGGATTGCCCCAGACCAAACTTGGCTGCGACCGGAAGATCATGAACGCGCAACCAGGCGTTCTCGTAGGTGAGCTGGATGCGATCGCCGATACCGAAATTGATATCGACGTCGGGGGTATGAGTAACCGACTGGTTGCTGTACAGGAAGGGCATGTAGGCCAGGTTGATCTCCCAATTGCGCGGGCCTGGTGTACCCGGATCGTTGGTGTAAAAAGGCGGCCCGCCCTGGGCGCATGCGGAGCGGCCAACAAGAAGTTCGAGTACCAACATCAGGATGCGCAACATCGTTGCTTGTCGTTTCACTAGAAGATGGAAATCCATAAAAAAGCACCGACGATCGCATCCGGCCTGAGCATTGCCAAAGCCGTCCAACACCTTCGTCCGCTGGCCAGAGCCCGTTGTTCGAGCAGTCAGCGTAGAAAACAGTTTAGCCGGATTCCCACAAAGCTGGCTTCCCTTGTGACGCGCGTCATAGCCCTGCCAACCGCGTAAGTGATACGAATATCTGTTTGCCGGAAAAATTCGCCTATTGCACAGGATAGGCGTTTCGCTTTCCGCTTGGAGGCAGTGCAATCCATGCGCGATGCCGTTCTGAAACTGTGGCCCGAGATCGAGTGGATCGGCTCAGCCCAACTGCGCGAACAGGTGACGAAAACCTGGCAGCGCGCGCTGGAACTCAGCCCGCTGACGCCCGATGATTTGAATCGCATCCCGTTCACGCTGCTGGTGCCCAATTGTCCCACGACGTTTATGGAGCACAAGCGCTGCGTGGTACACATCGCACGCAAGGCCGCTGAGAGCATGACTGAGTTCATGGGACGCGCGCTGCCCATCGACATAGATACCGTGATTGCGGGCGCGATCCTCGCCGACGTCGGCAAGTTGCTGGAATACGAGAAAGTGGACGGCAAGACTCGGCAGAGCAAGCGCGGCGAGTTGCTGCGCCATCCTTTCACCGGCGTGGCGCTGGCGATGGAATGCGACGTGCCCGATGCGGTCTGCCACATCATTGCGGCGCACGCGGCCGAGGGCGATCTGGTGAAGCGGACCACTGAGGCCTACATCGTGCACCACGCCGATTTCATGGCATTCCAGCCGTTCAAGAACTTGGTGAAGTAACGGAGACGATCTTATGACGACCATCACCGCCCCGGCGAAGACCGCGAGCAACCCAGCCGTCACTGCCACAATGTCAGAGTGGGCCGCAGGCCTGGAATTCGAGCAGCTTTCCGCAGAGGCGGTCTATCAGGCCAAGCGCTTTCTGCTGGACAGCATTGGCTGTGCACTCGGCGGATTTCAGCAACACGATGTGGCAATCGCGCTCGACGTGCTGGACGAGATCGCCGGACCGGGCAAGGCGACGGTAATCGGCAGCGGCAAGCAGATGGACGCAGTCTCGGCCTCGCTGGCTAACGCCCTGATGATTCGCTGCATGGACTACAACGACATCTACTGGAAGCAGGATCCCTCACATCCCTCCGACATCTTCCCGGCTGCGATTGCCGCTTGCGAGCGCATTGGCAGCGACGGCCGGGAGTTGATCGTTGGACTGGTGCTGGGCCATGAATTTGAGATGCGCCTGTGCGAGGCGGCTTTCCCGGGCATCCGCGAGCGAGGCTGGCATCATGCCACGCTGACGGCATTCGTCTCGCCGATTGTGGCCGGACGCATGCTACACCTAAGCCCGAAGCAGATTCAGCACGCCATCGGCATCAGCGCCAGCGCTCGCGCCACGCTGGGGGCGGTCACCGCGGGCAAGCTGACCATGATGAAGAACACGGTCGATCCCATGGCGACGCAGAGTGGCATGATGGCTGCGCTGCTGGCGGAGAAAGGCTATACCGGCCCGGAGCACGTAATCGACGGCAAAGAGGGACTGGTTCACTGCCTTGGCCCGGAATGGAAGCTGAACCTGCTGACCGACGGCCTGGGCGAATCCTGGCGTATCACACAATGTGGGATGAAGGCATTTCCTACCGAGGCGCTCACCCACACCCCGATTTCGGCGGTGCTGGCGCTGGTTAGGGACCATGACCTCCGCCCCAACGACATTGCCAGAGTGCACATCCGCACCACGGCGCGCGGCGCAGACATTCTCAGCGACTCCAGCAAATACGATCCGCACACTAAGGAGACGGCTGACCATTCGCTTCCATATGTGATTGCCGCGGCCATCGCAGAACGGCAGGTAACGCCGTTGCAATTCACGCCGGCGAAAATCATGGACCCGGTGATCCGAGCGCAGCTCAACAAGATCGTCGTCACTGCGGACCCTGAAATCGAGAAGGTCTTTCCGGCGCTGCAGCGCGTGATCGTGCGAATTCATACCATTGACGGCCGCGAGTTCATGCAGCAGCTTGACTATCCCAAGGGCGATCCGCGCAACCCACTCACCGACAAAGAAGTCGAAGAAAAGTTTGAAGCGCTGGCCGAGCCGGTGATGTCGCGAGAGGCGCGCCGCCGCGCCATCGACGGCATCTGGAGTCTGGAGAAACAACCGAGCGTGAGCGAACTGATGAAGCTGTTCAAGGCAGATCGCGCCGTGGCAACTGGGAGCGACTGATGCCACAGACCATCGTCGAGAAGATCGCGCAATCCCACATGGCCGAGGGCCCGAATCGCCCGCTGCGCGCGGGAGACTTCCTCTCTATCCGCCCCTACCATGTGATGACCCACGACAATACTTCGGCGGTTATGAAGAAGTTCAAGGCTATCGGCGCCACGCGCGTAAAGGATGCCACTCAGCCCGTCTTCACTGCGGATCACGATATCCAGAATACGGAAGCGTCCAACCTGGCCAAGTATCGCAGCATGGAAGCTTTCGCGTGCGAGTACGGCATCGATTTCTATCCGCCCGGCACTGGCATCGGCCACCAGATCATGGTGGAGAAGGGATATGTGCTGCCCGGAACGTTCGTTGTCGCGTCGGATTCGCACTCCAACATGTATGGGGCTCTGGGAGCCGTCGGCACACCGGTGGTCCGCACCGACGCGGCTGCCATCTGGGCAACCGGCGAGTTCTGGTGGCAGATACCGCGCACCGTCCAGGTTGTGCTGGAGGGCACGCTGTCGCCGGGTGTGACCGGCAAGGATGTCATCATCACTCTCTGCGGGCTCTACAACCAAGAGGAGGTTTTGAATGCCGCAGTCGAGTTCGCCGGCCCGGGCGTGGCATCGCTCAGCATCGACGCGCGCTTGAGTATCGCCAACATGTCCACCGAGTGGGGTGCGCTGGTGGGTTGGTTTCCTGCGGATGAAGTGACTCTAAGTTATCTAGCTGCGCGGAATCGCGAGCTACGAGCACAGGGCATCGTGCGTATACCGCAGGAAACGTTCGCGGAGTGGCGCACGAACCCTCCTGCTCCAGATGCTGACGCAGTCTATGCCGGGCGCATTGTGCTCGATCTTGCCGAGGTCACGCCGCACGTTTCCGGACCGGACACGGTGCAGATAATGCAGTCGGTGACCGAAATCGCTGAGAAGAAAGTTGCAATCCAGAAAGCTTACCTCGTCTCTTGCGTGAACTCGCGCTTGGAGGACCTTGCGGCAGCCGCGAAAGTCTTGCGCGGCAAGAAAGTCGCCGACAGTGTGCAATTCTACCTCGCTGCCGCCAGCCGCTCGGTACAGGAAGAAGCGGAGAGGCAAGGCATCTGGCAAACGCTTCTCGATGCCGGGGCACATCCCCTGCCGTCGGGATGCGGACCGTGTATCGGTCTTGGTACCGGGCTCCTCGAGCCAGGCGAGGTTGGCATCTCTGCAACCAATCGCAATTTCAAGGGACGCATGGGCTCGCGCGATGCGCAGTGCTATCTCGGCAGCCCCGAGGTCGTTGTAGCCTCGGCGGCTGCTGGATACATCTGCGGGCGAGGAGAGCTGCAATCCCACAATGTGGTACGACGCTTTGACAAGTTCCCTGCACCTTCCGCCAGGTCCGAAAGGGTGGAAATACTTCCCGGATTTCCAGCGAGCGTCCGTGGCCGGTTGGTCTTTCTGCCGCAGGACAACCTGAACACCGATGGCATGTATGGCAAGGACTACACCTATCGCGAGGACATGACACCCGAGATGATGGCGCGCGTGGTGATGGAAAACTACGATCCTGAATTTGCTGAGCGAACGGCGGGAGGGGATGTCGTCGTTGGCGGATTCAACTTCGGTACCGGCTCCAGCCGCGAGCAGGCGGTAACGGCTCTGAAGTGCAAAGGCATTCCGCTGGTGATTGCGGGCAGCTTCTCGCAGACGTACCTGCGCAACGCCTTCAACAACGGCTTTCTTTGTATCGAGGCGCCGGGACTGGCGAATCGCTTGCGCTCCAGGTTTGCCGACGCGGTGGCCCTTAAAGAAAAGACGATCATTCCCGGCGACGCGATCGAGGTGGACCTCTCGGCCAGCACAATTCGCTATGCGGGTGAGACGTTCGCGTTCCCAGCGCTGGGCAGCGTACCCCAGTCACTGGTGATTGCCGGAGGAGTGGAGAATTTGGTCAGCCGCAAGCTGGAAGCTGGCATGGCCGCGGCACAGGTTTAGGTGACTCTCACAATGTGGGAGTACGGTTCCGGGGATTGGAATGTGATTATACGGGTCCCTCGACTCCGGCGGCCAAACGAAGGCCGCCTCCGCTCAGGATGACACCTAGAAATAATACGAGGTCGCAATCATGGCAAAACGTACAATCGTGAGCATGCCTGGCGATGGCATTGGCAATCAGGTGCTACCGGAGGCGATTCGCGTACTCGAGGCCGTGGGCTTCGAGGCTGACTACGTGCACGCCGACATCGGTTGGGAGTGCTGGATCAAAGAAGGAAACGCGCTGCCGGAGCGCACTATCGATTTGCTGCGTCAGCACAAAGTCGGACTCTTTGGAGCCATCACCTCCAAGCCCAAGAAGGAAGCTGAAGCCGAGCTCAACCCAGCGCTGAGAGGCCAGGGTTGCCAATACTTCAGCCCCATCGTTTCGATGCGCCAGAGGTTCGGCCTCGACGTCTGCATGCGGCCGTGCCTGTCATTTCCAGGCAATCCGCTGAACTTCATCCGCAAGAAGCCAAGCGGGGGATTCGAAGAGCCTAAGGTCGACGTCGTAGTTTTCCGTCAGAATACCGAAGGCCTGTATGCCGGCGTCGAATGGACTGATCCTCCGCAACAGGTCCGCGACGCGCTTCGCTCCCATCCCAAGTTCAAGCCCTTCGCGAATATATCCGGCGAAGATCTCGCGGTCTCCGTCCGCATCATCACTCGTCCGGCCGCGCGCCGCATATGCGACGCTGCGTTCCAGCACGCTCGCAAGTTCGGCTACAAGTCGGTCACCATCTGCGAGAAGCCCAACGTTTTGCGCGAGACCTCTGGCCTGATGGAAGAGGTTGCGAAACAAGTGCAGAAGCAATACAGCGAGATTCCCCTGTGGTCCACGAACATCGATGCGCAGACCATGTGGCTCACCAAGAATCCGGAAGACTACGGCGTGATCGTCGCCAGCAATTTGTTTGGCGATGTGATCAGCGACGCTTTCGCCGGACTTGTGGGTGGTCTTGGCTTTGCCGCCTCGGGCAACATCGGCGAGGAAGTCGCGGTATTCGAGCCGACACACGGCTCGGCGCCAAAGTATGCCGAACTCGATCCGCCGATCGTGAATCCGATTGCGATGATCCTTTCGGCTGCGATGATGCTCGATCACATCGGCGAGCGCGAGAAGGCGGAGAAAATTCGTAAGGCAATTGCCGCAATTGTCGCCGAAGGCGAGGTTCGCACCTACGACATGCTACGAATTCCGGGGGGAACGAAATCGTTGGCCCAGGGCGCGGCATCAACCAGGCAGATGACCGATGCCATCCTGGCGAAACTTGGCGCAGCAGTGGAGATGGCTTATGCCGGTAGCGGTCGAGACTAGCGGCCTACGACGTGGCGAGGCGGGGCGCGCCGGGGGCGACGTCCGCTCCGACCTGCACGTCAGCATCGAAGAGCGTGCCAGCGGCGGCATTGAAATTGACCTGCATTCGCGGGTGGACATCTACTACGGCGGCAGCATACGCCAGCAAGTTCGGGACGTTTTGCAAGCCCTTGGCATTGAGCATGCCTATGTCGACATCGTCGATGAAGGCGCGCTGCCGTTTGTTATTGCCGCGCGAGTTGAGGCGGCGGTTCGGCGTGCTGGTCTTGCGGACGGTAAGTCCGCCCTGCCAGAGGCGGTCGAGTTGCCGCCCCCCTCGGCTAAGGATCGGCTGCGACGCTCGCGACTGTATCTGCCCGGCAATGAGCCTAAGTACTTCATCAATGCCGGACTGCACGCTCCCGATGCGATCATCCTCGACCTGGAAGATTCGGTTCATTTTGCCGAAAAAAACGCTGCTCGCCTGCTGGTGCGGAACGCGCTGCGGGCGGTGGATTTTGGCGCGGCCGAGCGCATGGTGCGAATCAATCAGCTGCCGCTCGGCCTTATGGATTTGGAAGAGATCATCCCCCAGGCTCCTGACCTTATTCTGATCCCCAAAGTCGAAACCCCGGAGCAGGTGTCTGACATTGTGGGAGCTGTGGATGCCATCGCGAAGCGCAATGGTCTGAATCGTCCGATCTGGCTGATGCCAATTCTGGAGTCGGCGCTAGGCATCGAGAATGCCTTCCATATTGCCCAGGCTTCGGACCGCGTCGCGGCAATCACCCTTGGACTGGAAGACTACACCGCCGATCTGGGAGTGGCCAAAACGGCGGCGGGAGCGGAATCGCTCTATGCGCGGATGCGGGTGGCCAACACGGCGCACGCAGCACATGTGCAGGCAATCGACTCGGTATACGGCGACGTCGCCGACAGCGACGGGTTGCTGCGCTGGGGCGAGGCGTCGCGGGCCATGGGTTTCCAAGGCATGGGCTGCATTCATCCCATTCAAATCGAAATTATTCATCGTGCCTTTGCTCCTACAACGGCGGAGTTGGAGAAAGCGTTGTTAATTGTTGGCGCTTACGAAGAGGCCCAGGCCCAAGGGCTCGGGGTCGTCAGTCTGGGCGCAAAGATGATCGACGCTCCGGTGGTGCAGCGCGCGCTGAAACTGGTCGCTCGCGCCAAGCAGATGGGACTGACATCAGGAGGAGAATCGTGAGCATCGGCGTGGCTACGGGGCTGGTCACGAATGCCGTCGGCCGTCGCGTGCCAGGCATGGTCAACGGCCGACAGCAAGTGCCATACGAGGGGGTCGATGGGCATCGTCCCACCGGCCGTAAGGCTGGGCCGTTGATCCGCAGCAACAGCGACTATCCCACAAACGGGGACAAGCGGGTGCCCGACCTGGAGGCCGCGCTGCGGCTTTGCGGGCTTCGCGATGGGATGACGATCAGCAATCACCATCACCTGCGGAACGGAGACCTTGTTGCGCTGACCGCCTTGCAAACCGCAGCACGCATGGGCGTCAAAGACCTGGTGTGGTTCCCGAGCGCATCTTTTCCTTGTCAGGAGCCAGTGATCGAGCTGATGAAATCCGGAGCGGTACACCATATCGAAGGCAGCATGAACGGCCCGCTCGGCGACTACTGCGCACATGGCCACATGCGCGGGATGGGAGTGTTGCGCTCGCACGGCGGACGCTGGCAGGCGGTACAGGATGGCGAGGTGCACATCGATATCGCTGTCATCGCCGCTCCTGCCGCCGATTGTTTCGGCAACGCCGATGGTTCGCACGGCAAGTCGGCCTGCGGCTCGCTGGGCTTCGCGCTTGCCGATTCTATTTACGCCGATCGCGTCATCGTCGTGACCGACAATCTCGTTCCCTTCCCCTGCATTCCATGGCAGATCCAGGGCAACAATGTCGACTACGTCGTGGAAGTCGATTCCATCGGCGATCCGTCGAAGATCGTGAGCGGTACAACGCAGATCACACGCAGCCCGGATCGCCTGCGCATCTCGCACCTGGTGGCGCGATTCCTGCGCGACAGCGGCATCATGCACGAAGGTTTTTCGTTTCAGGCAGGCGCCGGAGGTATCGCGCTGGCCTTCGTTGACTACCTCGCGCACATGATGAAAGCTGCGAATGTGAAGGCCAGCTTCGTCCGCGGTGGTTCAACGAAGTATCTTGTCGATCTGCTGAATGAAGGCCTGATCGGATACATTCTCGATGGCCAGACCTTCGATCTCGATGCCGTGCGCTCCATCGCCAGGGATCCCCGGCATGTGGCAACCAGCCCTTTTACCTCGTACAACTTTCACGGCAAGGGAAACTTCGCATCGATGGTCGACGCGGCGGTGCTGGGAGCGACCGAGGTTGACGTGAACTTCAACGCCAACGTGGTCACGCACTCCGACGGGCGCCTGCTGCACGGCATTGGCGGCTGGCAGAACTGCCTCTTCGCGGGATGCAGCATCCTCGCCCTGCCTTCATTCCGCGATCGCATTCCGGTCATTGTCGACGAGGTGACCACCATCACCGGTCCGGGCGAACTGATCGACGTGATCGCGACCGAGCGCGGCATCGCCATCAATCCCCTGCGTCAGGACCTCCTCGACGCAGTGAAAGGCAAAGGCCTGCCGATTCGCTCGATCGAAGAGATCAAGACCGAAGTGGAGAAAATCTGCGGTGGCAAACCCGCCAAACCTCGCCTGCTCGATAATCCGGTTGCGGTGGTGAAGTGGGTGGACGGAACAGTGCTCGATACGGTCTGGCAGGTCGTGGACGACAATCCCTACGCGCCAAAGGTCAGCGGTGGAGAGTAGCTCTTCTTGGGAAAGTTATTCAGCCGGGCTGCGACTGCCCGGCTGACTCTGTCTTGGAAGGCTTCGAACAGTCGGCGGAGGACATGTCCGGCGGGCAGAGCAGTCGCCAAGTTGGCCGTCACAGCTACTGCTGCGGTGGCTCCAGCTTCTGCGCCTCGGCTACGGCCTTCTCCGCTCCCTGGAAACCGATGCGGGAATGGGTGCCGTCACAGAAAGGTTTGTTGGTCGAGCCGCCGCAGCGGCAGAGGGAAAATGCTGGTTTACCGGTGAGGTCGTAGGGATTGCCGTCTGCATCTACCAATTCGATTGTGCCTTCGGGTGCCTCGACCCGAAAAGGTCCATTGTTGCGGACCGTGATCTTCACTTGCGCCATGTATCCTCCAAAAGTGTTCGGCGCCATGCGCCGTTCGTCCATTGTATTGGGTGACCGAGGAATAGTGAAGAAAGGCTTGGCTCTTTGCTAAGAGTTTGGAGCTGCCACTACTTCTTGAACGCGACATTCACCAACAACTTGTCGCCTTCCACATCGACCACGTTGCAGAAGGTACGGTCGCCGCGGCGGTTGAAGTCAAGCCCTACGCGGCTGCGCCCCATGCGCAGGTTGCGAATGCGCAGATGGTCAAGCCAGTCGGGCAGTTGCGGATTGACGATATTCAGCTCCTTGCGTGGCGCGCTGGGGTGCAATCCCAGCACTGATGTCAGGATGAGGAACATTGCGCCCGAGGCCCATGCCTGTGGCGAGCACGAGACCGGATAATGTACTGGCTCGTCGTATTCACGGCGTTGCACACCGCAGAACAGTTCCGGCAAACGGTAGTCGCGGAACTTTGACGCCGCTTGATACAGCGAAGTCAAAATCCGCAGTGCGCCATCGCGCATATCGTTTACTGCCATTCCGTGGGCGATGATCGAGTTGTCGTGCGGCCACACCGAGCCGCGATGATAACTCAGCGGATTAAAGACGCGTTCTTCCTGCGACATGGTCCGCCATCCCCAGCCGCTGAACATGTCGTCGCGCATCAGGCGATTGGCGACAATGCGCGCCCGCTCTTTGTTGATGATGCGGGTGAACAATGATTGTGTGAGTTTGGCTTGGCTGCCGGCGTATCCGCCGCCACGTCGGCGGCGTGCTATTCCGCTTTCACCACGATCAACTCGAAGCTGCCGGGGACCATCGTCGGCCTCTGTCCCGGAGCCACTGGCTTGTCTTCACGCTGGGCAGTCACCAGATAAACGACATTGTTCTCTTTGTCGAGCGCCATCGTCCTCGCGCCGCGCACCGTGGTGAGGTTCTGCTGGACGGTGTACTTGTCCGGAGTGTCCTCGTGGATCACCGTCAGAACGCCCTCGCCGCAGGACATAAAAACCTGCTCCGTATTGGGGTTGAAGCGTCCAGCATCGACACCTTCGCCGATCGGCACCGTGGTCACTACCTTGCCGGAATCGGAACTGACGACGACCATCATCTTGTTGCCACATCCGGCGAAGAGACGATGGTTTTTCACATCAAAAGCCAGTGCGCTCGGCTCCTCACAGGGCGCGATTGACCATGTGTTCAGCACCGACAGCTTCGTGACGTCAATTTCGGCGATCTGGCTCTTGTCTTCAATGTTGACATACAACTTGCCTTTTTCATCGCTAGCCGGGAACTCGGGTTTGCCGCCGAGTGGGACTGTACCAACAACCTTACCGGTGGCCGCGTCAATCACGGTCGAATCCTGGCTGCGCGCGTTGAAGGTGAAGACGTGTTTGGAGAACGGCTCATACAGAATCGCATCTGGGCGCTCACCAACCTTCACGCTGCTGATCTTGTTCAGCGTCTTCAGATCGAAGATAGTAACCGTGTTGTCGCCGCCGTTGCTGACGAAGCCGCGGCCGAGCTCCGGCGCGAGCGCGACTCCGTGAATTCCCGATAGATCAGCAATGTCGCCGGCAACCTTCAGCGTCTTGGTGTCAATCACCATCACGTGGCTGCCCCGCGTGATGAACAGGCGCTGACCATCATGGTCGTAAGTGAGGTAGTCCCATCCGCCCTCACCGCCAAGCTTGACGCGTTGGGTTACCTTGAATTGCTTCTGGGCAAATGCCGGTATGGCCGCGAACACGGTTGCAGTAATAGCGATGGCGATAATCCGCTTCACAATCAGCTCCTTTTCGTCGCTGGGGTGGCTACTATGCTCAGAGCTCGGCCGCGTCCTGGCGCGCTAAACGATCCGTGGGAACGGAGCAGCAAACCCTACCGAGGACGATTTCCAACCTTACTCGGGAGCCAATCGCAACGCAAGTGGTCGAACGACGCGCTACTCACTTCGGCCCACGGAATTGCGAGGC
This sequence comes from Candidatus Korobacteraceae bacterium, assembly GCA_049511915.1. GTDB lineage: Bacteria > Acidobacteriota > Terriglobia > Terriglobales > Acidobacteriaceae > Bog-257. The sequence goes on from JBEKXQ010000001.1 coordinate 94,217, forward strand.
GATGATGACGGTACAAGTGGGAAAACCTAAACCTATCGATACAAATCGCGATCTCATACCGCGCTATCTTCGAAAGTTTGGTCGGAGGGACACTTTCGGCCGACTTTTGTCCCTGCTTCAAATACCGGCCCTGTTCCGTAATGCGTTCGACAAGCAGCTCAATTGGCCGGTTTCCACAAGGCCGCGCCCAGAACTCGTCCAGGACCCGGCTCTTGCACGAACGCGATGACACGAACGTTGCCGGGATCCGTGCCTGGGTTCAATTTGACTTGAAAGTCCTGGCTGAAGTGGCCATTCTTACCTAGCTTTCCGATTTTCTTGATGTCTTGAACGACAGCGACATGACTCAGATGTTTGCCGGAATTTTCTCCACTCGCAACTTGCGACTCGGCATGACCAAGGGCCACGGCCACGAACACATCGGCGTTGTGCTTATCGGTCGTGTTATCGATATCGATGTGTCCGCTGATTTCCTGGGCCTTGCTCGCGCCCGGGTTCACGGAATCGATGTGTAAAGAAAGTTTGGGAGTAGCGACGTCGCCGCGTAGGGACTGGAGTATCTGCGCCTGGTCTCCCTGCAACACGGTGGTTCCATCCACAATTATTTGTGGGGTATAGGGTTCCTTCAACTTGAGAGCGCGCACATAGTCAATCTGCCGCTCGGTCAGGGATGACGAAGAGTAAGGATCTTTCCAGCCGTCGTGGTTCCAGTAATCCACATGTTCGCTGAGGACGATCAATTGAGCTCCCGAGACCGGTTGCGTAGCATCCATCTGCTGCACGAGCGCGTCCGCGGGAGGACAACTGGAACAACCTTCCGAAGTGAACAGTTCGAGAAGAATTGGCGTGGGGACATTCTTCTGCGTGTCCGCGGTCTGACCGCGAGCCACTGTGGTGACGATGACGAGCACAAGGCTAGCGATTCTCGCCAACTCATGCACCGTGTTTCTCGTCGACTGTCGCGGGCTAAACCTTGCACCAATGCGGAACATAATTTCCTCCCTTAATTCATTTTCTTAGACGTCCTCGTCTGGTATCAGTAACTGGGTAACTTATGCCATCCACGGTGCACGGCCAAAACGGTGTCTTCATGATGAACTGCTAAGTGGTCCGTCGCAATAGCCACTTGAAGCATTTCTGATATGACCGCTATCGTAGGAAGAATGAAGAAGACATCCAGCGCAGTCGTGCCCGTCGTCGCAGTCAATCGAAAGACAGCTCGTCCACTGCACAACCAGATCTATGACGCCTGCCGCGCGCGAGAAGTATGGCTCATACCTCTGTCGTCTTCGTCGGCCTAAAGGCCTCCTCGGGATGACAAATCAAAAGGACTTGTGACGGCGCACCTTTCGGCAAGCTCAGGGCAGGCTCTAAAGGTGCGCCCCTTCGAAATACGCGGAAGTCGACCCAGCCCAGCTCTCGCGCCCTCCGAGATCCGGGAGACTACGACCTCGTCGATCTATCGATTGACTCGCGCCGCCGAGCGCAAGCGGCTTAGAATCAACCAGACGGTGCAACATGTCGCAGACATCGAAACTCAGTTTTCTGGTACTTGTGGGTGCTGTGCTTTTGGGAATCTTTGTCGCGCGCAGCCATCAGCCGGCGCCCGACTTCTCGCTGCCCGGAACCTATGGCGGCCGCTTCGACCTCGCGTCCTACCGCGGGCGGCCGGTGCTGCTGGTCTTCTGGACGACCTCGTGCCCCATCTGTCAGCGGGAGCTTCCCATGCTGAGTCAGTTGGAGCCTGAGTTCCGAAGCAAAGGTGTCTCGGTGCTGGCGATCAACATCGGCGGCGAGGCTGGCGCGGGCAACTTCATCAGCGCAAACAGCGCCAACCTCACATCGCTTTCCGATGACGACGGCGCGGTGTCGCGAGCCTATCGCGTCGGCGGAGTGCCCGAGCTGGTCCTGGTCGGCGGCGATGGGAAGATCAGGCGCTCCAGCTCCGGCTGGACCGGCCAGCGCGTCTTGCGCGAATGGATGGACTCGGCCGGCGGGTCCTGAGCTTTCCTTCCACGCGGGTGGGAATTCGGGTGCCCCGGTCTCGCGACTTTCGAGACCTGGGTCCCTTTGATGGTTGACGAATCTCCCGGGTCTCGAGAACCGCGAGACCCGGGCCACCCGGCCTCACCACGCACGTCTATAATTCCTAGAAAGCGAAAACACCCCAATGCCGCTAAATCATCTTTTCGTCCTCGCGCTGGCGCTCGCGCTGTCGTCTACCGTCTATGCCGACAGTCCCTTTGTCGGCAAGTGGAAGATCGACGAGGCCGCGAGCCACATCGCAGGAACAACCGACTCCGTCACCGCCGTGGGACCGAACACCTGGAAGTTCCAGTACGGCTCCTTTTCCTGGACCATCAAAGCGAACGGCACCGACCAGCCAACTCCCTTTGGCACGACGGCGATAAAGGTGGTGAGCCCGACGGTCTGGCAGTTTACCGACAAGAGCAACGATCGAGTGACAGCAACCGAAACCTGGACGCTCTCTGCCGACGGCAAGACGATGACCCGCACCTTTAACGGCCAGAAGGAAGACGGCGAACCTTTCAGCGGCGTTGCGACCGTGAAGCGCATCGCCGGCACCACTGGCTTCGCAGGCACCTGGCAGTCGACGGAGGTGACGATGACCTTCACCGAAATCGACATTTCACCCAACGGCGAGGACGGCATCACCGTACTCGTCCCTGCCGATGGGACGACCTATACGCTGAAGTTCGATGGCAAGGATTATCCTGAGGTGGGTCCCAGGATTCCGGACGGACTGACGGTTTCGGCAAAGCGGACCGGCACGCGCAACATTCAAGTCACTACCAAGCTGAACGGCAAGACCTTCGACTCCGAAGAATGGAAGCTCTCGGCCGACGGCAAGACCTTCACCTACATCCAACACGACTCCGGCACTGACCAGCCCATGCTGGTCATCCTTCACCGTTCCGGCAATCCCTGATGCGCCGGGTCTTCGAGCTTTGGCACTAAGCTAATTGCTAGTTGCCAATTGCTTCTTCCTGCTTCCTACGGAAAGCTGACCTTCAGAATGGTTCCATTCGTTCCTACCATCCATCCATTCTGCGGATTGGCGAAAGCCACGGCCCAATATCCTATGGCGCCAGGCAGCGTATACCATGTGGTTCCTTCGTCCGGCGTCCAGGCTGCGCCTCCGATATCGGCAGTGATCACGGCGTAGCGGGTGTAATCCGTTGGGCTGTGTTTCGCCCGACCTCGACCGTCGTGCTGCCCGCCGCCAACGCCAGTGGTGTTGCTCAGATAAGAGACGCAGAAGATGGCGTACGCCACAGGCGGATTATTTGTGAGCTGCCACGTCTGGCCGCCGTCATTCGAGGTCGCGGTCTGCGCCTGGTAGACGGCCATTCCCGGAGCGAGACTTCCGCCGCCCAGGATGCCGTTGCTCGCGTCGCGAAAGGCAACGCTAAATCCGCCGGCAATCGGCCCGCTAGCTAGCGGAGTGTCGTAGGCGGCCCAGGTGTTGCCGCCATCGGTGGTGGCCAGAATTCTGGCGATGTCGGAACCGCCGGTGGCAATCCAGGCGTTGCTCGTGCCTTGCGTTGCCACGCAAGTTCCGCTCGAGGAAAACGACGCCTCGCCGGGCAACGCAGGCGGCATGTTGTTGGCGATGCTCTGCCACGTCATGCCGTCGGTAGTGATCAGGTCGGGAAAGACGCCGTTCACCGAATCGCTATGCGCAATCCCGTTGGTGGGAGTCCAAAACGCAAAGCAGTCGTAGAACGCGCCAACCAGGCTGTTCTGGAACTGTTGCGTCCAGGTCGCGCCGCCGTCTTCCGTCTTGTAGATGGCGAAATCAGTGGGGAGGTTCCCGATCGAGAGTACGTAGGCCACGTCAGCGCTCACACCCTGCACATCGCGCAGCTGGACGTCTCCGGCGTTGGGTGTCGGGACCACACCCGTTTGCCAGGTGTTGCCGCCGTCGGTGGTGACGACAAATACGCTGCCCGTTCCCACTGCCCAGACCACGTTTTCGTCGACCGGACTGACCGCGATCAGCAGTTGGGTGGTATTGCTGTTCTGGGGCGTGAGAACTGGTTGCTGACTGAAGGCCGCTGCTGCGCTGAGCGCCACGAAAACTACTGCGGCAAAAAGAAAACCGGCTGGCGTGCGTTTCGACATGACCCATCCTCCGCAACAAGATTTGCTGCGGAGTATAGGTCGCGCTACGAAAGGGTGTCAAACGCAGCAGGGGGTTAGCTACATATGCGGGAAAAAGTGTCCCACCCCTTAACTCTCTAGTAAAGATACTAACGAGTTAGTAAATGGCCAGGCGCTGGGGCGGTGTATGAATGTGCGGAGCGGGGGTTGCCCTTCAATCAATGAAATCAAAGCGTGACACAATAAATCGGTCAGAATTTAGCGTCGTCCTCAGCACGTGATCGTGGCCCGGCGTTCGCTGCGGCAAGATCACGGCGCATGATTCGGAAGTCCATCAGCTTGATGTTTAGCAGAATCGGCTGACCCTACTCTCCTGTTTACCCTCTTCTGTCGTGCACCCACGCGCGCTCGCATGCTAGTGTCGGCATCAGACTACTTCTTTTTCGCAGTGCCGACGACCAGCGCACCCAGCTCCTATCATCGACTTTGTTCATCAGGCTGGTAGTTGAGACTCTTCGCACGCTCTTGGAGTCGCGATCGCATAGTCCCTGGGTATATCGCGAACAGCGCATTTTTTCTGCTCCCCTTCTTGCTCTCACTAGGTCCGCTCAGCGTGAACCCCGAAGGCTCTTTGAAGCCTACCCGGATATGACTTGCCAACACTCCAATAAAAACGTCAGATGCCTGGAGATGTATTATCTTCAGCTCCATTACAGCTCCGCTCGCCTCGAAACCAAGGAAGCAAAGGGACATTTTCTCTTGAGAAGCCCCCCCGCGCACTCCAGCCCAATAGCGCGGCGGAAAGACAAAACCCTCAATGACGACACCGTTCTGGGTGCTCGGACTGCATCCACGAAAATACATTTCCTCCGCAGGAAATATCAATACGGCATCGGAGTCTTTAGCAAGCGGCTCGAAGTCAGACAACCCCCATGCGGTGATCGCAAATGTTGGTCCCGTTCTGATAGGGGAGGACAGCGGATTTGTCATAATTCCCAACCCCTTCGGCTCGCCAGTACCGGGATCAAGTCCAGACGTGATCTTCCCTGGCCTCTCGCCTGAAAACTGCACGAAACCGCTCGGATGGTATGAGAGCTTAACGCGGTCGCTTGCAGAGTATTCCGTGCAATCACTAATGGGGGTTATAGTTTCCCCAAGTACCTCGTAATCGAGGGGTATCTTCAACAACCAGCCGATCTGCGCTTTGTGATATGGAACGTGTACTGCGAATCCGCCGTCACCATAGGGAATGACTTTCGTAATTTTTCGGACAACTCCATTTCCGTCCTGAATGGCGATGGTTGTTGGTTTAGCTTTAGTTTTCATTTGTTTTGGGGGTTCACAGCTCGTAGCCCGCACGTTAATATTCTTCACTCTAGATGTCGTGTAGTGCAACCCCCGCAGACCATACGATTCAAACATCTCGTTAAGCCGAAGCCGCCTGGCTCGGCTCAGCCCGCCGCGCCCGATCCCCAGCGCCCCCAGAGCCCAGGTCCCCCAGCGCGCCTGGTCAAAACCGCCCCTATTACTAAATAGTTACTAGAGAGGGCAGAGTTGGATCGCTCTACCTCCTATCCCGTCAAACGCAGCAGGGGGTATTACGCATTGAGGGGATTTCGGGAAAAGAGAAAAGATTGGACCTAACCGGAAAGAATTACAGGGTCGCGGGGAGGGCTCTACTCAGATCTGGCACTCCGCAGTCAAGTAAGTCGTTTGTTTCTTTAGTTGTCTGTTTCTTTGACCGTTTGGCACGAAGGATGCGACTCCTCCTTTAGGAGGTACTGACAATGAGCACAGAACTAGGGGTAACGATGTGTCCTGCATGCGGTGGCGACAGAACCTCGGTGGCAAGTAATGAAGAACTTTACTGCGTGGACTGCAACCGCATTTACCTCGCTTTTGAATCGCACGGATCAAAGGAGTTGGCGCTTGCGCCCACAGGATGGCCTTCACAACGTGCGACACATCAGGCGGCTGCGTAACTGTTGCCTGCGACATTTAGGGTACCCAGTGCCATACCTGCGAATTTACTCGCAAGCTGTACCGATAGAGCAGAAGCGTGTCATAGCGGAGAAGCTGATCGAGATTACGCTACGCACATTTCACCTTCGCGCTCAAGAGCGAAACCGGATAACCATCCAGTTCCAGGCAATCCCACGCGGTTCTGATTTCACGCTCGAACTAATCGGCCATGATCTGACCGAAGAAAGAAGGAAAGCATTCGCCGAAGAAGCCTCGGCTATGCTCAGCCGTTTGGTGCCCGTGAAACCGAGGTCCCGAATCGCCTGTATTCTGGGAATCAAGTGGGACGCGCCTCCGCAAATTGTTCTGCAGTTCGACGAACTCAGTCCAGCGATTAGCGATCCATTTGTCGCGGATCTGGAGCCCGGCTGGGCGGTATGAACTGATCCTCGTAGATCGCATCTTTCGCGTTGCTGCCAACAACAATCACTCTGTAATCTGGCATCCGCCCGCACCCGCCGCACCCCTGCCCCGTGCCTGGCCTGCCCCCGTGCCTAGCCTACCCAACCCGCACGCTCTCCCACCAAATTAGCCAGGACGGAAGTATTTCCACATGCCAAACAACGCAAAACACATTGCACCAGAGGTGGTGCAGAGGTACACGGGGTTCTCGCTGTGCGTGTTTGGGAATAGGTTAGGGCGCTATTTGGCTAAGAGGATGTCTACCAACGTGCGAAATTGGACGGGCTTTCTTAAGCACACACAGAGAGTTAGCCTGACTTTTTGACCTAGTGTCTCTCAGCGTAATCGCTCTCGGCCAAACTGGCTGAGTGTTTGAAAGCGCTAGAGGAAATTGAAAGCGCCCTCTACGTGGACCCGGTGCCGTAACCGGCAAACTGCTCTAACGGCTAGCCAAGGCACCATGCGAGAGTTGTAGGAATACTTCAGCCATCCCGGCCCGAGGGCATGCACAGGAAGTTGCAGGGTGCTCAGGTAGGGGCGATCCGGAGGGTCGAGAGAAACGATTTCGAGTATGCTCAAGGCTTCGATTCACGGCACTCAATTGCCGAATTCCTTCAATCGGGCCGCCATTAGCCGGGTTCACCGACTGGATGACATGCAGGATCTTCATAATTTCGCCGCCTTTGACAAGGGTTTGCGAATCTCTTCCAACAGGGCTGAGCCGTTTTCCAAAACGCAGTTGGCCCATCGCTCGGGGGTAAACTGCCGGGAAAGTCCTCTGCTGGCTTCACCCATATGTCTGCGGCGCTCGGCCGGTAACTCCGCCATGCGGAGCAATGTATTAGTCAGAACTTCATCATTGCCGGCCTCCACCACATATCCGTTATAACCGTCCTGTACCAGGTGAACCGAAGCCCCACACTCGCCGGTACAGATAATTGGCAAACCGGCAGCAGCTGCCTCGTGAATAACGACCGCCCAAGGTTCGAAGGTGCTGGGCAGCACAAAACAGGCAGCTTCGGCAAACAATGCAGGAATCTCTCTTAGCTGCACAAACCCACGACAAACTATCCCTTCCTGCCGGATCATCCCGGCCAAGGGCCCTGTGCCCGCGACGATGAGCGGCCAGGGAGCCTCGGCGCGAGCGCGATATTGCCCATATGCATCAATCAGCGCAGTGATTCCTTTTTCCGGAGAAAGGCGGCCGACATATAAAAACGCTGGTGGACGCTCCTCGCCGCGAACCGCCCAGAAGCGTGAAACCTCTGCCGAAAGCACTCCACGCCAGATGCGCGATTCCTCGAAACCCATCCTTCGCGCCCACTCCGCCTGCCGTTCTCCGGGGACGAACAAGGCATCGAAGTAGCGGCGCAGATAGACCGGCGAGGTCAGTACGCCAATCCTTTGCCGCAGCGTTCCTCGCCATTGATTGTCCAGGCAACCCACCCGCACAGCCCGCCCCCGCAGCGCATCGCAGGCCCGCCGATACTCGCGAATGTGCCAGCAAGTGAGCACAATCTCCGGTCCAAATTCCTGCAGAAGGCCATGCAGCTTCGCCGAATCGGGCGCGCCCCTATATTCGTAGCGCTGCTTGATCCAAGCAAAATGGTCATCGCTGAACGGTGCATCGGAACTCGCCTCCTCATTAGCGACAAACAGCTCGACCCCTGGACGCATGGCAATCTCCCGAAGGCATCCGTTCAAATATCCCGATAGCCGGGTCCACAACACGGCAATTTTCATGGAAGAAGCACCTTGGGAGGACCGGAAAATTTATCCACCACACGAATCAACCGGATTGCATCAGAAATGGTGCTGTAGCAAAATCCCCTCAATGCGTAATAGCCCGTCAAACGCAGCAGGGGGAAGTATCTTTCGGAAAAAATTCGGCTACAGAGTACCGATGAGTAATCAGAGCGGGACTGCGCTGGCATCCCGTCCGCGGAACTCTATTAGGAGCCCGCGGCGCTGGAGTCAAGCATTTTATCAACTGCGGCATTTACCTGCTCCAGCGCTGCCAGAAATCGCGAAAAAACCTCCGCCACGTCGAACTTCCCGCGCTCCGATTTCCGTTCTCTCACGTCCAGCACCTGCAGGATGCCCGACGCATCAAACCCAATCAGCTTTGACAATGCCTGCACTGCCTCGCGCTTCACAACCGGCGCGTCGTGACCCAGCACGATGAGTGCGTGCCGAAAAAGCGTGGTGAACGATGACACCGACCGAACTAGCAGTTCCCACAGGCGCGAATCCTTACCGGAAGCCAGCAGCACGCGCTGGCGCAGCAGCACGAGTTTCTCCCGCAGTTCGTATTCCACCTGGACGCGGTGCAGGTTCACTGGAATCGACAAACCCTGCAGAACGTCTTTGCCGAAGACCACTCGGTAGTGCTGTTGCATGTCCATGAACTCAATCGTGAACACATCGACAGAGCGATCGATTTCGTCACGGGTCATGAACAGGGGGCGGGGGTTGCTTCTGCGCGCCCCACCATTTTACGGGAGGAGCCAGAGCCTGCAACGCCGCGAATGAACTGTCGCGAACCACACAGAACAAATTCACATTGGAAAACCCGGGATGAAAATCTCCCGTGACCGCCGATCCGAACAGGATCACGCTCTCCAAGTTCGTTCCAGCCGCCGCGCGCAGACGGCTGACAAATTCGCCGATCTGTTTCTCCGGAACCATTTGCATCCTCACTGACTACCAGCTGCTGCTAGCTCCGCCGCCACCGGAACTACCACCACCGAATCCGCCAAATCCGCCCCCACCGCCAGACCCGCCCCCGTCAGACCCACCCCCACCCCAGCCTTCGCCGCCCCCCGATCCTCCACCACCACCAAACCGGGAAGCAAGAAACCCGAACAAAAAAAATGGACCAAAGAAGATGGTCAAGAGGAGGATCAAGAAAACGATTTGCACGATCAACTGGCCCGGGGAGGGGCGCCAAAGAGGCGCCGGTTGAGCCCGATAATCAGCCGGGTAGTGGCTTGTCGATGGGTGCGATTCTAAGTTCGTAAGCTGAATACCGGCATCGTCGGCAATGACCTTCGCAACGCGCGAGGTGACCTGCAGCAGCGCCTGGTTGTACTCGCCCGCGCGCATAAGTGGGACCGCTTCCCGCTGAAATGCACCCACCTTCCCATCTGGCAGGATCGGCTCCAGCCCATAGCCCACCTCAATGCGGGCGCGATGGTCATCAATGGCATACAGGATCAGCACTCCGCGGTTGGTGGCCTTGCTTCCGACCCCCCACTGATGGAAGAGATCGACCGCGTAACTTTCTATGTCGGAGCCATCGAGCGACCGGACAGTCACCATCGCGATCTGGGCATGCGCTTTTTCGTCAACTTGGCGGCAGATATGGTCCATCTGCGCAATGGTGTTCTGGTCCAGAATGTGGGCAAAATCGTTGACGTAGTCGGTAGCTTTGAGCCGGGCAACCGGTTCGGCCTGCGCTGCCACAACGAGCGTCAGCGTACCGACCACACCCAGCCACCATTTTGCGCACGAAATCATCTTGTGCCAGCCGATATTTGAAATTCGATATTTTAGACTCACAGTCTATGTCTGGGTATCGGATTTGGCGGCGCTGAACAGGTTTTGCAGTTCAGCCAGAGCAACATGGGGATTTAATAGCTCGAAATGACCATCAATGCCGGGGATAACGACGATTCCAAGTACGTTAGCGATCCGCAGACGACTTGCGTCCAGTCGCTGATCCAGAAAAATGATCATTTGCGGCAGTTTGTCAAAGCGAGTATACGCGTATTCCAGAATCTGTCCGAGCGCGGTGCGAAATGCCTGCGGCAAGCTAAGGTTTCGAGTAACTTTGATTTCCCCTAGATAGCTTTCATCCAAAGTGAACACCACATCAACGAAGTCCCGCTCGAACTCTGCAATTACGCCCTTGCCGGGTGCCCCACTCATTCGCGGGCTTCGAATGAGTGGGAGCGTCAGTCCCATCGACGTCCATGTCCGGCCTCCTTACCTCACTCCATATCCGGACACGCTGTTCGCCAACGAACACCGCTTCCCTGCCGTCCGGGATTCCCAGGGTTACAAACCTCCTGTTTTTCTGCCGTTTAGCGAATCCCAACTTGGAGACAGACCTGCATCAATTTTTTGGAACCGCTTCAATATCGGATTGCGTACTTCATCGCGTGGGATTGGGAGCATGACAACTTTAGGTCAAGACATTCGATACGGCTGGCGCGCGCTGCGCAAGAGTCCCGGCTTCACCGCCGTTGCGGTGCTGGTGCTCGCGCTAGGCATCGGGGCCAACACCGCAATCTTCAGCGTAGTGAACGCTGTGCTGCTGCGACCGCTGCCCTTCGATCAGCCCGACCGTTTGGTGCAGCTCTATCACGTTCCGCCGCAAGCGAGTTTTCCGGGTATTCCGATTTTTTCCGTTTCGCCCGCCAACTTCCTCGACTGGCGCAGTCAGGCCCATAGTTTTGACGGCATGTCGGCGTACGGTTTTGGCCGCTACACCCTGACGGGCACAGGCCGTCCCGAGGCAATTCGCATGGTAGGCGCTACCAGCGGGTTTTTCTCCGTCCTCCACGCTGAACCACTGCTTGGCCGCGTGTTCATGGAGAGCGAGGATCAGCCAGGCCGCGAGCACGAAGTTGTGTTGAGCTATGACCTGTGGCGGACTCACTTTGCCGGCGATCCTGCGATCGTCGGAAAGAATATTCAGCTGAACGGCGAAGCTTATACGGTAATCGGGGTGATGCGGCCCGGCTTTGAGTTCCCGGTTTCCGGCGATCCCGACGCTCGCCCGCAGATGTGGAAGCCGCTGGCCTGGACCCCTCAGGAACGCGCCATCCGCGACGATCACAATTACGGGGTGATTGCGAGGTTGAAGCCGGGCGCAACGCTTGAGCAGGCGAAAGCCGAACTCGACACTATCTCGAACCAGCTCGCGCAACAGTATCCGAAAGACAACAAGGGCTGGGGTGCGACGGCGATTCCGCTGCGCGAGGATCTGGTCGGCGATGTACGCCGGGCATTGTTGATCCTGCTGGGAGCAGTGGCCTTTGTGCTGCTCATTGCCTGCGCCAATGTCGCCAACCTTGTGCTTGCCAAGACGCTGTCGCGACGCAAGGAGGTCGCGATTCGCGCTGCGCTGGGCGCCAGCCGCCGTCGCCTGTTGCAGCAAGTACTGGCCGAAACCGTACTGCTGGCTCTTGCGGGCGGCGCATTGGGTCTGATTTTCGCGCATTACGGAATCCTGTTCATTGTGAGGTTTATGGGACAGCAGTTGCCGCGCTCCGGCGGGATTGGGCTTGACGGCTGGGTGTTGGCCTTCACCCTCGGCATTTCGCTGGCGACGGGCTTCGCTGCCGGCCTGCTGCCGGCACTGCGCTTGACCAGGGAAGATGTGAGCGAGGCGCTGAAGCAAGGTTCGGGCCGCACCGCTTCCGATTCCGGTGGAAGCCGCACGCGCAGCGCGCTGGTGGTTTCCGAGGTTGCGCTCTCGCTGATGCTGCTGATCGGCGCGGGTCTCCTGATTCGCAGCTTGTGGATGCTGCGCGCCGTCAATCCCGGCTTCGATGCGAATCATGTTGTGACCATGTACTTGTCCATTGCGCCGAAAAAGTTTGTCACCCCCGCGCAACAGGTCAGCTTCTTCAATCGCGCGCTACAGGGTGTTCGCGCTCTGCCTGGCGTGCAATCCGCCGGAGTCATCGACGCCTTACCGCTTAGCGGTTATGGCTCGCACCAGCCGGTGCAGGTGGAGGGTCGGCCTGTCGTAGCGATGGCCGATCAGCCCGAAGTTGATATGCGTTTGATCAGCCCGGGCTACATGAGCGCGATGCATATCCCGCTGCTGCGCGGTCGCGAGTTTGACGACTCTGACGTTGTGGGACGCCCAGGCGCTGTGCTGATCAGCCAGTCGATGGCACGGGAGTTTTGGCCGAACCAGGACCCCATCGGCAAGCACCTCGCGCTCTACTTTTTTCCGGACCTGCCGCGCGTTGTGGTGGGTATTGTCGGCGACGTGAAGCTGGATGCGTTAAGCCAGACCCGATCCGCGGCCGCTTTTTACCTGCCGTTGGGCCAACTTTCAGCGGCGCGAGGTGAACAATGGCAATCTTTCGGCATGACGCTTGCCGTGCGCACCAATAGCGATCCATCAAGCGTGGTTTCTGCGATCGGCAATTCCGTTCACGAAGCGGATTCGGAAGTACCTCTGCTCTTCATTCAGACCATGCAGGATACGGTGGACACGTCTTTGACGCAGCAGCGCTTCACTATGCTGCTGCTGGCGGCCTTCGCAGGACTTGCATTGTTGCTCGCGGCGATCGGGATTTATAGCGTCTTGTCGTACGCCGTGCGCCGCCGGGTACGCGAGATTGGCATTCGTATGGCCTTGGGTGCGCAGGTCAGCGACGTGCTACGCATGGTGGTGCTCGAAGGTATGAAGCCGACGCTGCTGGGCGTCGTCATCGGGCTTGTGGGCGCGCTGGCCTTGGGACGCGTGCTGGCCAGCGTGCTCTACGGCGTCAGCGCCCGCGACCTCGCCACGTTCGGCTCCGTCGCTGTTCTCACCACCGCCGTTGGCCTGCTCGCCAGCGTCCTGCCGGCTCTGCGCGCCGCGCGTGTCGATCCTATGAAAACGCTGCGTGACGAATAGGGCTTGCTACATTCCGATACTAGTCGACAAGCGAAACCACTCCGCTTCCCAGATCGTAGTAGCCCGCGACCACCTTTATCTTCCCTTCTTTCACCATGCCTGAGATTACGGGCGACGACTCGCTCAGCAGCGTTGCCTGGATCTTCGCATTCGCCTTGGTAGCGGCTAGCAGATCATGTCCAGCCTGGTCTATGGCCGGCTGGATGTGTGGAAACAGCGAGCTGATCTGCCCGGGCACTCCCTTGCCTTGAATGGCAGCCTTCACCGCTCCGCAGTTGGAGTGACCCATCACCAGGATCACCTTCGTTCCCAGCACCGCCGCGCCGTACTCCAGGCTCCCGATGAGCTCCGGCGTTATCACATTGCCCGCAACTCGGGTTACGAAAATGTGACCGATGCTCTGATCGAAAACGATCTCGACCGGAACCCGCGAATCGGCGCACGACAGCACGGCGGCGAACGGTTCCTGCTTTTCGACCGTGTGCTGTTTCAGGATATCGAGGTCGTGCTGCAGCGAAGGCAGATCGTTGTTTGCAAATCGCTTGTTACCGGCCATCAACTCCGCCAGCGCTGCGTCGGGAGTGGAAACGTCCTGCGCCCGCGCCGGTAGTGGCAGCGCAAGTTCCAGACCACCGCTTAGCACTCCGGCAACGGCTCCGGTCAAACTCATCTGCAACATGCGGCGTCTGGACAGGGAATGCTCCGAGCTTCGTCCGTTCATAGGAAATTCCTTAAAGGAGATTTGGCATCGCGAAGTGTAACTCGCCGTCGCTCCGGAGACAACCTCATTCAGCAATGTGCCATAATGACGGCGATATGGTGTCGAAAATGTGTCTTTTCCGTCCGCCGCTGGCGATGTTGGCCTTGTTGTTTTCGAGCCTGTGCCTGCCGGCGCAAACTCAACAACCGTCTCCACCTGCTCCGGCGCAGCAACCCCAAAGCGAAGCCATGGAGTTGGTGAAGCAAGGCCAGAAGCTCAACACCGACGGCAAACTGGACGACGCGATTGCGCTCTACCAGAAGGCGCTCCAACTCGATCCGCGTCTCTACGACGCAGAGCTTTACATGGGCGTGTCCCAGGACTTGCAAGGTAAGTATCAGGAGGCGCGCCAGCATCTGGCCAGGGCGATCGAGCTCGCCTCCGAGGCGCAGACTACGCAATCTTTGCGCGTCATGGCCGTTTCCTATGCCTTTGAACACAACACCGGCAAGGCCGCGGAGTACGAACGCCGCGCTTTTGATCTCCAATCCAACTGGAGCAGGTATGAGGATGCGGCCGCGACTGCCAACGAGTTGGCCCGTATCTATCTTGAATCAGGCGACACGGACAACGCCTTGCAGTGGTATCAGACGGGACGATCGACCGGAATGAAGGACATAAAAATCACGCCGGCTGAGAAAGACTTGTGGAACTTCCGCTGGGAAGCCGCCATGGCGCGCATCACCGCGCGCCGCGGGCAAGCCGCCCAGGCCCAGGAACACCTGGCGGCGGCGAAGGCGATTCTGGATAAGTCCGGCATTCCTGACCAGGCGCATTTCTATCCCTATCTCGTTGGATACGTCGCGTTGTATAGCGGCGACTACAAGACCGCCCTTGCGGAGCTTCCGGAAGCGGGTCTGGAGGACCCGTTTGTGTTGAGCTTATTGGCGCAAGCCTACGAGAAGTCCCGCGACAAGGCGCACGCGATCGAGTATTATCAGAAGGTCCTGACCATCAACCTGCACAATCCGTCGAATGCCTTTGCCCGGCCCCTGGCCAAGGAAAAATTGGCGGCGCTTGGAGCAGCGCAAGCCGCACCTCCGGCGCAGTGATGGTTATCGCGTGTGAAGGGGCGCAGATTCAGCTGCGCCGTCACAGACACATTATTCTTATTGTCATCATGAGGCGGGCTCTTTTGTCGCTCCCGCCAGACGCCGCTATTCCAGCTCGTCCGCCAGTCGCTGCGCGGTGTGCTCCACCTTGATCTCCGCGCCGTCCTTGTCTATGCCTCCGCGAATCTGCATGACGCAGCCGGGACAATCCATCACCACCAGCGGCGCGCCGGTCTCCTTGATGTTCTTCAGCTTGCGCTCGAGAATGGGTGCTGAAATCTCCGGCAACTTCATCGAGTACGAGCCGCCCATGCCGCAGCACATATCGGCCTCGTACATCTCGGAAATTTCGTAGCCGGCTTTGGTCAGCAGTTCGCGCGGCTGCTGCGAAACGTTCAACGTCCGCTTCAGGTGGCACGAATCGTGATACGTCACTTTGCCCAGCTGCTGGCCCTCCTTGAATGTCAGGCGGCCTTCGTCAACCAGCTTCTTCACCAGCGTTGAAAAATCGACAACCTTCTCCGCCAGCTCCCGTGCACGAGGCAGCGATTCTGTCTGCCCAAGGCTCTCGAAGTTGGCGATGAAATCGTGCTTCAGGGCGACGGTACACGTCGGACACGCCGATATCACGTATTCGACGTCCTGCTTCAGCAGCGCTTTGATGTTGTCGCTCGCGTTCTGCGCCGCAACTTCGTAGGCGCCGCTGAAGCGCGCCGGCGCGCCGCAACAAGTTTGCCCTTCGGGGAAGATCACTTCGATTCCAGCTCTGTTCAGGATCTTCACCACCGCCTCGCCCATCTCCGGATAGGCAAAATCGATGAGGCAGCCCGAATAGAACGCTGCCTTTTCCTTCTGTTTCGGCTGCTCGATCTGCTTGAACTTGTCGCGGAATGGAACGTCGGCGATAGCCGGCAGACTGCGGAACTCCGTCATGTCCGACAGGAAGAATGGCAGGTGGCGGATGAAGCCGTCCTTCGCGAGCGGCTTCTGCACCAGTGATGCGGTGCGCAGCATCGAGTGAAACAGCTTGCGATTGTTGACGACGGAGAAGATGGCTTTCTGCGCGACCGTCTGCCCTTTTTCGACTGCCAGCCGCCGTCGCAATTCCAGAATCAGTCCGGGGATGTCGATCTTGCCGGGACACATTTGCGTGCAGTTGCCGCACTGAATGCAGAGGCTCTGGATCTCATCCGATGATTTCAACGCGTCGAACCACGCGGTCAGAATTGTCCCGATGCCTCCGGTATAAATCTTGCCGAAGACGTGTCCGCCCACCAGCCGAAACACTGGGCAAACGTTCAGACACGAGGCGCAGCGGATGCATTGCAGCGCCTGCTTGAATTTCGGGTCTTGCGACATCTCGGTGCGGCGGTTGTCCATCAGGATGATGTGCAACTGCTTGGGTGAGCCGTCGGTGTTGGGTACCGGTCCGCTGATAATGGAGACGTAGCTGGTGAGCAGTTGCGCCGTCGCACTTCGCGGCAGCGCGGTGAGCACCGGCACGACGTCGGCGAAGTCGGACATCAGCTTCTCGATGCCGACGATGGCGACGTGTATCCTCGGCAGCGTCGTCACCAGGCGCGCGTTGCCCTCGTTCGTAATGATGACTAGGCTGCCGGTTTCGGCGACCGCGATGTTCGCGCCCGTAATGCCCATCCCGGCGCTGAGGAACTTGGTGCGCAGCTTGCCGCGCGCAAACTTCACCAGCTTCGGAATGTCGGGCATCTGGCCCGCTTCGACCTCCTGGCTGAAGACCTCGGCGACCTCTTCCTTGGTCATGTGAATCGCGGGCATCACCATGTGTGATGGCGTTTGCTTCGCCAGTTGAACGATCCACTCGCCCAGATCGGTTTCGCGAACTTCGATGCCGGCTTTTTCCAGATAAGGATTGAGGTGGATTTCTTCCGATGCCATCGACTTCGACTTGACGATGCTCTTAACGTCGTTCCGCTGCGCGAGTTCGAGAATGTACTCGCGGACCTTGGCCGGATCGTCGGTGCGAAATACTTTGGCGCCGCGCGCTTCAGCCTGCTGCGTGAATCGCTCCGCCAGTTCGTCGAGATGCGAAGCGGCATAACCTTTGCGCTCAGCAATCTGTGTGCGCACGGCCTCGAAATCGATGCCTTCGTAAGCCTTCTCGCGACTGATGCGGTAGGCCTCCGAGAAGCGTCCCAGCGCGCCGGTGAGGTTGGGATTGTGCAGAGCGGTGTTGATCGACTCGCGAAATTCCTTGCGCATCAGTTCACCCCTGCCATGTCGTCGACGAAGACGATGATGAGTTTTTCCGGGCCGTGAACGCCGATGGTCAGCACGCGCTCGATGTCGGCGGTGCGGCTGGGTCCAGTAATAAACGAGATGTAGTTGGTCTGCTCCGGGCGAATCTTGCTGAAGACCGCCGGCATGTCGGGGAGCAGCCGATTCGTCTCGACGATCGCGATGTGAATGCTCGGCAGCGTCGAAACGAGCCGCCGATCGACCGGCGCCGCATCTTGGATTAACGAGCCGGTATTGGCCATCGCCCAATCCAGTTGGCTGATGCCAACCTTCGAGGCGGCGGCTCGTTCGCGCGTGACCGCGAAGCTCAAGCCGGGAACTTGCTTGGTGAGCCGTTCCTGGTTAACGCCTCTCAGGAACGGGCAATCGGCCCACACCGCGTACGACTGCGGCGAATCGGCGACACCGGCCTCCTGCAAATATTGGACGATGAACGTAAGTGCCGCTGTCTTGTGCGGAAAGCGGTGGACTTCGGCGCTCACCGCTTCAGCACGTAGTTTGAAGTTGTCGAAGATGGAAGTCATGGGAACTCGCTTTTCGCTATTGGCTTTTCGCTCTTCGCCAGAAGCACATGTCGGGTTCCGGGCGGAAAGCGAAGCGAGAAGCGAATAGCGACGTTCTCAGCATGACAGCCCGATAAACATCAAGCTGTGACATGCGTCGCCGGGAGTTGTGACCGGATCACAAGGCAGTTTCGAGCTTCAAATTCCAGTTTCTAGCGCGGATCGCGGCGTAGGTCTGATAGGCAATTTCGGTCCAGGCAATTTCCAGGTTTGAGCGCTGGGGTTTAGGGAGTTTCTAGTTTCGAGTTTCAAGCACGTGACGGCAACCAACTTGAAACTCCGAAACTTGAAACTGCCTTAGCAAGCTTCGAGTTCCGGCTGCCGCGAGAGCAACGCGAAACTCGAAACTTGACACTCGAAACTGCCCTTACTTCACCACGAGGTGCGTGAACGGAGCCACATACGCCATCAGGAACACAAAGATGCCGACCAGCACAGCCAGCGCAATGCTATGCCAGAAGACGAAGCGCAAGATGTCTCCCTCATGTCCATACCACTGCGTCGCGGTGCTGGCGACGACGATGCTCTGGGCGTCGATCATCTTGCCCATCACGCCGCCCGCACTGTTGGCCGAGGCCATCAGGATCGGCGAGGTGTTTACCTGCTGCGCGGTGATCTTCTGCAGGCTACCGAAGAGCACGTTGGACGACGTATCTGAACCTGTCAGTGCGACCCCCAGCCAGCCCAGCAGCGTACCGAAGAACGGATACAAGTGCCCGGTGCGCGCGAAGGCGAGACCCATCGTCGCATCCAGCCCGGCATAACGGGTCATGAACCCTATAGCCATCATGGCCGCAATCGTTACCAGCGAGAATCGCACCTTCATCAAGGTCCGGCCATAGACAGCGAAAATCGTCTTAACGCTCAGCCCCATGATTAAGCCGGAGATGAGGGCAGCCAGCAGAATGCCGGAGCCGGTTGCGCTCACCCAGTTGAGACCGAACACGGCCGGCTCTTTGGTCGGCTTGGTGACGACAGGCGGGACGCGCAGCGCGAGATTGTTCAGGCCGCCGACCACGAACTGCGGGTTGGTGATTTTGCTCGGCGGCGTTTGCCAGCTCGCCATCGAAGTGATGACCTTCTCGGGGGTATTCATGAATTTCTTGCCGGTTTGCGAGCCCCACAGGAAGACGATGACGCTGAGAATGATCCAGGGCACCCACGCGCGAGTGACGTCCGCGCGGCTGAAGCCGTGGGCGGCGCGGTGCTCGGTTTTGGCTTCTTCGCCTTCGAAGGTATACACCCGCTTGGGATGCCAGATGAACAGGAAGCCAACCAGGCATGTCATCGAAATTACCGAGGAACCGATATTCGCCAGCCACGGACCATGCAGATTGGAGATCAGAACTTCCGGTACGGCGAAGCTGACACCAGCCACCAGAATGGCTGGCCAGATTTCCAGCATTGATCCCCAACCGGCGAACGCGCAGATGAGCCAGAACGGTACCAGAATGCAGAACGGTCCCAGAATGCGGCCAGTCATCGCGCCCAGAGTGACTTCGCTGTAGCCCGTAACCTTGGCCAGAGCGATGATGGGGGTAGCCAAAGCGCCAAACGCGACCGGCGCGGTGTTGGCGATCAGCGACAGGCCGGAAGCCTGCAGCGGCGGGAAGCCTAAGCCGATAAGAATCGCGGCGGTAACAGCTACGGGAGTACCGAATCCCGATGCACCTTCGAAGAATGCGCCGAAGCAGAACGCGATGAGCAGCAGTTGCAGACGCCGGTCTTGCGTGATGCCGGTCATGCTGTGCTGCAGCACATTGAATCGTCCCGCTTCACAGGTGAGCTGGTACATAAAGATAACGTTCAGCACGATCCAGCCAATGGGGAACAGGCCATAACCGATTCCATAAACCGCCGTTACCGCGGCCATGCGGCCCGGCATGTGGAAGGCGAAGATCGCCACAATCACGGCGGTCGTGAGCCCAAGCAGGGCAGCGTAATGCGCCTTCACATGGCCCAGTGCCAGGCTGCCCAGCAGCACCACCACCGGCAATGCGGCGATCAGTGTCGAAAGCAACCAATGCCCGAGGGGATCGTAAGCCTGCGACCAGGGTGCCGTCACCGACGGCAGCTTCAGGATGATCACGGAGATAACGGCCGCAACAATGACGAAGATCGCGGATGCGACCGGATTCGCTTTTGGCGCTGTGCCCTTCGGCGGCGCGGTTACCAGAGGAGCAGGAGTTTGAGTCTTAGTGCTCATGTGGTTCTCACCGATGTTGCCAACATGTGGCAAGCCTTTCCTCGAATTTTTTCTTTCCAAGGAGTTCGTGGCCCGGCAGCAGCGACGGAGTGTCCCGATAATCTGGGAATGTAATCGGTCGCCCTCCGGCGCGTGTCCCCGAATCAGGCTGGCTAGCTGGGCGGGAAGGTTCGAGCCAACCGTAAGCACGGAGATCGCAAGGATTATCGCACCGCGTAGCAGGGTGCCAACACAAAAACTAGACGAATAACGGTTGATTGCGAGTGATCCATGTCACTTTTGGCTGTGATGCATGGCCGTCTTGGGCGCTCCGAGACCCTGTGCTCACGGTTGGCTTGAGGCAGCCGATCTCGCTTCTCGCTCTTCGCCGGAGCGGGAACGATCTAGTTCTTCAATACAGCGCGAACAGCGAGAGGAGGTCTCTGGCGACGAATTGCGCGCAAATACTGTCGGAAGTGCTTACCCGCGGCTATGGATTGCGTGCGTCCGCGGGATACAAGTCGGGCTTATGACGTACTCTTCGCCAAACCGCCGGCACGAACTCGCTGAAAGCGTTGGAAAGCGCGCGGCCCCCGAAGCCCTCCGCAGTGCGAATTAGGGCGCGCTGCCAATCGGAATCGCTTGGCACGCGCCAAGTATTGGAGAGAAAGTTGTTGCCGAATTCGGCCACGAATCGCGCGCATGCCAGGTGGCGCTCTCCGTCGGGACGATAAGCCCGGAACGTCAGGTCCACCACGTTCTTGACGCGATCGCCGAAAGGATGGTGTACAGTGCGAAAGTATCGCGGGTCCTCACCCCATACCGCTCCCAGGCTGGCCTCAATGGCATTGCCCGTTGAGATGCCGGTCATTCGCATGCCATAGCGTTGAGCGAAGCCGTCCCAATGGGGACCGTATTCGTGAGGACTGTCCATCGCGGTTCCGATGGCGGAGGAGAACAAGCCGGCGGTCAGGCTCTTGGGTCCCACTGTCTCACGTGTAAACCAAGTCAACCTCTCCTCCGCGGTAATCGGCTGGTAATCGCCGGGACTTCTGGGGACAGCGTGAATGTAGTGCTCGAAACTGTAAAGCTCTTTAGGATGATTGACGACCGGCGTGGAGCCACCGATCTGCGCAGCAGCCGGCGTCAGCAGCAGAAGCCCGGCGCACGTCGACACTATTAACAGGCGGAGAGATGCGAGCAGCGTCAAGCTTATCTCCCGAGGTTTGGTTCCAGAAACGATAACTTCCTCCCGCAGTTCGAAGGCTCGTAGATAGTAGGATGCATTTCGCGCGCACGGTGGCAAGCGCTCAACAAAACATTGTCAGTCGTCGCAACCGTTGTCAGTGGTAGGGATAGAAGAAGAAGAACGCCAGCGACAGAGCCGTCAGCACCCAGAGACCAGGTTTCAACTGGCGGCTCTTGCCGGCGACGATCTTGCACAGCGGATAGAGTACGAATCCCGCGCAGATTCCAATCGCAATATTGAAGGTAAACGCCATCAGAGAAACCACCGCGAAGGCGGGAATCGATTCGCTATAGTCGGCGAAGTCGATGTGGGTGATCGGCGCCAGCATGAACAATCCCACGATGATCAGCGCCGGCCCGTACGCTACAGCGGGAATTGAAGCCACCAGCGGTGCGAAGAAGAGCGTCAGCAGGAAGCAGCTTCCCGTCACCAAAACGGTAAGTCCGGTTCTTCCCCCGGCCTCGATTCCCGTGGCCGATTCCAGGTAAGCGCCCGAGGTTGTTGTGCCCAGGGCCGGGGCGATACAGGTGGTGATGGCATCGACCAGCATCGGGCGCTCAATCTGCGGCAGCTGTCCTTCCTTATCTAGAAAGCCGGCCCGTGCGGACAAGCCGATCAGCGTCCCCATGGTATCGACGAACGCCATAACGAACATGGTCAGCACGACCGGGAAGGCTTGCCATGTGAGCGCTCCTCGGAAGTCGAGCTTCCAGAGGATGGGTGTGATGCTTGGCGGCAAGCTGACCAGCCCGTGCGGTGCCGCCGCCACTTTGCTGACGAACGCGACAAGTGCGGTGATCACAATGCCAATCAGGATGGCTCCCGGAATTTTGCGGATGATCAGGACGGCCTGCAGCACAATACCGAATATCGCTACCAGCGCCGCCGGCGAGGTCAGATATCCTGCCTGCACTGGCGCGCCCGCCACGCCCAGCCTGACCAGCCCGGTTTCGTTCAGTCCAATGAACGTCAGAAAGAAGCCCATACCCACCGCGAAGCTGAACCGCAACGACATGGGCACGCCTTCGACCACCCATCGCCGCAGGTGAAGAACCGTCATCAGAACAAACAACACGCCGGAGATGAAGATCGCGGCCAGTGCCGCCTGCCAACGAATTCCCAGCACACGGCAAACGGTGAAAGCAATAAATGCGTTTTCGCCCATATAGGGAGCGATGGCAAAGGGCCGGTTGGCATACAACGCCATCAGGAAGCAACCCAACGCCCCCACCAGCGCGGTGGCCACAAACGACGGCCCTTTCGGAATGCCTGCAGAAGAAAGAATCGCGGGATTGACCACCACGATGTAGGACATGGTGGTGAAAGTCGTGAGTCCGGCAATCAGTTCACGCGTGACCGTGGTCTTGTGGGCGTCAAGAGCAAACAGCCGATTAAGCCAGTTCAAGGACCCTCCGGCGGCCGGCACGGCTCGAAATAGCCAGGTTGATGATAACAACGGGTTCGATTCGAACCCAAGCGTGACCGTCATCACTGACTTGGCCTGCGCAAGAAATTTAGCGTAGAGCTATCGAAATCCCTTTCTGGCCGGACTCCGAACCGGAGGAACGAGGTGTAATATGAGGCGGCATGTCCTCCCATGGATCACTTCAGCGCTGCTCGTAACCTGTGCCTACGCCCAGGTGCAACCTGGCGCGAACCGCATCAAGTCAGGCCCCTTGACCAAAATCACCATTGCGGGAAAACCAATCACAGGTGACGACCTGCTGGTTCGAGCTGGTACGGCTTACGTAAGTGTTCCTGCTCTGGCGCGGGCGCTTGGCGCCTCGCTGGCATCGCAAGGACAGGTAGCTGTGCTCACCGTTCCCGCCGCATCGGAAAGCGAGTGTGGAGACGTACCTGCCGCGAAGAAACTTTCCGACACTTACAGAAAGGCCGCAGTACGCATTCCCGAGGCGATCGAAACCCTTAGGCTACGGGTAACCAAGCACGAAACCACTATTCCCGCAGCCAGCTTCGACGAAGTGGACCACCAGATATTCGAGGCCGAGTTTCGTGCTCAAACCGACGCAGATAAATCCGTCTCGTACGCTCTGAGGCACGCGAATGACACCCTCGCAATTATGTATTACAAGCTGTGGCGTGGCGTCCCGCCCGAAGACGCCGAGGAGGGCCAACTGGATTCGGTTTTGTGCTCCATGGAGAGCAAGTTCGCGTTGCAAGTCGGGCGTTTTTCGGGCAAGGAGAGCTGCAGCGTCTTTCGCTCCGCTTCCACGGAAGAGCAACCAGCAACCAATAATTAACGCCTCTACTCACGCGCCGGCCGCGCTGCTGTTGAATACGGGTAAGTTTCGAACTGCACCACTTCCCTTCCATCGCAATCAATCCGGCGGGATCTCGCCGGGAATTATAAAATCCCTTGGTAGTGTCTGAACTGGAACAACGCGAAGCTGCCATCTCGCCTGAACTTCACTTTCGCGACGCCGATGCGGCCACCAGAAACCTGGACCACATCCGCCAACTGGTGCCGGAAAAAGTTTACGAATCATTGTCCGCTCTGTTGCTGACCGCGGCTAACCCCGACGCGGCAGTTAACCAATTCGAGCGGCTGGCAGAGTCGGCCTCGCCGGAGTTGCTGCGCCTGTTCGAAAAGCACCCCTCTCTGGTGCACTACGCCGTGGTGGTCTTCAGCTACAGTCCTTGGCTGGGCGAGACGCTGATCCACAATCCCGACCTCTTGTATGCTTTCGTGCGCGAGCGCAACCTGGATCGCACTCACTCTCGCGAAGAATTTCAGGAGAGCTTTGCCCGCATGCGCTCGCGCTCTCTGGAAACCGACACTGCGGCGCTGCTGGCCCGCTTCAAGCGGCGCGAGTACATCCGCATCATGCTGCGTGATGTGCTGGGCATTGCAACTCTGGCCGAGACCACGTCAGAGATCTCCGCGCTTGCCGACGTGCTGATCGAGGAAGCGCTGCGCGAAGCTGAATCCCAACTCCACCATCGTTTTGGCACGGCGCAGCGACTGGACGCCGACGGGCGGGTAGTGGACTCGCGTTTTGCGGTGCTCTCCCTGGGCAAGCTGGGCGGCAACGAGCTGAACTACAGCTCCGACATCGACCTGCTTTTTCTTTACGACGGCGGTGTGGAACCGCCTGCTGCGGAAATCTCCAACCGCGAATACTTTATTCGCCTGGCGCAACAGACCACGGAGTTGTTGGCGCGGCATACCCGCGAAGGGCCGGTGTTTCGCATTGACCTTCGACTGCGGCCGCAAGGCGGCGAAGGCGAGCCGGCGGTGCCGCTGGCCCACGCCGTTCACTATTACTCGCACGCAGCCCACGATTGGGAGCTGCAAGCCATGATCAAGGTGCGCCATTCTGCCGGCGACGTTGGCCTGGCGCGCGAGTTTGCCCGTGCGGTGCAGCCCTATGTGTATCGCCCGGAACTGAACTTTGTCGCCATTAAGACGGCGCTGGAGACCCGCGAGAAGATCGGCACCCACCGTCGCAAGAGCTTGCTGAAAAAGGTGGCGCAAACCGGCATCGATGTGAAGATCGATCGCGGTGGCATTCGCGATATTGAATTCCTGGTGCAGTGCTTGCAGCGGGTCTATGGCGGTGGTGAGCCGTGGCTGCGCTCGCGCGGCACGCTCTTCGCTCTACAGAAACTACACGACAAGGAACATATTGGCAGTAAGGACTTCCAGAATCTGACCAACGCCTACGAGTTCCTGCGCAACCTGGAGCATCGCCTGCAATTGCGGCAGGGCCAGCAAATCCACTCTCTGCCCGATTCGCGAACCGATTTGGAAGCGCTGGCGCGCAGTCTTACTCGCGAGGGAACCGTCGCCCTCACGCCGGAAGAGTTTCTGTCGTATGTTCGGCGCCGCATGGCGGCGGTGGCGGAAATTTATCAGCGTGTCATTTACCACGAGCAGAGTCAGGACCAGGGCTCCCTCGAATTTCAGTTGCGCCCGGAATTCACGGCCGCACACGAGAACTCGTACAGCCAGATGATGCAGCGTCTGGCAACGGATTCGCCGCGTCTACAGGAGGTGGTCAGCAGGGTCGATTTTTCGCAACACACCCGCCGTAATCTGGATCGATTCCTCGGCTCGGCGGGAACCACTTCTGAGCGCTACGGCGCCGTGTTGCGCGCACCCGCAGCCGTAGAGCGGGCGCTGACCATCTTCGAGTTCAGCGAATTCCTCACCGACATTCTTGTTCGTCATCCCGAGGAGATTGCCCTGCTGGAACAGATCGACGACCGCTCGACCGCTGGCGAGCAGGATCTGTTCGCCACGGATGCGCAAAACGGAAGCCCGGCGGACGATCCGGTGTTTGCCTACCTGGGCGATGGCAGGGTCGATCACGCTGAGGCAATATCGATCTTGCGGCGCCATTACCGGCAACGCGTCTTTGTTTCCGGAGCGCTCAACTTGTTTCATCTGCGCGATGTCTTCGATTCGCTGGACGACAACACCGCCGCAGCTGACGCCGCGCTCCGGGCAGCCTTGGCCGTCGCTGGCGCCCCCGGCGGCTTCGCCGTGATGGGGCTGGGAAGATTGGGCGCGAGAGAGTTCGATCTGTTGTCAGACGCGGATGTGCTCTTTGTCTGCGACGAGCACGCCAATAAGGAAGACATTCGCCGCGTAGCCGAGCGGCTGATGGAAGCCCTCACTGCCTACACGCGTGAGGGGACGGTGTTCCCGGTGGACGCGCGTTTGCGTCCCCATGGCCGCGAAGGCGAACTGATCGTCACTCCATCGCAACTATCCGCGTACTTTCGCGATGAAGCCCAACCTTGGGAGGCCCTCACGTATCTGAAGCTGCGGTACGCCGCTGGAGACCGCGCCGTCTCCGCTCGCGCGCTGCAAGTTGTGCAAGAGGGAATTTCAGCGATGGCCAGGCGGCCTGGGTTTGATACCGAACTGGCCGACGTTCGTGCTCGCCTGGAGCGCAGCGAAGGCGCGCAGAACCTGAAGACCGGGCCGGGCGGGATTTACGATCTCGACTATTTGGCTGGATCGCTACAGGCACGGCATCAGCTTTGGCTGGCGGGAAATTTGCTCCAGCGTTTGCGGTCGCTGCGCGACCACCGTCTGCTGACGGAAGACGAATACCAACCGCTGGCGGAGAGTGCTCGCTTCCTCCGCACCGTGGAGCACGTGATTCGCCTGGTCAGCGGCCGGGCGCGCAAATGGATACCCCTTGCCGAACATCCCCGACGCGGCGTGCAGAAATTGCTGTGGAGAATGCTGGGGGCCGAAGACAGCTTCGACCCGGAGATGCAATTGTCGGATGTGATGCGGCAAACGAGAGACATTTATCTCGCACATCGGGAGAGCTGAGATTCGTACCCATGCTCGACCGCGTCCGACACGAAGGCATAAACTGGAACGCCAGTGATTCTTCCGGCACAAAAGCCTTGACCTATGCCGCCCGTTAGCCAAGCCGTGCTGTTGTCGTGGTCTGTGCCTCCGGCAGCGACACTCGCGCTGATTCTGACTGCTCTGGTGTATCTGCGCGGCTGGGTTCTGATGCGCCAAGCCCGCGTGCCCTTCGTCCCTCTCTGGCGAGCTGTTAGTTTTCTGCTCGGCCTGCTCTCGCTTTGGATCGCGCTGGCCTCGCCTCTCGATACGTTTTCCGGCTTTGTGCTCACCGCCCACATGCTGCAGCACATGATGCTGATGATGCTGGCTCCGCCGCTGATCTTGCTGGGCGCTCCTGTTATTCCGCTCGTGAGGGGATCGCCTACCTTTGCAGCCCGTGAGTTCGCCGGCCCGTTTCTCAACTGGCGCATCGCCAATCGCGTCGGCGATGCGCTGACCCATCCCATCGTGGCCCTGCTGCTTATGGGCACCGTAATGTTTGCTTGGCACACACCGCGGCTTTATGAGTTGGCATTGGCATCGAGTTCCTGGCACCAGGTCGAGCACGCCTGCTTCTTTCTGGCATCGCTTGTTTTCTGGTGGCCCGTGATTCAGCCGTGGCCCAGCCACGCGCGCTGGCCGCGTTGGGCAGTCGTGCCTTATCTGCTGGTGGCTGATCTGGAGAACACAGCTCTGTCCGCCATCCTGGTATTCTCCGACCGGCTGCTCTATCCGTCCTACGATGCTGTCCCGCGGCTCTTCGGTTTCTCCGCGTTGCACGATCAAGCTGCCGCCGGCGCCATCATGTGGGTGATGGGATCGCTCGCCTTTGTGCTTCCGGCAATCGTTATCGCAGTTCAATGTTTGCAGAGTAATCGACGGCCAGCGCTCGCCTCGGATCGCAAGCCGGAGCCTTCGTCTTTAGAGGTGTTGGTGGCCCTCTCACAACGGCTATCGTTCGCTGGCCGCTTTCTGCGGCGCCGAGTGAGCGGCCGCCGTGTCGAGGCAATTTCGTTTCTGCTGCTGTTTGCCGTAACCGGCTTGTGCCTCGCACATCTGGCATCAAACTCGTCCGACGATGACAACCAAGTCCTCCGGTTGCGCCAACAATCCGGCCAATTCGCCATCTCGATCTTCGCGCCGGCGGGAGACCTGGAAACCGGACAGTCAGACTTCTCCGTGCTGGTCCAGAATCGCGATTCGCAAGAAGTGTTACAGGATGCAACCGTCGCCCTCCGCGCTGATCAGGCGGGAAATCCGCATAAGGCGCAATGGGTCCGCGCTACTACTGAAGATTCGGAGAACAAACTCCTGCAATCGGCGTCGCTGAACCTGCCGGACAACGGCCAGTGGACCGTGGACACTGCGGTTGAGCACGGCGGGGAACATGCTGATTTTTCACTGCCCGTTCATGTGGTCAAGCCGGCAGCCGGCATCTCCTTTCCTTGGTCGTACGTGGTCCTGTTAGCGCTTTCGGCAATATTGTTGTTTACATACCTGCGACGCCACCGGACAGGAGAATCACAGTTGCGGCATCCGGCTGCGAAAACAGCCGCGCAAGGCGGCGCGGCAAATCTATTCTGATCACTTCTCGCGAGGGGCAACGGTTTTCCCGAAAAAGGAGGAATTTAGCTAGTCGTGCAACTACTGTCACGCCTTGGGGTGTAGTTCTTACATGTCAATACTGAGAAACGCGACAATAAGCCGTAATCGCCTGATTATAAAAGATATAAATAGTGCCCGAACGATGAACAACTGGCCTCTTCGTATGATATAATGTAGTTAGAGTTGAGGATAACAGTCCCGCTCTTCTTTAGCGTTCCCACCGACCCAGCCTGAAGCTGGGTTTTGTTGTATATCCTGACGCGAAACCCCTAAAGCTTGATCGATATGCCGAGTCAGCTGCTCGCTGAACCTCGCCTGACGTTCCTCACATCGGAATCGGAGAACAAACTATGCCAAGTACCAACAACCTTTCCTACAGCACAGGATTGGCTTTGACGAAGCAGTTTGAGGGCTTGCGGTTGACGGCCTATCAAGACTCAATCGGAAAGTGGACCATCGGGGACGGTCACACCGGCCCTGACGTCCAGCCTGGGCTTACCATCACTCAGGAAAAGGCCAGCGCCCTGCTCTTGCAAGACGTGGCCAGCGCCGTTGCCGCTGTCAACCGGTTAGTGACGGTCCCTCTGACCCAGAATCAATTCGACGCGCTGGTGGATTTTACCTTCAACGAGGGTTCCGGAAACCTTGCCAGATCGACTTTGCTTCGTGAGTTGAATGCCGGCAATACCGCGGGTGCGGCAGCCCAGTTTCTGATGTGGGTCTACGCCAGAGGAGTGCAATTACCGGGATTGCTGAAGCGCCGCCAAGCAGAAGCTGCGCTCTTTCAAGCAGAGAGCGCGGCACAAGGTGCTTAAACGCATCGGTGTAATTATGCTTTGATGCGGCTATGCGTAGTCAATCGGATTCTTGTCGAGCCAGTGCTCGTCTTTCACGCGCCGCACCTCGCGCGCTGCAGAGTGAGCCAGGGTCGAGGTGAGCTTCCGCGTCTTCCAGGAAAAGCCCGCGCAAAAGCCGAGCGCACTCCCTGCTGCACCAAGTACCAGCGCACTCGATAGACGGGAGCGCCTACGCATCAGACATGCTGGCAAGATCCCGAGGCACGCACCTACCACTGCTAGCTTCAGCGACTCCTCGGCGGAGTTGCTCACCAGAGCGGAAGCGCGCTGGGGATCGAAGTTTTCCCGGCCGGAGCGGATTCCCGAAATTCCGGCATTTACCAGTCTGCGTCCATAAGCGAGTCTGGTTGTTGCTGGCGCGTTACGATTCATACTCGTATCCTCTTGCAAAAGCGAGGGAAGGCTGCCTTGCCAGGGATCACAGGTCCGTAGACCTGCCTGTGCGTCGACAACTCACCCAATTTAGAGCTTCGCACATTTCACGGATTATTGCTGTGACACTGGGCACTTCCCCAAGTGACGGACCGCACTTGGCGTGCAAACAACCCCAGGACGTGCCGCTGCACGCGACGCGGCACCTCCCGCGTGCCTTCGATCCCGTTTGAATTATGTGTTCAACAAACACATCTGACTACTCCGTTGGTATGACTTGGAAGTATGCTCTTCCAATTTCTCTAGACTTAATGTGTTATAACACTCAATTTCGGCGCTCTGTCTGGCATCAGACTATACACCATTACCACTTTCATGTGACGCCGGTCACTCACCATACCGACATTGCTCACTGACCGCGACCCCACCGCCAGAACAAGATAGTCAGTAAGACCAGACGAGCACGAGTCCACTCGACCGCGCCAGGTCGCCACTTCCAGGAATCACATTCGGACTCGTCCCGTGCTGAAGAATCGCGGACGTGAAGTCTCAGTCTGAAGCACCTCGTCTTAACTAAATGTGACGCATCTGGCCGCGCACCGGAGATGCCCTTCTTATGATCGAACGCACGCCCATTTTCGGCTGTACCTTAGGCGGGCAAGCTCCGGCCTCAGTCCTGGTTCTCGTAATACAACTTCTGGGACTCGCGTGCTTTTTCTACATCGTGGCAAAGCGTGTTGCACCACTCATTCGGGCGGAGCGCGATCTGCGTTTCGACCGCCCGTGGCTGCGGCTGCAAAAGCTGCTGAAGTTCTGGTTCGCCCAATGGAAGCATCCGCGCTATAGGGTCGCGGGCACGCTTCACCTCTTTATATTTGCCGGCTTCATCATTCTTGCTACGCGCGCGTTCTATCTGTTGATCTTCGGGTTGTCGTCTGACTTCGCCGAGCCGAGCGCAATCGCCCGCGTCTACGACATTGTTGCCGACTACGCCGCGACCATTGTCTTCCTGGCGGTATCGGCAGCTGCGGTTCGCCGTGTGTTCTTCAAGCCCGAGCGCTATTCCGTGCCGGCAAAATACGGCAAAGGCCATCCCGTCGATGCCATCTTCTTATTAGGGCTGATTGCGCTCCTCATGACCTCGGAAAGCCTTTTCGAGGCGAGCCGCTCTGCCATCCAGATGCAGCGCGGCATGGCTCCCGAGTTCCTGCCGCTCCTGTCGCTGCCGTGGCTGCTGAGAGATGTTTTCGCAGCGGCATCGCCGGCAACACTGTGGGCTGTTCATATCGGCGCGTACTTCATCGACGTCCTGACCTTCTACTTCTTGCTCTGCTATCGGCCTTTCGGAATCCAGTTCCACGTTGAGACCTCGCTGTTCAACGTGTTCTTCTCCAAGCTCGATCGTGGAACCGTGAAGCCAGTGCGCTGGGGCGTCGACGATAGCCAGCTCGATCAGGTGAAATCGTTCGGCGTGAAGAAGTTTGAAGACTTCACCTGGAAGCACATGCTCGACTTCTATTCCTGCGCCGATTGCGGGCGCTGTTCCGACAACTGCCCGGCGAACACGGCAGGGCGTCCGCTGTCGCCAAGGTTCCTCACGACTAAAGCGCGCGACTACGCCTTCGAGCATTTCCCCGTCTTTGGCAAGTCCAACAACGGCCACGCGCTGATCGGCGGCATTTACTCGGAAGACGAAATCTGGTCCTGCACCACCTGCGGCGCATGCGAAGAAGAATGTCCGCTGCTGATCGAGTACATCGACAAGATCGTCGACCTGCGGCGCGGCATGGTCGACGACGGCAACGTGCCCAAGTCCATCCAGAAGGCGCTAAAGGCGCTGGAAAGCCGCGGCAATCCCTACGGCAAGATGGAGAAGAAGAAGGCCGACTGGACCAAAGACAAAGAGTTTCAGCAGGGCTGCGAAGTCAAGGTCCTGAATGGAAGTACGACCGCCGAGACCCTGTTCTTCGTCGACAGCATTACCTCCTACGACGACCGGATCCAAGTCATCGGCCGCGCAAGCGCGCGCATTCTGACCGAGGCCGGTGAGGACTTCGCGATCCTGGGCGCAGCGGAGAAAGACAGCGGTCACGACGTGCGGCGCTTCGGCGAAGAGACGCTCTTCATGGCGTTGCGCGATCACAACACCGATGCCATCAAGGCCTCAGGCGTGAAACGCATCGTGACCTCCGATCCACACGCGTTCAACGCGCTGAAGCACGATTACAAAGACATGCCTCCGGTGGAGCACATCAGCCAGTTGATCGCGCGGGAGGTCAAGTCAGGCAAGCTCCAGCTCAATCCGGTGGATAACGGGAACAACGTTTACACCTACCACGACCCCTGCTATCTCGGACGGCATAACCAGGTGTACGACGATCCGCGCGATGTGCTGGACGCGATTCCCGGCCTGAAGCGGGTGGAGATGACGCGCTGCCGCGACCGTTCATTCTGCTGCGGCGGTGGTGGGCTGATGTTGTTCTACGAGCCGCAAGAAGAGGAAAGGATGGGCGTGCAGCGAGTGCGCATGGCCGCGGAGGCGGGCGCGAACGTGATCGTTACCGCGTGCCCGTTCTGCATGGTGAATATCGAAGACGCGATCAAGGTTTCAGGCATGGAGGGCAAGATGACGGCCATCGACCTGGCCGAGTTGGTCGACCAGCAACTGGTGCGCGAGCCGGCAAGAGAGCAGAAGGCCGATGCAAAGGTACCAGATGAGGTACATGCGTAATGCCGCGCGGCGCGACGTAACGTTTTGTGTCAGGGCACGGCTTCAGCCGTGCCGACAAGGCTTCATAAAAATCCTTGGGCTTTAGCCCAAGCTCGCGGAGGGCGAACGTGGAGATTTTAGTTTGCGCAAGAAGAGTACCCGACACTTCGGAGAATGAGATTCAACTCAACAGTGCGGGCAATGACATCGAACGCGACGACCTAGTCTATTCCATCAACGAGCCGGACAACTACGCGGTGGAAGAGGCTTTGCAGATCGTCGCCAAATCCGGGGGCAATGTCACCGTAGCAACCGTTGGCACCGATGAGGATGAGGAGATTCTGCGCCGCGAGATGGCCATGGGCGCCAATCAGGGCGTGCTGCTTTCCGACGACGCCTTCAACGGCTCGGACGGCAAGGGGATTGCAACCGTGCTGAAAGGATTCGTGCAGAAGAACAAGTTCGACCTGGTTCTGACCGGCGTGCAAGCCGAGGATGGCGGCGCGCAGGTCGGCGGAATGCTGGCTGCGATGCTCGATTATCCCTTCGCGTCGCTGGTGAATTCCATCGAAGTCCTCGACGGTACAAAGCTGAAAATCAGTCGCGAGATCGAAGGCGGCAACCGGGAGATGAGCGAGATTGACCTGCCATGTGTGCTCTCTATCCAGACCGGCATTAACGAACCGCGTTATGTCGGAATGCGCGGCATCCGTCAGGTCGCCTCGCTTGAGATTCCCACCTATGGCGCGTCCGACCTCGGAGTCGACACGGCCGCCGTCGGCGAAGCTGCCGCTAACGTGAAACGCGACGACTACTTCGTCCCGGTGCTCGGCAAGGGCGCCGAGATTCTCGAGGGCACCAACGAGGAGATCGCCGACAAGCTCATCGAGCTGATGAAAGCCAAAGGAGGTTTGCAATGACAGCGCGGATTTTTGCCTACATCGTACATAAAGGTGGCGTGGTTGACGATTCCGCCGCCGAGCTGTTTGCGGCTGCAAAGAAGATCGATCCCGCTGCATCTCCCACGGCGATTGTCACCGGCTCCGGCGCCGAACTCGATGCCGTCTGCAACAGTCTCACGGCTTCGTATCCCGAAGTGTGGAAGCTCGCGAGCGACAGTCTCGCCTACCCGAATGCTGAACTGGTTCGCCAGGCCCTGGTGAAGGTCCTGCCTGCAGGCAGCCTGGTATTGCTTCCTCACAACCATTTCGGAATCGATCTCGGACCGGGGCTCTCGGTCAAGCTGAATGCTGCGTTTGTTCCCGATGTGGTCGGCATTGACGGAGTGGATGGAACCAACCTCAAAGTCATCCGCCAGGAATTCGGCGGACAGGTAAGCACGCACGTTCGCTGCAACCTCGCTTCAGGTGCGGTGATCAACCTGCGTCCCGGCGCGTTCAAGCCGGCCGATGGCGCCGCCGCTAGCGGAAAAGTTGTCGACAAATCCGCCGAAATTGGCGCCCTCACCGCAAAGCGCCGTTATCTTACGACAATCGCGCCCGAAACCGGTGATGTCGATATCACCAAGGAAGCGGTTCTGGTTTCCGTCGGTCGTGGCATTCAAGAGAAAGACAACATCAGCATCGCCGAGGAGCTCGCGGAAGCGATGGGCGCGGTAGTGAGTTGCTCGCGTCCAGTGGTCGATGCCAAGTGGCTGCCGAAGTCGAGGCAGGTCGGCTCGTCCGGCCAAACCGTGAAGCCCAAGATCTATCTGGCCTGCGGCATCAGCGGATCGTTTCAGCATTTGGCCGGTCTCAAAGGCAATCCGTTCATCGTGGCCATCAACAAAAATCCCAAAGCGCCGATCTTTCAGGTAGCTGAGGTTGGCATCGTCACCGACATGCTGGAGTTCCTTCCCGAACTCACCAACAGGCTTCGTGCCATGAAACAGGTCTCGGTCTAAGGACTGAGCCTAAGAACCAAAGAGAGGGTCTGGCAATGCTTACCAAGAAAACTCTGCAACTCAGTTTGAAGTCTCTCCGAGACTTCGCCAAGAAGCGCCTGCCTGATGAAGACTTGATCGCGCTGGACGAACGCGACGAATGTCCGGTGGAGATTGTCCGGCACATGAGCGACCCGGACAAACTCGGCATTCAGCTCCTGTTCATTCCGGAAGAGTACGGCGGCATGGGCGGAAGCACCTTCGACGTTTATCTCATCTGCGAGCAGATGGCTCGCATCGATCTGGGCGTCGCCACTTCCCTGTTCGCCACGTTCCTGGGCAGCGATCCCATAACCTTCGGCGCCACTCCTGAACAGAAGAAGAAGTGGTTGGGTAAGATCGCCGACGAAGGCGTTCTCTTCGCCTACGGCGCAACCGAGCCGGAAGCGGGCAGCGATCTTGGTGCGCTGAAGACTACCGCGGACCGCGTCGAAAAAGACGGCCGCATCGTTGGCTACAAGATCAACGGCAGCAAGCAGTGGATCTCGAATGGAGGCATCGCCGATCACTACACCATCCTGGCCAACACGCCCGCCGGGCCAACCTGGTTCATCGTGGACAAGGACACCAAGGGCTTTGCTCACGACGAGCCCGAGGACAAGCACGGCATCCGTCTCAGCAACACCGCAGCGCTGGCCCTCAACGATGTGTACGTCGATGCCGACCGGCTCGTCGGCGGTGTCGAAGGACAAGGCCTGGTGCAAGCGCAGATGGTCTTCGGTTACACGCGCGTCATGGTCGCGGCCTTTGGACTGGGCGCGGGCTGGGCCGCGCTGGACCGCGCGATTCCCTATTCCACCAAGCGCATTCAGGGCGGCGCACCGCTCTCGGAGAAACAGGGTTACACCCACAAGCTGATCGTGCCGCACGTTGTCCATTTGGAAGCTGGCCGCGCTTTCATCGA
The DNA here is from genome assembly GCA_049511915.1 of Candidatus Korobacteraceae bacterium. GTDB lineage: Bacteria > Acidobacteriota > Terriglobia > Terriglobales > Acidobacteriaceae > Bog-257. The sequence continues at coordinate 129,214 of JBEKXQ010000001.1, forward strand.
AGAGACCGCGGAGCGTATCGACGCCGGCAACGAAGGAAGCTTGAACACCGAGGGCGCAATCGCCAAATACATGTCGACCGAAGCCGGCGATGCTGCTGCCGACGCCAGCATTCAAGCGCTGGGCGGCTACGGCTACACCCACGAGTACATGGTGGAAAAGATCAGCCGCGACGTTCGCATCACCAGAATTTATGAAGGCACCTCCGAGATCATGGAGATGACCATCAGCCGCGATCGTTGGCAGCTCCACCTGAAGACGCGCGGGCAGCACTATCACGAGCGCGCTCGCCAGGTAGAAGCGCTGCACGCCGCCCATCCGAGCGTGGGCGCCGATGTCGCGGCGCTGGCCTTGCACGCGCTGGCCGAGGTGATGGAGAAGGCCCGCGCGAATCGCCTCACACGTTACCAACACATCCTGCTGCGCATTGGCGAGTGGATCGCATACGCCGAGTCCGCGGCCACGTTGGCGCGTCGAGCCGCACTGGTGGCTGAAGGCAGAGTCAACGAGAAGGCCAACGACCGTTTCGATGCCGAAGCGATGGCGGCAATCAGCCGGATCTTTGCCCGCGAAGCGGCCATGAAGGTGGCGCAGGACGGTCTGCGCTATATCACGGGTGCCGGCGGCGTAAGCGATGCCGAGATGCCCGTGTTCGAAGCGGCCCTCGGGTTGTCTGCCATCCACCGCGCCCAGGCAGGTTTAGTTGCCGACATGGATTATGTGGCTGACGCGCTCTATGGGCGCGCCAAGAAACGCACAGCCGAAGAACTCACAGAAGTAGCCCTCCACCGTTAGCCGTGGAGCAGGCGTCCGTCCACCTTCCCGACCGATGCCTGCTTCACCTGAAGAGGACCAAGATCATGGAAAATACCGCCTACCGCGCAATCGCAATTGTGGGGGTAGGAGCAATCCTGCCCGACGCCCCTAACGTTCCCGCATTCTGGAATAACGTGAAGACCGGCCGCTACAGCATCAGCGAGGTTCAGCCGGATCGATGGGACACTTCGTTCTATTACGACGCCGACCCCAGCGTGCCGGACAAGACGTATTCCAAGATCGGTGGCTGGGTTCGCGAGTACACCTGGGATCCCATGAAGTGGCGTTTGCCGATCCCGCCGCGCGTCGCCGACGCGATGGACGTAGCTCAGAAATGGGCGGTCGCCTGCACGCGCGAAGCTCTGGAAGACTATGGCTATCCCAAGCGGCCGCTGGACCTGGATCGAACCGCGGTGATTCTTGGCAATGCCATGGCCGGGGAAAAACATTACCGCAGCTCGCTGCGCGTGTTCTTTCCGGAGTATGCACACGAGTTGGCTGAGACTGCCGGCTTCGCCCACTTGCCGGCATCGTTGCAGCGCGAAATCACAGAGCAGTTCCACGATCGCATGTCGAATTACCTCGCCGACATCACAGAAGACACTATGCCCGGCGAATTGGCCAACTGCATGGCCGGCCGCGTTGCCAACCTCTACAACTTTCACGGCCCCAATTTCGTATGCGATGCCGCGTGTGCATCGGCGATGGCGGCGATCAGTTCGGCGGTGGAAGGCCTGATCCAGAACGACTTCGATGTGGCCGTCAGCGGCGGCGTCGACCGCAACATGGGCGCTCCCACCTTCGTCAAGTTCTGCAAAATCGGCGCCCTGTCTGCGACCGGAACTCGCCCCTACGCCGAGGGAGCCGACGGCTTCGTCATGGGTGAAGGATCCGCCATCTTCATACTCAAGCGCCTGGCGGATGCCGAGCGCGACCAGGACAAAATTTACGCTGTGCTGCGCGGCATTGGTGGATCAAGCGACGGCAAAGGTAAGGGCATCACTGCGCCCAATCCTATCGGTCAGAAGTTCTGTATTGAGCGTGCCTGGCAGAATGCTGGCTTGTCGCCCGCTACGGCGACGTTGATTGAAGGCCATGGCACCTCGACCCGCGTGGGAGATGTCGTCGAAGCGCAGAGCATGGTGGATGTGCTGGGCAGTAACAATCTCCCCGCTCACTCGATTGCGCTGGGATCGGTCAAATCGAATATCGGACACCTGAAAGGCGCAGCCGGCGCTGCGGGCATGTTGAAAGCTGCCCTGGCGCTGCATAACAAGGTACTGCCGCCCAGCTTGCATTGTGAGCATCCCAGTCCGGACATCGACTTCGCCCACTCCCCGCTTTACGTCAACACTGCGTTGCAGCCGTGGACAGTTCCGGGCGATGGCCCTCGTCGCGTCGGTGTCAGCGCCTTCGGTTTCGGTGGCACCAACTTCCACATGGTGATGGAAGAACACCTTCCCGGCAAGCTGAACGGAAACGGCAAGCATTCGATTTCTGTTCCCGCAACCCCGCCTTCGGCGACCAAGGAAGTTCCTATGCAAGTCAGCAATGTTGTCCCAACTGCCACCGCTGCTCCCGTCACAACCGCTGTTGCCGTTCAGAACGTGAACAAGGCGCCATTACGCGGAGCGCTGGTGATCGGCGCTGACACGGATGCTGCATTGGCCGAGCGGCTTCGCGAGGTGCAGAAAGCTGCGCAAGCGGGTAACGCTCCGGCCCCAGCCGCGCCGGCAGAGTCCGATCTGCGCGCGTCCGTGCGTCTGGCCATCGACTACGCCGACGCCGCCGATCTGGCGACCAAATGCGGCATCGCGCTCAAAGCGTTTCAGGCAAATCAAGCCGCGTTCTGGAAGGCGATTCGCGCCCAGGGAATCTTTCGCGGACATGGTCCGGCGCCCAAGGTCGCGTTCCTCTACACGGGTCAGGGCTCGCAGTACGTGAACATGCTGCGCGGCATTCGCAAGCTAGAGCCGATTGTCGGCGAGACGTTTGCGGAAGCCGATCGCGTGATGACACTGATGCTGGGCAAGCCCCTCAGTGAATTCGTCTTCGTCGACCAGACCGATCCTGTGGCCTTGGCGGCATCGGAAGAGAGTTTGCGTCAGACCGAGATTACACAACCAGCCGTGCTGACGGCGGACATCGCCATGACCCGACTGCTCGCCGCTTATGGCATTCAGCCCGACATGACCATGGGACACAGCATGGGTGAATACGCGGCGCTGGTAGCCTCCGGCGGGCTCTCTTTCGAAGACGGCCTGGATGCCGTCAGTGCACGAGGCCGCGGGATGGCCAGCGTAGCGGTTGCCGACAAAGGCAAGATGGCGGCTGTCTTCGCGCCCATTGCTGAAGTCGAGCGCATACTCAAGACCATCGACGGCTACGTCGTCATCGCTAATGTCAACAGCAACACTCAGTCGGTAATCGGCGGCGCCAGCCAGGCGGTTGAGCAGGCTTCGCAGATCTTTTTACAGGCTGGGTACAACGTGGTGGAGTTGTCGGTCAGCCACGCTTTCCACACGTCAATCGTTGCTGGGGCGAGCGTGCCGTTGCGGGAAATGCTGGGGCGCCTGCACCTGCAGTCGCCGATCATTCCGATTGTGGCTAACGTCGACGGCGAGTTCTATCCGACCGGACCTGACGTTGCGCCCAAGATGATCGATCTGCTCGGAAAACAGGTTGCCGCTCCGGTGCAATTCATAAAAGGTCTGCGGACGCTCTACAACGCGGGAGGGCGCGTATTCGTCGAAGTCGGACCGAAGAAAGCCTTGCAAGGATTTGCCGAAGATGTGCTCGGCAGTGACGGCGAGGTGGTATCGCTATTCACCAATCATCCCAAGCTCGAAGATCTCGCCGCCTTCAACCAGGCATTGTGTGGACTCTACGCGGCGGGGTTGGGCCTCAGGGTCGCCGAGAAGTCGCCCGAGATCCCGGCAAAACAGGCCACGGTATCCCCTGTTGCCCAACCGTTGGAAACTCTGAAGACAGTCGCGGCTGAAAGGCCTGCTGCGGCAGCCACGCTCGACCCGTCTGCCGCGACCGTAGTGCCGACCCACGGCGACCGCTACGCCGAACTTGGGCGGGTCTTCGCCGGCGTGCTTGATCGTAGCTGGGAGATTTACCAGGGACAGAAACCTGCACCAAAGAGCGAGCCGGTCGTCATCACGGGAGCCTCTTTGGGATTGCCCGGAACCGAGCACATCTTCGACGACAGCAACGTCACGCGCATTTTGCGCGGCGACCAGTTCATCACCCAGATCCCCGCGAAGTTCCGCCAGTCCATGCTGGACAAACGCATCACGCGCCTGGTCAAGAGCGATCAGGGAGAAGCCACATTTGAGTCCATAACAGATGTGGCGGACGTGATCAAGCTGGCCGGTCGAGGTGGCGCCTTCGATCTGGAAAGCGAATTCGGCGTCCCCGCCGATCACCTGGCTGCCTTGGACCGCGTTACCCGCCTGGCGATTGCCGCCGGAATCGACGCCCTCCGCGATGCCGGCATCCCGCTGGTCATGCGCTACAAAACAACCACCAAGGGTACGCAGTTACCCGATCGCTGGGGCTTGCCGGACGCCATGCGCGACGATACCGGTGTGATTTTCGGCTCCGCCTTCCCCGGCTACGACTCCTATGCCGAAATCATGTCCGGCTATTTCAAGGACCGCGCTCGCCGCGAAGAATTGGCGAGGCTGGAAAGCTGGCGCAGGAACGCGGCCAACGGCCATTCCGTTCTAGGGACGGAAATGGATCGGCGTATCGAGGAGTTGCGCGAGACTCTCGAGAAAGAGCCGTACGTCTTCGACCGCCGCTTCCTGCTCCGGGTCTTGTCGATGGGACATTCGCAGTTCGCCGAGCTCATCGGCGCTCGCGGTCCCAACACGCAGATCAATGCGGCTTGTGCGACCACCGCGCAAGGCGTGTCGCTGGCGGAGGACTGGATCCGCGCTGGACGTTGCCGCCGCACGATTGTGATCTCAGCTGACGATGTTACCTCGGACAACATGATCGGATGGTTCGGCCCTGGCTTCTTGGCCAGCGGAGCGGCAGCCACCGACGAAAAGGTTGAGGACGCTGCCATTCCCTTCGATCGCCGGCGCCACGGCCTGATTATGGGCATGGGCGCAGCAGCTCTGGTGGTCGAGAGCGCCGAGGCCGCGCGCGAACGCGGCATTCAGCCGATTTGCGAAGTCTTGAGCGCGGTCACTGCCAACAGCGCTTTCCATGGCACTCGCCTCGATGTGCAGCACATCGGCCAGGTGATGGAAGACCTGGTAAGCCAGGCGGAATCGCGCAGTGGCATCAGACGTCAACAAGTCGCACCGCAGATGGTTTTTGTTTCCCACGAGACTTACACCCCGGCACGTGGCGGCAGCGCCTCGGCCGAGGTCCACGCGCTGCGTCGCGTTTTCGGCGATGTCGCGAACCAGATTGTGGTCGCCAACACCAAAGGAATGACCGGCCACGCAATGGCAACCGGCATCGAAGACGTCCTCGCCGTGAAGGCGCTGGAGACCGGTTTGGTGCCGCCCGTCGCAAACTTTAAGGAAGTCGATCCCGAGTTGGGTCCGTTGAACCTGTCGAAGGGCGGCTCATATCCCATCGAGTATGCGCTGCACCTGGGCGCCGGATTTGGTTCGCAGATCAGCATGATGCTGCTGCGTTGGATTCCGACGAAGGACAAGGTTCATGCCCAGTCAAACGCTTTGGGCTATGCCTACCGCATCGCCGATCCGGCTGTATGGAACGGCTGGCTGAGCCATATCGCCGGATATCCGACGACAGCGCTGGAAGTTGTCAAGCGGACACTGCGCGTGCGCGATCAAGGGCCATGGGCACGAGTGGCTACGCCAGTTGCAGATTCACGTCCGATTGCGTCGCCAACTCCTGCACCGCCGATACCACCCGCGTCGAAACTAGCCCCTGCAGTTCTGGCAAAACCAGTGACTGTTGCGGCCGTCGAGACGACGCCGGCGCCGCCGCCGACTCGCCCTGAACCCACGCAACCCGTCGCGGTAGCTCAGGCCGCTGTACCTCCGCCTCCAGAGGCAGCAAAATCTGCGGCGAGCGGTTCAGTAAAGGAACGCATCCTGGCTCTGGCGGTGGAGAAGACAGGCTATCCGCAGGACATGCTCGATCTCGACCTCGATCTGGAAGCCGACCTGGGCGTTGACACTGTCAAGCAGGCGGAAATCTTTGCGGCCATTCGCGAGATGTACAACATTCCGCGTGACGAGAACCGCAAGCTGCGCGACTATCCCACGCTGGCGCATGTGATCCGCTTTGTTTACGAGAAGCGGCCCGATCTGGCTGGCGGAACTTCGGCAGCGCCGAAGGCAGCAGAAACGCCAATCGCAGCCGCAGTGCCGGCGGCTTCTGGGGTTTCAGTCCAGACACCAGTGGCGGGCGCTTCGATCGCGAATGCAGCGACCGCAAGCGTTGCTGCTGTTCCAGCGCCAGTTGCGGCTACAACGCCGTACGGTTCCGTCAAGGAATGTATTCTTGCATTGGTCGTAGAGAAGACCGGTTATCCGGAAGAAATGCTCGATCTCGACCTGGATCTGGAAGCCGATCTCGGCGTTGACACGGTCAAGCAGGCGGAGTTGTTCGCAGCCATCCGCGGGACCTACAACATCCCGCGCGACGAGAACCTCAAGCTGCGCGATTATCCCACTCTTGCGCATGTGATCCGCTTCGTGTACGAGAAGCGGCCCGACCTGGCAGGCGCAGCTTCATCCGTGGCCAAAACGGAGCAGCCTCCGACTTCGCCCGAGGTGGCAACACCGGTTGCGCCCGCAACGGTCGCTGTGTCTGCTCCTCCGGCGTCACTCGCGGGCGCGGCGAATAACGACTCCGTCAAGGAGCGCATCCTTGCGTTAGTGGTCGACAAGACTGGCTATCCGGAAGAGATGCTGGACTTGGAACTCGACTTGGAAGCTGATCTTGGCGTCGACACGGTCAAACAGGCGGAGTTGTTCGCGGCCATCCGCGGGACCTACAACATCCCGCGCGACGAGAACCTCAAGCTGCGTGATTACCCCACACTGGCTCATGTCATCCGATTCGTATATGAGAAGCGGCCAGACCTGGCTGGCGGCACTGCGTCAGCGACGAAAGCCGAGCAGCCGGCTGCACCAGTCGTACCGGCGGCTCCGGTCAAGGTGTCAGCACCTGCTGCCACTACGAATACTGCAGCCACCGTGGTTGCGCCCCCGCCAGTCGCCGTTGCCGCAACGGACAACTCGGTGAAGGAGCGTGTCCTGGCGCTGGTCGTGGAGAAGACTGGCTATCCCAGTGACATGCTGGACCTCGATCTCGATCTGGAAGCCGATCTTGGCGTCGACACCGTTAAGCAGGCCGAGATGTTCGCGGCAATTCGCGAGGCCTACAACATCCCACGTGACGAGAACCGCAAACTACGCGACTACCCGACCATCGGCCACGTGATCCGCTTCGTTTACGAAATGCGGCCTGATCTGGCTGGCGGCAAAGCCCAGCAGCCTGCGATTGCAGCTCAGCAGCCTCCGATCGCAAAGGAGGCGGAGACTGCATCTTCGCCTGCATCAGTTCCAACGCCAACAGCTCCGGCGCCTCCAGCGGTCAACACGGCCGCGACGGACGATGCGATCCAGGAACGGGTCTTGGAAATTGTTGCCGAGAAGACTGGCTATCCCAAGGAGATGCTGGACCTCGACCTGGACCTTGAAGCCGATCTTGGAATCGACACCGTGAAACAGGCGGAGATGTTTGCCTCGGTGCGGGCGGCGTACAACATACCGCGCGATGAGAACCTGAAGCTGCGCGACTTCCCCACTCTTGCGCACGTCATCAAGTTCGCTCAGAAAGGAGCATCTGGCACTAAGGCAGCGGAAGCAACAAGAGCGAACGCAATCCCAGCCGTTGCTGCGGCGACTGAAAATCCCGCTCCGTTGCTCCTCAACTTCGACGCGGCGAATAGCATCCCGCGCCGCATACCTTTGCCGACCCTCCGGCCGCCGCTCGCATTGTGCAAGGCGACGGGAGTGACACTCGGCCGCGGAAGCCGCGTGGTGATCATGTCTGACTCCGGAGGAGTAGCAGAATCGCTTGCTAAACAACTCCGCGAGAAAGAGGTCGAGGTCCTGTCCATCACCGGCGCACCAGATGCGGACACTCTGCAGCGCACGATAGACAGTTGGCTGGCCTCTGGTGCAGCGCAGGGCGTCTACTGGCTGCCTGCGCTCGACAACGAAGGACCGCTTTCCGGCATGGAAGCTACACACTGGCAGGAGTCGTTGCGTGTGCGTGTGAAGTTGCTCTACCTCACCATGCGCAAACTGTACGATCAGGTTGCCGCTTCGGGCACATTCCTGGTCTCAGCAACTCGCCTTGGGGGTCAGCATGGCTACGACGCAGCGGGTGCGTTCGCTCCCATGGGCGGCGCAGTCGTGGGATTCACCAAGGCGTACAAACGCGAGCGTCCTGACGCTCTGGTCAAAGCTGTCGATTTCGTGGCGGATCGCGATGCTTCCGAGATCGCAGCCATCCTGATCGCGGAGACGCTGCGCGACAACGGCGCAGTCGAAATCGGCTACAAGAACAGCCTCCGCTGGACGGTTGGTCTGCAAGAACAGTCAGCAAACGATGGCCAGCCCGGTCTTGCGCTCAATCAAAACAGCGTCTTTGTAATCACGGGAGCGGCAGGAAGCATCGTCTCGGCCATCACGGCAGATTTGGCCGCAGCTTCCGGCGGCACATTCTATCTGCTCGATTTGGTACCCGAGCCCGATGCCAACAATCCCGATCTCGCACGATTTGTCAGCGACAAAGACAACCTCAAGCGTGATCTGTTTGCACGCATGCAGGCACGGGGCGAGCGAGCCACTCCGACACTGATAGAAAAGGAATTGGCCGCACTAGAGCGCGCGCACGCAGCCCTCAGCGCCATCAATGCCGTGCGGGCCGCCGGCGGAACGCCGCACTACTTCAGTGTCAACCTCGCCGACGCTGCCGGCGTAACCAAGGTCATCGATCAAGTACGCCAGCGCAGCGGGCGTATCGACGTACTGCTGCACGCTGCCGGCCTGGAGCGAAGTCACTTCCTGCCGGACAAGGACCAGCGCGAATTCGATCTCGTGTTCGACGTGAAGGCCGACGGCTGGTTCAACCTGCTGCGCGCGATCGGAGACATGCCTCTGGGAGCGACCGTCGCGTTCAGCTCCGTTGCTGGTCGCTTCGGAAACGGCGGCCAAACCGACTACAGCGCGGCCAACGATCTGCTTTGCAAGTACACCTCAAGCTTCCGCACCACGCGGCCGCAGACGCGCGGCATCGTGATTGACTGGACCGCATGGGGTGGCATCGGAATGGCCACGCGCGGTTCCATTCCCAAGATGATGGAGCTGGCGGGCATCGACATGCTGCCGCCCGAGGCCGCTATCCCGGTAATCCGCCGTGAACTGACGGCCGGAGGAACGACGGGCGAAGTCCTCATCGCAAAGCGCATCGGCAGTTTGCTGAACGAGTGGGACGCAACGGGGGGGCTCGACGTAGCAGCATTGGCCGCCTCTGGAGAGTTCCAGGGTCCAATGGTCGGCAAAATCACCGGAGTCGGCATCTATAGCGGGCTGACCATGGAGACCACCCTGAATCCCAAGCTGGAGCCGTTCCTCTATGACCATCAAATCGATGGCATTCCCGTGCTGCCCGGCGTCATGGGCATCGAGGCATTTGCAGAAGCGGCGTTGTGTCTGCACCCCGGCTGGCACATTGAAGCGATTGAAGAGGTGAATTTCCTGGCACCGTTCAAGTTCTACAAGGACGAGCCAAGAACAGTGATGATTCAGGCCATCCTCTATGGGCAGGGCGAAAAACTGATTGCAGACTGCCGGCTCTTTGGCCGTCGAAAGCTTGCCGGTCAGACTGAGCCACAGGAGACGACGCACTTCACCGCCCGCGTGCGCGTGAGTCAACAAACACCTGGCGCAGTCACCGGACGCAAGCCGAGGCTAACGGCTGAGGCCATTGTCGACGCAGCGCACATCTATCGCATTTACTTCCACGGTCCCGCGTACCAGGTGCTGGAAAAGGCATGGTGGGACGGAGAACATATGGTCGGCGAGTTGATGCCGCACTTGCCGGAAGAATGCCAGGCATCGGCTGGACTGACGGTCTTTGGTCCCAGGCTGATCGAGCTGTGCTTCCAGACGGCTGGGCTATGGGAGATGGCAGCGCAGAACCGCATGGGTCTGCCCTGGCAGGTACAGGACGTTTCGTGGTCGGGGACTCCGGATCTAACTGACCATCACGCTTTCTACGCACTGGTCACGCCCCATCCCGCCGAAGGCACATTCGATGCGGAAGTGGTGGATGGCGAAGGAAACCGCTATCTGAAACTAGACGGCTATCGCACTTCGCAGGTCCCTTCCAGCGTTGACACCGAGCCGCTGAAAGCGCTGCACGACGCAGTGTGCCCTCAGGAGGTCATTTCATAACCATCAGCGGGTTCTGACGAGTTGAAGGTGGAGTATGGAAAAGAAATTTGAACGAGTCGCCATTGTTAACCGTGGCGAAGCCGCAATGCGCTTTATCCACGCGGCGCGCGAGTTCAATCAGGAGCACGGCACCGCGTTACGCACCATCGCTCTGTTCACCGATCCTGATCGCCACGCAATGTTCGTTCGCCAGGCGGACGAGGCTATATCCCTCGGCCCGCCGCAGATAGCCGATCCCAATACCAATCACCTCAAAAGCTGTTATGTCGATTACGCCCACCTGGAGCGTGCCTTAAGGAAAGCCCAAGCGGAGGCGGTTTGGGTGGGATGGGGCTTTGTGGCTGAGCACGCGCAATTTGCCGACCTCTGCCGCGAAATGGGGATTGTCTTCATCGGCCCGGACGGCGACGTGATGCGGCGTCTGGGTGACAAAATCTCATCGAAACGTCTGGCCGAGCAGGCCCAGATACCGGTTGCCGACTGGAGCGGCGGACCGGTGGAGACGCTGAGTGAGGCGTGGCGTCAGGCCGAGCGCCTTGGATATCCGGTGTTCATCAAGGCGACAGCCGGAGGCGGAGGTCACGGCATTCGACGCGTGCAGTCTCCTGGCGACTTCGAAACCGCGTTCGGAAGCGCTCGCGCCGAAGCCTTCAAGGCCTTCGGCGATCCCACGGTCTTCCTGGAGCAAGTAATCACCGGCGCACGTCACATTGAGGTCCAGATCATCGCCGATCACTATGGCACAACCTGGGCGGCCGGAGTCCGTGACTGCACCATTCAACGCCGTCAGCAAAAAATCCTGGAGGAGGCACCTTCACCTGCTCTTAATCACGAGCAGGATCAGGAGCTACGCCGGACAGCGGTTCGTCTAAGTCAGGCGGCCAGGTATCACAATGCGGGCACCGTAGAGTTCCTCTACGAGCCGAAGAAGCAGCGATTCGTCTTCATGGAGATGAACACGCGCCTGCAGGTCGAACATCCGGTCACAGAGTGTACGACCGGCCTCGATCTGGTCAAACTGCAGATCCATGTTGCGCGCGGCGGGCGACTGGAAGGCGATCCTCCTGCCACCATTGGTCACGCCATCGAAGTGCGGCTGAACGCGGAGGATCCTAACAACGGGTTTGCGCCTTCACCCGGCGTGATTGAGCGTTTCCGCATGGTGACTGGACCGGGGGTACGAATCGATACCGGCGTGGAGGAAGGTGACACCATTCCTGCCGAATTCGATTCGATGATTGCCAAGATCATCGCCTTCGGGCAGAACCGCCACGAAGCTCTTGCGCGGCTGCAACGGGTGCTGCATGAAAGCGTCGTCGTAATTAAGGGCGGCGTGAGCAACCGTGCATTCTTGCTGGATCTGCTGGGGCGGGACGAGGTGCAGAGTGGAAACGTCGATATCGGTTGGATGGATCGCCTTGCAACCAAGGGTCAGCACATTTCCCGCCAGCACCTTGACGTTGCCCTTGTCATGGCGGCAATCAAATCCTACGAGTCTGAGCTTCGGGTGGAACATTCTCAGTTTTATGCCTCGGCGCTGCGCGGCAGGCCACAGGTTCGCAGTGAGATAGGTCACACCGTGGAGTTGCGCTATTGCGATAACGCGTACTCCATGAACGTTTACCGCATGGGACTGCGGCAGTACCGGATTGAGGTAGACGGATCGTCCATGGATGCTCAGATAGAGCCGATTGGACCCTACGAATGTTGGCTGACTGTCTTTGGGCAAAGGTTTCACGTGGTGGCAGTTGAGCAGGGATCAAGCTTCCGCATGGAGATGGACGGTGTCTCACACCGCATCGATCGCGACAACGGTGGAGTGGTACGAGCGCCCTCGCCTGCGGTTGTGGTTTCGATTGCGGTCAAGCCTGGCGATAGGGTTTCGACGGGCGACCGCCTTGCCGTGCTCGAAGCCATGAAGATGGAAACCCAGGTGATCGCACCCTTCCCGGGAAGAATTCGCCAGGTCATGACGATCCCGAATGTGCAGGTGTCGACTGGCGATCCGCTCTTGCAGATCGAGCCGGATGCCGCCCAGGCTGCGACCGAATCGACTGAGCGAGTAAAGTTTGGAGCTTCGCTTGCTACCAACCAAGATGGGCAACCCGCTGACTCGCGCTGGCGGCAGAATCTGGATGAGCTTCGCCAGTTAATGCTGGGATTCGATGTGAGCCCTGAGCGCACGTCACGGCTAGTCGCCGAATGGAAGCAGTTGGCGGGAGCGGAGAGCGACGACGACCAGGTACGCGGTCAGGAAGACGAGATTCTTAATATCTTCGTTGACCTTTGGTCGCTGTTCCGAAGGAAACCAATCGTGAGCCAGCAGGTCGGCAGCGAAGCCCCCAGCACCGAGGCTTATCTTTTCTCCTATCTGCGCATGCTGGACACTCATGGCGAAGGACTGCCCCCGGACTTTGTCAAAGCACTGAAAAGAGCGCTAGCCCACTATGGAATCACCGCTCTAGATCGCTCTCCTGAACTTGAAGAGTGCCTGCTGTGGATCTACAAGTCGCACCAGAAAGCGGAGCAGCAAATTGCGCCCGTACTATGCGTCCTGCAGCGGCGACTGGCGGGGCTGACCACGAACCTGGGGGCTGCTGACGAAGCGTTGCGTACTCTGCTCGATCGCATGGTCTCGATCACTCGTGAGTTATTTCCCAGTGTCAGCGACCTGGCCCGCGAGCTGCGTTATCGCTGCTTCGAACAGCCGTCGTTCGCCCACGCGCGCAAGCAGGTCTACGCGTCAATAGAGGAACATCTGGATTATCTTGCAGCTCATCCTGACGCTCCGGACCTGCACCAGAGAATGCGCGCTTTGGTCGACTGTCCGCAACCTCTTGCCAGCCTGCTGGCGGGACGGTTCCCCACTGCATCCCCCGGTCTGCGGCAGATCATGATGGAGGCCGTGACCTCCCGTTATTACCTGCGGCGGCTGACCAACTTTCGTACTTTATTCGTCAACGGACATTGTTTCGCAACCGCGCAGTACGAAGAGGACCATCGGCGGCTTCATGTTTTCATGGCGTACGCAGAGTACCCGCTGCTCGATGAAACCATGCGCGCATTGTTTCCGTTCCTCGTTGAGGTACCGCCGGACGAAGACATCGTGCTTGATTTTTTCACCTGGAAGCAGGATTCTCTGTCCGAAGCGGAGCGCACACAGACTGAGGTTAGTTCCGTTATTAGTTCGGCTGCATTTCCCCGCACGATTCGTCGCGTGGTGGTGGCGGTCTCGGGCGCTGCCGGCGATCCCGGCATGGGCGCTATGCAGCATTTTACGTACGAGCCTTTTGGGGACGGCTACAAAGAGGTGGAACTCTTCCGTGGCGTTCATCCCATGATGGGCGAACGTCTGCACCTATGGCGTTTGGCGAACTTCAAGATCGACCGTCTGCCGTCGGTGGAGGATGTCTACCTGCTTCACGCTGTGGCTAACGGCAATCCGAAGGATGAACGTCTGTTTGCCGTGGCGGAGGTGCGAGATCTGACACCCGTGCGGGATAAATGGCGAAGAATCGTTCAACTTCCATATCTCGAACGGATGTTCACCGAGGCTATCGCAGCCATACGGCAATTTCAGATGAAGCGTACGCCCCGCGAACGGTTGTACTGGAATCGCATCTTTCTTTATGTCTGGCCGACCCTCAACCTAAGACCCGAGGAAGTCAACGACATCGTGCACCGCTTGGCGCCCCTGGCGGACGGCGTGGGTTTAGAGCAGGTGGTGGTTCGCATGCGTATCCCTAATCCGCGAACGGGAGAACTGAGGGATACCGTGATGCGTATCTCCGCCCCGGGCGAGGCAGGAATGCTCATAACGTTCCGGCCGGCTAGCAAGCTGCAACCAATGAAGCCCTTGACCACTTACGATCAGAAAGTCGTTAAGATGCGTCAGCGGGGGCTGCTGTATCCCTTCGAGATCGTGAGGATGCTCACGTCATCGCCCAACGACACGCGAGCCGACTTCCCGCCCGGCGAGTTCGTTGAGCATGATCTTGATGCCGAGGGACGGCTGATCCCGGTTCATCGTCCCTATGGCCAGAACACAGCCAATATCATCGCCGGCGTCCTCCGCAACTTTACTGACAAGTATCCCGAAGGGATGAAACGGGTCGTGCTCCTGGGCGATCCCAGCAAAGATCTGGGCGCGCTCGCCGAGCCGGAATGCGCGCGCATTCTGGCGGCTTTGAAGTTAGCTCAAGCCATGCAGGTTCCATTGGAGTGGTTTACGTTGTCGGCCGGCGCGAAGATCTCAATGAACAGCGGCGTGGAGAACATGGACTGGATCGCCCGTGTCCTGCGCGCGATCGTCGACTTCACCCAGGCTGGAGGCGAAATCAACCTGATCGTAAACGGGATCAACGTGGGCGCGCAGCCGTACTGGAATGCTGAGGCGACCATGCTGATGCACACCCGCGGCATCCTGATCATGACCCCCAGGGGGGCAATGGTGCTGACGGGCAAAAAGGCTCTGGATTATTCCGGCAGCGTCTCGGCGGAAGACAACCAGGGTATCGGCGGCTACGATCGCATCATGGGCTTCAATGGGCAGGCGCAATATTTTGCCCGCGACATCGACGAGGCCTGCCAAATCCTGCTGCAACATTACGAGCACACCTACGTAATGCCGGGTGAGCGCTTCCCGCGGCGGGCTCCGACCAGCGATCCCCCCGGTCGCGATGTGCAACTGTACCCGCATGGAGACGGCAACGACGAGGGTTTCACACGCATTGGCGAGATCTTCTCAGACGAGACCAACGCCGGCCGGAAGAATGCATTCGAAATCCGCAGCGTGATGATGGCGGTTGCGGATCAGGACCATACGCCGCTGGAGCGTTGGCCAGGCATGCGATCCGCCGAAACCGCCGTGGTGTGGGATGCCCATCTGGGCGGCTATCCGGTATGCCTGCTGGGCATCGAATCGAAACCGGTACCGCGCTTCGGGTTCGTTCCCGCCGACGGCCCCGATTACTGGACGGCCGGCACGCTGTTTCCACTCTCTTCCAAGAAGGTGGCGCGCGCCATCAATTCAGCCAGCAACAACCGGCCGGTTGTCGTGCTCGCCAACCTGTCCGGCTTCGACGGCTCGCCAGAATCCATGCGCCGCCTGCAACTGGAATATGGCGCGGAGATTGGCCGAGCGGTGGTGAACTTCAAGGGACCGATGGTGTTTTGCGTGGTCTCGCGTTATCACGGCGGAGCCTATGTGGTCTTCTCGCGTGCTCTCAATGAGCAACTGGAAGTCATCGCGCTGGAAGGAACCTACGCGTCGGTAATTGGAGGTGCTCCGGCTGCTGCCGTGGTCTTCGCCGGCGAGGTCGATGGCAGAGCCCGGAAGGATCCGCGAATGGAGAAGCTATCTCAAGCTATTGCGCAAGCCGAAGGCGCGGAGAAGAACCGGCTGCGGACGGAGTGGAATGAACTCTTCCAGGTTGTGCATTCCGAGAAGCTGGGCGAGATGGCAGCCGAGTTCGATCGCATCCACAGCGTACATCGCGCTCTGGAAGTGGGAGCGCTGCACAGAATCATTCCGCCGCGAGAGCTTCGGCCGTATCTAATCGAAGCGATTGCGCGTGGCATCGCTAAGGAAGAGGCGTCGCGGTCTGTGAAGAAGATGGTCTCAAGCGCGAATCTCCTCGAGACGCGGGTTCCGGTTCTACAGGCGGATTGATGAAGGTACATTGGTTCGAACAGTCGCTGGCGGATGTGCGCGCGGAAGACGATTGGTTCAACGCCTGGGAAACCTCGCATCTCAGCACTTTGCGATTTCCAAAACGGCGAGCCGATTGGCGACTGGGGCGATGGACCGCGAAACACGCAGTTGCCGATTACTTACATCTGGCGCACGATCTCGAAATTCTAGCAACGATCCAAATACGGCCGGCTACTTCCGGGGCACCGGAGGTCTTTATTGACGAGGCTCCCGGAAACGTCTCCATCTCGCTCAGCCATCGTGGTGGGATAGCGGCCTGTGCTGTCGGAGAACCGGATGCAATGCTCGGCTGCGACGTAGAAGTTGTCGAGCCGCGCAGCGACGCGTTTGTCGCCGACTACTTCACCGCGGAAGAACAGGCGATGACCTGGCAAGCACCCGAGCCAGTCCAATTCGCTTTGATCGCCCTGATCTGGAGCGCTAAGGAAAGCGCGCTTAAAGCGCTCCGCACCGGCCTGCGAAGCGACACGCGGTGTGTTTCGGTGACGCTGGATGATTTCTGCATTGCAGGCCTGAATCATGTTCAGCTTCCAGCTGACGAGAATTTCCTCGCGGTGCCGCGTGGGGGCCTGATTTGGCAGCCATTGCGCGTCAGTTACAGCAAGGAACAAGTTTTCCAGGGCTGGTGGTTCTGTAGTGACGGGCTTTTGCGCACGATGGTGAGTGATCCATCGACGGAAGAACTGACGATCCCAGCACGGCCCGCGCTGGGTTTGGCGCTCCATGACGCCACCTGCGACAACTCCAATCAAATGCGCACCGGCCAACATACGGGGTAATTTCGGTCAAGTAGATAGTGGAATCCGTGACAGCGCCCGAAGCGAAGTCCGAAAGCGGCAATGGCTTCTGACGTCTTTTTGCTACACTGGCGCTCTCGGATGTCCACAGCAACGGAAGTCGCCGCCGGCAAACGCGCCCGCATCGAGTCGGTCGATATTTTGCGCGGCCTGGTCATGGTTTTGATGGCGCTCGATCACGTGCGCGACTTCCTGGGCGTGCCTGTCAGCCCCACGAACCTCGCCACCACCACGGTTCCCCTCTTCTTCACCCGCTGGATCACGCATTTCTGCGCGCCGGTTTTCTTTCTGCTTACGGGAACGGGGGCGTACTTGTCGCTCAGCCGCAAGACCAAGCGGGAGCTGTCGCACTTCCTGTGGACCCGCGGCGTGTGGCTCATCTTTCTGGAGGTGGTGCCGGAGCGCTGTCTCGGTCTGCAGTTCAACTTCGACTATCGCGTCACACTACTGTTAATCCTGTGGGGACTGGGCTGGGCGATGATTGCGCTCGCCGCGCTCGTTTACCTGCCGGACTGGGCCGTAACAACGGTCGGTGTGGTCATGATCTGCGGCCACAATCTGTTCGATTCCATCCGATCCGACAACCCGCTGTGGATCATACTGCACCGACAAAGCGTCCTCCTGGCGACTCCGCAGCATGTTGTCTTCCTTGCTTACCCGCTGATTCCGTGGATCGGCATCACTGCGGTGGGATATGGTCTGGGACGAATCTATGGTTGGCCTGCGGATCGCCGCAGGAAATTTCTTCTGCGCCTCGGTATTGCCTTGAGCGCAGCATTTGTAGTCTTGCGTGCGATCAACGCTTACGGCGACCCGAATCGCTGGAGCGTGCAAAAATCAGCCGGCATGACCCTGGTCTCGTTCCTCAACACCACGAAGCAACCGCCATCGCTTCTATTTCTGCTGATGACGCTCGGCCCGGCGATGCTTGCCTTATGGGCTTTGAACGACCGCTCGCCGCAACTGCTGCGTCCGATACTCACCATCGGGAGGGTGCCGCTCTTCTACTATCTGCTGCACATCCCGCTGATCCATCTCATCGCGGTCATGGTCTGCTACGCACGTTACGGCCACATCTACTGGATGTTCCAGTCGCCCGACATGAGCAGCACTCCTATTTCCACGCCGCCGGGATGGGGACTCTCGCTGCCGGCGATCTATCTGGTCTGGGGGATTGTTGTGGTAACGCTGTATCCGCTGTGCCGCTGGTTTGCCGCGGTGAAACAGCGCCGCAGCGACCCTTGGCTCAGCTATCTCTAGTGGTCGGCAAGGCGTTTACGTTTTCGGCACCCGAGCGCTTACCACCGGAACCATCCATACTGCGTAGCCGAGCGGATCGCGAATGTTAGCGGTCATCTGATCGAAGTACGCCCGGGCCGATTCCGCGGTAATGGGGGTTATTTCGCCAATAGACTCGCAATATCCATCTCGCCACGCGGTGATGATCGCCGCGAAGGTCTCGCGCGGCACGCGTAGCGTGTCCACCACGACATAGTCCACCGTGATCGCGTCCATGTGCATCGCCGCCAAAATACTGAAGGCGTTGCGCCCAATGAACATGTCAGTGCCGATCGCAGCTCCGAAGCTTGCCGGCCCCACATGCCAGAAATCGCGCGGATCAAGCGCGCCACGCTGGAAGTGCAGCATCCCATAGTCCTCGGGAATCAGGTGCAGGTACCCTTCCGGGCGGGTAACGCGCGCCAGTTCGGCAATCACTCGATCGGCATGCGGAATGGCATGCATTACGTGACGGCATGCGGTGAGATCGAAGCTGCCATCCGCCACTTCGAGCTCAAAGATGCTCTGATGCTCGAAGGTGAGGCGAGGCGCCAGCCGAGCGTAACGCGAGCGCGCCAGTGCCAGGTGATCGTCGATAATGTCCACGCCCAGCACGCGGGCGCGGGGAAAAAGCTCCGCCAGCCGCGACGACCCTTCGCCGGTGCCGCAGCCAGCATCAAGGATGCGAGCCTCGTCAGGCAGCGCGTAGTGGCGAAGCAGTTGCGCTTCCTGCGGCCAAATCGCGCGCGCCTGCGCATCCAGGCCGCGCACCATCGATTCGTCGGCCATCTGTTCGGCTTGCGGATTCAGATCCGTCATTGGCCTATCCTTTGCCGTCGACGAGTGAGGCGGACTCAAAGCAGGGGCACGTTCTCTGTAACTATCTAGCTCTCGCTGCTGTCCGCTTCCACCCGCCGTCAGGTAACCTCTCCCAGTACATGCCATGCATGTCGAGCCACAGTCCAGTGGGCTCGCCCTCTTTCGGATCCGAGCCAAGGCGAAGCACGTTGCCGTCCGGATCCTCGACCTGCATCTCGTAGGCCCATTCGTAGTTGGTCGGCGGATGGCGGATCATCGCGCCGCTGGCTTTGTATTGTTCGAAGACCTTTGCGGCGTCTCCGACGCCGATCCAGACCCAGGAGCCGGGATGTCCTTGGTCGCCTTCGCATAGCATGATGTGGCAACCGCCTCGGGAGACCGATGCAAAGCTGGTAGCCCCACCCCAGTCAACTTTGAAGCCGAGAACCTTCACGTAATAGTCAAGGCTGGCGGCGATATTCTTCACTGTGAAAATCGGGCTGACGCCTTCGAAGTGGATTGCAGTCGCTGCGTGCTCGATTGCAGGCATGGATAGAGACTCCGCTGGTTGAGGTTGTATGGCGCGAGGGAATTATACTGGGCGGCCTCAGCGTTCTCCATCGCGCTCCGCCCTTACCCTCTATAATCAACGTTTCCCATCCTCCGCCCGGCTGTATGCTGGGCATCAGGAATCACTGTGGCACTTGATCAGAAAATCTACGAGCTACGCAAAGACAAGCTGAAGCAGATCGAGGCGCTGGGGCAGCAGGCATACCCCTATCGCTACGAGACCACGCACCTAATCCCGCAAATCGTCGAGGAGTTTTCTCCCAAGACGGCCGAGGAACTGGAGTCGCCGCGGGTCAACGTCAGTGTTGCCGGGCGGCTGATGTCCATTCGCGTGCAAGGCAAGGCCGGCTTCGCTCATCTGCAGCAGGGCAGTAATCGCCTGCAGATTTACGTTCGCCTCGACTCAGTTGGTGAGCAGGGCTTTCAACTATACAAGCTGCTCGACATCGGCGACTACATCGGCGTGAAAGGCTATCTGTTCCGGACGCGCACCAACGAGCTGACGATTCACGTCGATGAGATCACGTTCCTGGTGAAAGACCTGCTTCCGCTGCCGGAGAAGTGGCACGGGCTGCAGGATGTAGAGACGCGCTACCGCCGGCGCTATGTCGATCTCACCATGAACCCCGAAGTGCGCGAGGTATTCACCAAGCGTGCGAAGGTGGTGCAATCGATGCGGCGCTTCCTGGACGCGAACGGCTTCGTCGAAGTCGAGACGCCGATGATGCACCCCATCGCCGGCGGCGCCGTAGCCAAGCCGTTCACCACCCATCACAACGCGCTAGACATCGACCTGTACCTGCGCATCGCGCCCGAGCTCTACCTGAAGCGGCTGGTCGTCGGCGGGATGGACCGCGTCTACGAGATCAACCGTAACTTCCGCAACGAGGGTATCTCGACGCAGCACAATCCAGAGTTCACCATGCTGGAGTTCTACATGGCCTACGCGGATTATCGCGACATGATGGACTTCACGGCGGAGATGCTGGCCCAGGTGGCGCGCGATGTTAACGGTTCGACTGTCGCGCATTTCAATGATCATGAGATCGACTTCGGCAACGTGCAGCGGCTCTCCATGCGTGAAGCCATCATCAATTTCTGGCCGGAGAATGCAGGCGACAAGCCACAGATGGGTGACTTCTCCAGTTCAGAGCAAATTGCCGGCATGGTGCGCCGCTTCAACGCGGCAAATCCGCATATCCCGTACGATCCGACCGCCCCGAATGGTAAGACCATCGCCGAGATCTTCGAGTTTGTTGCCGAGCCGCACCTCATCCAACCCACGTTTATCTACGATTTTCCGCTGGCGATCTCTCCGTTATCGAAGAACAAGCGCGAGCCGGAAGAGAACGCCGAATGGGTAGAGCGCTTCGAAATCTTTGCCGGTGGCCTGGAGATTGGCAACGCCTTCAGTGAGCTGAACGACCCCGAGGAGCAGCGGCGACGGTTCGAGGGGCAACTGGGCGAGCGCGCCCGCGGCGATGAAGAAGCTCATCAGATGGATGAGGACTACATTCGCGCGCTGTCGTATGGATTGCCGCCTACGGCTGGCGAAGGCGTCGGCATCGACCGATTGACGATGCTGCTGACCGACTCGCGTTCCATTCGCGATGTGATCTTGTTTCCGCTGCTGCGTCCACTGAAGCTTGAGGAGGAAGAGGAACTGGAAAGCGCGGACGAAGGGCCGGAGAAGAGCTAGGCGTTGGCAGTTGGCAGAACCGTAAGCACCCCGCTAAGGGCTGAGTCTTGGATACTGAATGCTAGGTGCTGAGTGCCAGTGGCCGCCAGAAAAAAGCCCCTCTCGCGAGGGGCGCACAAATTCAGGAGAGAAAAGAGTGAGATGCGGTCGAGGGTGGGAACTTAATTTCTTGCCAGCAGCTCGCGCAAGCGGAGCCGGGCCTGGTGTAGCGCGCGGCACGAGTCGTCTTCGGAAACGTTCAAGTGATCCGCGATGCGCGCATGATCGTAGCCTTCCACATCGTGCATCAGGAAAATCATCTTTTCGGTGGGCGGCAATTGCACTACGGCTCGTTCCAGTTCCACACGCAGAGTATTGCGGCGGACGGATAGAACGCGATCACAGGGTGCGCAGTTCAAGGTCAGACTTCCCAGCGGCAGGTATTCGCGCAATTCGGAGACCAGGGCCCGGTCGACATCGGCGGCGGAGGGTTCTTCATTTCCGGCGAAGGCACGGCGAAAGCTCTGAATCATTAGTTGTTCGGCTGTCAGTTCATTATCCGTCATCCAGAACGCTAAGGAATACACGCGATGGCGGTTTAGCTCGTAGATCTTGCGATAGCTTTCCACTCGGAGCTCGAGTACGGCCGGCAAGTACTGTGCAAAACCAACATTGTTCGCTTCACCGATGCTGAGGCTCATTGATGTCTCCTTGGAATTCGGTCGCGGCACCGGTTGATGCCCACTCAACTCGGTGACACTTTAGAACTAAGCAATCGTCCACCCAACTGCGCTCGAGAATCGTGAAACAAGAGCCATTCCTGTAAATGATTGAAAACAAACCCCCAGTTTCCCTGTATTTATGGAGGTGAGATAGCTGCTCCGTGAGCCAACGGGGGTCGTTTTGGATGCCAAGATACCGCAAGTTGGTATTTCGATACCATTCGTTCCTGCCCCGGCTCGCGCAGCTGGGAACGGATCGGATTTCTAAAACGTAAATTGTTGGGATAAAGTTGTGTTCCTAAGTCCTGGCGACAATACAATCGAGCCAGCGTTAGCTCTAGAGGAGCTGTACTTTTCGTCGCTATGGGTGATCAGCGCATATTGGTAGTGGATGATGAGACGCCGGTTCGCGATGTAATGTGTTCGATCCTGCTCCAAGCTGGATTCGAATGCCGTCCCGTGGCGTCGGCTCACGATGCGCTAGCGGTGCTCCGTTCCAACGAGAATATATCCATTGTGTTGTCCGATTTGATCATGGAAGGCGTGGATGGATTGACTCTGCTTTCCAAGATGAAGGAGATCAACCCGGACATCCCAGTGGTGATGGTGACAGCGGTCCATGACATTTCCGTGGCCCTCGCCGCGATCCGGAACGGGGCCTATGACTACCTCCTGAAACCTTTCGAAAGGGAGCAGTTGCTGGCGATGGTGCGCCGGGCCTTGGAGACTCGCCGCCTGCGACTGGAGAACCAGACTTATCAGACCAACTTGGAGTCTCTGGTCTCCGCCCGCACTGAGATGCTGCGTAAGGCCCTCGCTGATCTTGAGCGCTCGTACGACATCACGCTGGAGGCACTGGGCGACGCGCTGGACCTGAAGGACGCCGAAACGGAAGGTCACTCCAAGCGGGTGACCGCCTTCACAATCGCCATTGCGCGCGCGATGGAAATGCCGCAAGACCGTGTGCGCATAATCGCTCGCGGCGCTTTCCTGCATGACGTGGGCAAGATGGCAATCCCCGATGCGATTTTGCGTAAGCCCGGGCGTCTCACTGCGGACGAACAGGCGATTATGCGCCAACACGCCTTTCTCGGGTATCAAATGCTGAGCAAAATACCGTTCTTACGAGAGGCGGCCGACATCGTATATTCACACCAGGAACGCTTCGATGGCAGCGGCTATCCCCGCGGCCTCGAGGGCGATCAAATTCCGCTGGGAGCGCGGATATTCGCGGTCGCCGATACGTTCGACGCGATCACTTCCGATCGCCCTTACCGCGCCGCTCAATCTATTTCCGCCGGAAGGCGCGAGATCGAACGCCACGCCGGCAAACAGTTCGACCCAGAGATTGTGAAGGTGTTCCTTGGGGTATCCGAGCGCGTCTGGCAGGAACTGAGAAACGAGATTGGAAAAAATAAGCCACCAAAGCCACCAGGGAATTCAAGATGAGCACAGTTCTGTCCGACGCCCAAATCCAACAGGCGCTGCAGCAACTCCCCGGCTGGAAGACGAACGGCAAGACCATCGAGCGGGTCTTCCAGTTCACAAGTTTCGCTCAAGCCATGGAATTCGTGAACCATATGGCGGAAGCCGCCGAAGCCGTGAACCATCATCCCGACATCCTGATCAATTACAACAAGGTAACGCTGACTCTGGTTTCTCATGACTCCGGGGGAGTAACGCAACGCGACATCAAAATGGCAGCCAGGATCAACGAACTGGCGCCAGCCTAGAGTTGCGGCGCATTGCGCTCGCGGTTCCCTCTACTGCACCCGCTCAAATACTGAGACAAAGTTCGCCTTCCCGTTAGAGCCTTGTGTGGTTCCCTTCAAGGTCAGCGTATTCCCGTCTGCTGAAAGCTGACTGCTCCCTGTTTCAATAACGGCCCCGCTCTTACTTTTAACCGTCCATTCGACGCCAGACGCCGTCCTGGAGTAGGCGATATTGTTACCTACTGCGCTGTTACCGAAAGGACGATCTTTGCCGTCGATCGGTCCGCCGTACATGGAAACATAAGTTTTGCCCTCGCCGGAGGCGCCGGTCAGAGTCCACTTCACCGCGTCGGGCTTATCAGTCATGACGACTAGCTTCTCGAACTTCGGCGCTGGCATGTTGCCATACGATGACTTAGAAACATCCAGCTTCCAAGTTCCCACGGCGGAGCGGCTGGTGGCGGCGCTGGCGTTGACTGCCGCGAAAGCCAGCAGGCACAGCCCAACCATCAGAGTTCGAAACATTCTTCTTCCCATTCGTCCCATCCTTTGCGAAATCCATAACTGGTAGTCCGCGTGCGAATCGTGACACTGCGGCCTCCAGTTGTCAACCAACATCAATATAGATTACTTGCCTGCGGCGATCTTCTTCGCCTCACGAAACACTTGCTCGAACATCGGGGCTGTCAGCTTTCCCGTCGCGGTGTTCTGGTTCGAAGGGTGATACGACGCCAGCAGCACGACCCCGTTCGGCATTGAGTAGCTTGCGGCGTGGGCGAATGCGTAGCCCGCCCTGTTCTGAATCACGCTGTTGCGCTTCAAGTAATTCAAATACGCATCGAAGCCGATCTTGCCCAGCGCGACTACCACCTTCAAGTTTTTCAGAATTGCCAGCTCGCGATCGAGAAACGGCGCACAATTGGCGAGCTCGGAGGGTAGGGGCTTGTTGTCAGGTGGAGCGCAACGCACTGCAGCTGTGATGTAGCAGTCGAGCAGCTTCAATCCATCGTCGCGATGATCGGCGTTGGGCTGCGACGCGAAACCTACCTTGTACAGGATGGGATACATGAACTTTCCCGACGCGTCTCCGGTGAACGGCCTGCCGGTGCGGTTGGAGCCGTGGGCGCCCGGCGCCAGTCCGAGTACGAGAACACGCGCATGCGGATCGCCGAAGCCGGGGACCGGACGCGCCCAGTATTCGTGGTCGCGATACGCACGCCGCTTT
Source organism: Candidatus Korobacteraceae bacterium (assembly GCA_049511915.1). GTDB lineage: Bacteria > Acidobacteriota > Terriglobia > Terriglobales > Acidobacteriaceae > Bog-257. Next base: position 153,994 of record JBEKXQ010000001.1, read on the forward strand.
TCGCGGCCTACCTGCTCGCGATAAGCTACCAGCCGGGGACAACGCGCACAATTCACCACTTCATGATTGAGAACAGTCAGGGCGGAAGGCATCTTTGCCATTGTAGCGGCGGCGCACAGGCCGGACGCATATAACCTCCCTTGCCGAAGGCGCATCTTCGGGCTAGACTGCGGCGTCGGAGTCATCACATCTCCGTTGGAGTCTTCACTTCATGTTGAAGTCAATCGTCGCAATCTTGCTCGTGCTGGGTCTTGCAGTCGCCATCGTCGCTTTGCTCGGCTCCCAGTTGCCGGTGAAACATACGGCAACTCGGACTACAACGTTCCGGCAAACACCGCAACAAGTTTGGGACGTAATTGCCGGGCCGCCGACCTGGCGGCCGGAAGTACAAAAATTTGAAGTGCTTTCTTCTAATGAGGGACAACGCAAGTGGATCGAATACGGAAGTCATGGACAGAAGATCACATACGAAGCAGTCGAGTCCGACCCGCCACGGAAGCTCGTCACTCGCATTGCAGATCCACATCTGCCGTTTGGCGGCAGCTGGACCTATGAGATCGCACCCACGAGTGACGGCTCAACCTTGACCATCACTGAGAATGGCGAAGTCTCCAATCCTGTCTTTCGGTTTGTTTCCCGCTACGTGCAAGGCTACACAGCAACCATCGACAATTATCTGAAAGCATTGCACTCCAAGCTCGACGGCTCGTGATCATCGGAATCAACGTAGAAGACATCCTTCTGAATCACAATAGCTTCTAATCAGCATCTGAGGCTCTGCAAACGTGCGACGCAGAGCAGGTGAGAAGAAGGAAAACCTATGTTGATCATTCTGTTGGTGATTCTGCTAGTGCTGTCGGTAGGCTCGTATCCTTCGTGGCCCTACAGCCGCGGATGGGGCTACTATCCCTCAGGCGGACTGGGATTGGTGTTAGTAATTCTTGTGGTTCTTTTGCTTATCGGCCGCATCTGAAGACGTCAGAATGCCAATGAAAGCCCGCGTCCTGTGTCGATGGGCTGTAATCTTCTGCCGGCTGCTCTTGATATGCGTGGTCACGGGCGCGTGCTTGTGTTCGGCCTACTCGGTATTGACGCATGAAGAGATTATCGATCTGCTGTGGGACCAGCAGATCAAGCCTCTTCTGCTGGCACGCTTTCCCAACGCCACGCCCGATGAGCTGAAAACCGCACATGCCTATGCCTACGGCGGCAGTGTCATCCAGGACATCGGCTACTACCCCTTTGGCAACCACGTCTTCAGCGATCTGACCCACTACGTTCGCGCGGGAGCGTTCGTGCGTACGCTGATCGAAGACTCGCAGGACCTGAACGAGTACGCCTTCGCACTGGGGGCGTTGTCGCACTACGTAGCCGACATCAATGGTCACCCTTATATCAACGAGTCCGTCGGTATTGAGTATCCGCCCTTGGCGAGGTTGTACGGGCCTGAGGTTCCGTACGATGTGGACCACAAGGCGCACATTCGCACCGAGTTTGGCTTCGACGTTCTGCAGGTCGCCAAGGGCCGCTACGCTCCCGAGGATTTTCACAACTTCATTGGCTTTGAGGTTTCGCAACCGCTGCTGGAACGGGCCTTCCTCGACACTTATGGCGTTAAGCTCAGCAGTGTGATGCCTAACGAACAGCTCGCCATCAATACGTATCGGCGCAGCGTGAGCGGGATCATTCCGGAAATGACGAAGGTTGCCCTGCTGGTCAAAGGCGACGAGTTACAGAAGGAGATCCCCAACTTCAACCGGCAACGTTTTCTCTATCGCCTGTCGAAGGCCGACTATCAGAAGTCGTGGGGAGCGGGGTTTCAAAAACCCGGGCCGGGAGCCCATGTGATGGCCGTCATCTTCAAAGTCACGCCCAAGGTTGGGCCGCTCCGAGACATCGATTTCAAGGAGCCTACGACCAAGACTGAGGACCTTTATTTTAAGAGCGTCAATCAAACCGTCGACCAGTACGGCAAGGCTCTGCAAGAGGTCAAGAACAAAAACCTGCAGACGCCGGACATCGATCTGGACACCGGCAAGCCGACAAAGCGTGGCGAATATCCATTGGCCGACGCGACGTACCGCGAACTGCTCGACCAACTGGCCGCCGATCACTTCGAAAACATGGATGATGCCCTGCGTCAGGACATCCTGAAGTTTTACGACGGTTTCGGATTTCCGCCGCCAGGCACCCGCATCGATAAATGCGTTGTGCAGCGCTGGAACAAGACTTGGATTGAGGTGACGCAACTGCGCTCCTTCGAGCTGCTGGATGTCGTCCCACAATCCGGCGGCGGAATCGAGGCACAGAATTTGCCGCCATCACTGAACGCGGTATCGTCGTCCTGCGGAGAATAACGATCCAGCGCCATCGTCCGGAACAACATCTGCTCATTTTCCACCCTCCAAATTCTTATGCTGCAATTCGTGTGTGATTACTGTGCGAACTTCAGGCAAGCGGGAGAAACCTAGGTAACTGGCCTAGCGGCCGAAAACGTCGGTACTCACGCCGCTCGCCGAGAGATCGTTATTGATCCTGCGTGGCGCTACGAGCGTGCAGTGTTACCCCTCGCGGTTCATTTCTGCAGTCTTGAGTGTAAGGACAAGTACCTGGCGGAGCTGTCCGACAAACCGGCCTCGTTGCTGGAGATCGAGAGCGTAACGGCTGAACCGGCGACGGGGCGTCGCATTACGCGAGCCAGGAAAAAGCCGGTCAGAGAAGCCACCCTCAAGCGTGCGACGTCCCGGAAGACACGCCGCTCATAGCTTTCTAACCTTTCGTCACCTGGAGCAGGTTACCCGCCAGCGTCGGCGTCGTTTGACCGCTCCGCACCGCTCTCATAAACTTAAGGTTGAGGCGATTGGCTGAAAGCCCATGCCCGCCGCTGCGAAACTTTCACCATTGCGCCGGTGCGCGCACCCCAAAGCGCACGCCAGCGTCGTACAGGCCACATTCAAGTTGTGAAGGCAATTCATTGACGATTGAAGCCACACCACCCGAAACCAGCTCTTCCGATCAACCAAACCCGTGTCAGCGCGAACTCACAGTCGAGGTTCCCGCCGAGGTCGTAAAAACCGAAACCGATAATTTGGTAGGCCGCTATCAGAAGCTGGCGCGCATCCCCGGCTTTCGCAAGGGCAAGGTCCCGGCCTCCATCGTGCGCCAACGCTTTGCCGAGGACATCAAGAGCGAAGTGGTTGAGGCGCTGGTGCCGCGCTATTTCCGCGAAGAAGCCAAGAAGCAACACCTGTCGCCGGTGTCGCAGCCTCGAGTCACCGACCTGCAGATCCACGAAGGCGAGCCTCTGAGGTTCAAGGCTTCATTTGAGATTCTGCCGGAGATCAAGCTCGCTCCCTATGACGACATCCGCGTGACCACCTTGGACACGAATGTCACCGACGAGGATGTGGACAACGCACTCAACAATCTGCGCCAGCAGCATGCCGCCTATAGCGCCGTCGAGGACGACCGACCATTGACCGATGGCGACTTCGCGGTAGTCAGTTTCAAGGGCACTCCAAAGGAAAGCTCGGCCGAGTCCAAGCCGGTGGAAGTCGACGAGATCATGGTTGAGATTGGCGGTGAGAACACGATTCCGGAGTTCTCTGCGAACCTGCGCGGGGCCAAGTCTGGCGACCAACTCACCTTCGATGTTAAGTACGCGGACGACTTCGCCGACAAGCGGCTCGCCGGCACATCCATGACCTACGAGGTAACCGTCAAGGGTGTGAAGACCCGTAGTATTCCGGAGTTGACCGACGACTTTGCCAAGGAACTGGGCGCCGAGTTGAATACCGTTGACGACCTGCGCAACCGTCTGCGGGAAAACATGAAGGCGGAGAGGGAACACGAAGCGCAGCACCAGGGGAAAGACAATCTGGTGGAGGAATTGGTGAAGCGCAACGACTTCCCCATCCCGGAAGCGATGTTGAATGAACAGATCGATCTTCGGCTTGAGCGCGGGTTGCGAGCCCTGGCTGCGCAAGGTATGAAAACCGAAGACATGAAGCGCATGGACTTCGGCCGCCTTCGCCTTGGCCAGCGGGACGCGGCATTGCGCGAGGTGAAGGCGTCGCTAATCCTGGAGCAGATTGCTGACGAAGAAAAGATAGAGGTCAGCGACGAGGAATTTGACCGCGAACTGGAAGCGCTGGCCAGTCAGTCGAAGCAAACGGTTGAGCAGGTCCGCGATCGTTTGACGAAGGATGGTGGGCTGGATAGAATTCGGCATCGCCTCCGCAATGAGAAGACCTTAGATTCTCTTTACCGCAGATCCGCATAGGGCGGTCTGCATTCCACTTTCCCTCTCGATCCTCAGGGAAGAGGTGTGGGCGGGGAAGCTGAAGGAGCTGGAAACAATGCTTGTGCCCATGGTGATTGAGCAGACCAGCAGGGGCGAGCGGGCCTACGATATTTATTCCCGCCTGCTGCGGGATAACATTATTTTTCTTGGTACTCCTATCGACGACAATGTCGCGAACCTGATCATCGCGCAGATGCTGTTTTTGGAGGCGGAAGATCCGGAGAAGGACATCTCGCTGTACATCAATTCGCCGGGCGGCTCCATCACGGCCGGCATGGCGATCTACGACACCATGCAGTTCATCCGGCCTGATGTGACCACCATCTGCATTGGCCAGGCGGCGAGTATGGCTGCGACCCTGCTGGCCGGCGGGGCGCCGAAGAAACGCTTCGCGCTGCCGACTTCGCGCATCCTGATTCATCAGCCGCTGATGTCTGGCCTTTCCGGTCAGGCGACAGACATTGACATTCATGCGCGCGAGATTTTACGTATGCGCGAGATCACGAATCAACTGCTTTCCAAGCACAGCGCTCAGCCCCTGGAGAAGGTGGAGCGCGACGTAGAACGTGACTTCATCATGAATGCCTATCAGGCGAAGGAATATGGCATCGTCGACGACATCATCTTTAAGCACAAGTAGCACGATGACTAAGGTAGGGAAAATTTTCGCTCTCTGCTTCGAAAGTGGTACCGAATATTGCACTAACGGTACGTAGCAGAAGGTGGAATTGTGGTTCAATAGCTCCAGCGGCGCAGCAGCGCCGAAGGGTTCGCGAGAAGGTTGCTGGTGGCCGACAACGGCAGCTTTTCTCACAGGGGCAGCACGGCCCCTCCCGGATTCGAGCGGACGGGAAAAGCAATTCGGAATCGAAATTCTATTTTGCCAGCGTGCGCTGTAAAGGAGTTTCCGTGAGGACCAGGACTGGTTCCGAAGAAGTTCTTCGGTGTTCGTTTTGCCACAAGTCACAAGACGCCGTCGCCAAACTGATTTCGTCGCCCACCGACTACCCGCGCGCCTACATTTGCGATGAGTGCGTCGCCGTCTGCAATTCCATCCTTGAAGACGACCGTTCCGAGGCCCAACCCAGTGCCGCGCCCAACCAGCTTCCCAAGCCGGCCGAGGTGAAAGCGTTCCTCGACGAATACGTGATCGGCCAGCAACAGACCAAGAAGAAGCTCGCAGTTGCGGTTTACAACCACTACAAGCGGATTTACATGAACCGCCAGCACGGCGGCGAAGTCGAACTCGCCAAGTCGAACATTATGCTGATTGGTCCGACCGGCACGGGCAAGACATTGCTGGCTCAGACCTTGGCCAAAATGCTGGATGTTCCTTTTGCCATCGTTGACGCCACGACCCTTACGGAAGCCGGCTATGTGGGTGAGGACGTTGAGAACATCATCCTGAAGCTTTTGCAGGCCGCCGATGGCGACGTGGCGCGAGCGCAAACTGGCATCATCTACATCGACGAAGTTGACAAGATTGGCCGCAAGGACGAGAACCCTTCTATCACTCGCGATGTCTCCGGCGAGGGCGTACAGCAGGCATTGCTGAAGATACTGGAAGGAACCGTTGCGAATGTTCCACCGCAAGGCGGACGCAAGCATCCTCACCAGGAATTCACGCCGGTGGATACGACCAACATTCTGTTCATCTGCGGCGGCGCATTCGTCGGGCTCGAACGAACCATTGGGCGACGGCTGGGCAAGCGGTCGATGGGCTTCCGCACCGACGAGGCCAAGGAAGCGGCCTTCACCGAAAGCAACAAACGTGACACCGAACTGCTGGCGCAAGTGGAGCCGCAAGACCTAATCAAGTTTGGCCTCATTCCCGAGTTTGTCGGCCGCCTGCCGGTCGTCGGCGTGCTCAGCGATCTTGACGAAGACGCGCTGGTAGAAATTCTCACTAAGCCGAAGAATGCCATCGTCAAGCAATATCAACGGCTATTCGAATTCGAGAACGTGAAGCTGCGCTTCTCCGAAGAAGCGCTGCGTGCGATCTCGCGCGAGGCGATGTCCCGCAAAGTCGGCGCCCGCGGTCTGCGTATGATTCTCGAAGAGTTGATGCTCGACCTGATGTACACGCTGCCCAGCCAAAAGCGGGTCAGGGAGTGCGAAGTAACGAGAGACATGGTCGACAAGCGCAACGCGAGCCTTGCGCTGATGGAGAAGGCGGGATAGCAGAGTATCCACAACCGAGCTGAGCTCAGAGAACAGCGACAAATAAAAAGCGGCCGATTTGGCCGCTTTCTTCTTGACGTGATCAAATCTCAATATTCCGAGTCCGCAATCTCCGGCGGCTCGCCTTCGTCGGGCTCAATGCCAAACTCCTGGCGCGGCTCTTCAGGCGGAGATGTTGTTCCGTCTTTCTTCTTCAGCCGAACAACCGTGATCTTGGCGAAACCTTCCTCGAACTTCGGCGGCCGCAGCTTGGCTGCCATGCGATGCATTACATCCTCGGGAACATTGCGTTCGCGCCGGCGATTGCGCTCGATGCAGATTTCCGGTGGCACATCGAAGAAAACGGCGTGCGCCTCGTAGCCGAAGTCGTGTGCCAGCTTGATCCAAGTGCGGCGCTCGTGCGCAGAAAGGTTGGTCGCGTCCAGATAATTCGAAGGACGGCGTGCCAGCAGCCGGGCTCGCAGCATGGTGCGGAGAGTGGAAAATACCAGGTCCTGATAACGCTGTTCCGTCACGTCATCGAACAATAGGATGCGAACCATGTCGCTGGATAGGGGAAGAATGTTGTGGCGCTTGAACCATGTACTCTTACCCGACCCTGGAAGCCCGATCGACAAGACCACAGCGCCCTTCGGCTGTTTGGCCGCCGCCGCAGGCTGAGCTACGGGTTCGGCGGCTTCGGTTGGCGCTTCGGCCTCGCCAGCTTCGCCAGTTGGACCTCCTGGCCCAGGGAGGGTTGGCGGCTGCGCCGCTCCTGGCGGACGATTGCCACGTCCGCGACGGCCACGGCGGCGGTTGCGGTCGCGCCGCAACTGCGGCTGAGACCCCAGGTTCCCGTCAGCATCCGCCACGGGCTGGGATTCCTGAAGTTCCGCTTCGTCGGGCTGAGATTCGAACTCAGGCTGCTGGTTCATCGTCGCTTCCGAACCGGACGGCTCGGGAAACTTCGGTTGCAAAGGCGCGGGACTGTCTGGTCCTGGCTTTTCTGTCGGCGGCTTGCGCCGCTTGCCGCGGTCGCGGCTCCATCTACGCATGTTGCACTTGTAACACGCTTCCCTAGCTGGTAGCAATCCGGTCTGTTTCCCCTTTTGTGTCAACACTAGCTGGTGTTTTCTTGTTCTAGCATTGCCTCGCCCCAGTCGGGATGCTACGCTTTTTGGTCGGGCCTCACTGTCCACTCGAGGCTGTGCAGTGTACCATCACCTTTCGTGTTCTAATTCGTACTTCATGAAGAGGAAATATGGCAATTAAAGTAGGCATCAATGGCTTTGGCCGCATTGGCCGCAACATTCTTCGCACCGCTCTTAACGATTCCGGTCTGGAATTCGTCGCCGTCAACGATCTCACCGATCCCAAAACGCTGGCCCACCTGCTGAAGTACGACTCGATTCTGGGCAATCTGCCGAACAAGATTTCCGCCGGCGCCGACTTCATCAGCGTCGATGGCAAGAACATTAAAGTGTTCGCCGAGAAAGATCCGTCCAAGCTGGACTGGGAATCGGTGGGCGCACAGGTTGTCATCGAGGCAACCGGCAAGTTCACCAAGGCCGAACTGGCCAAGCAACATCTGCGCGGGCCGGTAAAGAAGGTCATCATCACCGCTCCGGCGACCAACGAAGACATCACCATCGTGATGGGAGTGAACGAAGACAAGTACGATGCGGCGAAGCATCACGTGATCTCCAACGCGTCCTGCACCACGAATTGCCTGGGCCCAATCGCCAAGGTGATTAACGATAATTTCAAGATCGTTTGCGGAACCATGACCACGATTCACTCCTACACCAACGATCAGGTCATCCTCGATTTCCCGCATAAGGACCTGCGTCGCGCTCGCGCTGCCGCGCTGTCCATGATTCCGACCTCGACCGGAGCAGCCAAAGCGATTTACCTTGCGATTCCCGACCTGAAGGGCAAGCTCGATGGTTTTGCCATGCGCGTGCCAACGCCGAATGTCTCGGTTGTCGACCTGGTGGTATTCGTCGAGAAGAAAACCACGGCGGAAGAGGTGAACGCCGCGCTGAAGGCTGCGTCCGAGTCGGGTCCACTGAAGGGCTATCTGGGATACGAGACGGCCGAACTGGTATCCATCGATTACCGTGGAGATCCCCGCTCGTCGATCGTAGACGCTCCCATGACCCGCGTCGTGGCCGGCAATTGCGTGAAGGTCATCTCCTGGTACGACAACGAGTGGGGATACTCGTGCCGCATCCGCGACCTCATTCATTTCGTCGGCAAGAAGGGACTGTAAGGCAGACAAGAGCTGTCGGCTGTCAGCTCTCAGCCGTCGGCTAAACCGCGTGTTGAGAGGATTCGTGACGCTAGACTCTTTCACGCTTCTGCGCTGCTTAATGATTCGTTAGAGCTGCATTTCGGATTCGCATAGACTGGCTGTAGCAGACGGCTGAGACCTGACAGCTGACGGCTACTTGCAAGGCTCATCTCATGTCAAAACTTTCTATTCGCGATCTTCCGCTGAACAACAAGCGCGTCTTCATGCGGGTCGATTTCAATGTTCCGCTCGACGATGGACGGGTCATGGACGACACTCGCATCCGCGAAACCTTGCCGACCATTGAGTACGCGCTTCGTCACGGCGCGCGTTTGATTCTGGCCTCGCATTTGGGAAGGCCTAAGGGCAAGCCCAATCCTAAGATGAGCCTGAAGCCGGTCGCCGAACGACTGCGTGTTCTCATCGACGACGTACTGCGTCGCGGCGAGAACGTTGGCTTCTCGCCTGACTGCATCGGCGCGCAGGCCGAGGAGATGTCCGAGAAGCTGGAACGCGGCCAGTCGTTGCTGCTGGAGAACCTGCGCTTCCATCCCGAAGAAGAAGCCAACGACCCGAACTTCTCCAGGCAGTTGGCAAAGCTCTGCGATTACTACGTCAACGACGCCTTTGGCTCGGCGCATCGAGCCCATGCATCCACGGAAGGCATCACACATTTCGTGGAGAAACGCGCTGCGGGCCTGCTGATGGAGAAGGAACTGGAGTATCTCGGCAAGGCGTTGTCCCATCCGCAAAAGCCGTTCGTCGCCATTCTCGGGGGCGCCAAAGTCAGCGATAAGATTGGCGTCATCAAGCACCTGATGGGCAAGGTCGATGCCCTCATCATCGGCGGCGGAATGGCTTACACATTCCTCAAGGCGCAGGGAAAAGAGATCGGCAAGTCGCTGCTGGAAGCCGACAAAATCGATCTGGCGAAGCAGACGCTCGCCGATGCGAAGTCCCACAATGTGAGACTCCTTTTGCCGGTCGATCATGTTGTGGCCGACAAGCCCGAAGCGGGAGCTCGCATCCGTCGTATCGGCGAAGGCGAGCCAATTCCTGCTGACATGATGGCGCTCGACATCGGGCCAAAAACCATTGAGTTGTTCTGCGACGAAATCGACGGCGCACGGACCATTGTGTGGAACGGTCCGATGGGCGTATTCGAAATCGAAGCCTTCGCCAAAGGGACGAAGAAGATTGCCGAAGCGGTCGCCGATAATGGCGCGGCGGTTTCGATTGTCGGCGGGGGCGACAGCGTCGCGGCGGTGAAAGCGGCGGGCGTGGCTGATAAGATCACTCACATCTCCACCGGCGGCGGCGCTTCGCTGGAATTTCTCGAGGGTAAGAAGCTGCCCGGCGTGGAAGCACTCAGCAATAAGTAAGCGACGTGGCTTCGGGTGGGGCGCCGCTTCAACTGTGCAGCTGAATTGTGCCAAGAACTGGGCTTTAGCCCCTGAGGTAGCAGGGTACGGCATTTACCCCAGCGGCTGAAGCCGACCTCCTAAACGGTACTTCTCTTGATGCACGCCTGGGGAGGCGTGCTCCACCCAAGCTTGGGCAGCAATCCTGAAGACTGGCTCGCCTTTTCCTGGCGCAGGATCGGGCCTTTACGCTTTCTGCTGTTTGTACTCATCGAACGCATCCAGATATCGATCAATATCTTTCTTCCGCAGATAATACGGCGTCGACAGCCGCAGCTTCGACGGATCGCCGCCGCGAATCCGGATCTTCTTCGTCTTCCACATCCAATCTTCCAGCTTCATGCGCTCTATGGGCGGAACGTTCACCGTCACAATCGCGCAGCGCAATTTCGCATCGGGCGAAGTCCACGACTCCGCGCCGCGCTTCATCATCGCTGCCAGCATGGTATCCGCCAGCTCGCGATGTCTCCGCTCGATGCGCTCCATGCCGATCGAATTCGCCATCTGGATGGCCGCGCTCAGCCCGCACAGCGACGGCACATTTGACGACCCAATCCGCTGGAAGCGTTCCGCCCGCAGCTTCGGCTCGTCCCATCCCGCGGTCGCGATCGTGTTCCACATCCGGTCGATCACCTCGTCGCGCACATAAAGGAAACCCGACCCCTTCGGCGCCTGTAACCATTTATGAGGGCTTGAGCTGTACATGTCGCAACCAACATCGTGCAAGTGCAGCCGCATCATGCCGGTCACGTGCGCTCCGTCCACCGCCGACAGAATCCCCTTCGACCGCGCCAGCGCGCAAATCTCTTTCGCCGGCAGCACCACGCCGGTCACCGTCGTGATGTGGCTGAAGAAAATCACCCGGGTGCGCGGCGTGATGGCGTCGCTGAACAGGTTCAGCACCTGCGGCGTGTCCTTCACCGGCATAGGAAGCGTGACTTTTTTCACCACGATGCCGTAGCGCTTCGACTTCAATTGCCACGGCTGCTCGCCGCCCGGATGTTCCTGGTCGGTCATCAGCACTTCGTCGCCGGGCTTCATGTCCACACCGTTGGCGATGTAGCTGTTGGCCTCGGTCGCGTTGCGCAGCAGTGCAATCTCGTCGCGCCAGCAGCCGACAAACGCCGCCAGCGGTTCGCGAAACTCGTTCCACGGCCCGTATCCCCAGATCGGATAATCCTCGGGATCGGTCTCGTCGAGCTTCTCCGTCGAGTTGTAGCCTTTGAAAATCGCCTGCAGCACCGGCGCCGGACTCGATCCCACCGTGCCGTTGTTCAGGTAGATCTCGTCCTCGGGGATGAGGAACTGCCTGCGCAGCTCGGTCCAATATCCCTCTTCATCGTGCCGGTAAAGCGTGGGATCGGGCAGGGCGGTCGGAGCATTTTCCACTTGCGCCAGCAGATCGTTGCGCAAAGCGAGAACCGCGGCGAACCCGGCGCTGGCGGTAAGACTGGCTGTCAGAAAGCGGCGACGGTCGAGCACGAGCACCTCCCATCCTGCAAAGGCGACATCTTACACCCACAGACGGTGGTCAGTGGCCAGTAACTGGTAGCCTATGGCCACAACCGCGACTGACCGCCCGAGGTCAGCTAATCACGGCCGCCACGGAATTGGATGATCCTGCGGCGGTCGCGTTTGGACGGCCTGCCTTCCGGCGCGGGAGCGGAATTCCTCATTGCCTTACGCTCTTCGGCCGCCTTGACGCGCGATTCGCGGCTCGCCTCGGGTTCCTCATAGAGCGTATGAGCGACCGCGGCGGGGCCTCGCACTTCGCTTAGCAGCACAACCTTCACCTGAAAATCGCCGCTGTCGGTCTTGATGTGCAATAGGTCGCCAACCCGGACTTCGCGGGCAGCCTTGGCGGGCTGGCTGTTAGATTGAATCCTCCCGAGTTCACAGGCCCGGGCAGCCAGCGAGCGAGTCTTGAAGAATCGGGCCGCCCATAGCCACTTGTCCATGCGTACGCTGGCCATGCCTTATGTTAAGACAGTTGTCGGTTGTCAGTTGTCGGTGTTACTCGGTCGGGCAGCTTCACCTCCAAAGCTCTAGTGTGCCGAAGAATTCAGAGGTTACGAAAGTACAATCGCACACATGTACTTTCGTAATCTTGACAGAAAGAAGCGACGCGGTAGGTTGATAAGTTGGGCCGTAGTGTCCAATTGCCTCTTGAGTTTCTGGGAGGCGGAAGATCTTTGACAAATTAGTGGCTAGTGGTCGGTGGCTGGTGGCCAGTCGTACGGGCACTCCATTCTGGGAGACTCGGCGTAGGTTCTTGCATTCAAAAGCTTTACAGAAACCTTTTCTTCTCAATACTTTGCGCAGGAGGGGAAGTAAGTTATTGAAATTGATAGACTTAGCTCGACGCGCAAGTCCAATGTCTGGAATATTTTGCGGGCAAAATATTCAAAATAAAGATTTTAAAATATGGGGGAGGGGGTATTTCGCCTATGGTCCCCGGGAAGCGTTTTGCGGCCTCACTCTGCCATCCCCGTAGTACTCTGTTATCGCTCCATTCGTGGCGCACTTTATGAATAGCCACAAGCCAGTTGCTCTCTTTGGCATTCTCGCTGCTCTTATTTTCTCGTCTACTCCGGTAACCGCACAAAAGCCGCATGTTCTGCCGCATCGCGGCGAGGAGAAAGCTGCTCCGCCGCCTGCATCGGCTCCTCAGGTCACGCCCCAACTCACGCAGGAAGATCTGGAAGCCTTCCTTGACGGCTTTATGCCGATTGAACTGCAGCGCGATGACATCGCCGGCGCAGTGATCACGGTCGTAAAAGACGGCAAGGTGCTCTTCGCCAAGGGCTATGGCTATGCCGACGCAAAAACCAGGAAGCCCGTCACCGTCGATGCCACGCTCTTCCGTCCGGGATCCATCTCCAAGACCTTCACCTGGACCGCTGTGATGCAACTGGTGGAGCAGGGCAAGATCGACCTGAACCGCGACGTGAACGACTACCTCGACTTCAAGATTCCCGCAACCTTCGGCAAGCCCATCACCATGAAGGACCTGATGACGCACACGCCGGGTTTCGAGGAGACACTGAAGGAGTTGTTCGTCGCCAACGCCGCGGACATGCGCCCGTTGCAACAGTATGTGCAGACCCATATGCCGCAGGAGATCTTCCCACCGGGAACGACTCCGGCATACTCCAATTATGGGGCCACGCTCGCCGGCTATATCGTGCAGCGCGTTTCGGGCATGCCGTTCGACGACTACATCGAGAAGAACATATTCGTACCGCTAGGCATGACGCACAGCACATTTCGCCAGCCGCTGCCTGCCAATCTGAAACCGCTGATGTCGCAGGGATATAACAAGGCGTCGCAGCCGTCCAAGGACTTCGAGTTCGTGCAGGCTTGGCCGGCCGGCAGCCTGGCGACCACGGCGGAAGACATGTCGCATTACATGATCGCGCACCTGCAGAACGGCGAGTACAACGGCGCTCGCATTCTGAAGCCGGAGACGGCGCAGCTCATGCATTCACGCGCCTTCGGCCTGGTGCCGTCGATGAACGGCATGGCGTACGGCTTCTACGAGGAGTCGCGCAACGGCCATCGCATCATCGGACACGCTGGCGACACGCAGTGGTTCCACAGCGACATGCACCTGATGCCCGACGACCACGTCGGCTTCTTCATCTCCTACAACAGCTTGGGAAATCCTCAGTTTTCCGGACGATCGGCATTGTGGGAAGGTTTTCTCAACCGGTATTTCCCCTACACGCCTCCGGCTGGTGGGCAGGTGGCCAGTGCGGCCGAGGACGGGAAGTCGGCAACCGGAACGTACTGGCTGAGCCGCCGGTCAGATACCAACATCGCGGCTGTGATCTCCGCTCTGGGCCAGGCGCGGGTCAGCGTCAACTCCGATGGCACCATCAGTCTCGATCAACTGAAGGACTTCGCCGGCAATCCCAAGCACTTCCAGGAAATCGCCCCACTGCTGTTCCGCGAAGTCAACGGCCAAAGCCGTCTCGCATTCACAAGAGATTATGCTGGCCGGCAGATCATCGTTATCGACTGGCCCTTCTTCGTGTACCAGCCAGTTCCGGGGTTGAAGAACCAGAATCTCAACCTCGGCATGCTGATTTTTGCCGCAGTCATGTTCGTTCTGACGTTGCTGTTCTGGCCCCTGAACGCGATGCTGCGTACCCACTATCGCTATCGTGCCGAACTAACGCCGCAATATCGCAGGCTGCGCTTCTGGATGCGATGGCTCTGCGGGCTCAACCTGGTCTTTCTGGCTGGATTTGCGGCCTGGCTTATGTCAGCGGAAGAAAACATAGGCCTGCTGAGCAGCCACTTTGATCTGAAGCTGCGCCTACTGCAGGTCATCGGCGTGTTGGGTGTGATCGGGGCGCTGGTCGCGATTAACTATTGCGTGCGATCCTGGCGCGATGGGACGTTGTGGTTCTGGACCAAGGTGTGGAACACGCTGCTGATGCTGGCCTGCGTGGGCTACGCGTTCTTCCTGCTGAACTGGCACATGCTGAACTTCAGGCTGAACTACTAGATTGCACTTGGGTCTGAGGGCGTTCTGCTTTGAAGGGGCACGGCTTCAGCCGTGCTGTTGAAGTCGTTTTGGATTTGTAATCACGAGTCGACGAAAACCGGGGTCCCCGGCGAGCGGCGCTGTTGCGCTCGTTGGGGTGGCATTAGTCGGCGAGGGATCTGCTGTTTAGAGCTGTGGGAGTAACCAGGCCTTATCCCGCCCTACGACCCTCGTCGAGTACCTCGTCCAGCGCTCCCTCCAGCTGTTCGGCGCGCTCGTTGTAGTCGCTGGCAATGGAGTCGTACTTACGCCTCAGCACGTGAAGTTCATCAGCAATATTCAGCGCGGCCAGCACTGCCACCCGCAGGGAGTCCACCGTCGCCGCCTGCTGCGAGATCAGTCGCATCTTGTTATCCACATACCCTGCCAGCTCGGCGATGTACTCCGCATCAGAACCCCGCAGATGATATGTCTGATCGTAGATCTCGACCCGGACGTTACCGCCGCCATTTCCGTTCGCCTTACTCAAACTCGCCTCCTGTCAGTGATCAGTGGCTAGTGGTCAAAACATCAGCCCGTTCTGCCGTCTCTGGCAACTGACCACTGGCAACTGACAACTGCCTTCCATTATCCCGCCGACTCGTCCAGCGCCAAAGACTCAATCTGGCCGAGCATCTTTTCTACTCTGGTACGTACCTCTTCGCGCTCGCGGCGCAGCGCGACCAGTTCCTGGCGCAAGGTATCCAGTTCTTCCTCACGGTCGTTCAGCTCTTTGCGTAGCCGGCTAGCATCGCGCTCGGCGACCGCCTTGGCCTCGCGCGCCGACTTCAACAGCTCAATCGTGCGCAGGATCTTCTCTTCCAGGGACTTGAAGTCCGCAGTGGTGGGGGCGACTTCAACTGCATTTGCCGTCATGCTGGTGGGTGACCTTCAGAAAGATTTGTGTTTCCGAGCGCAGTATATCGCAGAACGGCATGTGCAAAAGTGCGCTGCATCACGATTCAGCGGGATTTAATCGCGCTGAACCTGAGTGTGCAACGCCCTGGCCGGAAGCTCTGAAACCACGGTGCGAACGAATCGGAAACTAGCCGCTGGAAACCCGGACAACGGGTATACAATTCGACCTAACCGGGTCGAGCCATGGAAATCACCATTGAAGCGAATTTCGGCGCGGTCTTGGACGCCACTCCTGATGCGATGCTGGTCGTCGACCGGCAAGGCCGCATTGTGCTCGCCAACACCCAGGCTGAGCAGATGTTTGGCTATGCGCACTCCGAGCTGGTTGGTCAGAAGGTCGAGGTCCTGGTTCCGTTGCGCTACCGTGCCAAGCACCCCGGGCACCGGTCAGGCTACTTCTCCGGCGACCCCCATGTCAGGCCCATGGGAGTTGGCCTCAATCTGCTCGGGCTGCGCAAAGACGGCACGGAATTTCCAGTCGAGATCAGCCTCAGTCCGATGCAAACTCCGGAAGGCCCCATGGTCATCAGCGCGATCCGCGATGTGACCACGCGCAAGGGGGCCGAGGACAAATTTCGCGCCCTACTGGAATCCGCGCCCGACGCGATGGTGATTGTCGATCAGCGCGGGAAGATTGTGCTGGTCAATTCCCGCACCGAAGAACTATTTGGCTATCCCAGGCAGGAGCTGCTGGGGTACTCTGTGGAAGTATTGGTTCCAGAGCGTTTTCACGCGCAGCATACCCATGACCGCGCATCGTACTTTGCGGACCCGCGCCAGCGGCCTATGGGAGAAGACCTGGAGCTCTTTGGACTGCGCAAGGATGGCACCGAGTTTCCACTCGAAATCAGTCTCAGCCCGATCAAGACGTCCGACGGGGTACTGGTCGCGAGCGCTATCCGAGATATAACTGTGCGAAAAAAAGCCGAGGACAAATTCCGTTCGCTGCTGGAGGCCGCACCCGATGCCATGGTGATCGTCGACGACCGCGGAAAAATCACCTTGGTCAATGCTCAAACCGAAAAGCTGTTTGGATATGCGCGTTCTGAATTTATCGGGCAACCGGTCGAGATGCTCATCCCGGAGCGCTATCGCAGCCAGCATCCGCGCCATCGCAAAGACTTCTTCGCCGATCCCCATGTGCGGCCAATGGGCGTTGGGCTTGAACTATTTGGGCTGCGCAAAGATGGCAGCGAGTTTCCCGTCGAAATAAGCCTGAGTCCCTTAGTCACCGAGGCTGGCACCTTCGTAACGAGCGCCATTCGCGATGTTTCCGAGCGCAAGCTGGCCGAAGAACAGATCCGAAAGCTCAACGACGAATTGGAAGAGGCGCTTCGCCGCTCCGAAAGATTGGCGGCCACGGGTCGGTTGGTCGCAACCATCGCCCATGAGATTAACAACCCTTTGGACGCGCTCACCAACCTGATGCATTTGTTGAAACAGAATTCTTCGCTCGACGAGGATTCAGCCGAATTGGTGGATCTGGCCGAACGCGAGGTTCGCCGCTTATCCAACATCAGCCGCCAGACGCTGGCGCCGCATCGCGAGACCAAGCTGCCCGTTGTCACCAGGCTTTCCGAGTTGCTGGACGACGTCTGCGCCATGTACCGACCTCGCCTGCAAACCGCGAAAATCGAGGTGCAACGTGATTTCCAAATCACCGGAGAAGTGACCATCTTCCCCAGCGAGCTACGGCAGGTCTTCACCAATCTGTTCACCAATGCCATCGATGCCATTGGGCAACATGGCCGAATATCGCTGGCCATCGAGCAGGCCAGTGAGACCGAGGTTATGGTGAAGGTTCGCGATACCGGATGCGGGATTCCTCAGGCAAATCTCCAGAACATCTTCGAACCTTTCTTCACCACCAAGGGCGAGCAAGGCACAGGCATAGGCTTGTGGGTCATCAAAGGCATCGTCGACAAACTCGGCGGCAGAATCGAAGTGGAGAGTTCAACGACTGGCGAGACTGGGACCTGTTTTACTATTTTCCTTCCCGCCAGCAAGAGAAACGGCGGCGTCGCTCCAGAGCGCGAAGAATCTGTCTCGACCGCTTCATCCCACCCCAAAACGCAAGCCCGCTAGGAGCTCGCAAGCCCGTGATGCGGCAATGCTTGCGCTGGGATGCATTCCGCCTGTCCTCCTTGACGGTTCCTCTCGCGGGGCAATAAAGTCAAAACGCTCCCTCCTTGGCATAACGGGCGGAGCACTGATCGGCATGAGTTGGGGGACGAGTGAGGACCAGGGCTTCCACGGCGAAGAAAAGGACCAGCAAGACGACTGAAACATCACCGGGAGCACGTTGGCTGGCATTGCTGAAGCAGGAACGTTTCGTCCTGGGTCTTCTCCTGGTTGTTGCGACGGTCGCGGTCTACTTCCCAGTTGGCCACCATCCCTTCGTCAACTATGACGACACGGTTTACGTGGTCAACAATCCCTACATCCAATCTGGCCTGGATTGGGACACCATTTCGTGGGCCTTCACCACTTTTTATCAGTTCAATTGGCATCCCCTGACCTGGCTGTCCCATGCTGTTGATGTTCAGATGTTTCAGCTGGAACCGGGCGGGCATCACGTTGTCAACCTGCTGTTGCAGGTGCTGAACGTGTTGCTGCTGTTCTGGGTGCTCGTGCGCGCCACAGGTTATGTTGGGCGCAGCGCCATGGTTGCCGGATTGTTTGCCCTGCACCCCGTCAACGTGGAGTCGGTGGCGTGGATTTCGGAGCGCAAGAACCTGCTCAGCATGATGTTTTTCCTGTTGGGACTGGGTGCGTACCGGTGGTACGCATCGGCGCAGCAGGGAGGCAAATCCACTCTGAAGTTGCAACCGGAACAAGGCTCCCGCGCCGGTCGCTACTTTATCGTTGCGCTGCTGTTTGCGATGGGGCTAATGTCCAAGCCCCAGATCATCACTTTCCCATTTGTGTTGTTGCTGTGGGACTACTGGCCGTTGCAACGGATGGCCGCTGAGACCGATGGCCGCGCTTCGGGAACGCTGACCACGCCGATTCTTCCTCCGCGTAGTTTCTGGTGGCTGGTGAAGGAGAAGATTCCGCTTTTCGCAATGTGCGCGGCCAGCGCCGTAGTCACCGTGATAGCGCAGAAAGTCGTCGGCGCCGTGGTCTCGCTGGACGTTTATCCGTTCTCCCTCCGGCTCACCAATGCGATCGTCGCCTACGTGCGCTACATTGGCAAAGCCCTCTGGCCCACCCATCTCGTTCCTATTTATCTCCATCCCTGGCACGCCCTGCCGCTGTCCCAAGTCATACCCGCGCTGGCCCTTTTGCTGATGATCACGGTACTGGCGGTCGTGGGCCGCAGCCACCGCTACTTGCTGGTGGGATGGCTTTGGTTCCTGGGAACGATGGTCCCGATGATCGGCCTGGTCCAAGTCGGAAATCAAGCGATGGCCGACCGCTATGCCTACTTGCCCTTCATCGGTCTATTTATCATCGTTTGCTGGGGAGTGTCTGAGCTGGCCGAACGACAGCATGTTCCCGTCATCGTGCTTCGCTGCGCCGGCATGATTGTGATGCTGGCATTGGCCGTGGTGACTCACCACCAGCTCGCCTACTGGAACGACAATGTGACGCTGTGGACTCATGCCATTGAGGCCAGCACGGACAACTACGTAGCTCATGACAATCTGGCGCTGCTGCTGATTGACCGCGGCCAGACCGAAGAGGCCATGAAGCACTTCCGCGCGGCCCTCGCCATCTATCCCTCCGACCCCACCAGCAATTTGCGGATTGCTGTGTACGACCACCAGCAAGGCAGGCTGCAGGAGGCCATTGCGCGATACGATAAGATGATCAGTACCACGCCGGATGGCCCGGGCCGGGCGGAGCTGTTCAGCAACAAAGGGCTCGTCTATCTCGATCTTCGTGACAACGCCAACGCGCGGGAGAACTTCGACAAAGCGGTCGCGATGGATCCGCACAATTACCGGGGATGGCTCGGATTGGGAGTCCTGGCAATACGCTCGGGCGATCTGAATCTAGCCATCGACGACCTCAAGCGCTCCACCGCGGCCAAGCCAACCGAGGTCGCGTACGGGCTGCTCGCTCAGGCACTGGATCAGTCTGGCCGCCCAGCCGAGGCACGAGCGGCCCGCGATCAAGCCCATCTGCTGGCGAAGAGCAACCCTGGCTCCCGAGCGCTTCCTGAAGGCCTGCTGGAGCGCTAGGCGTCGCCGCTGCCGTGTTTTTCAGCAAAACTTTCGCTGCATCCATCACCCCCACCTTGACGCTGCCCTTCCGTAGCAATAAAGTCGAGTTAACGGAGATTGCGCCTTTGGATATCCTGGCCGGAAAGAGCATTCTGCACTACACCGTCGTGAAGAAGTTGGGCGCCGGGGGCATGGGCGTAGTGTACGAAGCGGAAGACACCCGGCTGGGGCGTCACGTCGCTCTCAAGTTTCTGCCGCGCGAACTCGAACAGGATCCCAATGCTCTTGAGCGCTTCAAGCAAGAGGCGCGCGCCGCGTCGGCACTGAACCATCCCAACATTTGCACCATCTACGCCATCGAGGAGTGCGAGGGACAGCACTTCATCGCCATGGAGCTGCTGGAAGGCCACAGCCTTGACGACACGATCGACGGCCATCCGCTTCCCTTGGATAAGATTCTCGACATCGGCATTCAGGTCACCGATGCTCTGGATGTGGCGCATGGCAAGGGCATCGTGCATCGTGATCTGAAGCCGGCGAACATTTTTCTGACCAGTCGCGGGCAGGCTAAGATTCTCGATTTTGGATTAGCGAAACTGACCTACGATCGTCGCGCTTCGTTAGAGACGCTTGCCGGTAACGCACCCACTAGTCAACCCTTGATGCTCACGACGCCGGGAATGGCCGTAGGCACGGTCGCCTATATGTCGCCCGAGCAAGCGCGCGGCGAGGAGCTGGACGGCCGCAGCGATCTGTTTTCGCTTGGGGGCATCATTTACGAGATGGCGACGGGCAAGATCGCCTTCGACGGCAATACCTCTGCCGTTATCTTCCAGGGAATTCTCGATCGCAATCCGCGTCCGCCAGCCGAACTGAATCCCGCCGTTCCCTTAAAGCTGGAAGAAATCATCGACAAGGCGCTCGAGAAGGACCGTGATCTCCGCTATCAGAGTGCGGCGGAGATGCGCTCCGACTTGAAGCGTTTGAAGCGGGATAGCGCCGGGCACGGCTCACGAACTGGGATTGCCGCAGCTTCCCTTCCCGCAAACCGTGCCAGTGGCGAGGCGCAAAGCGCTGCCGGCGAAACCGCGGCTGCCACGAAGCGTCGCCGTAGCGGCACCAATCTCGTGCTCGCGGCCAGCTTGTTGATGGTTGGCGCCGGCCTTTACGGCTTCTACACCCGTTTTGCTCAGTGGCGCGGCGATTCCGGCCCAATACCATTCCAGAACATGAGCATGGAGAAGCTGACAAACTCGGGCCATGCGGTGCTGGCCACGATTTCCCCTGACGGCAAATATGTGGTGAATGCGGTTGACGAGGGGCAAGGCCAGCAGAGTTTATGGATGCGGCACGTCGCCACCGGCAGCAACGCCCAAATCATGACGCCGATGGAGGGCCGGTATACGGGGCTGACATTCTCGCCCAACGGCGACTTTCTGTACTTCGTGCGCGGCGATCCGCAGCATCCCGGCGTCGGATTTCTCTATCAGATTCCGGTGCTGGGCGGCACGCCGCACAAACTGGTCGACGATGTCGACAGCGCGGTCAGCTTCTCGCCTGACGGTCGGCAGATGGTCTACCTACGCGACAGCTCTGCGGACGCGAGCTCGACGCTGATCATCGCCCACGCCGACGGAACCAGCGAGCGCGTGCTCTCCAAGCTCCCGCTGCCGGGATACTCCGATCCCGCGTGGTCTCCGGATGGCAAGTCGATCGCCGCACCTGTGCTCGATCCCGGCAGCCAGAACCTGGGCCGCGTGGTGCTGCTCGATCCCGTGAGCGGAAAGGAAAAGACGGTCTATGCGGGAACGGCGACCTTGCAAAAGCCGACTTGGATGCCGGATAACGAACACCTGGTCCTCATTTTCCATGACGTCTCCAGCGACTGGAATGGGCAGGTGGGAGAGATTGCCATCGCCGCAGGAAAACTGCATCGCATCACCAACGATCTCAACTCATACAGCAATCTCACCCTCGGCGTCACCAAGGACGGCAAGCAACTCGTCGCCATCCAGCTCACGCTGCAAACCGGCATTTACACCATGAGTTCCGATCCGAATGGCAGCTCCGCGGCGAAGCAGATCGACAATCGCGGCAATGTCGGGGTGGGATGGCTGCCCGATGGACGCCTGGTTTCGATGGAGTATGACGGCCATATCTCCATCATGAATGCTGATGGCAGCAATCGCAGCATCATCTTTCAGCAACATCTTCCCATGTCAGGTCTCTCGGTGTGCCCCGACGGCGCCAGCGCGCTGTTTTCCATGCCGAATACGGACAGCAAGGGGATTAACATCTGGCGCCTCGATCTGCAGAGCGGCTCTTCTACCGCCGTAACCAAGGGGACGGTAGACCAGAACGCTTCTTGCTCGCCCGACAGCAAATCGTTTGTGTATACCACTTTCGACAAAGGCAAGAGGCAGTTGATGGAAATGTCCATCGGCGGTGGCCAAGCCAAACGACTTCTCGATAAAGTTGCGGATTTTGGCGTCATCTCGCCCGATGGTCAGCAGATTGCGGCCCTCACCACGGAAGGCACGGGGGTGAACTTCAGAGCCGTCATCGACATCATCCCCGCGCAGGGAGGATTACCCGTCAAGACTTTTCCGCCCTTAGTCGCCATCTCCAATATGTTCCAGTACTCGCCGGACGGACAATCGCTCTTTTACCCGGTGACGGCGAAGGGCGTCTCCAACATGATTGTGCAGCCCATCGGGACCAAGACGGCAACCCAAATGACCAACTTTAATGAGCTTCAGATATTGGGTTACGACTACGATTGGAAAAACAAGCGGCTGGCGCTGGCACGGGGACGCACTAACACCGATGTGGTTCTTCTAACTCAGCAGCAGGCGCAGTAAGTGAAAGTGTGGCCAATGTTCTGCAAAGTCTGCGGTCGAAGTATCCAGCGCGAAGATAACTTTTGCCCCGGTTGCGGAGCGGCTATCGCGCGCGAACCCTTTGAGTCCGCTGCTACCGTCGGCTCTTCGACGGCTAGTGCGGAAATGCCCGCTGCCCTGGCCGACTCGGCGGTCGAAATGCAGCCGCCGCTGGTCCCAGCTCAGAATGACGCATTCCCACCCGTGGCGCAGCCGAGGATCGTCCCTCCGCAAGCCTTGGGCGAGCACATACCTCCTTCCGTGCAAGAGCGCAGCGGAAGCTCCGATGCTTCGCCCAATGTCACGCGGGAGGGCCCCTTGCCCACGCCCCCGGTTCGGCAATTCCGCCGCTGTCCCCGCTGTCGCAGATTAAACACTGGAACGGACTTGCTCTGCGACTGGTGTGAAACTGAGCTGCCTCCTCTGGCGCCAGCCCTGGACCCAGCCGCGAATATTGTGCCTCCATCCTTTGCGGGATACGCCAATAGCAATCTCGCCAGTAAGGACAAAGAGACAGATACTGGCAAGCCTTCCTCATCGGTTCCCGCTAAAAGGATGAATCGCTCCACCGCCGTGGTTCGGCGGAGGCCGCGCCTGCCCGTGCTGGAGATACTGGTGATCGTCCTGCTTCTGGCGGGTGCTGGCACGGCGATGTGGATACTGCGTTCGTCATTGCCCGGCAAGGCTTCAGCCGGTTCGTCCGTCGTTGTGACGATCACTCCTGCGAGCGCTGAAGTGCGCGCGGGAAAAGCCTTGGACTTCTCGGCGTCCCTGAGCGGCACGAAGGACACCCAAGTGATTTGGACGATTCAGGAAGGCGACGACGGAGGCCGTGTTGTGACTCGCGGAGCTAAAGCCAAAGGCGGGAAGGTATCATCGCAGGCGGTTTACGTCGCCCCGAGCACGCCAGGGACTTATCATCTGCTGGCGACCAGCAAAGCCAACCCGCAAGCATCGGCGTCGGCCGAGGTTACGGTGACTGAGCGATGAGCCACTAGCGTCTATCCCGAATATTTGAACTTCATTTGGTGATCCGCCTCACTGCAATGTCTGCCTCGCCTGGGAGACGATGAATCATGTCCCTGAGCATTATTACCCCGATCCAACTGCTTATAACGACCTTCGCTGAACTCCGCCATCGTGCTCAGCCGTTAGGTCCCAAACGCGTTGCAATCGTCGTGGCTGACGACGAGGTCGCCCTCACAGCCGCCGATGGCGCGCTTCATCTCGGCATTGCGCTGCCGGTGCTGATCGGCAACGAGCATAAAATCCGAGCCAAGGCGGAAGCGCTGGGGCTCTCTGCATTGATCGCCTCGGCAGAGTTTGTTAGTGCCGACGATTCGGCAGCTATCGCCACACAGATGGCCCGCGAGGGCTGCGTGGACATCCTCCTGAAGGGTCATCTCCGCACCGATGAACTCTTGCGGGCGGTACTGGATAAGGAGCATGGGTTGCGAACGGGACGTCTGCTGAGCGATGTGCTGCTCTATGAAGATAACCTTGCGGGCGAGTGCAGGCTTGTTGGTATCACTGATGGCGGGCTGAATATTCTGCCGAACCTGGAGCAGAAGAAGCAAATCGTGCAGAATGCAATCGCGGTCATGCGTTCTCTGGGACTGGTTCGCCCGAAGATCGCGCTGATGAGTGCCACGGAAGCGGTCAGCGAGTCGCTGCCTTCGAGTGTTGACGCCAGAGATCTCGCCGCGATGGGCGAAGCCGGCCACTTCGGGGACGCGGATGTCTTCGGTCCGCTGGCGCTCGATTGTGCACTGCTGGAGTCCGCGGCGCAGGCGAAGGGCATCGTCCATCCGGTCGCCGGTCACGCCGACTGCATGGTCGTGCCGAACATCGAGGCGGGTAACCTTCTGGGGAAAGCGGTGAAGTATCTGGGTGGCTCGCAGTGCGCTCACGTTGTGGCCGGCGCCAAGGTTCCAATTCTCATTCCGTCGCGCGTGGAGAGTGTAGATGACAAAGTGAACTCCATCGCTCTGGGGGTGATCTTTGCCAGCCGGTAAATTCAAGGTTCTAGCGATTAATCCGGGCTCTACGTCGACGAAGATGGCTCTATACGTCAACGAGCGCCCCGACTTCGTCTGTAACGTCCGGCACTCAGACGCCGAGATGGCGCAGTTTCGTGGACAACCCATTCTTGATCAGAAGCAATTTCGCTGCACGCAGATTGAAGCGGCACTGAGTGAGACGGGACACAACATCCGCGAGCTTCATGCGGTCGTGGGACGTGGTGGTCTTCTGCCCGCAGTGGCCAGCGGAACATACACCGTGAATGAGGAAATGCTGGAAGAGCTGCGAATGGCCAGGCGCGGTGAACATGCAGCTAATCTAGGCGCGTTCCTGGCCCACGAGATCGCGCAGAAGGCCGGAGCACAAGCCTATGTCGTCGATCCGGTCAGCGTGGACGAATGGCCAGAGTTTGTGCGCCTCTCGGGATCGGCGCTGCTGGAGCGGCAATGTTTGTCACATGCGCTGAATTCTAAGGCCGTGGCCAAGCGTTATGCCCGGGAGCGTGGCGAACGGTACGACTCGTTGCGGCTCATCGTAGCGCACCTAGGCAGTGGAATCTCAGTTTCAGCGCATGAAAACGGGCTGATGGTGGACGTGACCAATTCACGTGAAGAAGGGGCGTTTTCCACGGAGCGTGCCGGCGGCGTACCGGTAATGCAGTTGGTCGATCTCTGCTTCAGCGGCAAGTACACGCAGAAACAAGTGGAAGCGTTGCTATTCCGCGAGGGCGGACTGTACTCCTACCTCGGCACTAAAGACCTGATGGAAGTGGAGCGCCGCATGGCGTGTGGCGAGGCAACAGCCAAAACGGTGTTTGACGCGATGATCTACCAGATCGCGAAAGAAATTGGGGCGATGGCGGCCGTCCTGCACGGACGCGTGAACGCGGTGCTAGTCACCGGCGGCATGGCGCATTCGCAGCGTCTGATCGAGGTGCTTACTGAGTACGTAAGCTGGATCGCTCCTATCACCCTGTATCCGGGCGAGGACGAACTGCAGGCACTTGTGGAGGGCGCACTGCGGGTGCTCCGCCACGAAGAGCAATCAAGAACTCTGGCGCTCGGCTGCGTTGCCATGGTCGAGGTTTAAGGCAACCGCCTCATATGTCCGGATCTTGGGCGTCCCTTCAATCACCTTTGAAAGAATCTTCAACACTTGTGAGTAGATGTTGGCATCGTAAGCTTCTGCATTCTTCTTTGTCTCCCACAGGCTGATTGAAATCCGTTCCAGATTGCCGGGGTTTGACAACGTGATTTCGCCCCTGAAACCTTCCTGCTTGCGCAGTAAAGGAAGAATCTCCTTCTCCAAGGTCCGTGCGAACTCTGCAGCCAAATCGAGGGATTTAACGCGGAAATGGGCATTGCGTGCGAACATCGTCAACTCTCCTGGGAAACAACCACGGGCTTGACCGCCAGATTAGCGGGCTAATCTCAGTGAGCAGCCTAAGCTGCCAATGCATATCTTCCATAGTATAGAGGCGCTACGAAGCTGCAAAGCACGAACTGGAGTAGCAAACTGCCGTTCTCGGCCTTGATACGACATACTTGCGCTGACGATGAGCGCCGGTGGCGTGGCAAGGTTGGCCAAAGCCATGGGAGTGGCGATCACGGCGGTGGCAATGTAATTTCCACCTCGACCACGCTAGTTGGTCTTCTGCTGTTCGCCTATGGCGGAATTGCGCAGTTCTTTCCCGGAGGAGTTCTTGGCTCTACTGATTCGAGCAGGTAAGGATCGCTGCTGCCGCGGATGCGGTCGGATAGCGGCTACGCCGAACACGCGCTACTTATTCGACCAGGATCGCGCTGTGAATCGGCGACGCTCCGTTGGGTAGCGATTCGTAGGTACTGCCAATCGCAGAAGTATCTCTCATCCTAATCTGCCATGCGTCGATGATTAGGTACGGGGGAAATGTTGCGTTCCCGGTATAGGTAACAGGAGTCGTTGGAAAGTAGAGCGCCCCGGTGTACAGCTCTCCACGTGAGGCGTTAATGGTGTTCATTTGATTCGACACTATTGATCGGTCTTGAAAAACCAGGATGCCCGCGAGAGGACCGCTCGTAGGGGCAGTTAGCAGCGAACTGGCGGAACCGGTGATCGTGATAGGGGCATACGGATAGGCTGCGCTGCCCGTATTGTAAAATGTCACTTGATTGCCGATTAATGTCGGGTAGTAATTCGGCTGTACAGCAAGGCCGCCAAACAGGACATAAGTTCCAGACTCAAAACTCACCAGGCCGTTGGTTTCCACGGAAATCCCTCCGCAGTAGACACCCAGCGGAACAACCTGTGGAGTCTTGATCGTGAATGTCTGAGTCCTCGTACAGTTTCCGACAGGCGGCGCTGGGACACCTGACAATGGGTCACCGAATCCGGGAATGCCGGTCACCGGTGTTGGGTCGATGGTGCCGCTGCCTCCCACCTGTGCTAACCCAACGACTCCTATACCCGCCACCGTGGGTGACACGGTGACGTTGCCGCTGCCTCTCTTCTCGAACGCCGCCGAGCTACTGGAGTTTACCCTGATTCCGCAGTTACTGTTGATGCTTACCCGCCCCTCTATGATCAAGGAATCTGCATCGGTGGGGTCTAAGGCGAAGATGCACGACGACGCGCTCCCTAGTGAGGAAGACACTGCCCGCCCGCGAACGTTCACTCCATAGTAATTGGAGCCGAGAAGCCGCATGAAGAAAGTTGGCTGAACCTGGGCAACAATCACTTCCACGTAGGCGAGGTCACCGGTAAAAGGACCGCTTTGCGGTGGGTTGTTCACCTTAACCGATATTCCATTCTTGCCGTTGGTAAACCCATTGGCAGAGGTATCGTTCTGAGCGGCGGCAGTAATCTCACCTTGCCCGCCTGGGCCATACGTGATCAGCGCGGAGGCCGCAGCGATCGCACCGGCATCGGCCGCCTTCTGCATCTGCAGTTTCTGATAGCGCAGGAAGCCAACGTCGACACCGAGGCCAGCCATGAGTACGAGGACAACCAGGGCCAAGGCACCCAACACGAGAGCTTGTCCCTCGTCTGCCTTACCAAATTGCTTCAACTGATTTGTTGCCAAACAATTCGTCGACATAATCCCTCCGCGTGCGCGAATGGTTCGGAGCTCGGCGGTTGCTCAACGTCATAAATATGAACGGAATGGCAGCAGCCGAACCGTCTTGAAGTGGCAAATCCGAACTATTTCACCCACTCAATCACAGCAACTACGACTGACACGGACCAAGTAGGAACGCAGGAAAACAACATCAACTACTAAATTCAGCACTTTCAACTCGGGAGCGGACAAACAGCAACGAAAATCGAATATAAACAATATGCGACAAATCGCTGATCACAGTACGACTACAAATAACGGCAGGTGCAATTTACTTCCAAACGCGACAACTGTACCACGTTCTTGGCACAAAATCCATAGTCCACTTAAGAAATATAGGGGGGGGGAAACGACACAAGATACAAACTTTATGGCTATATCAAATAGAACTATAGTGCCTATTAACATATAAGTATCTATCGCTTCGTC
The DNA here is from genome assembly GCA_049511915.1 of Candidatus Korobacteraceae bacterium. GTDB lineage: Bacteria > Acidobacteriota > Terriglobia > Terriglobales > Acidobacteriaceae > Bog-257. The sequence goes on from JBEKXQ010000001.1 coordinate 182,216, forward strand.
TCGATTTGCTCCCGCCATCGGAGACCCTTGGCAAGATGACCAATCTGCGCAACTATGTGAGTTTTCTACATTCTCCGTGAGCGACCTTGCTCCGTGGCGGCGCTCCAATCACCCAACCGGGTGACCGCAGTCACCGACTTCTTGACCAGTTCGTGAGATGCTTCGTGAGCGGAGAAGTGTTTTTTCGCCTCTTTAAGGGAGGTGTGCTTTGGCTACCCAGGTTAAACTCTCCCGCACAGCAATCAGCAGAATCCTCCTGGCCACCGATTTTTCTTCTGAGTCACAAAAAGCTCTGCAATGTGCCATCTCCTTGGCCAAGCGTCATCAATCCACGCTATTCCTTACTCATGTGCTTGCTCCGGAAGTTTCCAATATGGCGGCTGCTGAAGCTTGGCCAGCTCTGGCCGACATCATGCGACGTAACGCCGAACAGAGCATGGCAAAACTGGAGGAGACCGAAGGTCTGCACGTTCTTCCTCACGAAATCATCCTGGGGTCCGGTGATACCTGGGATGCGATCTCAGCGGTTGTATCGGACAAAACTGTCGACCTGATCGTGATGGGCACCCAGGGACTTGGGGGTATCAAGAAGCTCTTCCTGGGCTCAACCGCGGAAACGGTGATCAGACACGCCACTTGTCCCGTGCTTACCATCGGCCCGCATGTCCGATCGGTATCGTCGGATCGGTTTGGGCATGTCTTTTATGCCACCGATTTCTCTTCTGGATCCACGCGCGCGTTGACCTACGCCCTGTCGCGAGCAAAAGAAGACCGTGCTGACTTGACCTTACTTCATGTCATCGAAAGTAAACCCATATCGGAGTCCGAGTTGCTGGAATGGAAGCAACGAGACCGCGACCAACTGAGTCAGTTGCTCCCGCCCGACGCCGATCTGGCGTACAAGCCTGAGATCGAGGTCGAGGTCGGTAGTCCCGGGGTGGAAATTGTCCGACTGGCGGACACCCGAAAGGCGGAACTCATCGTTATGGGTTGTCACTTAGGGGGTGCGAGGTCGACGCACTTGCCATGGACGACTTTGCATCACGTGCTAGAGCATGCACACTGCCCGGTGCTGACCGTCCGTGCGGCTTAATGAATGTAAGGTGCAGAACCCGGGTTGGCACCGCATGAAGTGCCCTAGATATCGCCAAGGCACAGCGCTAGACATGGTAGGAGGTTGTTATGTTCGCCCTCAGACTGATTCGCCTTATCGAAGATCATGCCGATCAACTGTCGCAAGGCTTGATTCACAGGCTCCAGAAATCCGAGGTATGTAGCGAGTTGCTGTCATTGGTTCCCGCTCACGAGTTGAAGCAACGCGCGTATGAGATTTACCACAATGCCGCAGATTGGTTATTGGCCAAGACAGGATCGGAGATCGAGGAGCGGTATGTTGGATTAGGCGCACGGCGTGCTCACCAGGGAGTTCCGTACAGTCAAATGCTGTACGCTTTGCAAACGACCAAAGAGCACCTGTGGGAGTTCCTGCGCGAAGAAGGGTTGTTGGAACCCAAAGACCTGCTCGGCGAAATTGACCTTCTGTACTCGCTTGAGAACTTCTTTGATCGTGCCGCCTACTTTTCGTCGGTGGGATATGAGAGCGCTCGCGAAGGTGAGATTGCGCATGCCTTGGCAGGGAAACTCAGCCGCTGAGTTACAGTTGCCTGGCGCTGGGGCACTCCAACAGGATTAGTCCTTCGTGACCGCGGTCGCTGGCTGCGATTCGAAGCGGTGCCAATACCGGCCCCATAACGAATCAGCAGCCTTCTCCGAGAAGACCGGTCCTTGTCCCTGAGAGGCTGATCTTTGCGGTGCTTCAATCGCAAGGAAAGGCTTTCGAAATGCTTTCTCTCCAAAATGGAGGTGGGCAATGCAACTACACCTGGAAGTTGAGCAACTCAACCTACTTGCGAACATCCTGCTGGAGCGGGTCGGCGAACTGTCCGCTCAGCGGCCTTCAGCCGACGGCCTCAAATCCAAAATCGACATTCAACGGGACTTCCGGCGGTCCAATGAATTACTGGACAAGGTCCTGGCTCACGACTTGAGGCTTGACTCTGATGAACTCGAACAATTGGCCGGTCTCCTCACTGCCAGGAAGGCTAGCCTTGGGGATGAAATAGCTCGGCAGCCGAATGCCGCGGCAAAGACAGGAATGCAGCGGAAGTCGGCACTTCTGGAAGAGGTACTGGAGCGGGTGGACGAGGCCTGCGCCATGATCTGAAGGTTGTCTTCGGCAATGACGGCATTTTGACATGCCAGCGTTGCGGAATTTGTCGCCCGCCATGCCAAGTGCTCTATAGAAATCGTCCGCGAGCCAGATTCGCTGCCGACGACGAGATGGCTGGTAGCGGCACTTCAATCGGTCACCTCCCCGCCAATCCCAGCTCGCCAGCGACGCTCTTCATCGCCTCGACGCAGAACGTGATGTGCTCGTCCAGTTCCACGCCGAGCTCGGCCGCGCCGTTGATGATGTCCTCGCGGCTGACTGAGCGGGCAAATGCTTTGTCCTTCATCCGCTTTCGTACCGACCTTGCGTCCACCTCGGCCAGCGACTTACCCGGTTTGATCAATGCGGTTGCGGTGATGAAGCCGGCCAACTCATCGCACGCGAACAGCGCTTTCTCCATGTTCGTCTCGCGCTTCACTCCCGTGTAGTCGGCATGCGACATGATCGCCCGGCGAACCTCATCGGCATAACCACGCTCCTGGAGAATCTCATTGCCCTTGAACGGATGTTCCTCCGCGCTGGGATGTCTTTCATAGTCGAAGTCGTGGATCAACCCGACGATGCCCCACAGATCCTCATCGCCGCCCAGTTTGCGGGCATAAGCGCGCATGCACGCTTCCACGGCCAGAGCATGTTTGCGCAAACTTTCTGATTGGGTGAACTCAGTTAGTAAACACCAGGCCTCGGCACGATCCATTCCACGTTTCTCCTGAATTTTCGCGGTATTTCTTCCCTTCAGAATGTCAATGCTTCCCGCGACTTTTTCGGTATTGTCAATTGTGATTCGTAATTTACTTGACTCTACCAGAGTAAATGCTGCAGAGTACGCGTAAGTAGTTGGTGCCCGCTCTGGCACTCCGACAACCTGAATGGCTACGACTCTCGCGCCCGTGGATTCCCGGGAAGTGGTGAGATGCGATGATTGCCATCTCGTCCAGTTCAGAACCAACAACAACCTTTGCCGACGCTGCCGGACGTCACTCGATGAGGACGAACCGGAGCCCATCCTCACAGCTGTAATGCCGCCGCCGGAGCCGGAAGAATCCGGCGAGCCTGCAGTGCACGTGGCCAAGGCGATCCGCGACCTACGCCACCGCAGCGGTCTCAGTCAGCGGCAACTGGCGATGCGCATGGGTGTCCCGCGCACCTATGTATCGAAAATCGAGAACGAAAAAGCCACGCCGACATTGTCATCGCTGGCACGGCTGGCCGCGGCCCTGGAAGTCACTGTGCCCGACCTGCTGCGTGACTGTAGCTCCTCACGCGAAGACGAGATCGCAGAGCTGCTCACCGATCCGTTCGTCGCGGAACTGGTTGAGTTCACCTCCAAGCTGAACGCCATGCAACTTTCCAGCGTGCTGGCGCAGGTGCGGGACATGATCATGCATCCGCATCGCGGGGCGTAACTGATTGCTGATCTTGAAGTCTTGACTCAATACAACGAAGGACGCCGAGGGTGCTCGCCCTCGGCATTTTCTTTCCTCTGCCTGGATTGCTCCAAAGGCGATTCCTTGGGCAAGCTTCCGCATTCAAACTGACCCACTGCCGAGACGGCGATTGCATTGCAACCCCTTGTCGCGTGTGCTACTTTCAACAATGGTTAGAGGTACGCTTTGCGCGCACAAGTGCCCGCTGGGCTGAACCGCAAAGAGGCCGAGATTTTCGCCCGCCTCGAGCCGGAGCGGCTGCCCCACCACATCGCCATTATCATGGACGGGAACGGCCGCTGGGCCAAACGCCGCCACCTGCCCCGCATCGCGGGACATCGCTCTGGTGTCGCCGCCGTGCGCTCCACCGTGGAGACCGCGGCGCGTATCGGAATCCCGGCCCTCACTCTCTACTCTTTCTCGGCAGAAAACTGGAAGCGCCCCAAGGGTGAAGTTCAGTTCCTGATGAACCTGCTGCGCCGCTACTTGAAGATGGAGCTGCCCACGCTGATGGAGAACAACATACGGCTGCAATACATTGGCCGCCAGCAGGAGCTTCCGCAGGAGGTGCAGGAGCGCATGTCGTGGGCGCGCGAGATGACCGAACGTAACACCGGAATGGTGCTGACGCTGGCGCTCAATTACGGCTCGCGCACTGAGCTGGTGGACTGCTTCAACGCGCTGGTAAATGAGGCCTCTCGCAACGGCGGCGTCGAGCACCTCAAGATCGACGAGCGCTCCATCGCTCGCCATCTTTATACCAACGGCCTGCCCGAGCTCGACCTCGTCATCCGCACCAGCGGCGAGATGCGGCTCAGCAACTTCCTGCTGTGGCAGGTTGCCTATGCCGAGATCTACGTCACCGAGACTCTGTGGCCCGACTTCCGCGGCACCCAGTTGCTGGAAGCCATCGAGGCCTTCCAGAAGCGCGAGCGCCGCTTCGGAGGCCTGGTCGGCGACAACGGACATCTTTCGTGAAGCGCGTCCTCACCGCAGTCATCCTGATTCCACTTGTCGTACTGGCACTCTTCCGGGCACCGCTGTGGCTGTTCGCGCTGCTGGTGCTGGGCGTGGCGCTGCTGGCGGCGAAAGAGTATTTCGATATCGCGGAAGCGACGGGATTCAGACCCGTTCGGGGGCCGGGCTATGCGCTCCTGGTCTGTATGCTTGCCTTCAGTTGTGTGTACATGTACATGGTTGGACGAGGCTCAACTGCAAGTTGGCAGTGGTATATAGGATATTTCGCAGGTTATGTCGTAATTGCCCTTTCGTGCCTGCTGTTCCTGTCGCCGTTCATTCTATTAGCCGCAGGCTTGACGCGTGATCCGCTGTCGATGGCTCTGCCGGGCGCAGCATCCTCATTTCTATTGCTGCCGTACATCGGACTACCGCTCGCGTCAATGCCCATCATGCGTGGGTCCGGTAACGATGCTCTGTTTCTACTTTTCTTGATGCTGCTCGTCTGGTGCGGCGACATCGCCGCATATTACATTGGACGCACGATCGGGAGGCACAAGCTCGCACCGCGTATCAGTCCGGGTAAGACATGGGAGGGCGCGATTGCGTCAGTAGTCGGAGCCGTAGTTGTCGGAGTGCTGCTGTTTCACCACGTTAACCCAATTGCCGCTGCGTTTCGCAGCGCACACTTGCTCAAGCCGACCAGTGACTTTGCCTCTCCAAACTCGAAGTCTTCTGTCGCGTTCGGGCTGGCGCCACCGTGGCTTGTGGCTCTTTTTGCCGTGTGCGTGAACGTTGCAGCCCAACTGGGCGATCTGGTTGAGTCGGCGCTCAAGAGAGGCGCGGGGATGAAGGATTCTGGCACTCTGCTGCCAGGGCACGGCGGCGTGCTCGATCGCATTGACGCGCTTCTGTTTGCGCTGCCGGTGGGGCTGTTGTTCTACTTGTTTGGGATGAGCAGATACTTCGAGCCCGTCGTGATCCGGTGACCGGTACCAACGCCAGATCGAAATCGGCACAATCTTAGCCTGTCACCCGTCGACTGTGCCCGGCACTTCAGGCGAGCATCATGCGCATGGGTTGCAACTTGCGCGTGAAGGGATTCAATACCAGGCCAAGCTCTTCGAGAGTGATGGCTCCGAGCTGCGCCTCGTCGCCGGGTTCGCCGAGAATGACAGGCGTATGTCCGTCGCCTTCCGGAAGCGAGAGATGGCATTCGGAAACGCTCCGCTCGATCGGTGTTCCGTCAGCGAGGCTGAAGACCACCGTACGCTTCGGCTTCAATTCCAGGAGGTGCGACTCTTCAGCCGGAACGAGCGTATAGGTCGCGCCGCTGTCGACAAGAAACCTGATCCTGGCTTGTTTCCCGGTTGGGCCGGTCAGCAGGCCTTCAACATACGTAAGCCCCATTGCGAAACTCCTTCGCGGCGGATGTAACGCGTGACGGCCTCCGCCCCTTAAGGATACAAGAAGTGCACGAGCCTTCGTTAAAGCCAAACGATCATCTTCAACAGCTTCGTGGGATACTACATCAAGTACGCATGAAACGCATCGCCATCCTCGGCTCGACCGGCTCCATCGGCAAGAGCACGCTCAGCATCGTCGAGAGCTTTCCCGATCGTTTCTCTGTCGTCAGCATGGCCGCAGGCAACAACGTCGAGCTCGCCTTCGAGCAGGCGCGTCGCTGGCGGCCGCAGCTTCTCTCGATGGCAACCGCCGAAGCTGCCAATCAGATCCAAGACAAGCTTAAAAAAGACGGTCTGAGCGGCGAGATTAACGTCACCCATGGCTCGCCCGGCACGGTGCAGGTTTCAACTCATCCCGACGCCGACTTCGTCGTCAGCGCCATTGTCGGCGTCGCCGGATTGGAAGCGACCTACGAGGGTGTCAAAGCCGGCAAAACAATCGGACTCGCCAATAAGGAATGTCTGGTCGCGGCGGGGGATCTCATTACCGCCGAAGCACGCCGTCAAGGCAAGCCGCTCCTCCCCATCGATAGCGAGCACAACGCGATCCATCAATGCATGCGAGGCGGGCGCCGCAATGAAGTCCACCGCATATGGCTAACTGCATCGGGTGGTCCATTTTTTCATACTCCGGCGAGCGACTTCGCCAACATCACCGTCGAGCAAGCGCTTAATCATCCCACCTGGAAGATGGGCAAGCGCATCACCATCGATTCGGCGACCCTGATGAACAAAGGCTTCGAAGTCATCGAAGCATGTCGTCTCTTCGATATGCCGCCCGACCGGATCAGCGTGCTGATTCATCCCCAGAGCACCATTCATTCCATGGTCGAGTTCGTCGATGGCAGCTTGCTTGCTCAACTTTCCGTGACCGATATGCGCCTGCCGATCCTGTACGCGCTAACATATCCCGATCGTATCGAGTCGGATCTGCGCTTTCCGGTGCAGGAGCTGCGGCGGCTGGACTTCGCTCCTCCGGACTTTGACAAGTTCCCTTGCTTACGTTTGGCTTACGAGGCAGTCGAAGCGGGAGGGGCAAAAACCATCGCGCTGAACGCAGCGGACGAGGTCGCGGTGGCGGCATTCCTCGAAGGTAGTATTGGATTCCTGGACATTCCGGATACAATAAAGATGGTTGTGGGCGAAACGCCAGCTCGTGTTCCAGAATCTATAAAAGAAGTGCTGGAAATGGATATGGATGCGCGCCACCGAGCGCGCGGCCAAATTACCGGCCGTATTGGCCGGGAAAAGACTGCAGCGCAGATCCGTCATTAGCGGACTCCCCAAGTAAGAAGAGGCTTATGTATTCGTTTTTCATTGCGGTGGTTTCGATGGCCGTGGTGCTCGGGATCATGATCCTGGTGCACGAGTTCGGCCACTATGCCGCTGCTAAGTGGTTTGGCGTCCGTGTGGACGTGTTCTCCATCGGCTTCGGCAAGCGGCTGGCAGGCTTCCGCCGCGGCGAAACCGACTATCGCATCAGCGCGCTGCCGCTGGGCGGCTACGTCAAGATGGCGGGCGAGAGCCCTTTGGAAACCCGCAGCGGCGCGCCCGATGAATTCATGTCGCACCCGCGGTGGCAGCGCTTCGTAATTGCCCTCGCCGGCCCAGCCATGAACATCCTGCTGGCTATCGCTCTGCTGACGGTCGTGTTCATGGTGCATTACGAGCGTCCGCAGTTCTTCGATCAGCCTGCGGTTGTGGGATGGGTGGTGGACAACTCGCCGGCCGCCAGAGCCGGCATCGAGCAGGGCGACCGCATCGTCCGCATCGATGGCGTACAGAATCCCAATTGGGAAGACGTAGTCCTCAAAGTGATGATCAGTCCCAAGCAGCCGGTCGACATTGCAATCCAGCGTGCGAACGACACTCTGGAAAAGCAGGTCAAGCCCGACCTGGAAGGCTCCGGGTTTGACGAGTACGGCAGCATTGGCGTGGAGCCTGAACAGCCCGTGATCGTGGCTGGGCTGACCCCGGATATGCCTGCGGTCAAAGCCGGGATTCAGGTGAATGATCAGATTATTGCCATCAATGGCATCTCCATCCGTTCCAGGCTTTCCATCAGGCACTATTTGCAGCTAAACGGCGACAAGCCGGTGGATGTCACCATTGGCCGCGACGGAAAAGAACTGCACTTAACCATGACTCCGCTGGAGAAGGTACAGGACGGGCAGACTGGGTTCTGGCTGGGCTTCACCATGGCGGCGCCCGCCACCACCGTCGAGAAGCTGCCCTTCAGCAAGGCGTTCAGCCTGTCGCTGCAGGAAAACAAACGATTCTCGCTGCTGATGATTGACCTTATCCAGAAATTGGTGGAGCACAAGGCGTCCATCAGGCAACTGGACGGCCCCATCGGAATCGCACGGGCTTCGGGCGATGCAGCGCGTCAACCAGGCTGGACTCCGCTGCTGAATCTGATGGCGATGATCAGCCTGAATCTCGGCGTCCTTAACCTGCTTCCTATTCCCATCATGGATGGTGGAGTCATTCTGCTGCTGATTATTGAGTCGATTATGCGGCGCGATATCAGCTTGCGCATCAAAGAGCGCATCTACCAAACTGCATTCGTCTTCATCGTGCTGGTGTTTGTGGTTGTCATCTACAACGATTTGATGAAGGCCTTGCCTGGACTGGCGCAACGTCTGCCGTAAGAAGAGTTTCGAGTTTCGAAGGTTTTAGATCTCTCATGATGCGGGGCGCGTAAAGCGTCCCCTTCTTTTTTGACGAAGTTGCGTGCCCCGCCCTAGACTGACTCAGCGCCCTTGGACGACGCGTCTATGGCTGCCACCGTTTTCCGCCGGTCGCATCTGACTACCGTGGAGATTCTCGACCTCAGGCACTTTTCGTCGGCCGATCTGCGTTCCCTGCTCGAGGAAGAGGTCGAGACGTGGCGCCGTCTGCTGTGCTGGGGTTACGCTGCGGTGGAACGCGGCAGCATCATAGGTTACTCCTTCTTTGTATACGAGGGCAGCAAGGGGGTCGTTGGAGACCTGTTTGTCTCGCCGCGCCGCAACGATGCCCGCCAGATTGAGGCGCAAATGGCGGAACATGTCATAGAGACACTGCAACAATCGCCCGGAATCCATCGCGTAGAAGCGCAGTTGCTGACTCACCCGACCGACGACCTGGCAGGCGTGTTCTCCTCGGCGGGCTTTCAGCGATATCGGCGGCTGTTTCTCGAGCTGCAATTGCGCCACCACGAGACTAACCGGATTCCGCTGATGGGACTGACTCACGACATCCAGGTCCGACCCTGGCTGGAGCAGGACTACCAACCTGCGGCCAGCGTCATTACGGCTTCCTATCGCGCCCACATTGATTCCGAAATCAACGATCAGTACCGCACTCATGCGGGATCCATACGTTTCCTGAACAACATTGTGCGTTTTCCAGGGTGCGGCGTCTTCGATGCGGAATCCTCGTTCGCGGCAATTCACCGGCCAACCAATGTGCTGGTGGGATTGATTTTGTGCTCGCGCGTGAAAGATGATGTCGGCCATGTTACCCAAGTCTGCCTGCTGTCTGAATACCGGAGACAGGGCATCGGCGAGAACCTCATCGCCTGCACCGCCAACGCTCTTCATAACCGGCATTGCAGTCGACTGACGCTGACCGTTACTGAGATGAACGATCGCGCCGTTGGTCTCTACAAGCGGCTTGGTTTTGTAGAAAGAAGTGTGTTCGACGCGTTCGTTTGGGAGGGGTGACGAGGGCCCCGCGCGAATGCCGATCGACTGGGGCTTCGTCCGTTTGATCCTTCACTCTTACGCCTACTGCGACGCCTTGTCCATGGCTGCGGACCTGGTATAGGTGATGGTCACCATGTCCTTCAATGAGTTTGCGTCGGGGCCCGTCGCCATAGTCATAACGAAAGAATCGGGTTTCCAGTTGGAATACGTGAACCTGGAGACTGTTTTCTGCCCGTTCATTTCACCTTCCATCATTCCCACCAGCGTATCGCCATCCCATTTGGTTGTGCCGCTGGCGTCGCAGCCATTTGGCGTCAGGCTGTCGCACCACAGGCCGTGATAAACCTGCTCCTTGGGGTCCCACCAAAACGTTCCGAATCCGCTGAAATTGCTGCCCATCATGCCGCTGGAGTGGTAAGTCTCCATCAATGACAGGCCACCTGGCCCCGCCCACATTCTGGCCGTGCCCTTGCCGCTTCCGCCGTTGGGAAACATGGGACTGGGTTCGGACTTTTCCGTAACTGTCCAATTGCCCGACAACATCTTGATCAGCTTGGTCATTTCCGGAGAAGGCTGCGGCGGCGGCGGCACCTTAGCTTGGGCAACCGACCGGCTGGCGAGAGGCTTTGCCGGCTTGTCGTTATCCTGTGCCAGCACGAGTGTCGAGAGGATAGCGATCCAAGCAATCAGAAAAACTCCCCCACGGACGATCTTCATATTTCCTCCTGAAACGGCAGAACCCTGCGGCAAGAATCTTATACGAAGACCCAGCAAGACGTCCGCGAACTGACATTTGGAAACCTCGGCCGAGATGCATTTTACGGCTATCAAACGCTCCGTAACCGCCATCTATCGCTGCCTAACCTGTGATATAGTTTTTGGAGGTTAGGAGGAAATGATGTCTGCAACCCAACGAATTCTCGATCATTATGATGGCGTGCTGAACGGCGAGCCCTGGCATGGCAACGGGCATAGCGACGCGGCATGGCCGGTTCTCGACAGTATCTCGGCTACGGAAGCGGCCGCGCGGCCCATCCCATCCGCTCACACCATCTGGGAAATTGTGATGCATATGACCTTCTGGGAAAACGTCGCGGCGCAACGGCTTGCCGGCTTGAGCGCTGGAATGGCGGAGGTGGAGGAGCTGAACTTTCCGCCCATGCCCGCCGCGACGGAAGAGAACTGGCGCAAGACACTCGACGAGTTCCGCGCCGCGAATCACAACTTCCGAGAGGCGCTGGCCAAGCTCGACGTCAAGAAGCTGGACGAGTTAACCGCTGCCGGCAAACGCTCCTTTTACGGGGAGGCGCACGGTATTATCGAGCATCATGTGTATCACCTGGGTCAGATCGCGCTGCTGAAAAAGATGCAGGCGTAAGCGGCACCGCATCGTGAAGAGCAGCCTTCATGCAACCAACTTGGAGTCGCCTTCACGGCTCCAATCCATCTGTGCGCGCGTTTGTAATTCTGTAGGACGGGTGCTAACATCCGGACTCGCGGGTTTTTCAAGGAGGCGTTTATGTCGGATCGCGATGGTAGTGGTTTTCTCTGGTTTTTAGCGGGCTTGGGCATCGGCGCCGCGGTTGGGATTTTGTACGCTCCGAAGGCTGGTGGGGAGTTACGGCAGCAGCTCCGCGATGCCGCGGAAGAGGGCCGCGATACTGTGAAGGAACGGGCCCGGCAGGCGCGCGAGCAGGCGGGTACCTGGGCGGAAAAGGGCCGCGATTATCTGAGTCAGCAGAAGGAACAGATTCGCACTGCCTACGAAGCCGGACGTCAGGCCTATCGCGAGGTCACTACCGAAAACGCCGAAGGTGCAACGCCAAACGTGCCTTAGGTTATGCCCTGCAATTTAGACAGATTGGCGTATCGTTTGCATGGTCCAGATCGCCGGATGGGGCTGGCTGGTCGCTAGCTCGGCGAATTCAGCTGTGGAGACTCCTGATTTGCAACCTCTTCCATCGCGCTCTGCATCGGTTGGGAGTAGGTTTGACCCTGACTAGAGGTTTGGGTACGGTTTGCTATGGATGAAAGACTGACCTTATTTATCGCCGTGACCGCAGCTGCGGTTGTGCTGCAGATGCTGATTCTGCTTGGTATGTACCTTGCTGTGCGCAAGCTCAGCGCCCGCATGGAAGCGTTGGCCGACAGGGTGGAGGATACCGCTGGTACCTTGCAGGTACGAGTGCTACCCGTCATCGATAACGTCAAAACTATACAGCAGGACGTGAAGGCCTTCATGGAGACCGCGCGTCCCAAGGTCGACCTTCTGCTCGACAATTTGAGCTATATCAGCACCACCGCCCGGGGCAGTGTGGAGCGCATCGACACCACTGTCAACGACGCTGTCGATCGCATGCGGCTGCAGGTGATTCGCGGCGACGAAATGTTGACGCGCACCATGGACCGCATCGAGGAAACTTCCGAGAAGGTGCAGCACACGGTGATGTCTCCGGTGCGGCAGGTTTCGGGAATCGTGCAGGCCATCAGCACCGGAGTAGGCGCTTATTTCAACCAGCAAAAGCGCCGCAATGGCGGGCCGTCGGACGAGATGTTCATCTAGACGACGATCGCGGGTTCCGAAAAGCAGCACTCACAATGCTGCTTTTTCTTTTGTGAAAATGCCAGAGCGACCGCGATAGCTTACTTCTCTTCGCCCGGCAAGGAAACCGGCACAGTATTTGTATTGTGAAATGCGGCGATGCGCCAGCGTCCTCCATCCTGGACGAAGACGCCGGTGATCACACCGTGCCGCACCTCGGCGAAGGGCGCCCCTGGCGGCGTCTCATGTCCTGTCATCTCCCAGTTGACCAGCGCCAGCATCACGCCAGGCCCGAGAGGCCGTAAAGAGACATCGACGATTCGCAACTGGCTATTGCGAAAGATCGTGCGATGCGAGGCGGCATGTTGCGATTCGATCCGGGCTCGGCCGCGCCAATGCATGCCTAGGACGTTGACGAAGTCCGCATCTTCGGTGAACTCCGCCGCATATTTTGCCATGTCGTGGCTGTTCCAGGCGCCGGCCAGTGCCTTGAGGCAGCTCTGGATTTGAAACTTGGTTACTTCGAGCTTTTCGTCTGGAGTAATTTTTGGGGATGACATGAGGGCGGTCTCCTGCAACAAGAATCAGTCATGGCGGAGAGCAGCGCAAGGGGCTAGCCTATCCATCCTCCGCCAACCACGACATCGCCATCGTAGAAAACCACCGCCTGGCCGGGCGTGATGGCACGCTGCGGCTCGTCGAAGGCCACCGTCACCGAGTCATCGCCGCTGTTCTCGATGGTCGCGCCAGCTGGCTCATGACGATGACGAATCTTGGCATGTACGCGCATCGGCTCGCGTAGATAGTCAATGGCAACCCAATTCACGCGTGTCGCACGCAATGTTCGTGAGAGCAGATCCTCTCCGCTACCGACGACGACCTGCCGCTTGTCGCCGCGGATCTCGATCACATAGAGCGGCGAACCGGTGGCGATGCCAAGCCCCTTGCGCTGGCCGACGGTGAAATTGTGGATTCCGCCGTGCGTGCCAATGACTTCGCCGGTGGTGGTCACCAGCTCGCCGGCGGTGTCGGGAATCTCCTCGCCCTGCTCTTCCAGATAGGCATCCAGAAACTGCTTGTAATCGCCGCCGGGAATGAAGCAGATTTCCTGTGAGTCGGGCTTCTCGAACAAGCGCAAGCCGGCGCGCTTGGCCTCCTCGCGAACATCGGGCTTGCGCATCTCGCCCAGGGGAAACAGGGTCCGGCTCAACTGCTCCTGCGTCAGGCCAAAGAGGAAATACGTCTGGTCCTTGCTGCGGTCGGCAGGCCGCTTCAGCAACCAGCGTCCGCTGTCCTCGTCGAATTCGTTGCGCGCGTAGTGTCCCGTCGCCAGCAGCTCTGCTCCAATTTGCCGCGCCGTGATCAGCAACTGGTCGAACTTCAGGTGATTGTTGCAGAGGCTGCACGGAATCGGCGTGCGACCAGATAGATACTCCGCGACAAATGGCCGCACCACGTCCTGCTCGAAGCGCTTTTCCTGGCTGACCACGTAGTACGGAATGCCGAGCGTCTCGGCGACGCGGCGCGCGTCGTAAACATCGTCGATGGAGCAGCACCGGCCATGGACCGACTCTGGCATTCCGTTGTGACCCGCAAGCCTGCGCTGGTTCCAGAGCTGTAGCGTGAGTCCCACAACGGGGTAGCCCTGCTGACACAGCATCGCCGCGACGGTGGAGGAATCCACACCGCCCGACATGGCAACGGCGATGGTCTGTGAATTCGGCATTTAGCAACTAGCAATTAGCAAACCAGATCCTCGCGCGCAGTCTGGCGGAAAGCGAACGGCGAATAGCGATTTTCAGCTGAGAGCTGACGGCTGAGGACTGACAGCTGCCTTCTTATACACCGGGCTGATCTCGCGTAGGCGATTCACTACCTGCGGGATCAAGTCCAGCGCGAACTCAACGTCCTCAGCCGTGTTCTGTTTCCCCAGACTGAAGCGGATGCTGCCGCGGGCGCGGTCCGCCGACAGGCCCATCGCGGTCAACACATGCGAAGGCTCGATCGCCCCCGACGAACAGGCCGCGCCGGTTGAGACCGACAGCCCCTTGAGGTCGAGCGCGATTACCATCGCTTCGCCTTCAATGCAATCGAAGCTGATGTTCGAAGTGTTGGGCGTCCGTGGCGCGCCGCCGCCATTCACAGCGACCTGTTCAATGTTCTCGAGGACCGTGTTCTCCAGCCGGTCACGCAGCGCCGCAAGTTGCGCCACACTGCCGTCGGCAAAACCTGTACGCGCAATCTCGGCTGCCTTCCCCAATCCAACGATACCCGGCAGGTTCTCGGTACCGGCGCGGCGCGAGCGCTCGTGCCGCCCGCCATAAAACAACGGCTGTGGTAGAGTTCCCCTGCGCACAAAAAGCGCTCCCGTACCCTGCGGGCCATGAAACTTATGCGCTGAGATAGTCAGCAAATCGCAGCCAATCTCCTTGACGTCAACCGGAACTTTTCCCGCCGCCTGCACCGCGTCAGTATGGAAGTAAACATCAGCTTCAGCAGCGATCTTCCCAATTTCATTCACCGCTTGCAAAACGCCGGTCTCGTTATTGGCGAACATGATGCTGACCAGCTTGGTCTCGGCTCGCAATGCCCGCTTCACGTCAACGGGATCGACCACCCCGCGGCCATCCACGGGTAAGTAGGTTACGCTGCATCCCATCTCTTCCAGGCGATGACAAGAGTTCAGCACGGCGTGGTGCTCGATCGCCGAGGCGATGATATGGTCACCCGGCTTCGCCAGTCCGAAGAGCGCAAGATTGTCGCCCTCGGTGCCGCCGCTGGTGAAGACGACCTCCGCGGGACGACAGTTCAGCAACTCGGCAACTTGCTCACGAGCACGCTCCACAGCAGAACGCGCCTGCTGGCCCTGTTGGTGGATGGAGGAAGCATTCCCGAACTTCTCGAAGAAGTAGGGACGCATTGCCTCAAACACTTCAGGCAGAAGTGGAGTGGTCGCATTGTTGTCGAAATACACCCGGTGCATCGTTGTCTCTATTCTAGCTGTTTCATTGGATTCCGTGCCTGGTCGAAGCGATGCCGAAGAGCGACTGGGCCCTTGTGTACGGAATGGACATGGCTAGTCGTTTCGGAATTTCGATCCGCTCGCTCGCGCGTCCTATCGAATCTGCTCTAGAATCACTCTTGTTCCTAGGTGCCTCCTCCACGTCGTGACGCCCGCAACGAAAAAAACGAGCAGCAACGGCAACGCGAAAACGGTCTCCAAAGCTACGCTCAAGCTTCGCCTGTTGAAGCGGCTGAAGTGCACCTTGAAGTACGAAAAGTTGGCTTGGAGGTGTGGCGCCAAGCTGGTTGCCGGCGTGGATGAAGTTGGGCGCGGCTCGCTGTTTGGACCGGTGGTCGCCGCGGCGGTGATTCTGGATCCCGGCTATCGCATTCGTGGACTGCGCGATTCCAAACTATTGGACCGCGAAACTCGCGAAAGACTCGCGCCGCGCATTCGCGAGCACGCCCTGGCTTGGGCAATTGCCGCCGTTGACGTTGCCACCATCGACCAGATCAACATTTACTGGGCTTCAAAACGCGCCATGGAAGAAGCGGTGGCGATGCTGACGGTACGGCCCGACCATCTGCTGATCGACGCGCTGCGTCTCACCTGTAATTGCCAACAGACGCCGATCATTCACGGCGACGCGCTGTCCGCCTCGATCGCCGCCGCTTCCATCATTGCCAAGGTGGAACGGGACGCGATGATCAGCGCGTGGGATCCGGTGTTCCCGGAGTATGGTCTCGCCTCCAACAAGGGCTACAGCACGCCAAGACATCTGAAGACGCTGCGCGAGAAGGGACCGACGCCGTTACATCGACTTTCTTTCGCGCCCGTGTGGACATCGTCGGCTCCGCAGGAGGTGTTGGAGTTCATGTTGGAGGAGCCGATTGCCGAATCGGTTGAGGTCGCTGAGATCGCGCAGGAAATCGACACGTCGCGCTAGCCGTGATTTTCAGTCCGCCCTCAAAACTCTGTCTGGAGCGCGTCTGAGAATCCTGCCGTCCCTACGGGACTCCGGCCGATGTTCCGGCGTGACCCAGCACTCCGCCTGCGGCTGCCTGCTGGGCTAGGCTGTTTCGCGCCTACGGCGCTCTTTTGGTTGCAGCTTGTTCCACCGATGCAACTGCGAACCGCGTTTCGTGACAGCCTCTGAAGCGCTGGGCTATCATCTTCCGCGCCGCGGCCCTCGTCCTTTCGAGCTTCGTACGCCGTTGCCGAGAAGGAGTCTTCTACCGCCTACGGGAGTAATCTACAGACTCTTCAGAAATTGCTTGGCTTCCTCCAGCCGGGGAAACAGCTTTTCTTCCGCCTGAAATTCCGGCCCATGGACACAGCGTCGGCTGCCGCGCAGCTTGACGGGATGCTTGAGGTGCAGCATTTCGTGGTAGACGATGTACTCGACGGCGTAGCGAGGCACGCGCGCGTGATCGAAAACACGGCTGACCACGATGGCATTGTGCGCCGGATCGTAGTGACCCAGGCTGTTCCGCGCGTGAGAGCGGCTCCACGTCATCTGCGGACGCGCCAGTAGACCGTAAAAGAACTGCTGGTTCAACTCCTCGAACACCTGCTCGAGGTCGTATACCTGTCCCCGAGCGGAGGCGATTCGTTTTCGCCCGCGAACCTGCCGCAGCAAGTGCGCTTTGGCGCTCATATCGTGACTGGAGACGTAACGGCGGTAGCGAGTGGAGTGCAGCGGCTGGATTGGCCGGCGATAGATCTTGGCCAGCAGGATATGTGCAATGGCCTCGATGACGGTTTCGGGCGAGCCTTCCAATAGATCGGAAATGCGAACGTGGATCACATCCTCGCGTAAACGAATCGTGTTGTTGACATTCGCAAAGGCATAGAACTCCACCCGAATCTCGGGCATGGGAGCTCGCGGGCGCAGCTCGCGATAGGCCCGCTGAAAGATGTGTTGAAGGTCTTCGCGCAACTTGTTACTAACCTACCATGAGTTGTCTGGCGGCCACGCCACGACCGTTGACCATGCAGGTACTAAGGTTTTAGTGCTATTGAATTCTGTCGAAGCGTTCTGCTACTGTCGCTGAAGTAGTTTTGCAGTACAACAAACTGAAAAGGCCGCCACAGGGGGAAGTTTGGCGGCCTTTCTGTTTTGCTGCCGTCAGTCGGGACGCTCTGAGTAGATCTTGGTCAGCTTCTTCTGCTTGGCCAGTTCGTTCTGCTCCTGAAGTTCTTTACGGGTGTCGTCGGCGGTGTCACCCACGGCATCGATGGCATTGCTCAGCACGAAGGAAAACTGCTCCAGTTCTTCCGGCGGCGATTGCTCCTTCAACCGCCGCAGCTTCAGTTGCCACTCGCTGTTCGCCTCAATCAGCAGCGTCAGCCCTTTGCGCATGTCGGCCTTATGCGACCCATACATCTCCACATTGTCCTCGATCTCATCCAGCAGCGCAGTAAAGTCCTCCAGCAGATCGTGGATTTGCATCGGCCGGTCCTTCGCATTCTTGCCACCGTTTTGCATTTGCTCGATAGCCGCCATGCGCTGACGCGTGAACTTCACCATCAGCTCCAGCCGCTTGTCTGGCCAGTCGGCCGATTCGCGCATCTCGTCGACTTCTTTTTCGTTGAGCGGATCGCGGCGCTGAGCGATGCTGTTTCCAGGCAGAAAGCACAGCAACAGCGCCAGGAACATCGCACACTGGATTCCACGCCTGATCATGATCTGCCTTTCGGTTGGGCTTCCGGCCCCCACATTCTGACCATCAGATCGGAGCGGATCTGTTCAATGTCCGCTTGCGCCTGCTGTACGGGCGGACGGTCCTCGACAGCCAGCGATTGACCAATGTCGTGCATTCGCTCCACCAACTTCCGCAGCCGGATTTCGGTTTCCTTCAGTTGTTTGCCGGAGGATGAGGCCGCCTCTGCCCCTTTGCGCGAGTAGTCGACCACCTCCCTGATCTCCGCTTGCGCGTTGTCGACCTGCCCGTCTGTAAACAGGCTGTTGGCGCCCTCCAGTTGCAGCCGGGCATATTCAAGGCAGAGCTTGGCCTGCTCTCCGCCATGTGCCGCGTCGGCCTTGGCTTTGAGGCTGGCTAGCGTCTCCGCGGCCCGAAGCGAGATGCCGCCAAGCATTATCAGGACCACCGCTGCCAGGCAAAAGGCGCGCATATTATTTCTTAACCCGGTACTTGTCGGCGTTCTTGGGATCGATAGCGATCAATCGGTGGCGCGCCTGCCATTCCTCATCGGGGAACTTGCCGGCGTCCACCGCCAGAAACTTCTGATAATATTCCACCGCCTGCGGAATCGCCTTCAAGTTGTCAAAGGTGGCGGCGTGCAGGAAATAGGTAGCTGGAGTTTCCGGCAGAAATTTTGCTCGCATGTCCAAAGCCTGAAGAGCCAGTGTGTAGTTTTTGTTCGACGACGCTACCACGGCCAAGTTGCTGTAGGCATCGGCAAGATCAGGCTTCAATCGCACAGCGATCAGGAGCTCCTGTTGCGCCTCGGGAAATTTCTTTTCGTGCAGCAGCAGCGAGCCGAGTGCGAAATGCGCTTCGGGATCCTGGGGCAGCTTCTGCACCGCTAAACGAAACTGCTGCTCGGCTTCGGCGTCCTTGCCGGCATTAACATAAAGTGTGCCCAGCCCCAGCGCTGCATGAGGATCGGTGGGATTGGCCGCGAGTCCTGCCTGTAACTGCTGGGCAGCTTCGTCGCTCTTGCCTTCCGCCGTCAGCACCCGCGCCAGTTGCATGCGCGCCGCGCTGTTCTGAGGATCAGACGCCAACAACTTGCGCAGGATAGCCTCGGCGTCAGAGTATTTTTTCTGAGCGCCGTAAACGTCTATCAGCCCGGAAAGAGCGTCGTTCGAAGTTGGGTCGAGCTCTGCGGCAGCCTGATACTCGCGGGCCGCCGCGTCGAGATTGTTTTGCGTGCGCAGCAGAGCCGCGGCGGCAAGGTGCGGTTGCAGATCTTTGGGACTGAGCTTGGCCGCCTCTGCGTAAGCGGCCAGCGCTTGCTGAGGGTCGGCAGTTTGTTCGACTCGTCCCAGTGCCTGCCACGCCCGCGTCAAGCCTGCCTCAGAATGCTCGGTTGGATTCAGTTGCGTCGCGGCTTTCAGAAACTTCGCTGCTTCGGCATTGTCGCCCTGTTTCGCCAGCAGCAAGCCCAGGTTCAGGTTCGACTCGAACACGTCGGGCTTCGCCCCAACTGCCTTGCGATAGGCATCAATTGCTTCGCTGCTGCGGTCGGTCGCGTTGTACACATATCCCAGGTCGAACCATGCGCGATAGTCGTTGGGCTTGGCGGCGACCGCTTTTTGCAGCAAAGGTTCGGCAGTGGAGAAATCATTGTGCTGCATCGCCGCTTCGGCCTGAGCGACTTCGGGAGAGCTGGTGTCTTCCGCGGGCTCTTGCACAAGATGATGGCGAACGGTCGGCTTGCTCTCCTGGGCGCAGGTCGCGCCGGCTAAGAACACGATCGTCGCTAGCAGCAATGTGACCAGCCTATCGAACATCATCGAAGAGAACTCTGCCGTCCCCAAGGGACTCGGATAGTTTTCTTACCGTACCCAGCACTCCGCTTCGCTCCGCGCTGGGCTAGACCGTTCCGCGCCTACGGCGCTGGATGTTTGCGAGTTTGCTCTAGCGGCAAAGACGAAATCCAGTTCTACCAGGAGCCTGCAAGGCATTCTTCCCAGCGCGGAAGCCTCTTAGCCGATCACGCCGTGACGTCGCGCTGCAAAACACGAGCCAGCCATTTTCCTGTGTAGGAATTGGGCGCGGCTGCGATCGCCTCCGGCGGTCCTACCGCAACCACTTCCCCGCCCCGCGCACCGCCCTCGGGGCCAAGGTCAATCACCCAATCGGCCGTCTTGATTACATCAAGATTATGCTCGATGACCACTATCGATCCACCTGCCTCGATTAGACGGCGAAAGGCAGCCAGCAGCTTGCTGACGTCGTCAAAGTGCAGGCCTGTGGTCGGCTCGTCGAAGATATAGAGCATGCGCGGCTGGCGCTTGTCGCGCTCGCTTCTGGGCTTGCCGATGTCGCGCAGCCTGGGTTGCAAGTGCGCCCCTAGCTTCATGCGCTGGGCTTCGCCACCCGAAAGCGTTGTCGCGGACTGGCCCAGCCGCAAATATCCCAGCCCTACCTCCTCCAGCACGCGCAGCTTCTCCACGATCTTCGGCACGCCGGAAAAGAAGTGCAGCGCTTCCTTGATGGTGAGATCGAGGACATCGTGAATGTTCTTGCCGTGATAACGAACTTCGAGGACCTCCGGCTTGTAGCGCGTGCCCTTGCACTCCTCGCAGATCAATTCGACGTCCGCGAGAAACTGCATTTCGACCGTCACCGTGCCATCGCCTTGGCATGCCTCGCATCGGCCACCGGGAATGTTGAAGGAGAAATGGCCCGCAGTGTAGCCCCGCTTTTCGCTCTCGGGCAGCGAGGCGAACAACTCGCGGATGCCGTCAAAGGCTTTGATGTAGCTCACCGGATTGGAGCGCGGGGTTCGTCCGATGGGCGACTGATCGACCAGTACAACTTCGTCAATCCACTCCCCACCGTCCACCCGCTCGACCTCAGCACCTGGACCTCCCGTGACCTGGCCCTTCTCGGCAGCCAACGCGTTGTAGAGCACGTTGTGCACCAGCGTCGATTTGCCCGAGCCCGACACTCCGGTGATGCAAACCAGCATGCCCAGCGGGATGGTAACGCTGACCCGCTTCAGATTATGCGCGCGAGCGCCGGTCAGCTTGATGTTCCGGCCGGTTCCCGTTCGCCGCACCGCTGGAGGCTGGATGCGCAACTCGCCGTTGAGATAACGCCCGGTGAGCGACGCCGGATTGCGCCGGATCTCGTCGTAGGTTCCGCTGGCGATCAGGCGGCCGCCATTCTCGCCCGCGCCTGGGCCCAGGTCGATGATCCTATCGGCGGAGCGCATGATCTCGGCATCGTGCTCCACCACCAGAATCGTGTTGCCCAGATCGCGCAGGTCGTGCAGGATCTTGATGAGCCGCTCCGTGTCGCGGCTGTGCAATCCGATGGACGGCTCATCGAGAACGTAGAGCGTGCCGACCAGCCGCGATCCGAGCGAGGTTGCGAGCTGGATGCGTTGCGCCTCGCCGCCCGACAGCGTCGACGATAGCCGGTCGAGCGTTAGGTATTCCAGGCCGACATCGTTCAAGTAGCGCAGCCGGTCGTTGATCTCTTCCAGCAGCTTGCCTGCGATGTCCCCTTCCTGGCGCGACAACTCTACCTGAGAGAAGAAGCGCGTCGCTTCTTCTACAGTCATCGCCGTCACCTGACAAATGTCTTTGCCGCCGACTTTCACCTGTCGTGCTTCACGCCGCAGGCGCAGGCCGCTGCATTCCGAACACACCGAATAGCCGCGATAACGGCTGAGGAAGACGCGCACGTGCAGCTTGTACTTCTTACGCTCCAGGTGCTCGAAGAAGCCGCGCACGCCGGGAAACTTTCCGTCGCCGTTAATGATAAAGCTCTGTTGATCGGCCGTAAGGTCCTGCCAGGGAACGTCGAGCGGAACATTCGCTGCGCGGGCATAACGCCGCATCTCCGTCGCCAGCGGCTTGTACTTGGGCTTGGTCCAGGGCTCGATGGCGCCCTCGGCCAGAGTCAGAGTCTTGTTCGGGATCACCAGGTTGAGGTCGAAGTCGATGGTGTTGCCGAAGCCCTGGCAACGCGGACACGCGCCGAATGGATTGTTGAAGGAGAACAACCGCGGCTCCGGCTCCTCGTAACGAATGTTGCAGCGCTTGCATTCAAAGCGTTGCGAGAAGCGCAATGTCTGCGCGGGCTCGCCCTCACGCGGAGCGGTCTCGAAGAGCACTTCGCCAGATTCGCGATAGCCTTGCTCGATTGAGTCAACAATGCGCAGACGCGAATCCGGAGAGACCGAGATGCGGTCGATCAGCACCAGCACCGGCTCGGCAAAGTTGAGATCGAGCAGCGACTCGGGAGTGGAAAACTCGAAGAGCTGGCCGTTCTGATAGAGACGGTTGTAGCCGCGCTTGCGCAGCTCGAACAGACGTTCTTTCAGGTAAGAGTCGTCGAATGCCGATTTCACAGCTTTCTTTTTGGCAGTACGTCGGCCTTTCGGCTTCTCGGGTTCTGACGGCTTCGGTGGAGGCTGTAGCGGGAAGAACACCTGCACCCTGGTTCCTTCTCCGAGCGCAAGGATGCGCTCGGTAACCTCGTCCACCGTGTCTTTCTTTACCTCCTGGCCGCAGTTCAAGCAGTAGGTGCGGCCCACGCGCGCATAGAGCAGGCGCAGGTAGTCGTAAATCTCGGTTGCGGTGGCGACGGTGGAACGCGGATTGCGCGTGGTGTTCTTCTGGCGAATGGCGACGGCTGGAGCGATGCCATCGATTACATCGACATCAGGCTTCTCGATGCGCTCCAGGAATTGGCGGGCATACGCGGAGAGCGACTCGACGTAGCGGCGCTGGCCTTCGGCATAAACGGTGTCGAAGGCGAGCGACGACTTGCCCGAACCCGAAACCCCGGTCACCACCGTCAACTGGTTGTGCGGAATTTCGAAGTCGATGTTCTTCAGGTTATGGACGCGTGCTCCGCGTACGATGATGCTCTCGTTCGACATTGCCCTGGGCTCCGGCACCGTCCCCACAGATTCGTTCAAAACATGGCGCCGAAACTTCTTATTATAGCTGGTTAGATGAAAAGAGTTGTTCACCACGGAAGCACGGAGATCACGGAGGACATCTCTTAAATAGATCGTTTTCCTTCTGTAATCAATAGCCCACGCATAGTCGACGCCTCGCAGAAAAGTTCTTAAACAACAATTCTCCGTGATCTCTGTGCTTCCGTGGTGAAAAGGCTCAGGCTTTCAGGCGCTGCGCGTATTTCTCGCGAATCTTCTTTACTTTGGGCGCGACCACGAACATGCAGTACGGCTGCGTGGGATTGTTGGCGAGATAATCCTGGTGATAGTCCTCGGCCACGTAGAAGGTCGAAGCAGGCTCGACGGCGGTGACGATCGGGTCGGCGAAAACTTTATCGCGAGTCAGCTCGGCGATTACCTCCTCCGCCGTTTTCTTCTGGGCCTCATCACGGTAGAAAATGACCGAGCGATATTGCTCGCCTACATCATTGCCCTGGCGATTGAGCGTCGTGGGATCGTGCAAGGTAAAGAACACGTGCAGCAGATCGCTGAAGCTGATGATCGCGGGATCGAAGGTGACCTCAGCTACTTCGACGTGACCGCTCTTGCCGGAGCAGACCTGCTGATACGTAGGATTGGCGATGCGCCCGCCCATGTATCCGGAGCGGACGGATTCGACGCCTTGAAGCTGTTTGATGGCGGCCTCGACGCACCAGAAGCATCCGCCGCCGAGGATTGCCTTTTCGGTTGTTGGCATAGATATTTGATGCTAGCACTCAGAACTTGGCACATAGCAATTAGCGGTTAGCAATTAGCCAACCCAAACGCGCGAGGGTGTTTGTTGAATCCGGGTACTAAATGCCAAGTGCTAAATGCTAAATGCTAAGTGCCAAGTGCCAACTGCTATATGCCCACTTCAATCCTCGCCCGTGGATCGAGGAAGTCGCGCAGGCCATCGCCGATGAAGTTGAACGACAGCACTGCCAGCATGACGGCGGCGGCGGGAAACAGTACGAGATGCGGCGAATCGAAGAGATGCGAGCGCGCGTCGTTCAGCATCGAGCCCCAGCTCGCCGTCGGAGGCGGAACTCCGAGTCCCAGGAAACTCATGGTGGCCTCGGCGAGAATCGCGCCTGCCATTCCGATGGCAGCCTGCACGATGACCGGCTGAATGATGTTCGGCAAAATATGGCGCACGACGATGCGGAGATCGCTGGCACCCAGAGCGCGCGCAGCTTCGACGAATTCGCGCTCGCGCACCACCAGCACCTGTCCGCGAACCAGGCGCGCGTAGCCCACCCAGCCGCCGAGCGATAACGCGAAGATCAGATTGAAGATGCCCGGCCCGAGAAACGCGACGAACGCGATGGCCAGCAGGATTCCGGGAAATGACATGAAGGCATTCATCACGACTACGTTGAGCACGCGGTCGGTGATGCCTCCGTAATAGCCGGCGATGGAGCCGAAGATAAGACCGAGTGTGAGCGAGGTTGCTACCACGCAGCCGCCGACCAGCATGGAGATGCGCGCGCCGTAGATGATGCGCGAGAGAATGTCGCGGCCCAGTTCATCGGTGCCGAACCAGTGCGAGGCGGACGGCGCCATCAGGCGTTGCGGCAGATCGATGTGCGACGGATTCTGCGGCGCCAGCCAGGGCGCGAACAGGGCGCAGACCACGAAGACCGCGACCATCGCGAGGCCTGCCGTCGCCAGCACGTTGTAGCGGGCGGCGCGGCGCAGCGATGCGAGTTGGACGGCAGAGGCCACCGACGCCATCTTAATGCGCTTTTGCGTTTTTCATGGCTTGAGCGGTGATGTCATAGTCGTCGGGAACCTCGATGACGCCATTTTTCTTGACGTACTGCGCATAGTCGTCGCTCATTGACTTAACCCGCTGCGGGTCCGTGGCCGCCAGGTCCTTCGACTCCGTCGGATCGCTTCGCAGGTTATACAAGTGCCACTTGCGGTCGCCATACGGGGGGACATTGCGCACCAACTTAAAGTCACCCTGGTAAACGGCGGCTCCGCCCGACAGCTCCTGCGAAATTGAGACGTCGCCGGGATAAACCTGCTGTGAGGCCCCAGAAAGCAGCGGAACCATGCTCCGCCCGGACAGCTCAGCCGTGGTGGTCGACGGTTTTACAGCGGTGTACTGCAGCAGCGTGGGGACGACATCCACCACGCTAGCGAAGGCGTCACTGCGCTGGCCAATCGCGATCGACTTTGGGTACGAGATGATGAAAGGCGCTCGGACGCCACCCTCCGAGGATGACGACTTGAAGCTAAAGAACGGCGTCATGGAGACCATCGCCCACGACGGACCATATTCCACAAAGCTTCCCTTCTGCCCCAGGTGCTCGTAGTTGAGATTAAAGTTCTTGGCGTAGTACTCGGGGAAATGGTTCATAAGCTCGTGCGCTTCCCCGCCGTTGTCGCTCATGAAGATGACGATCGTGTTGTCGAGCAGGCCCTTCTGCTTCAGATGTTCCAGTACGCGCCCGATGCTCATGTCCATGTATTCGAGCATGCCGGCGTAGACGGCCATGCGCTTGGTATCCATGCGGCGCTCGTCCTCGGGCAGCGAACTCCAGTCGGGAACGATGCTGGGCTTATGGAGCTGCAATCCCGAAGGCATCAGGCCCATCTCAACCTGGCGCTGGTAGCGAATAGTCTTCATCTTGTCCCAGCCCGCCTGATAGGTGTCGAGGTAGCGTTCGGTGTACTCGGCCGGAACCTGTAGCGGCATGTGCACCGCCTGATAGGCAAGGTAGCCGAAGAACGGCTTGCCATCGCTAAGGTTGGCGTCAATCCAGCTGATCATCTTGTCGGTGTAAAACTGCGTGGAGTAGAAGTTCGGTGGCAGTTCGGCAGGCTTCAAGCCGTCAAAAAAGTGGGCCGTCGGGTACTTCGGTGTGTACGACTTAAGCTCGTAGTTGTCGGCGCCGCCCTCGGCGAGGATGAACGAACCTTCGAATCCCTGCGAGGCAGGCAGGGCTTCCCTGGTGTAGCCCAGATGCCATTTGCCCGCCATGTAGGTGTGGTAACCGGCGTCGTGCAGCAGCGTGGCGATGGTGACGGCCTTACCGTTGAGGCGGCCTTCATAGCCAGGCTTGCCGCGCTGGTTGTCGGCTACCAGCTCAGCCATGTTGCCCAGGCCGACCAGGTGGTTGTCGACGCCCGTCATGAGCATGCTGCGCGTGGGAGCACACATGGAGCCCACGTGGAAGTTGAGGAACTGGTATCCCTGGCTGGCCAGGCGGTCGATGTTGGGGGTGAAGATCTCGCCACCATAGGCGCCCACGTCGGACCAGCCCATATCGTCAGCCACTACCAGCAGAACGTTCGGACGCTTATCCTGCGCCGCTGCGGAGGCTGACTGCCAAAGCAAGAACAGAGCCAAAACTGCGGTAACCCAGATAGATCGAGACGACGTTCCCGAAACTCCATGGCACTTGTTGACGAGCAACTGCCGCATTGCTTCTCCTCCCTACACTGACCAGATGCTTATATTTGACTTAGATGAAAAGGCGACGCCATCTTACCAGAGGCGTCGCACCTGTGACATAAGCGGTGAGAAGCTATTTCAGAGTGACACTGCGCGTCAGGTAGCTAGCCACCACCTGCACATTTTCCACGCGCTTATCGATCACTTTCTGTTCTTTGCTCTTGTCGCCGTACTGTTTCATCCGCAAGTCGAAAACTTTCATGCCCAGTCCGTCGAGCGCGCCCATGTTTTTGTAGGTGAGAACATACCCGAGGTCCCAATCTTCAGGGCTCGCTTTGGTCTGATTGAGGAAGATGCTGTACCGCTCGATGAGGCCGGCACTCTTCTCGGCGTCCCAGACGGGGGTGATATTGGCCTTCAGGTCCGCCCAGAAGGCATTGCCATGTCCGGGCAGAATTCGAATGAGTACGACCCGGTCTACGGTACCTTCGGTGTACTGGTCCTGAGCCGAAGCCCCGGCCAGCAGTAACAGCGACAAACACACCAACCCCACAGTAAGCCGCACAGCTTGCTTCATTCGTACTGCCTCCTTGTTTGGAATTGCTAGAGTGTGCGGCATATTTGCGATGACGTAAAGAGAAAACTTGCGAAGGGAAAAGCGATCTCGGAATCTGCAACCTTGAGGGAGGACGACATCGTCACGAACAAGCCAGACGGGAACTGCCGATGCGCCCACGAAATGGCCGTAAAGATCTTCGCAGTATTCGCCGATGGGTCTAGAATTGAAATTTCGATGTGAAATTTGACTGTCCCAACATCCTCGGCCCATGCTGCCCTTCAAGCTGGTCTATAGCGAGAAGTATTATCTGCCCATCGGCGAGCACGTGTTTCGCGCCGACAAGTTCCGCCTGATTCGCGAGCGCCTGCTGGAGCAGCAGGTGGCTAACGACAGCGACTTCATTGCTCCTGAGCCGGCCAGCGAAAACGACGTGATGCTGGTCCACTCGCCCCTCTATGTGAACAAGCTGATGGAAGGCACCCTGAGCGCTCGCGAGGAACTGGAGATGGAGATTCCGTATTCGCCGCAGGTGGTGGATGCGTTCATGTTGCACACCGGTGGGTCGATTCTGGCGGCGGAGCGCGCGCTGGAGGACGGGGTTTGCGTCAACATCGGCGGCGGTTTTCATCATGCCTTTCCCGAGCACGGCGAGGGTTTTTGCATGATCAACGATTTTGCTGTCGCCATTCGCGCGATGCAGAAGCGCGGACGCATCCGCCGCGCCATGACCGTCGATTGCGATGTTCATCAGGGCAACGGAACTGCGGTCATCTTCGGCAATGCGAGACAGAATGCCAGCACGCTGCCTTCGGGGACTGGCATGACTCTAGCCGCCGCTGCCGGTCCGAGCATAGGCGGGAAACGGGAGAAGGAAGTCTTCACCATCTCCCTGCATCAGGACAACAACTATCCTTACTTCAAGCCGGCATCGTCGATCGATGTCAGCCTGCGCGATGGCTGCAGCGACGCAGAGTATCTGGCCTGGCTGGACACTGCGCTCAGTAACGGCCTGGGGCAGTTCGAGCCCGAACTTATCTGTTACGTGGCCGGGGCCGATCCCTTCCGCGAGGACCAGCTTGGCGGACTTGACCTAACCATTGATGGATTGAAACAGCGGGATGAGATGGTTTTTCGTGCGGCCCGCGCGCGCAACATTCCGGTGATGACCACTTATGCCGGCGGATATGCCAATCGCATCGAGGACACGGTGACGATTCATTGCAACACGGTGGTGGCGGCCGCGGAGGTCTATCGGACGGCGGCGATACGTGCCTAGGGATTTGGGGTTGGGACTGGCCGCCGTCATCGCGAGGTATCCTTTCGCCGTCGCCGCTCACTCTCTCTCATGATTTCGTTTATATCCGCCGCTGGACGTATCTCGATTGTTCCACACTTCAACTTCACTCCCGGGCTTTGGGAAATGAGCTGAATTGCGTGATTCAGATCTCGCGCTTCCAGCACCTGAACTCCACCCAGTTGCTCCTTCGTTTCCGCGTACGGACCGTCGGTCACGGCAACCTTTCCGTTGTTCCAACCCACGGTCACCGCGGTGTTGGCGGGCTGAAGAGGTTCCTCAGCGACCAGATGTCCGTTCTTCCGCAGTTCGTCGGAGTAGCTAAAACACTCGTCCAGCAATGTGTTGCGCTCGCTCTCAGACATGTTTTCGAACTTGCCGGGCTCGAGGTATCCCAAACAGATGTATTTCATTGTTCTCTCCTCGTTCTTCGTCTTAGGGTGTGAGCCAGCAGCACAGCTGTCGCAGATTGTTCTGTCACTGTTTCAAGTAACGAAGCGCAACACATCCTGATTTAAAAATCTTTGAGTCGACGAGTTTTAATTGCAATTTCTCTTGCAGGCTGACACCTTCCATCAACCGTCTGCCTTCGCCGGCAATGATTGGCATAACGACAAAACGATATTCGTCAATCAGGCCAAGCTCCGTCAGTTGTGAAGGAATATCAACACCGCCGACCAAAATATCTTTGCCTGGTTCTCGCTTCAATTTGAGTATTTCATCGTGTAGGTTCGTACGAACAATTCTCGTATTTCCATCTTCAGCGCGGTCTAACGATCGTGAAAAAACAACCTTCTTCTTGGAGACAAAGGCTTGAGCAAATTCGATATCCGCTTTTGTCTCGGACTGGCTTTTTGCGATATCAGGCCAATAAGGAACCATCAATTGATAGGTCTTACGCCCAAAGACGAGCACGTCAAAGTCTCGCAAGAGGTGCGTGTGATGTTCAAGTGCTTCTTCATCGGGATTGAATTTGGTATGGTCGCAGCAGCCGTCCAGTGTGACGTTGATTGCGTAGATTACATTTCTCATTTGCATCCCTCCTGTCTCACGTGACCCAATGCGTCGTTGTCTCGCAGAGTCGCCCACTTCAGCCGGATGCCTTGCGCGCCGGCAAATTATTCCCAGCGAAGCGCTTGTATGAGGTCGACGCGGGCGGCGCGTGCTGCCGGGAGCATCGAAGCGACTACCGCCGAGCCCATCAGCACAAGCGCAGAAACGATCACGGGGCCTGCGCCCGGCATTTTTAAGTCCCCGAAATAACTGCCGGCCACGCGCGCCACGACGAGCCCGAACGCCGCGCCCGCCAGAACGCCAACGGCAGCCATCACGACGCCCTCCGCGACAACTCCTCGGAGGAGATTGTTCGGCTGTGCCCCAAGCGCCAAGCGGATGCCGAATTCGCGAGTCCGCGTGCTCACAGAAAACGCCAGTACGCCTGCGACGCCAACCACGGCAATCAGCAACGCGACCGCTGCGAACACGCCAAAGACGAGGGAGTTCAAGCGGTCTGGCGCAAGCACCTTCGCACGGATGTCTTCGAGAGTGGCAGGGTTCTCAACGGGTTCATCGGCGGACATCTCGCGGATAATCTTCGTTACCGGCGTTACCAGCGAATAAGGATTTGCGGTGGTGTGGATAAAGAGGTGACCGCCGAAAAGTGGACCGTCTGCAAAGGTGTCGTAAACGGTTGAGGTGGGCACAGGAACGATATGGTCGTCATCCACATCGGCGACGACCCCAATAATGCGGTGCGGCGACTTGATTCTAGACTTTTCCGCTTCCGACGCGGGAATGAACTCGAGCACGGGATCGGTCCAATAGACATGCCGGCCGACGGCATCCTGACCAGGAAACATGCGTTGTGCGAGCGTCGCGCTGACGATCACGACCGGCTCGTGATCGTGGTCATCGAGCGCGTTGAAATCGCGCCCGGCAAGAATGGGAACGCCAAGCGCGCTGAAAAAACCGGGAGAGATGCCCCGCCACATTGCGCGCGGATCGTCTTTGCCAGGGGTGTGACCATCACCAGAGAATTGGAAACCTACACCGAAGTTGTCGGCATCGCGCCAGGGAGCGATCATACCGAAAGCCGTCTGGGCGACGCCGGGTAGCGCATCGATCCGGCGTATCGATTCCTTGTAAAAATCGACGACTTGCTGAGGCGATTTTCCGCCGGACGGCGGCGGAACGTCGATGGCGAGGACGTGACGCGTATCGACACCGGTCTGGGTCGTTTGCAACGCGATCAGCGTAGCGATCAACATGCTTGCGCCCACGAGCAGCACGAAAGACGCGGCGATTTGCGTGACGGCGAAGATGCGCTGGCGGCGGCTGGTGCCGCTGGTGATGCGGACGCTGCCGCTCGCGAGGTTCATGCCATTCGACGCGTTAGCCGAGGGCAGGCGCGGCACAAATGCCAAAATCACTGCGGCAACCACTGCCAGCGCCACTCCCACCCACAGCAGGCTGAAATCGACCTTCAAATCCAGCGCTCGAACAGAGAAGCGCGAGGCGTATCGAGCCAGGATTGTGACCAAGGGCTGCGCGCTCACTACGGCGATGGCTGCGCCCGCGCCGCAGAGCAGAAGGCTTTCGGCTAACAACATGCGGCGCAGCGCGCCGGTGCTTGCGCCGAGCGCGGCGCGGATCGCGAGTTCGCCTTCGCGGCGAACTGACCGCGCCAGAATCAGGTTGGCAACGTTCGAGCAGGCGATGATAAAGACGAGGCCCGAGGCAGCGAGAAGGACGAGGAGAACGGTACGCGCGCCGGAAGTAATCTGGTCCCGGAGCATCCTGGCGTCAATGCGGAAGCCACCGTGATCGGGATACGCTTCGGGGTGGTCCTTCTGCATGGAGGCGTAGACGGTGCGCAACTCGGCGCGAGCCTGGTCGAGAGTGGCGCCGGGAGCAAGCTTACCGAAGAGCTCGGTCATGCGATGGACGCGGCCCGTCACCATCGTGGCGGAAAGATGATGTGGGCTCGTGACCAGGTTGCCGATAATCTCTGTATCCGCGGGATACGGGACACTGGGTTCGAGGACGCCGATGATGGTGGCGGAACGATCGCCAACGCTGCTTAGCCGAACAGTCTTGCCGATCACATCAGGATCTTTTTTGTAAGCAGTGGACCAGAAGCGATACGTGAGCACGATGACGCCGGATGCGTTAGGACCGTCGTCCTTAGGTCCGATAAGGCGGCCGAGAACGGGACGCAGACCCATTACTTCAAAATAATTGCCGCTGACGACGCCGCCTCGCACTACGCGAGGTTCACCGAGTCCGACCATCGTAAAGCCCATCTCCGAGAAATCGCCGAACTCGCTCACGGAATGGACGCTGGCTTCGATGTCCTTCACTTCTGGCACAGAGAATGCGGTGTTGTCGGCTCCGATGCTGGGGGCGCTCTGGCGGATATACACGAGCCGGTTCTCGTCACGGTTGACGAGAGGCTTGAGCAGCACTCCGCGCACGAGCGTGAAGATGGCGGCGTTCGCGCCGATGCCGAGCGCCAGCGTGAGGATCACAATGGTCGCCAGCCCTTTGCTGCGCCTCAGCGAGTGGAACGCAACTCTTAGATCGCGGAAAAATGACATGTTTCTCGTCCCCTCGGCGTTTTCCAGCACCACACGTGCCATTAGAAAGACCAACCTTGTAAATCACTTACCACGGACTGCGTCGCAGCGGGTGGTCGTTTCGGCAGTGCCAATGTCCAAATTCGGACAGGTGTCCCCGGCCTGCGTGGCTTTTCATACTCTCTTCTGGAACAGACCGCGCACCTCGACAGGCGCACGGCAGGCGACGGCAGCCTTGCGCCCCCACGCCAGCGCCTCGTCCAGGTCAGCGACCTCCAGCACCCAAAAACCGCCTACGTGCTCCTTGGTTTCCAGATACGGCCCGTCGGTGACGAGCACCTTGCCATCGGGCTGCGCCCGCAGCGACTTCGCGTTGCGGGCGGGGGAAAGGCCGCCAACGAAAACCCTGACACCGGCAGCGATCATTTCGCGGTTAAGCGCGTGGATCTCCTCGACAGTCGCTTCGGTTTCGACGGACGGGTCGAAATCGTCGGGGTGGTGAATAGCAACCAAATACTGCGGCATGATTTCTCCTTCTCCAGGGGCTACAGAGACGCCGTACGAGGCGTCGCGAAATCGAAAAATCGCGGAAATTTTTTGACTACTGGCTCATCTCGGCGGCGACGTCGTCGCCGAACTTCTTTTGGATCTCCTTTTGGGTCTCGGGATCGAAGTCAGTTAAGTCAAAAAACCGGCGAACCTCGACCATTTCGTCATCCTTTCCGGGGATGCGCGAGGCCCATTCGAGCGCTTCTTCGCGCGACTTCACCTGGATGATCCAGTAGCCGCCGACTACTTCCTTCGCTTCGGTAAACGGGCCGTCGGTAACTGTCGATTTTCCGCCTTTGAAGGTGACGCGCGCGCTCATCGTCGCGGGCGGGGTCAGCCCGTCGAGCGCGAGCAGCACGCCGGCCTTCCCTAGTTCCTCGTTGTATTTCCCCATTGCCTCCATGTCTTTGAAGTCGGGTACCGTACCGGGTTTTGCATTTTCGTAGCTTTTCGGAAACATGATCATCATGAAACGCATCGTTTTCTCCTTGAGTGTTGAGCGGACGCCATATCGGGGCCGCTACTTTTATATACTTTCGGCCGGGCCAGTTGCCGGCTTCACGAGATAGTCGAACGGCCGGAGTGGAATTCGACAGGTCGTCCAAGAAAATTTTTTCTTCCGCGGTTTAGGGTCTGTCTGAGAACCTGTGTCGTCCCCGGGGGACTCGGATTTACTTCCCACCTCACCCACCACTCCGCCTTCGGCTACGTGCTGGGCTATCATTATTCCGCCCTTCGGGCTCGATTCTCGCTCGATGCGGTCCACACGCGAACCAAAACTCTTGTTCTCACACAGACTCTTAAGAGCAATGCCGGGTGCCCCACTCATTCGCGGGGTTCGAATGAGTGGGTCCCGCGAGTCACAGCCTCCGGTACCTCCCGTCACAGACGGGAATGATCTGTCCCCGATACTTTCGGGGCATGACAAGAGGTCTGGAGCGCTGGTATGGCGGGCACGACCTGCACTTCATAACCTGCAGTTGTTATCGACGCCGTCCGGAGCTTGGCAGCGCCGAGCGCCGCGACCTGTTTCTGCGGGTCTTGGAGCGCGCCCGGCAAAAGTATCGCTTTGTCGTAATCGGCTACGTGGTAATGCCCGAACATTTCCATCTTCTGATAACCGAGCCGGAGCTGGGAAATCCTTCCGTGGTAATGAAAGTGGTCAAAGAGCGATTCACCAAGCTGCTTCACCGTCAACCCACTCATCCGAACAACCGCGGATGAGTGGGGCACCCGTGCTATCACGGGCCCGATCTGGCAAAAGCGTTTCTACGACTTCAATGTGTGCAGTACGGCAAAGCGCATCGAAAAGCTACGCTACATTGCATCGGAACCCGGTAAAGCGATGTCTGGCGGAAAAACCCGAAGAGTGGAAATGGAGCAGCTTCCGGACCTATGCTTGCGGCGAAGAGGGCGTGGTAAAGGTGAATTGTCAGGAATGGCCGCTCAGGATAACGTATTCCGCCTCGCGGACCCACTCATTCGAAACCCGCGAATGAGTGGGGCACCCGGCCGAACATCAAGATGCGGAACAAGCCGCGTTAAGCGCGTTCCGCCTCAATGAACGCAGGCAGTTTCAACGCGAGAAGGATGCCAAGCTTCCGAACCTTATTGTGGACAATACCAATCATGATAGGGTCTGGAGTCCAGACTGGGGCGTTCGGAGTTTCACCAAGCACCCATACTCCGCAGCCACTAAATCCATCTGGCCTATATTCCTTTGCGTCCCCGTTATAGGTGAATGCGAAGTCCTTGTCCCGTGAAAACTTCGATTCGATCCTCGACCAAATCTTCGTGTTGAGGTCGGCGGAGTAGTTGCTCATATGCTCAGCGCAGCCCATGAACATGAATTTTCGGTTTCCCTCTGTGGTGACCTCCCGCGAGTTATCAATCGGGAAGCCAAACATGAGAAGCGTAAGCTCATCCAGTTCTTGCTCGTCCCAGTTCATGAGTGGCACTGATCTGCGCATGTCATAGAACTCGGGACCTTCAGGAAGTATGTAGTTCGGATCAAGACGCAGCGCCGCAACATCGCGGACATCATCCAACTGCGCGTCAACAATCGGCAACTTCTCTCCGATTGTGAATCCTCCGACTTCTTCATTCGTCGTATCCTTCGCGGCTTTGTCACGCATCGCCGTAGGTGGACGAAGCCAAAAGCGAAGCTCATCTGGTTTTGATGTGCCGAGGACATGTTTGGCTGTGAGAATGAATTTCTGACCATCGAGCAACGCGAGGGTGCCGGTCCCGACTCCGGTGTTCCGCTCAGATGCAATGCCGACCGTGTACGACGCAATGCGTTCGATGTTCGCCTTCCGATGTTGCTGATTGAGCGGGTCCACTGGGAGTGATCTGATAATAGTCCGTGTATGGGCGCTCAAGCAAAGCTCAGCGCCGGAGGGGTTTCGACGCGTGCGGGGGGTGGCCCACTCATCCTAGTATCGGGAGCTGTGCCCCGTTCATCGCGGCCCTATCGCGATGGGCGGGGCTTGGGTGGAATGTGGGGACAGACGGGACGTTACCCGCTTCTCCCTAAGGGCGCGCCACCGGAATTTTTCTTACTTCAACTGCCGAATCCGCTCTTGCAGGAATTGCCGCTCTGGTTCCTGTTGGGTCAGCGCCAGGGCTTTCTCATAAGCGGACCGAGCCTCGGCTGTCCGGCCGAGCCTGCGGTACATATCTGCGCGGGCTGAATGCGCCAGGTAATAATTTGCCAATTCGCCATCTTCCAACACCGCGTCGATATGCGCCAGACCGGCCTCAGGACCATCGCGCATTGCAATGGCCACGGCACGATTTAGCTCCACAACTGGCGAAGGCTGAATTTGTAGCAATCGGTCGTAAAGCGCAACAATCTGCCGCCAGTCGGTCGCAGCCACCGATTCCGCCTCCGCATGAACGGCTGCAATCGCAGCCTGCAGTGTGTAAGAGCCGAAGCGGCGGGACTTCAGGGCTTTCTCCAGCAATGCCACTCCCTCCGCGATGTGCTCCCGATTCCAGAGCGAGCGGTCCTGGTTCTCCAGCAAAATCAGCTCTCCGGCCGGCGAAGTCCTCGCGGCGCGACGGGATTCCTGGAGCAACATCAGGGAAAGCAGCCCCATGACCTCCGGCTCTGGCTGGAGTTCGGTGAGCAACCGGCCCAGTCGAATCGCCTCGCCGGTCAGCTCGGAGCGCGTTACTTCCGTTCCCGCCGCAGCCGAATAACCCTCGTTAAAGACGAGATAGATGACCTGAAGCACCGCGCTCAGTCGCTCCGGCAATTCCTCAGGCGTCGGCACCTCGTACGGAATCCGTGTCTCTCGAATCTTTGCCTTGGCGCGCACAATGCGCTGCGCCAGAGTACGCGGAGTGGTGAGGAAGGCCTTGGCGATCTCCTCGGTGGTCAGCCCGCACACCTCACGCAAGGTGAGCGCAACGTGCGCTTCCGGCGCCAGAGACGGATGACAGCAGGTAAAAATCAGGCGCAGCCGATCATCTTCAAGGCTGTCGTCTTCCTTGGAGCTTTCCGCCGAACTCCATTGCGCTTCGAGATATCGCGCGAGCTCGTCTTGCGACGCATCGAATCGTGCCCGTCGACGCAGAGTATCAATGGCCTTGAATCGAGCCGTCGAAATCAGCCATGGCCGCGGGTTATCGGGTACTCCACTCCCCGGCCACAGGCTCAGCGCAGCCGCAAAGGCTTCGTGCATCGCCTCCTCGGCAAGATCAAAATCACCGAGCAAGCGGATCAGAGTTGCCAGGATTCGTCCCGACTCCTCGCGATAAAGGGAGTCGAGCAACTCGCGTATCCGCTCGGTGGAACACTCGGACATGACGACGACCTTAGCAAACCGGCGACCCCGAATCAATTTGTAGCCTTCTAGTCCCTAAGGAAATCCTGATCAAGTCAAGGCGAAGTCCCTCGGCGGCTAAAGCCGCATTGATATTGCGACATTTGCAGACGGCCTGAAGGGAGTGTGTCGCAACCGGTGTCGCCGCTTCGCGGCTCGGGTTCTGTTCCACTTCGAGCGTGGGCTGACGCCCACGCCTAACATCATCCCGCCGCTTCGCGGCTGGGCTCGTCGATATTCGAGCGGCGTGCTCCGCCGAAAGACTCCATTGCCGTCTGCGACACAGTCTCTGAAGGCCGCCCCCTTCGAAGAGCCGAGTTAATCTGAGTGTCCCTGACCCTAATCTCCAGCCCCGGGCTTGGCGATTCTTGCGTGATATCCTGACAGGCAGCGTAGAGGAACTTACGGCTACGCCTATCCAGCCGGATTTGGACTCCTGACAATGTTTGAGAACCTTACAGAGAAACTTCAGCGTACCTTTAAGAACCTGCGCGGACAGGGCACGCTGACGGAAGAGAACATCGGCGAAGCGCTGAAGGAAATCCGCATGGCGCTGCTGGAAGCCGACGTCAATTTCAAAGTCGTCAAAGAGCTGGTCGATCATATTCGCGAGAAGGCTGTCGGCCAGGAAGTGATGACCTCGCTTTCGCCCGCCGAGCAGGTGGTGAAGATTGTTCGCGACGAGCTGGTCAACCTCCTGGGCAAGGACACGGCCAAGCTGAAGTTCGCTTCGCAGCCTCCGACCGTGGTGCTGATGGCCGGACTGCAGGGCTCGGGTAAGACGACCACGTCGGGCAAGCTGGCGCACTGGCTGAAGCAGGGCGGACATCGGCCGATGCTGGTGTCGGTCGACGTGTATCGTCCCGCGGCTCGCGAGCAGCTGAAAGTAGTTGCCAACGCGATCAAGGCCCAGCTTTACGAAGGCAAGGTCGAGGAGTCGAATACCGCGACCGTCGAACGTCTGGTGAAGGAAGCGCGGCGCGAGGCCATCATCAACGCCTGCGATGTGCTGATCGTCGACACCGCCGGACGTCTGCACATCGATGAGCAATTGATGGACGAGATGCAGTCGCTGAAGAAGATCCTGAACCCGCAGGAGATCCTCTTCGTTGCCGACTCGATGACCGGCCAGGACGCGGTGCGCTCGGCCGACGAGTTCCACAAGAAGCTGGCCCTCACTGGCGTTATCCTCACCAAGATGGACGGCGACGCGCGCGGCGGCGCGGCGCTCTCGATTCGCAACGTGACTGGACAGCCCATCAAGTTCATCGGCGTCGGAGAAAAGTACGATGCGCTGGAGCCGTTCCATCCCGACCGCATCGTCGGCCGCATTCTCGGCATGGGCGACATTCTGTCGCTCATCGAGAAGGCCGAGGCCAAGCTCGACAAAGGCAAGTCGGAGGAGTTCGCGCGCAAGGCGCTCAGCAGCGATGGCTTCTCGCTGGAAGATTTCCGCGGACAGCTGCGCCAGGTAAAAAAGCTGGGATCGATTTCCAGCATCATGAGCCACATGCCGAAGATCGGGCCGTTCGCCAACATGCAGCAGGCGGCCGACAAAGTCGACGACAAGCAACTGAATCGCGTGGAGGCGATCATCAACTCGATGACACCATATGAACGCGAACATCATGAGGTCATCAACGGCAGCCGCCGCAAACGCATCGCGCGCGGCTCGGGAACCTCGGTGCAAGAGATCAATCAGCTATTGCGGCAGTACGCCCAGATGAGGAAGATGTTCAAGACCATGGGCAAGCCCAGCTTCGCACGACGCCTTGCCGGGATGAAAATGCCGGGGGCGTAGAAGCGACCCGTAGTTGCACCCGGGTTAGAGGGAGGGCTCCAGCCAAACCTCATTTCTTCGAAATTGTTCCATGTGGAACACGAACGCGAACATCCTTTCGCTTTTGCACGGTTAGCGGGAGCTATTTTCGAGCAATGCGGAGCAGACGAAACACTCCGTAAGTTATTGTGCCAGAAGCCTTTGACGACGCACAACCTTCGGATCAGCCATTACCGGCCCGGATGTGACGTCACAGCCCTAGCGAGGCACCAGCGCGGCACAAGAAAGCCCACCGCTCTAGCGGCGGGAAACCCTGCATTAATTCTCCGGGTGCCCGGGCCAGCCCACGCATGAGTGCCCCTGTTACTTCCTTTGCTTGGGCGCTTTTCTGCGTTAAACGCAGAAATTTGAACTTCCGCCGATATCACTTCGCGGTGCGTTGCGCATCACTGACAACTCCGCGCTGAAGGCGTGAAATTCTGGTGGGTTTCTCAGGAGGAGACTCCCCGGCCTTTTTCCTGCTCGGATTCGACAATACCCACACGGCGAAAAACAAGGTCTTCGACTCGTCTCCTCCGAAATACCCCCACGCCACCTGTTTCTCTCACGTGGCCCACATTCCGGTTGAGCGGTATGGCAAGGAGGAATGCCAATGCACAGCCAGTCGCCCTCTCTCAGCTCTCTGTTCCGCACAATCTCTCTGGCGATAATCGCTGCACTGCTGATGGCCGTGGCGATGGTTCCCGCCTGGGCACAGAATTCGGTTCCCCCGACGGCAGTGCAGGCGGCGAAGATGCCGCAGTTCGCGTCGAAGCTGGCCCATCCGGTCAAGCGACCAGGGCCGCCCATATCTCCGGCGCTTGCCCGCGCCAGGATGCATCGCGGGCCGCTGCAAGACAATGACATTTACGACAACGGCCCAATCAACGGCAATACCGATGCCTGGACGATCAACTTCGGTTTTGTCGTTAGCGACACCTTCACCGTGCCGAGCGGCGGCGACACCATCACTGGCGGCACCTTCGGCCTGTGGCTGTTCTCGGGCGACACGCTGAGCACGGCCGAACTGTCGATCACCGCGGGCGAAAACGGTGGCACCAGCTACTTCGATCAGACCGTCAACTTCACCATGGGAACTTGCACCGTCAATCAGTACGGTTACAACATCTGCTCCGTGACGACGAGCTTCACCGGTCCGCCTCTGAATGGCGGCACTTACTGGGTGAACCTGCAGAACGCCAGCGTTCCCAGCGGCGATCCCGTGTATTGGGACGAGAACAGCGGTGTCGGCTGCACTGGCACAGGCTGCCCGTCTTCGGCTTCGGACAGCGAGGTGGGCACGATTCCTTCGGAATCGTTCACGATCCTCGGCAGCTCGACGACCACAACGACGACCAGCAGCACCGTCCTCCAGGTCTGTCCGGATCGGCAACCAGGACTCGACGACCTCTACAACTTCCCGAGTGACTCCGGAGCCTCCGGCGTTGCTATCGGCGCTGCCGGAAAGCTCTACGGGACGTTTGCCAAGGGTGGCAAATATGGCGCAGGCATGCTGTTTGGTCTGGCCGACAAGGCGTCACGCTGGTTCCTTAGTTCGCTGTATAGCTTTCTGGGAGGCAGCAACGGAGGCAGCCCGAACGGCGTCATCGTCGGCCCGCAGGGTGCGCTTTACGGTTCGGCAGGGGGTGGCTATGGTTACGGGCTGATCTACAAGGCAACGCCTCCACCGACAGCCTGCGCCACCGCCCTGTGCAGTTGGAACGAGACAACGATCTATCAGTTCGCCGGCAACGGGGATGCAGAGGGCGGTACGGTTACCGCCTTCGACTCAGCCGGCAACCTGTATGGAATCGGTGGCGGCGGGGCATATGGGCAAGGCGCGGTGTTTGAACTCTCGCCGTCGGACGGCGGCTGGACGGAGAAAGTAATTTACAGCTTCACCGGCGGAACTGATGGCGGTGGTCCCAATAGCCTGTTGCTGGGCCATGATGGAAATCTGTACGGGGCAGCCGGGTATGGCGGCAACAATGACTGTAACAACGGCTTCGCGCAGTGCGGTGTAGTTTTCCAGTTAGTGCCGTCGGGCAGCGGCTGGACGGAAAATGTCATATATGCCTTCACTGGTAGCAACGAGGACGGCTGGTCGCCCGGTGGCCTGATTCAGACCGCAGGGGGCGATCTTATTGGCTTTTCCCTTTGCAATACGATCGGTGGGGGGCAGGGTTGTGTCGGAGGGGGCCAGTATGCAGGACTGATCTTCGGCCTGGCGCAGTACGGCAACACGGGCTGGCAATTCAACCAAGTCTCTCAATACCGCGGCGATGCTTGTTACGATCACGGTTCCGACTTCGTCACCTACGGGCAGTTGGCCTTGGACGGTGCCGGGAACCTCTACGCCGTCGATGGAGGGGGATGGTACTACAAGTGCGGCGCGGTCGTGAACATCAGTTCTGAGACACAACTAGTTGGGGGTTACGACGACATCTTTTTCAACCTGGTCGCGGACGCCGAAGGCAACCTCTACGGCACCACCAGTACCTGCGGTTTCGGAACGCCGCAGAGGAATAACGGCATGGTCTGGGAGTACTTCGCCACAAAGCAGTTGCCAGAAGCCAGTAGTCAGTAGCGATAAGCAAGCTTGTTGGCGCCCCACTCAAGTTCTTCGCCTTGGGTGGGGCTTTGGTTTGAAGTTGATTTCGGTCTGTCACTATCACCTGGCGCTATGCTGTACATCACTGACAAACCGTCTCTAACGGTGTGAAATGCTCGCGGGTGTCTCGGGAGAAGATCCCTGGCTTTCTCCGATCCGATTCGCGCCCAGACGGAACAATTCAAGAGCTCTCTTCCTTTGCCCCCAACTCTATAGCTGCGCCTATGGTTTTCAGAGTGCGCATTCTTCCTGAATCGTTCCGCCCGGAGGACCCGCTGATGCACAGCCAAGAGCAGTCTCAAACTCCATTCTTCCGCATAATCTCCCTCATGGCAGTCGCGGCGTTGATCATCGCCGCTGCCGTTCCATGCCTGGCGCAGAATTCTGTTCCTCCCACCGCGGTGCAGGCGGCAAAGATGCCGCAGTTCGCGTCGAAGCTGGCCTATCCGGTCAAGCGACCAAGTTCACCCATATCTCCCGCGCTTGCGCGCGCCAGGATGCATCGCGGCCCGCTGCAAGACAATGACATTTACGACAACGGCCCAATCAACGGCAATACCGATGCCTGGACGATTAACTTCGGTTTTGTCGTTAGCGACACCTTCACCATGCCGAGCGGCGGCGACACCATCACTGGCGGCACCTTCGGCATGTGGCTGTTCTCGGGCGACACGCTGAGCACGGCCGAACTGTCGATCACCGCGGGCGAAAACGGTGGCACCAGCTACTTCGATCAGACCGTCAACTTCACTCAGACCGGCTGCACCGTCAATGAATACGGCTACAACGTCTGCTCCGTGACGACGAGCTTCACGGGGCCGGCTCTGAATGCCGGCACTTACTGGGTGAACCTGCAGAACGCCAGCGTTCCCAGCGGCGATCCGGTTTACTGGGATGAGAACAGCGGTGTCGGCTGCACGGGCACAGGCTGCCCATCTTCCGCTTCGGAGAGCTCGGTGGGCACGATTCCTTCGGAATCGTTCACCATTCTCGGCAGCAGTACCACCACCACGAGTACCGTCTGCGACTTTGCTTCGTCGTATGGCGGCGTCCGTTGGCTGTATGACCTCGGCGAATTTACGGGATCCAATTACCCTTCTGGCGTGGCCATCGACCGGGCAAGCAACCTTTATGGGACGCTTTCCGCCGCCGGCAGTTATGCGCAGGGCCTGCTGTATAAGCTGGCCGGAGGAGCCAGCCCCAATTGGTTTTTCACCTCGCTGTACAGCTTTCTGGGAGGCAGCAACGGCAGCAGCCCCAACGGCGTCATGGTCGGACCGGAGGGAGTCCTTTACGGTGCGGCCAGCGGAGGAATCCAAAACTGCGGCAACGGATCGTCTTATTGTGGGCTGATTTATCAGGCGAGGCCCGGTCCGGCCGCTTGTGCCTCGGCATTATGTAGTTGGGACCAGACGACAATCTATGAGTTCACGAGTGGCACTGACGCAGAAGGTGGAACGGTCACCGCCTTCGACTCCGCCGGCAACCTGTATGGAATCTCAGGCGGTAGCGGAGCCTACGGTCATGGTGCGATTTTTGAACTTACGCCCTCGCAAGGCAGCTGGACGGAAAAGATCCTTTATAGCTTCACCGGAGGAAACGATGGCGCGAATCCGACCAGCTTGCTGCTGAGGCTCGACGGAAACCTGTACGGCACAGCATACGGTGGCGGCCTGTATCAGCAAGGGGTGGTTTTCCAGTTCGTGCCGTCGGCTGGCGGCTGGACGGAAAACATCCTCTACAATTTCACCGGCGGCGTCACCGATGGAGGATACCCTGGCGGGCTGATTCAAGACGGCCAGGGCAATCTCTATGGCTTCAGTGAATGTAACAGGCAGTTCGGAGGTTGTTCTGCTGGTTCCTATGCGAGCGGTTCGATTTTTGAGCTGTCGCCTCCCGGTGGCATCAACTTTCTAAACGTCTACAGCAGTGACGACGAATTTTGCCCTGGGTGTGGGCAGTGGAGCTCGTTCGCGGCGTTGACCGTCGATCCCGCAGGGAACCTCTATGGGGCTGCGGACGGGTTCGGGTATTACTACCCAAACTACTGCTACTGCGGTGCGGTCGGGACTACTAGCTATCTTTTCCACCCACTAATCTCGAGCAATTCGGGGATCTTTGGGAACCTCACCTCGGATGCCTACGGCAATATTTATGGCACCACCGCGTCCTGCGGCCCTGGAAACGATGGCGTGATCTGGCAGCTCTCGCCATAAGCTAAGTTCTCCCCTGTTGCCGAGCCCCACCTAAGCAGTCTGCTGGGTGGGGTTTCGTTTCCTGGTCGGGTGGCCCAGGTCTCGCGCTTTTCGAGACCTGGGTGAGTGCGCCGCGGTATGAGTCGCCGCGGGGCGCATTTCTCTTCAACGCGGCGTTCCTTGATATCGAAGTTGGTCAGCGACGCACTCCATCGCCGCTTCGAATTCCGCGTTATCACTTCCCAGTGCGTTATGCATCACTGACAAGTCCGTGCTGAAAGTGTGAGATTCTGCTGGGTGCCTCGAGAGAAGATTCCCCGATCTTTTTCTTGCCCCGGTCCGATTACGCCCACACACCAGGAACAAGACCTCCGGCTCATCTTCTCCCCAAGCCCCACACGCGCACGTTTCTGTCCCAGG
The DNA here is from genome assembly GCA_049511915.1 of Candidatus Korobacteraceae bacterium. Lineage (GTDB taxonomy): Bacteria > Acidobacteriota > Terriglobia > Terriglobales > Acidobacteriaceae > Bog-257. Next base: position 225,436 of record JBEKXQ010000001.1, read on the forward strand.
GTTCAATCCGTTTTGAGCTGAATGGCGAGGAGGACAAAATGCAAAGCAAGGGGCGATCTGTTAGTTCGCTTTTCCGCCCAATCTCCCTGATGCTACTCGCAGCGTCGGTGATGGCGATAACCATGGTTCCCGCCAAGGCACAGAATTCCGTTCCACCGACGGCGGTGCAGTCGGCGAAGATGCCGGAGTTCGCGTCGCGGCTGGCCCATCCGGTGAAGCGACCGGGCCCACCCAAATCTCCGGCGCTTGCCCGTGCCAGGATGCATCGCGGCCCGCTTGACATCAATGACATTTACGACAACGGTCCAATCAACGGCAACACGGACGCCTGGACGATCAACTTCGGTTTTATTACCAGTGACAGCTTCACCGCGCCGAACGGCAGCATCATCACTGGCGCCACCTTTGGCATGTGGTTGCTTTCGGGAGACACTCTGACCTCGGCCGAACTGTCCATCACCTCGGCCGAAAACGGTGGCACTAGCTATTTCGATCAGACGGTGAACTTCGCGCAGGGCACTTGCACCATCAACGAATCCGGTTATAACGTCTGCACCGAGACGACGACGATCTTCAATGGCCCGACTCTGAATGCCGGCACCTACTGGGTGAACCTGCAGAATGCCAGCGTTCCCAGCGGAGACCCAGCTTACTGGGACGAGAACAGCGGGCCTTCTCGGGCTTCGCAGAACTACGTAGGGACGATTCCTTCCGAATCGTTCACTATACTGGGCAGCGGTAGCAGTTGTCCGCCTCCGCAAACCGGGTTTCGTGAGCTGCGTGATCTCGGCAACACTACGTTGTCGAACGTCCCTTCGGGCGTAGTCCTTGACAACGCAGGGAACCTCTATGCAACGCTCGGGGCGGCTGGAAATTACGGTCAAGGTCTCATCTATGAGCTAGCGCAAAGAGCCGGTCGCTGGTTCCTGAACTCGCTGTACAGCTTTCTGGGAGGCAGCGAAGGAAGCAGCCCGAACGGCGTGATTGTCGGACCGGAAGGAGATCTTTACGGAGCCGCGAGCGGAGGCATCGAAAACTGTGGAAGGAATGGATCGTCCTATTGTGGGCTGATCTACAAGGCAGCGCCGCCGCCAAGCTCCTGTACCACTGCGCTGTGCACTTGGGACGAAACCACCATTTATCAGTTCACCGGCAACCAGGACGCCTGGGGCGGCACGGTCACCACCTTTGACTCAGCCGGCAACCTGTATGGATACGGAGCCAATGCTATATTTCAGCTTTCGCCCGCGCAGGGAGGCTGGACGGAGAAGATCCTTTATAGCTTTACCGGGGGAAGCGACGGGAGCGACCCCAGCAGTCTGCTGGTAGGTAACGACGGAAATCTGTACGGAACGACACTGGGCGGCGGCGACAATAATTGCGATTACGGCGGGCCGTGCGGCGTCGTTTTTCAATTGGTGCCGTCGGGAAACAACTGGACGGAAAATGTCCTCTATGCCTTCACCGGCACCACTGACGGCGGTTGGCCCGGCGGCCTGGTCCAAGACGGCTCCGGCAATCTCTACGGCTTTAGCGTATGTTCAACCTTTTATAACTATGATTGCAGTTTTATCTCATACGAAGAGTACGGCCTGATTTTCGTGCTGCGGCCCTCCAGTGGCGGCTGGGGGTTCGGCGTGATCCACGATGCCTACAATGATTGTGGCACTGCCAAGACTACCTTCCATGCCTTGACCATAGACGCCGCAGGGAATCTCTTCGCTGCTGAAGGAGGTATGGATATTGGGGTGGACCAGTATTTTTATTGCGGTAGGATCCTGAATGTCACCACAGGAACATTTCCAGTTTCGGGTGCCGCGGACATCTTTTACAACCTGAGCTCGGACGCAAACGGCAACCTCTATGGGACTACAGCGACGTGTGGCTTCCAGAACCCGTTAAGAACTACTGGCATGGTCTGGCAGTACTCGCCATAAGACAGTTGCCGGGTGCCGGGTTCCCCCACTCATTCGCGGTTTTTCGAATGAGTGGGTCCCGCCAGTCACAGCTTCCCGTACTTCCCATCACAGGTGGAGAGATCTGATCCCCAAGGGCATGGCTAGGTCAGCAATTAGCAACTAGCCCGGGATTAGAGTTTGGCATTCCGTAGCCGCAGCGCATTCGTGATGACCGACACCGAGCTGAAGCTCATGGCGGCGGCGGCGATGATGGGGCTCAGCAGAATGCCGAACTTGGGATACAAGATGCCCGCTGCAATTGGTACCCCCAGAGAGTTGTAGACAAATGCGAAAAACAGGTTTTCGCGGATGTTGGCCATGACGGCGCGACTCAAGCGGCGAGCACGAACCAATGCCGCGAGATCGCCCTTCAGCAAGGTGATGCCTGCGCTCTCCATGGCAACGTCCGTTCCGGTGCCCATCGCGATGCCGACTTGCGCCTGCGCCAGAGCGGGAGCGTCGTTGATGCCGTCGCCCGCCATGGCGACAACTCTTCCCTGAGCTTGCAGCTTCTTGATCGCATCGGCTTTGGTTTCGGGCAGCACTCCGGCTTCGAAGTCGGTGATGCCGATCTGGCGGGCTACGGCTGCGGCGGTCGTCTCGTTGTCGCCGGTCAGCATCACAACTCGCAACCCTTGAGCGCGCAGATCGCGAATTGCCTGCGCCGCTTCCGGTTTCACAGGATCGGCGATGCCGAGAATGCCGGCAGCGCGGCCATCGACCGCGGCAAAGACGACGGTCTGGCCTGCTTTGCGCAGTTCCTCGGCTTTCGACTTTAGCTCGTCGGCGGTGATATTCAGCTCTTCCAGCAGAGCTTCGTTTCCTACCGCGACTTCATGTCCACCAACCCGGCCTACGACTCCGCGCCCGGTGATCGAGCGAAATTCCTCGACCGGCATCAGCGACAGACCATTCGCTTGCGCCGCTTCGACGACCGCTGCTGCCAGCGGATGTTCGCTTCCCCGCTCCAGGCTTGCCACCAGCCGCACGACGCGCTCTTCGGTCTCGCCGCCAACGGCGATGACCGACATCAACTCGGGCTTGCCTTGCGTGAGAGTGCCCGTCTTGTCGAGGGCAAGCGTGTCGACTTTCTGTAGCGTCTCCAGCGCCTCGGCGTTCTTGATAAGGACGCCGGCGCGGGCTCCGCGTCCGGTGCCAACCATGATAGCCACTGGTGTCGCTAAGCCGAGCGCACAAGGACACGCGATGATGAGCACAGCAACAGCGTTGACGATGGCATTGGCCAAATGCGGCTCGGGGCCGTACGCAAACCACACGATGAAGGTGATGACTGCGGTGCCCAGCACAATTGGAACGAACCACGCGGCCACCTTGTCGACCAGCCGCTGAATGGGAGCGCGGCTGCGCTGTGCTGCACTCACCATTTTGACAATCTGGGACAGCATGGTTTCGCTGCCTACGCGTTCGGCGCGCATCAGCAGCCAGCCGGTGCCGTTGACCGTGGCACCGATGACTTTGTCGCCGGCATGTTTCTCGATCGGGATCGACTCACCGGTCACCATGGACTCATCGACCGAGCTGAGGCCGTCGAGCACAGTGCCGTCCACCGGAATCTTCTCGCCCGGACGAACGCGCAGCTTGTCGCCGACCCTCACCTGATCGAGCGGGACATCGTATTCGCTGCCATCGTCGCGCATGATGCGCGCCAGCTTCGGCGAGAGATCGAGTAGAGCGCGAATAGCGCTCCTGGTACGGCTGCGGGCGCGCAACTCCAGCACCTGACCGAGAAGGACAAGAGCAATGATCGCGGCGGCCGCTTCGAAGTAGACTTCCGGCTGACCGCCCATGCCTTCGCGCGACGAAGGAAACATTCGCGGCGCGATGGTCGCGACCGCGCTGTAAATGTAGGCCACGCCGACGCCCATCGCGATCAGGGTGAACATGTTCGGGCTGCGAAACTTCAGCGATGCCCAACCGCGATCGAAGAACGGCCAGCCGCACCACAGCACGACAGGAGTCGCCAGCGCGAACTCAATCCAGTTGCCCAGGCGCGGACTGACGGCATGGAGCAGTGGACTCATCCGCAACATGGCGAACGCCACCAGAGGAATGCCAATCGCAACGCTGGTCCAGAAGCGGCGCGTCATGTCGCGCAGTTCGGGATTTTCGTCTGCGGAAACAGCGGCTGTCTTCGGCTCCAGTGCCATGCCGCAGATCGGGCACGCTCCGGGGCCGTCGCGCACGATCTGGGGATGCATCGGACAGGTCCACTGCGTCTTCGACGGCGCCGTGGGAAGCTCCGGCTCGAGCGCCATGCCGCACTTCGGACAGGGGCCCGGCCGGTCTTTGCGAATCTCCGGATCCATCGGGCAGACGTAGGCGACGACCGGTGACGGCTTGCTCTCTGCGGAAGCCGCCGGCACTGGCGTTGAGGTTGAGGGCGCGGAAACCGTCAAGAACTTTTCCGGAGCGGCTTTGAACTTCTCGCCGCAGCCGCGCGAGCAGAAGTAGTAAGCCTTGCCGCCATGTGCGACGGTGCTGGCCGCGGTGGTGGGATCGACATTCATGCCGCAGACCGGGTCCTTGGCGAGCTTGCGCGTGCCGCCACTCTGCAGCTGCACACTGCCCAGTTGAACGAATCCCGTCATGCCTACGGACTTGGGGCCGGGCTCGAGATACCTCTTGGGATCACGGCGGAATTTCTCGGCGCAGGGGCGCGAGCAAAAATGATAGAGCTTGCTGTCGTACTCGGCCGTGGATGCGGCTGTGGAAGGATCGACGGTCATGCCGCAGACCGGATCTTTGTCCAGCTTCTTTGCGGGTAGAACGGGAGCGGCGGTGCCGGATTCGCCGGCGGGCGCCACATACTTTGCCGGCGATGCCATGAACTTTTGCATGCAGCCCGGGGAGCAGAAGAAGTACAAATCGCCCTGATATCGCGCCTTGCCGCGAGCCTGCGGCGGATCGATGATCATCCCGCACACGGGATCCTTGGCGGAAAAATCCAGCGTCATGTTCTCCAGGGGCGCTTCGGGCTCGCTCATGTGGTTGCTCTCACTCATGGTAACGCCGCGCTATTCACCAGCGCAGCCATACTCTATATTGAACTCGGAGCCCGCGGACGCGAGTCGCAGTTCAAGATGCGAAAGCGGGTTGCGCAGTTCTTTTATCATTGCACATTGCGAGAGGTGAGACCGATGACTACTGTGGAAGTCGTGTTTCGATACGGGATGCCTCCGGGGGAACGGGAAATGAACGCCCTCGGACAGGTGAGCGATGTCTATGGAATTCGTCGCGTTCAGTTCAACGAGCAAGGGCAGAGCATCCGCGTGGAATACGATGCTACCCGGCTGAGTGAAGCTACCGTCGAGAATCTGCTGCGCAAGGCGGGGTTCGATGTGCGGGAGAAGCTGGCGCTGATCTAGGAGAATGGGGTTGGCCCAGGAAAGTAAAGTCGGCGGCTACCGATGCTGGCGGTGGGGATCGCTGGCGGGATTTTCATCCACCAAAATAAATAAGGGTCACTCTGGGAGGCGAACTCTGGCCGAAATTCGCATCCGAGTGACCCTTTGCGCCACTTCGTCTGCTGTTATACATAGCAGGTGGCGCGCCAAAACCCCCAGTCCACAAAACAAAGGAGTTACCGCCCACGCCAGCCGCCTCCACAATGTAGAACTTTCCGGTTGTCTGTAAATTTTATTGAGCACTAAAGTGCTGGCAATGTATTTCTACCGGTTCTGGCTCGCTCCGAGCGCATTCGCTCGCTCTTCAGCCCGATGCTCGTCTGCGACTCGTCCTTGCCGCTGATAAAGCTTCGCCAAGTGAGACCAGGCATCGGCGGCATCCGGATCGAGCTTAACAGCCTGTTCCTGGAACGCCACAGCCTGATCCAGGTCGCCCATCGCCCTCCAGATGGCCGCCCGTCCCTGGGCAACGTCAAACTTGAAGCTGCGTCCATCGGTGACGGCCGTCATCTCCGCGGGCGCGCTATGCTCAGCCTCATCCAGTGCTTGCAAAGCTTGCTTAGGCTGCCGCGTCACCAGGTACAGACGAGCCAACTTCACCAGGGCCCGTGTTTTTGTCGCCGGATCCGACGTCAGCTGCGCAGTTTGTTGCCACGCGTGAAGAGCGTCAGGGACGCGTTCCTGTTGGTCGTATAGTTCACCCAATCGCGACCACACAATTGCGCTGTCCTTATCGGGCAGGCCAAGAGCGATTGCTGCCAGCCATTCCTGTTCAGCCTCGACGCGACGGTCCGAGGCGTAGAGCGCGTTGCCCCGCACCCAACGCACGGGAGCGCTGCCGGGAAAGATCTGGAACGCGGTGTCCGCCGCCGACAGGGCTTCGTTCGTACGGCGCAGCGCCGCCAGAACGTGCGCCGAATTCGCCCATGGCTGGAACGACCTGGCGCTGCGATCCAATGGTTGTGCCGGCAAAGGCGCCGTTGCGCAACTTACCTGTAAGCGATTGATCAGCTCTTCTGTCTCCGGCTTCCGGCGCACCAAAACTATGGAGACCTCGTCCAGATAAACCGGCCGCCAGTTCTTGGCGTAGCAGAGATCTTGTAGTTGAGCGAACTCGATCTCGCCCGTGGCGAACTCAAGCACCATCGTATTGATGTTGTAGCGGTCGGCCTCCTGCTGCCACACGGTGGAGTCGACCGGCGCGACTACAAGTTCATGCTCGCGCCGCATACCTTCCACTCCGAAAGGAATGGCCCGGCCATCGATATAGTCGCGGTATTTATCGCCCAGTCGCCATAGGATGAAACCGCCTTCATCGAAGTTATTGAAAACCTGTGCGGGTAGATTCTCCCGCTCGACGAAGGCCGCCGCGCGATCCGGGAACCACCATGACAGGCCGGCGCCGAAGTTCGATTTGGCGTTGCTCTCGAGGTAAATGCGATTGGTGATGAAATAGGCGCCGCGCAGGCATGCGACAGCCGCGACCATGACGACAGCCGCGGTAGCGGCGATGGAGCGAAGTCGCGCATCAGGAATCCATGTCCGCATGCGCGGAATTGTGTCGGCCAGGACCGAGCCGGCCACAACCACCACAACACAGGCTGTCAGCGCCTCCATTCGAATATGTCGCATGGTCACGTACATGGCTCCCACCAGCAGCACCACACACCCGAGCCGGCGTTGCAGAATTGCAACGATCACGCCGATCAAAACGACGATGGCAAGCGTATTGAGGCTGTTCTGCATGGGACGCTGCGTGAACGTGCTTACCGCACCACCCCAATGCCATCGCGCCTGCGCCCACTCGGGAATCACTTGCGAGTAAAACTCCATGTCGCGGTTTTGCCCAATCATCGCCCGATACGGGACCCATCCCAAGGGATTTACCAGCGTAGCGAGCGCCGTACCAACGAACCATGGGAATACTTGCCTCAGCCTGCTGACCGCGGCACTCCGCCTGGGCGCCGAAGATAAAACCTCCAGGAACTCCAGGCCTATGAATCCGACGATTAAGGCCAGGCCTGCTATGAACCCCAGATGCAGATTGACCCACGCAATCATCAACACCGGCAGAAGCCAAAGGGGAGCACGGCTCGTCTGATAGTTCTGCCAAAGGATGGTGAGAAAGGCCGCAAACAGGATGACGGAGAACATCTCAGCTCGCGGGCCGGTGCGCTCAGCGATCAGAGGTGTCGCGATGATGGCGATTGCGGCGGTGAATGCCGAGCCCCGTCGGAGCAACAAGGCGACGGTTGCCACGCACGCCACTGCTCCAAACCACGAAAGCAGAGCGTAGCCCCCGAGCCGGTAAATTGCGTAAAGCAGCAGTTGCGAGCCGAAGGGATAGATCCAGGGCCGGCCAGTTGCGGTGTACGAGAATACATCCGTCGAAAAAATCCAATGATGCTGCGCGATCCAACGTCCACTCGCCAACTGCCAACCAAGATCCGGGTCGTAGACCGTCCGCAGACCGGCCAAGGCTGCATACACCAGGGCGACGGCGCCAAGCAGCAGGAACAGACGCCGAGCGAGTGGAGATTTATCCCTTGCCGGCGCGTATGTCGTGGCCTTGTCAACTGGCAGAATTGGGGCGTTGAACCACGATATCGTACGCAAGCGAACTTTTTCCTCCCCAGGGAACGAACAGTGAATCGGTATGGCTTCGATTAAATACTATGGCCATGCGAAACGCCGCAACGATTATCGCAGTTTCCAAACCACGACCTCTACCTTGGGCTGGAGACCGCTGAGCGTAATGAGCTCACCACTGGCAGTTCAAATTACTTAATGTTCTAAGAGTATGCTATGCGCGGAGGCTGGTGTGGCCTTGCCCGCACCGATGCGCTCATCGGACTGGCCAACATTGCTTTGCGCCTAGATGCCTCGTCTATAGTGGAAAAAATCGGGCAGGGACGCGGAACCTCGTCTTTACCTAAAATGATCCACAAAATGCGTTGTAAAGATTCATCCTCATAGCAAAGGGAAACTATTATGGCGGCCATCATTCTCGACGGCACAAAAATCGCAGCGGAAATCAAGGCGGAAGTCGGCGAAGAGGTAAAGGAACTCACTGCAGCCGGGCTTCGTCCCGGTCTTGCCGTGGTGCTCGCCGGCCACAATCCGGCGTCGGAAATTTACGTTCGCAACAAGGTGAAGAGTTGCGAGCAGCTTGGCATCTACAGCGAGAAACATACCCCGCCCGACAACGTGACCACTGCCGAACTCCTGGCACTGGTCGACGACCTCAACCGCCGCGACGAAATCGATGGCATCCTGGTGCAGCTTCCGCTGCCGCCGCAGGTCGACGCCAAGAAAGTCTTGCTCGCGGTCTCGCCTGAGAAGGATGTCGACGGCTTCCATCCTATGAACGTCGGCTATCTCTCGACGCAGCGTCCCGGGCTGGTGCCGTGCACGCCCGCGGGCATCATCGAAATTCTGAAGCGCAGCAACATTCCCATCGCGGGCGCGGAGGCGGTGGTCGTGGGACGTAGCGACATCGTTGGCAAACCTGTGGCGATGTTGCTACTCAACGGCAACGCGACCGTCACCGTCTGCCATTCCAAAACGCGCGATCTGCCGGGTGTGTGCCGTCGCGCGGACATTCTCGTCGCCGCCATCGGCAAGGCCGGCATGGTTACGCCTGACTTCGTGAAGCCGGGCGCGACCGTCATCGATGTTGGCATGAACACCGTCACCGATCCCGACGAGTTCAAAGAGTTCTTCGCGGGAAACGAAAAGCGCGAGCGCGATTTCGCCGCCAAAGGCTCAACTCTGATGGGCGATGTTCATCCCAAAGTCGACGGAGTGGCCGGAGCCATGACGCCCGTCCCCGGCGGCGTGGGTCCTCTGACGATCGCCATGCTGATGAGCAACACCGTGAAAGCCGCGAAGCTGCGCCGCGGAAATAAGGTGGGCAGCCTGGCAGCACGATAGATTCGCCCTCCGGTCCAACTCATTTCGAACAGCGCGAATGAGTTGGACCACCCTCCGAATATCACACCCTCCTGCATCATGCATCACCGACAAGTCACCATCCCCGGCAGGATAATTTGCCGGGCTAATCTGGGGGAAGATTTCTTGGCCTTTTTCCCCACTCAACTGCCGAAGCACTGAGCGAGAAACAAGACCTTCCAACCTCCTGCCCAGGTGCTGCACTACTGCAACATCCCTGAACGGAGCTGCCATGGCTCCCGCACATTCTTTGTCGTTCACTTGGCGCCGGCTTCGCCGGCCACAAGGAGATTTCCATGAAAATCCGCAGGAATACTCTGCCGGGGCGCATTCTGCTGTTGACGATCTTCAGCTTGGCGGTTGGGGTCATCGCCGCCTCCGCCCAGAGCTCAGCCCAGAACGCGATTCCACCTACGGCGGTGCAGGCGGCGAAAATGCCGCAGTATGCGGCGCATCTGGCTCATCCGGCCGCTTCGCGAGCGAGCACGAAACTTCCCCGCAGTCGTCGGCATGGCTCGTGCTCGCAAAAGCTTCCTGGCTTGCCCCAAGACGTGATTTACAGCAATGGCCCAATCAACGGCAACACCGACGCCTGGACCATTAATTTCGGATTTATTACTAGTGACAGCTTCACCGTGGCCACCAATGACACCGGAGTCACTAGCGCCACCTTTGCCATGTGGTTGTTCGCGGGCGACACCCTGACATCCGCTGAGCTGTCCATCACCTCGAGCGAAAACGGAGGCACCAGCTACTTTGATCAGACGGTGAACTTCACCCAGAGCTCTTGCGCCCTCAATGAATACGGCTATAACGTCTGCATCGAGTCCACGAACTTCACTGGTCCGAATCTGAATGCCGGCACCTACTGGGTGAACCTGCAGAACGCCAGCGTAGCCAGTGGCAATCCGGTCTATTGGGATGAGAACAGCGGGCCTTCTTCCGCTTCGCAGAATGCGGTGGGCACGATTCCTTCGGAATCGTTCACCATTCTGGGCGGTGGCCCCAGCAACAGTTGCATGCCCGAGCAGGATGGAAACTTTAGCGTGATCCACGATTTCACCGGCAGCGGAGATGGAGGCTCTCCCTCTGGTGTGGCCATTGACCACGCTGGAAATCTTTACGGACCGACACAGAGCGGCGGCGGAAGCGGAGATGGAACCGTCTTCAAGCTGGCGCACGCCGGTTCTGGCTGGATTCTGGACAATCTCTTTACCTTCGCCGGCGGGAACAACGGAGGAACTCCCGCGGGCGTCATCGTCGGCCACAATGGGATTCTTTACGGCGCGGCGGCGGGAGGACTAGAAAATTGCAATGGTCAGTACTGCGGCGTGATCTTCGACCTTAGGCCATCGCCCACCGCGTGCGTCACGGCTACCTGCCGATGGATGGAAAACGTGCTTTATGACTTCACTGGATCCACGGACGCATGGCAGGGCAGCGGTCTGGTTTTCGACCAGGCCGGCAACCTGTATGGCGTATCGGCGTCGGGTGGCGCGCAGGAGAAAGGCGCCGTCTTTGAACTCACTCCAACCATAGGAGGATGGAGCGAGAGCATCCTTTATAGCTTCACGGGAGCCAGCGACGGCGGAGCACCGACAACCATCATCGTTGGCAACGACGGCAACTTGTATGGAATGGCAGAATCGGGCGGAGCCGACAGCTACGGCGTAGTCTTCCAGTTAACTGGCTCTGGAAATAACTGGACTGAGTCAGTTCTGTATAACATACCAACCGGGCAGTGGGGGACCTCCGATCCACACTCCCTGATTCAAGACAGCGCCCGTAATCTGTACGGCATATATCAATACCCGGGCTGCTGCGACAGCGCCACCGGTCTGATATTCATGCTGTCTCCCTCCAATGGCAGCTGGGTTTTCACCGAGCTCCATCATGGTAATGCGAACCTGGACGGCGATGACGTGTTTCCCAACATGATGCTGAATGCAGCCGGGAATCTCTATGGCACCGAATCAGCCTACAGCGGCTGCTACAACACGGTTGATTACGGCTATATTTTTGAGCTGGCGCAGGGAAGCGGCGGCTGGCAATTCAGCACTCCGATGTCTTGGAATAACACCTACTTTGACTCCAGCGGAGCCTTGGCGATGGATGCACAAGGTAATCTTTACGGCACCACCAGCGATTGCGGATGGCACAACCAAGGGACGGTGTGGATGTTATCGGCAACGCAGTAGCAAATACATACAAAAGACCGTCCTGCTCTTGTCCCTACTCATTCGACACTCCGAATGAGTAGGGGCATCCTCCGCTTGTCACACCTTCCCGCATCCTGCGTCACTGACAGGACCTTCTCCAGGCTCGATGATTCCGGGGGAAGGTTCTTCGGCCTTTTGCCCCACTCAACTGCCGAAGCGCTGAGCGGGAATTAAGACCCTCCTACCTCCTGTCCCAGGCGCCCATTGTCGCGTATTAGCTGAAGGGACATGTCATGTCTTCCACCCGCTTCTCGTCTCTTACTTCGCGCCGGGCGTGGCCGGACCGCAAGGAGATTCTCATGAATAGCCGCAGGAACACTCGGCCGGGATGCATCGTGCTCCTGGCGATGCTCGGCTTGACGATAGGATCAATCGCCGCCGCAGCGCAGAACTCATCGCAGAACGTGGTTCCACCAACTGCGGTACAGGCGGCGAAGATGCCGCAGTTTGCGGCTCGTCTGGCACATCGCACTGGTTTACAGGCGAGCACCAAAGCTACGCGCAGTGATCCGCGACCGGGTGCGTGCTCGCAGAAGCTTCCTGGCGACCGAAGCCGACCTTTCAGAAATTTGAAACCCGACCAATTTGAGTGGTCTTACGACAACGGTCCCGCCATCGGCAATATCGATGGCTGGACAATCAATTTCGGATTCGTTGTTAGCGACAGCTTCAACGTGAGTTATACCAACACCACCGTCACCGGTATGAGTTTTGCAGCATGGCTCTTTTCCGGCGACACCCTGACTTCAGTTGAAGTCTCCATCACCTCCGGAGAAAACGGCGGCACCAGCTACTTCGATCAGATCGTGAACTTCACCCAGGGAACTTGCACTTTCAATCAATTTGGTTATACCGTCTGCACCGAGTGGACCAACTTGAATGGACCGACTCTGGATGCCGGCACCTACTGGGTGAACCTGCAAAACGCCAGTGTTCCCAGCGGCGATCCGGTCTACTGGGATGAGAACAGTGGTGTTGGCTGCGGCGGCGCAGGCTGCCCCTCTTCCGCTTCGGAGAGCGAGGTGGGCACGATTCCTTCGGAAGCGTTCACCATTTTAGGCACTGCCAGCAGCACCACGACCACCACGACCAGCAGCAGGAACAACTACTGCATACCCGAACAGTATGGAAGTTTCAGCGTAATCCACGATTTCAACGGAACCGACGGCTCCAGCCCCTCGGGCGTCGCCATCGACCGCGCCGGAAACCTCTATGGCCAGGCACAGAGCAGCAGTGGCAACGGAACGATATATAAGCTGGCACAAGCTGCTGACTGGGCTCTCAGCACGCTATACAACTTCATCGGCGGAGCGAGCGGAAGCGATCCGCAAGGGGTAATCGTCGGGGCAAATGACAATCTTTACGGCGCGGCCACCGGGGGAATACAGAATTGCTCGAATGACGGATATTGTGGTTTCATTTTCGGGCTGAGGCCATCGCCCACTGCCTGCCTTACAGGGTCCTGCAGTTGGACGGAAAACGCGGTCTATAGCTTCACCGGGCCCACGGACGCACAGCAGGGTTACGGTCTGGTTTCCGACAGGGCCGGCAACCTTTATGGCGTGTCGCCTTCCGGTGGAACGCAGCAACAAGGGGCCGTCTTTGAATTGACACCATCCATCGGAGGTTGGACCGAGAGCATTCTCTACAGCTTCCAGGGAGGCGCCAGTGGCGGATATCCTGTCGACGTCATTGTGGGCAATGACGGCAATCTCTATGGGATGACCGCAGGAGGAGGCACCGGTGGCGGAGGCGTAGTTTTTCAGCTGACGCCGTCTGGAGGTAGCTGGACTGAATCTGTTCTGTATGACATACCCAACAACTCTTACTCCGGCTCTAACCCTCACTCTTTGATTCAAGACAGCGCGGGCAATCTCTACGGAATTTACGAGTACTCGCCGTGCTGCGCGAATACTGATGGTCTGATTTTCATGCTGACGCCCTCCAACGGCCAGTGGACTTTCACCGAGCTTCACCATGGTAACCAGGACTTGGACGGCGATGACGTCTTTCCGAACATGACGCTGGATGCAGGCGGGAATCTCTGGGGCACCGGGATAGCCTACGACGGCTGCATGAATACCGTCGATTACGCCTACATTTTCGAGCTGGGACAGGTAAACAACACCTGGCAATATTGGACTCCGATGTTTTGGAGCTACACCTACTGGAAGCCGAGCGGCGCTCTGGCGATGGATACGCAAGGTAATCTCTACGGGACCACTAACTGGTGTGGAGCATACGGGCAAGGGGGGGTCTGGAAGTTATCGCCGTAGCGCGGAACCAATGCCGGCGTCCGCCCTGGACGCCGGCACCGTCTACAGCTACCTCTGCCCTCATCCCCGCTGTCCGCCCCTTTCATGGCCGCGTCCTCACCACCTTCCGGCAGCGCTCTACTACCCGCACTGGCATCTTGTTTTGTGAAAAAAGAAAGCGCACAATGTGACAACTTCAAGAACACATTTGTAGGCAAGAGAATCACGGTCGCGCGTGGGGCGCGAGTGCTACACGGGCTGAACTCAAGACGGTCCCAACGTTAGTTAACATTGAGAAACTCTTTTCGGCTTCTATCTGGCCAGCAGGGTAGGCCATGATTTCTTCAAGCCGTCTGCTGTAACTTTCGACTCCCACAAAAGACTCCTACTGTAAGAGGGTCCTGCTACAGAAGCGACTATTAGCTGTCAGCGATTCAAACTAAATAACTAAGGAGAAAGAATGAACCGAAAGCTATTCAGCTTTGCAGGACTGTGTACGCTCGCGATGGCCGCTGTTTGGGCTGTGCCGGCCACTGCGCAGATGTCAGAGGTAAAAGAAAAGCCACCGATGTACTCGTATGTTTCCTTTTGGAATATTCCCCGCGCGCAGTGGGGAGCCATGGAGAAGGCGGACGCGGACGATAAGCCACTCCTGGATAAGGCTGTGGCCAGCGGTGCTCTCATCGGTTATGGCAACGATGTAAATATGGTTCACCAGCCCGACGGCTCGACTCACGACGAGTGGTGGTCGTCGATGTCCATGGCCGGATTAATGAACGTGCTGGACCAGTTTTACAAGAACGGCAGCGCCACTTCTTCGGTATTGGAGAGCGCCACCAAACATTGGGATAGTATTTACGTGAGCCGGTACTACAACTGGCATTCCGGATCGTGGCAGGGTATCTATACCCATGGCGCGTCCTACAAGCTAAAGGCAGACGCTCCAGACAACGCGGTGGAGATGGTCAGCAAGGGCTTGCTGGTGCCGCTCCTGGAGAAGGAGCTCGCGAACGGCACGATTCAAGAATATGAAATCGATACCGAAGCGATCCATACCGAAGCGCCGGGCACGATCTGGGTTTTCTATCTGGCAACCAACGCGGACAGCCTGGACAAGGTCGCCGCCGCGGTACGGGATAACCTGAAGGCGAATCCGCTGGCCGGAGCTGCATTTAATTCCATGATTGACTTCAACGCGCACCGCGATTACCTCGCCCGCACCAACGCTACCTACAAATAGTTTTCCACTGCTTATCCCGCCCCGCGAGCGTCCCATTCTGCCGGCGCTCGCCGGCGGGGTTTGAGACGCGCAAACCCCATGTGCTAGCATTGCAGGTTTGTTACAGCTTCACCATGCGCAGGCCGGCATGGTGCCCCGCCTTTTTGCCTCACTGGCAACCTCGGGGTTGTGCAAGCACATTACAAATGTGCTGCCGGGGGAATTTGCCTCTGAGATCGCGCGGCGCCGACCGCCTGTCGCTTGAGTTTTGATATCAGCGGGTGGAGCACCGCTTTTGCGGTGCAGCTAGCTGCTCCACGGTTTCATACGCAAGGAGTCCTACGTGAAGAATTACGAAGGCGCAAATATTCGTAACGTCGCCCTGCTCGGGCATTCTCATTCGGGCAAGACCTCGCTCACATCCGCCATGCTGTTCACCGCCGGCGCAACCCAGCGGCTGGGCCGCGTCGATGAAGGCAACACCACCACCGACTACGAAGAGGAAGAGATCGCGCGCGCCATGTCGCTGTCCGCGGCGACCGCCGTGGTCGAGTGGGGCAAGACGAAGATCAACCTCATCGACACACCGGGCTTCAACATGTTCATTCACGAGGCCGAGATGTCGCTGCCCGCAGTGGAAGCGGGACTGGTGGTTGTGGATGCCGTTAGCGGTGTGGAAGTGGTGACCGAGCGCATCTGGCACTATTGCGACAAGCTGACGCTGCCGCGCGTCATTGTCTGCACCCGCATGGACCGCGAGCGCGCCGACTTCAATCGCGTGATGGAGTCTCTGACCTCGGCCTTCGGACGCACCGTGGTTCCGGTGCAGTTGCCCATCGGCTCCGAGAAGAGCTTTACCGGCGTGGTCGATCTGGTAAATATGCAGGCCTACACCTACGAGATGGGCGGCAATGGCAGATCGAAGGTGGGAGCTATTCCCGACAATCTTGCCGAGCAGGCCAAGGCAGCGCACGAGCGACTGGTGGAACTTGTTGCCGAGGGCGACGACGCGCTGATGGAAGAGTTCTTCGACAAGGGCACCATCGACGAAGAGCACATCATCGCCGGGCTGCACAACGCAATTCGCGAGGACAAAATATTCCCCGTGCTGTTCGCCTCCGGGCTGGGCAACATCGGCACCGACGAAGTGCTCGACTTCATCGTGAACTACATGCCCACCGCAGCCGAGCGCGGCACGGTGAGCGCCGCTCCCACGCCCAACAACGGCGAGCCGGCCACGCGCAAGGTCAGCGACTCCGATCCGCTGTCGATCTTCGTCTTCAAGACCATCAGCGATCCCTTCGCTGGCCGCATTTCCTTCTTCAAGGTGTACTCGGGCGTGCTGAAGAACGATGCCACGCTGCAGAACTTCACGCGCAGCACGGCCGAGAAGTTCGCGCACATCTCATCCATGCAGGGCAAGACCGCTGTCCCGGTGAACGAGTTGCACGCCGGCGACATCGGCGCAGTTGCAAAGTTGCGAGAGACGCTGACCGGCGACACCCTGGGCGACAAAGCCTCGCCTATCCAATATCCGCAGGTCACCTTCGCCGAGCCGGCCATCACCTTCGCCATCGAACCGAAAACGCGCGCTGACGAAGACAAGCTGAGCAACGGCATCCACAAACTGATGGAAGAAGATGCCATGCTGCGCTTCTTCCGCGATCCGCAGACGAAAGAATTTCTCATCGCCGGCACCGGCCAGCAGCACATTGAAGTTGTTGTCTCCAAGCTGAAGAACCGCTATCACACCGAAGTCAACCTGAAGGCGCCGAAGGTGCCGTACCGCGAGACCATTCGCGGTCGCGCCGACGTGCAGGGACGTCACAAGAAGCAGAGCGGCGGCCACGGCCAGTTCGGCGATTGCAAAATCAAGATGGAGCCGCTGCCGCGCGGCGGCAACTTCGAGTTCGTCAACGAAATCTTCGGAGGCTCGATTCCCCGAAACTACATTCCAGCGGTCGAGAAGGGCATTGTGGAGGCGGCTCAACGCGGCTTCCTGGCCGGCTTTCCTGTGGTCGACTTCAGGGTCATCCTCTATGACGGCTCGTATCACGATGTCGATTCCAACGAACTTTCATTCAAGACTGCCGGCCGCATCGCCTTCCGCAAAGCCATGGAGCAGGCGAAGCCAACTATTCTGGAGCCGATCATGAACGTCGAGATCACGATTCCCGACGAGTTCGCCGGCTCCATCATGGGTGACCTCAACAGCCGTCGCGGGCGCATTCAGGGTATGGACAACAAGGCCGGCAAGACCATCGTGAAGGCCGAGGTACCCATGGCCGAGATGCTGACGTACGGCACCGATCTGACTTCGATGACCCAGGGCCGAGGCAGCTTCGCCATGGAAATGCATCACTACGACGTGGTCCCACAGGCGCAGCAGGAGAAGATCATCATCGCTGCCAAAGCGGAGCGCGGCGAAGAGGTGGAAGAGGAAGAGTAGTCATCGAGACCGCGGCGGCGCGCCTCGAGCGCCGCAGGCGCGAAATAATCTAGCCCAGCACGCAGCCGCAGGCGGAGTGCTGGGTAGAGTGAAAAAACCGCCGAGTCCCGTAGGGACGGCACAGTTCTCACGCAGACTCCGCAACCGTAGCCGCTTCCACGCGAACGTCTGTATGCTAGTGCTGCACTGGAGACCTTGATGCCCCTGAGCTTAGCGCGGCGCCTGCCGCACCGGCTTCTTCTGATTCTGTTCATCGCTTCCTTACCTCTCAGCTTGCTTTGCCAGCAGCAGCCGGACGCCAAACTATTCTCCGGAATGCAGTGGCGGCTGATCGGCCCCTTTCGCGGCGGTAGAGTCACATCGGTTGCGGGAGTGTCCAGCGATCCGAACACCTACTACTTCGGCACGCCCGGCGGCGGAGTCTGGAAGAGCACGAATGGCGGACGTGTCTGGCAGCCCATCTTCGACAGCGTGCCAGTGCCTTCCATCGGAGCGGTTACGGTTGCGCCGTCGGCAGCCAACGTCGTCTACGTCGGCACCGGAGAGCAGATGCCGGGAAAAGGACTCTATCGATCATCCGACAGCGGCGCGACATGGAGCAGCGTTGGCTTGCAGGATGTGGCCTACATCCAGGCAGTCATTGTCGATCCGCGAAATCCTGACGTTGTCGTTGTAGCCGGAAACTCCGTCGGGGTGGGAATGTTCTGGCGGCCGCTGCCAAAATCGGCAATGCTGACCAATCGCGGAATCTTCCGCACCGAAGATGGCGGGAAGAGTTGGACGAAAGTTTATGCCAACGACCAGAGTGTCGGCGTGGTCGACATGTGTTCCGATCCGGACGACCCTCGCACGCTTTACGCCGTGGTGTTTCATCCTGAATCAGGCTCCGGCGCCACTGCGGTGGCCGACACCTCCGACATCGTCAAGTCCAGCGACGGCGGTTCCACCTGGGCTCCTCTTGCCGGCAAAGGTCTGCCTGATAAGGCGCGCGGAAGGGTGGGCATTAGTGTTGCTGCGGGAACCGGCGGGCACCGCTTGTACGCGATTGTCGATCAAGGCTTCTTCCGCTCCGACGATGGCGGCGCCAACTGGTATCAGTCCAGCAAAGACCCGCGCGTCATCGGCAGTCTTTATTTCAGCCGCGTCTTTACCGATCCGCAGAATCCTGATGTCCTCTATGTGGCCCAGACTTCGCTCTATCGTTCCACCGACGGCGGCAAGACCTTCGAGGCCTATGTAGGCGCGCCCAGCGGCGACGACTTTCACGTCCTGTGGATCGATCCGCGGAACTCCGCCCGCATGCTCCTCGGCGTCGATCAGGGTGCAATCGTCAGCGTGGACGCCGGCAAGACCTGGGGCTCGTGGTACAACCAGCCGACGGGTCAGTTCTATACCGTCTCCACCGACAACTTATTTCCCTATCGGGTCTATGGCTCGCAGCAGGACAGCGGAACGGCCGGCGTGTTGAGTCGCGGCAATGGCGAGATCCTGCTGCAGGATTGGTTTTCGATCGGCGGCATGGAGTACAGCTTTATCGCGCCCGATCCCACGAATCCCAATTACGTTTACAGCAACGGCTGGTATGAATCAGTGGTGCGTTACGACAAGGTAACGACGGAAATCGCTACGGTGTTTGAGCGCGGGCAGAAGTATCGCGGGTCAGGCATGCCGCCGTTGGTGTTTTCACCACAGGATCCGTCGGTGCTGTATCTGGGAATGCAGCTCGTATTGAAGACTTCCGATGGTGGCCGCAGTTGGCACGAAATCAGCCCTGACTTGACCGGTTATGTGGAGAAAGAACAGAAAGAAGGCGAGAAGGCCCCGATCGGCCAAGCCCCTCCTCCGGCCATCACGGCTCTGTCGCCTTCTCCGGTCCAGGCTGGTGAAATCTGGGCGGGGACGAGCAACCGGTTGGTGCAACTCACGCGCGACTCGGGAGCAACATGGCAAAACGTCAGTCCGCCAGGATTGAGCGATCCTCTCGAGATTCTTTTCGTAGAGGCTTCACATCATGACGCTGCCACTGCCTACCTGACCGTCGGCGCAGTACGCGAGTCCACTCATCCGGCTATTTTTCGCACTCATGATTACGGAAAAACCTGGCAGAAGATCGTTAATGGGTTTCCACCAAATGAGATGGTTCGCGTAGTCCGCGAAGATCCCAAGCGCAAAGGACTGCTCTATGCCGGAACCGACACCAGTGTGTTCGTCTCCTGGAATGACGGCGACCACTGGCAGTCGCTCTCGCTGAATCTTCCGCCAACTCCAGTCACCGACCTCACGGTTCACGGGAACGATCTGGTCATCTCAACTTTTGGCCGCTCCTTATGGATCCTGGACGATGTAACTCCCCTGCGTGAGTTCGAGCCCAAGGTCACGTCCGCGAACGCGCATCTCTTCCCTCCTGCGACCGCCATGCGGGTGCGCTGGGACAACTATCAGGACACGCCTTTTCCACCTGAGACTCCTGCCGGACAGAATCCACCGGATGGCGCCATCCTCGACTACTACCTGAAGAACGCGGCTACCAGCGAGTTGACGCTGACCATCTATGACGACAAAGGCGCCGAGGTCGCCGGCTATTCGAGTGTGGCGAAGCCGTTTGATCTGCTGCCGGCGAACGCTCCGGAATACTGGTTTGCTCCTCCTATCGCGCTGACGAAATCGGCGGGCGGCAATCGCTTTGTATGGAACCTGCGATACCCGGCACCGCTCACTCTTCCCTATGGCTACTTCGGCGCGCTGTTGGGCTACACGGAATACACCCTAGCGGACCACGCGGTGCCTGGCGATACGCCGCGACAGCAGCCACAAGGCCCGCTGGTGGTTCCCGGCAAGTACCGCGTGGAACTGAGTTACGCTGGCAAGAAATTGGAACAGCCGCTCACGTTAGAGCTCGATCCTCGCATCCACGCGACGCAGTCGGACCTGGTGGAGCAACGCGATGTGGCGTTGGAGGCCAGCCGAGGCATGAACGCCAGCTTCGAGGCCTATCATCAGATCGCAGCGTTGCGGAAAGCGCTGGCTGATCGGCAAGCGGCTTTAGGCGCCGACGAGATGAAGAAACTGAAAGAAGCCTCCGACGCGCTGGATAAGAAGATTGATGCCGCGCAGAATGGTACTCACACGGCTCCCGGCTTCGGGCCCATTAACCGCGAGTTGGCCCGGCTGATCTTCAGCGTTGAAAGCGCCGACATGCGGCCGGCAGACACTGTCCGGGCCGCGATTCAACAGAGTTGCGATGCGCTGGACAAGGCTCTGGTACTGTGGTCGCAATTGAATGCGCAAGACGCTCCTGCATTCAACGCGACGCTTGCCGGCTCCAAGGCGCCGCCGTTGCCGGTGACGACGGTTAGCATCGGCGGATGCAAACCTTAGCAAGTTGGGATCGTGCATAATAACGCCACCCTGCCGGCAAACCGCGCGATTACACTGATGCTTAGTCTGGCAATCGTTTCGTGGTGACATAGAAGGTCAGCACGATGGAATGCGGCAAATGAAAGCTCTCGATCGCTTCATCAAAGGCGACATGCACGGCGTCCACTACGCGGTGAGCATCGCCATTGCGACCGCGGTGCTGTGGATTTGTGTCCACGAGATGGCCACCGTCAATCCTATCTGGGCCATCAGCTCGATGGTCGCCACCAGCGATCCGCTGATGAAGACGGCCTTACTGACTTTTCGTGCGCGCATCATCAACACCATGGTTGGCTGCGCAATCGGACTTTTGTTCATCGCCATCGGAGGCAACAGGATCATCGCTCTCCCGGTCGCCTTGGCGGTGACTGTGCTGGTGACCTCTTACATTGTCCGTATTCAAACCATGTGGCGGCAGGCGCCGATCAGCGCGGCCTTCGTCATTGCTGCCGGCCTGGAGCATCACGCCAGACTCCCGGGACTTAAAGCGGGCGTGCAACGCATGGCCGAGGTGCTGTTCGGCTGTGTTATCGGTCTCGTAGTCGCCTGGCTGGTTTCCGTCGTCTGGCCACTGCCTGACCCGGCGCCCGTTGCCGACGTTGCCCAGACCGCTCCTGCGAAGAAGTGACCTTAGGCATCAGGCTACGAGCGACTCCTATCTTTAGAGTCGAACGATCCATCTGTGCGTTGCGCTTATCGAAGCTCTGAACCGCTTCTACTATTCGGAGTAGTTCAATCTTGCTAAATCCTGCGATGAAATCAGCCGATCATGAATCGTGGATTGAGTCGGCTCCCGTTGCGGTGTACGATGTCTCCACCGTTGTTCTCGTCCTCAGAGAATCGTACGACCCTAAGTAAGCCGATTCTGTTGGTGTTCCACGGATTTCGTTGCATGTCAGCGTAACGTGCATTGTAGGACCTTGTTCCATGAGATACGATTCCCGTCACGTTGCTCGTCACCAGACTGAGAGATCGCCCATGAAGAAGTTATTGACTGTGTTGATTGTGGTAAGCGCTTTAGTCGCTCCGGCAGTGCTGTGCGCCGCCAATAAATCGAAGCCCTCAAGCTCACCGATCTACGTCGTTACCAACGACGATGGAATAACTCATTCCTATGCCAGCTTCTATCTCGCTGGAGGTACGCAAGGCGCACCCACGTTGACCTACCAGAAGAGTGTCAATACCACCGGCTTAGGCATCGCAGGCGGGTTCTTCGGGACACCGCGACTGGCAATGCTGCCCTCCAGTTCCGCCCAGTGCCTGTTTTTGTCCGATGCCGGTACCAGCGATATCGCGGCCTTTAACATCCAGACGCAGACATTGGTGGGAACCTTTCAAGGCTCGACCAGCGACTCGGGGACAAGTAACGGTATAGGCATGGTACTGAACCAGAATTACCTATACGCCGGCTACACCCTTTCCAACACGATTGCGACCTTCTCGGTGGGAGCGGGATGCCAACTCTCGTTTCTGGGCGACATCACGGTCGCTCCGCTGAATGGCGGGTGGATCGCCGGCATGGCGTTGAATGGCAATATGCTTGTGGTCACCTACATTGATGGTTCGATCCAATCCTTCAACACGGCTAGCGGTATCCCCACGTCGAATAACGACGAGCAGAACTCGTTCGGCTTTGTGTCCGGTTATTTCCCTGACAGTGTGGACATTACGCAAGACGGCCACTTCGCAATTTTCGGCGACGCAGCCGTGCCCACCACCGTTGAAGTTTCCGACTTGTCGTCGGGCAAACTTGCCCCCACCGTCATGTATGTTCTTGGCACGACCCATAACGCCATCGGGGCTGGCGTCAATTCTGCTACCGTGCGGCTCAGTCCGGATGAGAGCCTGATTTACATTGGCAACAGTCAGAACGCATACGTCAGCGCTGCCTTCTTCAATAAGACTACCGGCAGGGTGTCGGCGGGTTGTATCTCGCCACCGCTGGTGAACTTCTATAACCCGTGGTCCTATGTCGGATGGCTGCAGACCCGCGATACCACGGGAACGGGCAATGTACTTTACGTTGCGGAATTCGGTTCCTCCATCGGCATTGTCAACGTGACTTCAACCGGGACGGCATGCACGCTGACCGAGGCTGCCGGATCTCCGGTGACTGACAGCTTTAGCCCGGGACTGCTGTCTATTCAGGTATTTCCTCCGCGGCCGTTCTAGCGGGAGGACGCCGCGGCAAAGCCCGGCGCAGGAATTTAGGAGCTTAGGAATGCGCGCAATGATGAAAGCACTTTGGTTGTTCCTGATCTGTGCAATGGCTGTCACGGTGGTCTCGGCGCAGGACGTGTGTCCGCAGCGGCCGCTGCCCGGCACTCTGGTTGTTAATCCTGTGGATCTGTACAGCCAAAATGGCAGTCTGACTGTCAACATGACGCTGGAGAACCAGGAAGGCAGCGACAACTTCATGCACTACTGCTACTCCTACATTTACCAGGGGCAGCAGATCGAAGCGCCCACCCTGCGCCTGAATCCTGGCGATCAGCTAAACCTGAACCTGACCAACAGCATTCAGGCTCCCTACGACAAGTACGACAAGTTCCCCAAGAAAATGCAGATGAGCATGCAGGTTCCGGAGCCGGCAACAAAGCAGCCCGATCCCGATTGCAACGGTGGAACCATATTGCCCAGCACTACCAACATGCACTTTCATGGAATGAATATTCCGCCCATTTGCCATCAGGATGACGTGATCTACACCCTCATCCAGTCCGGTGATCCCCCGTTCCCATACAGCTTTCAGGTTCCTCCAAACGACAATCCGGGAATGTACTGGTACCATGTCCATCCTCATGGTCAGGCGACCACGCAGTTGAACGGCGGAGCGTCCGGTGCGCTGTTCATCGAAGGGACGATCAATGGAACGCAAGGCCTGCCGGAACGCGTACTCGTCATCCGTCAGCAATTCAAGAATCCCAATTCCTGGCTTCCCGGTCCCAATCAACTGACCATTAACTTCCAGCCGGCGCTGTTCCCGGATGCACCATCGCCGTTCATCAATATGCAATACGGCCAACAGGAATTCTGGCGAGTTCTGAATGCAACCAGCCAGTCGTTTCTTAGCCTGCAGGTTGTTTACGGCACAACCCCACAGCAAGTACAGGTAGTGGCGCTGGATGGCGTTCCGTTGTCGCCGCCGCTGGTTCAGAATCAGATTGTTATACCGCCCGCAGGGCGGGCTGAATTCATCGTGCCCGGTCTCCCCTCGAACCAGGAAGGGATATTCCTGACCAACGGCTATGCCACGGGAGCCGTAGGCAATCCCAATCCACCGCAGCAGCTGATGAAGATGTTCGGCACCGACAGCGCGAAGGTTGAGCCTTCACCGGCGCGGCCTGCGACCAAGCCTCCGGTTGATCGTCCGCGTTTTTCTGGCCTGCTGACGCAACAACCTGTTACTACCCGAAACCTCTATTTCTCCGAACAGACGGTGGGCAGCAACGGACCAACCCAGTACTTCATCACTGTAGCGGGTGCAAAACCCAGAGTCTTTCACATGGACGATCCGCCCGCCATCACTACCACGATCGGGGCGATTGAGGATTGGACCATCGAGAACCACGCTGGCGAGGCGCACGATTTCCACATCCATCAGGTCCACTTCCTGCTGATGGCGATTAACGGTGTGCCCGTGCAGAACCCGGAACTCTATGATAGTTATCCGATTCCTGCATGGTCAGGCGCTGGGCCCTTCCCCAGTATCACGGTGCGCATGGACTTCAGCGACCCGAATATCGCCGGAACATTCGTCTACCACTGCCACATTCTCGATCATGAGGACGGTGGCATGATGGCGAAGATCCAGGTGAATCCATCCAACAAGCACTGACGACATAATTCTCGGTTAGGGCACGGCTTTGGCTGTGCCCTTCGTCGTTTTGCTATGTCCCATTCCGTGAACGAAACCGCGCGCGCTTACTTAAAGCGATCCCATGGACAGGCGAGGACTGCGTAGAACCTCATTCCCTGATTGGCGCATTTCGCCGCCTGCGTTTATTCTGGGTGGTCTTCAACGTCTCACCATAAGTCCTCAATCGCATGTCCGATTCCCGGCGCCTCAAGATTTGGAGAATTCGTCTGCTGATGTTCCTGGCCGTCATCGGCCCAGGCTTCATCACAGCGAATGTCGACAACGATGCGGGCGGTATCTACACCTACTCGGCTGCGGGAGCCCAGTTCGGCTATCTGCTGCTTTGGGTCATGATTCCCATGACCGTCGCGCTGGTGGTAGTGCAGGAGATGTCAGCGCGCATGGGTGCGGTCACCGGCAAGGGCCTCAGCGACCTGATCCGCGAAGAATACGGGCTGCGCATCACGTTTCTCATGATGCTGGGGCTGGTGATCACCAATTTTGGCAATGTGGTGGCGGAGTTCGCCGGCATCGCCAGCAGCCTGGAACTGTTTCACATCTCGCGCTACATCAGCGTGCCGTGCGCGGCAGTAATTGTGTGGCTGCTGGTAGTCAAAGGCACGTACAAGAGCGTGGAAAAGGTTTTTCTCGCAGCGTCGTTTTTCTACTTCGCTTACATTATCGCCGGCGTGCTCGCGGGTCCAAGCTGGAAGGCGGCTTTCGTCGCCACCTTCAAGCCGCCGCTGGCTGGCGCGTTTCACCAATCTGCCTACATCTACATGGTGATTGCCGTGGTCGGAACCACCATCGCTCCCTGGATGCAGTTCTATCTGCAGTCTTCCATCGTGGAGAAAGGAATTACTCCGCGCGAATACAAAGCATCACGCTGGGACGTGATCCTCGGCTGCCTGTTCACCGACATCGTTGCCTGGTTCATCGTGGTGGCTTGCGCCGCGACGCTCTACGTCCACGGCATTCGCCAGATTCGCGATGGCGCCGATGCCGCCCAGGCATTGCGTCCCCTGGCGGGAGAATACGCCTACATTCTTTTTGCCGCCGGACTGTTCAACGCTTCCTTGTTTGCCGCTTCTATCTTGCCTATCTCGACCGCCTATACCGTCTGTGAAGGGCTTGGTTTCGAGTCTGGCGTGGGGCACAAGTTCAAAGATGCCAAAGTGTTTTACTGGCTATATACCTTGCTTCTCATCGCCGGCGGCGCGGTCATCCTTCTGCCCAACGTTCCGCTCATCAAGATCAGCATTCTTTCCCAGGTGGTGAACGGCATCGTTCTTCCCTTCGTGCTGATTTTCATGCTGTTGCTGATCAACAAGAGCGAGTTGATGGGAAAATATGTGAATGGAACGTGGTTCAACTTCATCGCCTGGGCTACCACCATCATTATGATCGGGCTGACGATTGCCTGGTTTGTCACGGGCGGCGGTAGCTAGGTGCCGCATCTAAACATCGATGCCCACTCGCCGGAGAACACGAATCTTGCTTTGGACTGCGCTGGCGGTGGTTACGGCGGTCGCGATCGCGTTTATCGCGCTGGCCGTCGTGCTGATCAATGTCCCCGCTCCGGTTGAGCGCTGGCTGCAAGGCCGCATCCAGCTCGCTCTGCGCCAGCACTACCAAGCCGACGTCCAACTGCAGAACCTTCACGTCACGCTGATTCCCGGCTTTTACGCCACCGCCGACAACTTTGTGCTGCCGAACCGCAGCGCTCCTGGCCTTCCGCCACTCATCACCGTGACACATGTCACCGTGCGGGCCGCGCTCTTCGCACTGCTGCGCAGTCCCGTCCATCTCAGTTGGCTGAAGCTGGATGGCCTAGTGATTCAGGTGCCGTCCAAACACGACCACCCGCCCCAAGCGCCCACGCAGAAGCAGGGTCGCCGGACGCATCTATCGGATTTTGTGATCGACAAAGTGGATGCTGACGGCACCGAGCTCTACATCCTGCACAAAGATCCGGCGCGGCAGCCGATGCAGTTTGAGCTTCGCAAGCTTACGCTCCGCAGTGCCGGCGTCGGCCAGCCAATGAACTTCAAGGCGGAGCTGACGAATCCTACTCCGCCGGGCCTGATCGAAACCACGGGTCGTTTCGGGCCGTGGGTTTTCGACGAACCTTCGTTTACCAAAGTCGGTGGCCACTACAACTTTCAACATGCCGACCTGTCGGTGTTCAACGGCATCTCCGGCATACTCTCATCGGTTGGGGATTATCAGGGTGTTCTGCATAACATCGTCGTGGATGGCACGACCGATGTTCCTGACTTCAAGCTCGACCATGGTGGCGAGCCGGTTCACCTAACTACGAAATTCCATGCCACGGTAGACGGTACGAACGGCAACACGTATCTGCAGCCGGTCAAGGCGCACTTTCTAAACTCCGATGTTGTCACCAACGGCGAGGTTGCCGGCAAGCCCGGACAAAAAGGGAAAACGATTGCCCTCGACGTCGACATGCAACATGCTCGGGTGCAGGATGTGCTGGCGCTTGCCGCCAAATCCGATCCGATGCTTACCGGAAAGCTCAGGCTGAAGGCTAATCTCGATTTACCGCCGGGACCCGAGCGCGTGCTGCAAAGGATGCGATTAGCCGGCAAGTTCAACGTCTCCGATGCACGATTCACCAGCGACAGAGTGGCGATCGCGATTACGGCTTTGAGCCGCCGCGGCCAAGGCAAGCCCGATGACACCAGTATCACGGACGTGCTCGCCGATTTTAATGGAGACTTCTCGATGGGAAACGAGAACTTGAGCTTCAGCAAGCTGGAGTTTGCGGTGCCCGGCGCGGTCGCCCAGATGAAAGGTTCCTACGGATTGCAGAGCAACAAAATCGATTTCGTGGGAGATGTACGGCTGAACGCAACGGTTTCGCAAACTATGAAAGGCGCCATGCACTGGGTGCTGGTGCCGTTCGATCCCATTTTCAAGAAGCACGGTGCGGGGACTTATTTGCCGGTTGCGGTGACGGGAACGCGGGAACATCCCGAGATCGCATTACAGTGGAAAAAGCTGTTCTAGCCAGGCTCTGGGCGCAAGGCCGATTTCTTGTGCTCACTTTTAGGCTTGGTCACACGTCTAGTTAAGACCAAAAGCGAGGGTTCCTTCCATGACTCTTTTTGAAAATAATCCGCGAATCACGCCGTTTCTCTGGTTCGACTCGAACGCGGAAGAGGCGGTCGATTTCTATCTCACCGTATTCACGAACTCGCGCCGGTTTGGCGAGGCGCGCGACAGCCGCTCGCCCAAGGGCAACATCCTGACCGTCAGTTTTGAGCTTGATGGACAGAAGTTTATTGCGCTAAATGGCGGCCCGTTGTTCCAATTCACCGAGGCCATTTCCTTCGTGGTGCGCTGCGACTCGCAGGCGGAAGTGGATCACTATTGGACCAAGCTGAGCGCCGGAGGCAGTGAAAGCCGGTGCGGCTGGCTCAAAGACAAGTTCGGACTGTCGTGGCAGATTGTGCCGGCGCGGCTAGCCGAGCTTATCCAACATCCCAAGGCGATGCAGGCGATGCTTGGAATGAAGAAACTCGACATTGCAGAATTGGAGCGGGCGGCCAAAGAGTAGACGAGGCTCTGTGCCCGACTAGATCGCCAGATTCAGTGACCTGCTGCATTACCGGCCAGCTCACGTCATTTCATTGCGGTTGTTGCTGCGGCGGTGCGGGGCGCGGCGACTGTGGAGGCGCAGCCGCACTCTTGTCGGCCTTGGGGCCGGCAGGCTTCGCGCCGGGCTGAACCTTCGGCGGCGCAAGAATCAGATGCAGGGTGTTGCCTTCCTGCCGCGGACGAAACTCCACGATCGCCTTGTCGCCCAGGTCTTTGATCAGGCGATCCAGAATCTCTCGTCCCAAACCTTGCCGCGTCATCTCGCGTCCACGGAAGAAGATGGTGGCCTTCACCTTGTCGCCTTCGTCGAGGAAGCGCAGCACGTGGTTCTTCTTGGTCTCGTAGTCGTGATCGTCCACGTTGATGCGGAACTTCACTTCCTTGACCGTGATCTGGTGCTGGTGCTTCTTGGCCTCGCGTTCGCGCTTTTCCTGCTGGTACAGGTATTTCCCGTAGTCCATGATGCGGCATACAGGAGGCTGGGCGGTGGGTGAGACTTCTACCAGGTCAAGAGTTTTTTCGCGCGCAATCTTGAGTGCATCGTAGGGAGTCATGATGCCAAGCTGATTGCCTTCATCGTCGATCACGCGAACTTCACGAACACGAATGCGGTCATTCGTGCGGATAAAACGTTTGTCGATACAGTCCTCCGCAGTAACACTGCAGTATGTCAAAAGTATAGCATGGGGCGGAGCGGAGAAAGTTGCGAGTATCTAAGTCGGGCGCAGTGTAGCGGCAATCAGGGCATCGCTTTGGACAGCATGAATTGAAGTCCGGATCCACTGATTTGAGCCATGCTGGCCATACATTCGCAACTTCAAATAGTTGTCCGTCAGCGCTTCCGTGAACTCGCCGTCGAAGTGAGTGAGCGTAATCGCTTCCACTTCGCGGCCGACGAACGATTCCATGAACGCGCGCTTCTTCTGGGCAATCAATTCCCGCAACACGCGATTGCGTTCGCGCGCGACCTGCACGGGAACCTGTTCCGGCATCTCGGCCGACGGCGTTCCCGGACGCGACGAATAGGTGAACACGTGCAGATAGGTGAATGGCAGGCGCTCGATCAACGCGCGCGTCTGCTCAAAGTCGTCGTCGCTCTCGCCGGGGAAGCCGACCATCACGTCCGCGCCAATCGCGGCGTCAGGCATCGCACGCCGGATTCGCTCGATGCGGTCGGCATAATGCCACGGGCGATACTTGCGATGCATCTTGCGCAGGATTTTGTCGCTGCCGGATTGCATTGGGACATGCGCATGCTTGCAGATGCGCGGTGACGACGCGACCAGTTCGATCACCTCATTCGTCCAGTCCATCGGCTCGACCGAGCTGATGCGAAGCTTCTCGATCGCCGTTCGCTCCAGAATCGCGCGCAGCATCGCCGCGAAATTCATGCGGGGGGACAATTCCCTTCCCCAGCGGCCGAGGTTGATGCCCGACAGCACGATCTCGCGATAGCCATTCGCGACTAGAGCATCCACTTCGCACAGCGCCTGCTCCAGTTTCAGCGAGCGGCTCTTCCCACGCACGTACGGGATGATGCAGAACGAACAGCGATTATTGCAGCCGTCCTGCACTTTCAGATTCGGCCGGGTCTTCTCGAAGGATTCGCCGTCGAAGACGGGAGCGGCCATCAGCTCGGTATGCGCGAAAATGTCACCGACGATGACATTCGACTCGGGTGTGTATCCGATCTGTGCGAGTTGGATAAATCCGGGATCACGCGGTGCGACATACTTAGCCAGCTCGTGTTTATGCGAGTTGCCGATAACCAGGCTAACGCCGGGCAGCGCGGATATTTCTTCTGGGGCGCGCTGCGCGTAGCAGCCCGTCACCAGGATCTGGGCCGCGGGATTTTCGCGCTGGATGCGGCGAATGGCGGCGCGGGCGTCCTGATCGGCAGCGGCGGTGACAGTGCAGGTGTTCAGTACGACGATTTCCGCCTGGTTCGCAGCACCGGCGCGCTGGAAGCCGCGATCGAGCAGTTGGCGCTCAATGGCCGCGCCGTCGGCCTGGGTCGCGCGGCATCCGAAGTTCTCCACATGATACGTTGCCACAAATTGATTATACTGAGCGGACCGCTGGTGTTTTTTGCACCCTGCGAAGTCCAGGGTGTAGGATCAACCGCAGGATGGCATAAAGAAAGTAATCGACACCGGCAGTAAACCTGAGACACTCGATTTGCATCACACCACCCGCTTGCAACGGTGGCGTAATTCTGGAGTTCCCCATGAAACGTCGCATTCTATTGGTCGATGACGAGTTGGCAATTCTTCTCACCCTCCGCGCGATTCTGGAGATGAGCGGCTTCGAAGTGGACACGGCCGCTTCCGCCAAGGAAGCGCAGAACAAGTTGAAAAGCGGCGTCTACGAGATGGTCATCACCGACATGCGGATGGAAACCGAAACCTCCGGCTATGACGTGATTCATGCCGCACGCCAGCAGCCCTACGATCCGGCGACGGCCCTGCTGACCGCTTATCCCTCGCTGGGGAATGAGTGGAAGAACAGGGGAGCCCAGTCCCTGCTGGTGAAACCGGTCAACACCCACGAGCTGTTACGACAATTGGAATCGCTGCTGGTGACGCACCAGGACCACAAGATGCTTGCGCAGAAATCGGGCGCCAAGAAGAATGCGCTTCCCGAAAGCGCAAGGCCGCAACGGCAGGCCGCAACGAAGAGAGCCGAGTAAGCAGGGCAAACGTAGATCACGGTTTTGGCGGGTTGCATGTCTTAGATATTTGCTTTGCGCTCTTTACCCAGAGGGCCGGCACTTCTTCCACGCTGGATGCTATGTTCTGCTCGCTGGTGTCAATGGTCTTGACCGTCATCTTGCCTGTGATTTCAACCTGATGCCCGACATAGTGGCTGAGTCTGGCGGTATCGCCTGTAAGGTTATGGACTTTCCCATTGTTGTCTGTGATTGTGTAGTGACCGCCAGAGCTTTGCAGGCAACCGTCGATCGTAGCCGGACCGGACGGATTGGGAGTCTGCACCTTGTCGATGCCTGGATTGCCCGCTTGTGCCTGCAACCAAAGCGCTGAGAAAAGTAGTATTGCTGTAAGCGTAAGAAGTTTGCGCATGATTAGCCTCGTTACAAAATGTCTTGGACTTCGAAAACGCACCACTATACCTGGCGCCCTGTTCGCGATGCTGTGATCGGGAGCCCTCGCAACGCTCTGCTGGTGGTGAAATGATCTTATTGCATCTTGGGCAGCGGTAATGCCCATAGCTGGGCGGGATCGAGATAGGCTCCCTGCCAACGCACAGCGGTGTGAAGATGCGGTCCGGTGGCCCGGCCCGTCGCTCCTGACAAACCAATCTCCTGCCCCTTCTTCACCTTTTCGCCTTCGGTCACGTCCAAACGCGACAGATGCATATACAGCGTCATGAACTGCTGGCCATGGTCGATGATGACGCAGTTTCCCTCGTAAAACAGCGCTTGCGCCAATACAACTTCGCCGGAGTTGGCCGCGACTACGGGCGAGCCGGGCTTAGCGTGGTAGTCAAGGCCACGATGGATACTGGCCAGCTTCCCGTTGAAGGTGCGGCGCGTACCGAATCCTTCTGAAACGGTCGAATCGATTGGCGCAACAAATTTTCCTGACCATTCCGGCGCGGCCGTCTCGTGCGAAAACGCGGCGTCTTTGATTTTTCTGTCGGCCTCGATGCGGCGAAGAGTTTCGGCGTCAGGCTGCACGAAGCGATCGGGCACGGTGAGGGCTTCGGTCTTGTACGCGGCGCGACGCACCAGCACCGTGCTCTCTTCGTGAATGAGTCTGCCATCCGCCAGCGTGGCCTCAAGGGCGAGCGTGTAGTTTCCGGGTTTGGCCTCGACGTCAACTCCAGCCAGACCGTACCAGACGTGCGGATCGGCGGAAGGAAAGAAGGCAAACTCGTGTCCCAGCCATGTGCCGTGCAGGCTGGAAATTGGGTCCGCAACCTCGGCCCGGAACAGACAAGGTGAGCCGGTGGCGATGTTGTGGGGAGTCCATGAAACCTGGATTGGTTTCGCGGTGGCTGCCGCCAGCGGCAACGTTGCGAGGGTGAGGAACAGAGCGAAAAATCCGCGGCGAGTAAGTTGCATCCTTCGATCAGTTTACTTCTGAAAATCGTGTTTCTTGTTGCGCGCCAGGTGCGATGCCGCGCGGGAAGACACAACATTCCTCTGCGTCCAGAAGAGGGAGCGAGGGGCGCTACCGGATAACTCAAATGCGACTGGTCAGGCGGTGGCGGCGCTGGTTCGCCGCTGCTGGAAACACTCCCGACAGAAGACTGGCCGGCCTTGCGTGGGTTTGAAGGGGACGGTGGTCTCCTTGCCACATCCGGAGCAATTGGTCCGCGTCTCCACCTTGTGATAATTGCCTGGCGCCGTGGTTCCCAACGTGGAGGCCCGCTTGGCCTTGCAGGCTTTGCAACGTTTGGGTTCGTTGGTGAACTGCTTATCGTGGAAGAACAACTGTTCGCCCGCCGTGAACACGAAGTCAGATCCGCAGTCGATACACTTCAGTACCTTATCCTGGAATTCCATGGAGAGTTGCTCCCTTCAGCCCGCGACTCCCAAGCACACAGACGGGGTCAACTTGCGATTGCCCGCCAGAACCGGACTGAGCGTTCCAGGCGACAACCACAAATTCCAGTGCTCAGGTACAGCTCCCTGGGTTCGGCCCACCATGCATAAGCGCATGGCCCTGCAAATTAAGACTGCGGTTCGACTGTTGCTACCCCACAAAATTAGGAAGGGAACAAAGCAAGGGCCGCCATTCGAACGGCGGCCCATCTGTGAATTAGTCCTGCTCTTTACGAGCCTTCTTGCGGCTGCGCTTTCGCGCCAGCGCTTCTTTAACGCGTTTCTTTTCGCCCGGCTTGAGGTAGAAGGAGTGACGCTTCACTTCTTTGATAATGTCCTCTTGCTGGACTTTGCGTTTAAATCGTCTCAGAGCGTTTTCTAACGACTCGCCCTCTTGAATGCGAACTTCCGCCAAACAGGAAACACCCCCAGACTCGTCCCAAATGGACACTAGTAGTTATCCCTATGTTACGAGGAGAAGTCAAGCAAAGACTTACAGCACCAACGCGATACAGGCGCACCACTAAGGTATGGCAGCACCGCTATCCTGCCTAGAAACTGAGCCTTAGCGAGAATTGCACCTGCCGCGGTGCATACGCGTTCGTCGGAGTCAAAAACTGTGAGTTCATCAGGAATTCGCCAGGATAGACCGTCCCCTTGACGGCCGTCGAATAGGCAACGAATTCCCCAGCGGAATTGTAGAAACCATCATCGCTGATCTGCACGCGGGCGTTGGTTCGGTTGAAGACGTTGAAAGATTCGGCGACCAGATTCCACACCATGTGCTCGCCGCAACGTATGGTGCGCGTGATGCGCATGTCAGTGCTGAGGTAATCGGGTCCCATGAATGCATTTCGCTCGTAGCCCGGGAGTCGATCGTTGTAGATGTCGCCGTCACCGTTCGGATCGCCCGCTACAGTAGCATTGACCGGCCGTCCCGATCCTGCTGTGAGGACGCTGGAGAGCTTCCAATGGTTAGCCAGCGTGTTGAGTTTCCCATGATCGAAGTGGAGCTTGGGCTCCGCTATCCACGCCGCCACAAAACGATGACGCTGATCGTTAACGCTGGGTCCCCATTCGAGCGAAGTGGCATAAGAATTCTGCACGTTCCCCGAGCCTCCGACGACTAACGCGTCAGGCCCGTCGTCCATGGCTTTGGCCAGGGTGTAGCCGAACTGGAAATACATACCATGACTCATCTGGTGCTTTACCGAGACGGTCAGGCCGTTGTAGATGCTGCTGGATTCGCTTTGGAACGAGTTAATGGCGCCGAGTTGCGGGTCGGGCCGCTGCAGGGCGTTGATGCAGGAAGGGTAGGGACAAGTGAGAGATGGCGTGGTTTGCCACGTCGTAAATGAGTCGACACTGTACATGCCGAGGAAGACCGATCCAGTGCTGTTATACACGGGATAATCGACCACGGTTGGGCTGGGCAGGTTGACATCAAGGGAGCGAATTTCGTGCACACCACGGACGTAGGCATAACTCACCGTAGCGATCATGCTGTCGCCGAACTGGTGCTCCACGGTCAGGTTCGCCTGCTCGGTGTAAGGCGTCTGAAAGTTGGGGGCAAAGGCGGAAATGTCGGTGGTCACCAATCCGGCCAGGGATTTCGGGAGATTGCATACCAAGGTTCCCGGCGGGCAATTCACTAGCGCATTAGGGTAGCTGGGAAACAGCGCCGCCTGCGCCGGGATCATCAGGTTCAGGAAGAGCTGGCTTTGCTGAATGCCATTATCGGTGGCGACCTGGGAGGCATACATCGCAGGGATCGGCATGTAGAAGAGACCACCGCCTCCGCGAATGACCGTAGGGTGCTTCTCGCCGATCGAGTAAGCGAAGCCGAGCCTCGGCGAGAAGTTGTTCATGTCGGTGGGGACCTTGCCGGACGCGGGATATAGAGGATTGCTTACCAGCGGGCCGGGCTCGAAAGTTTGCAGGTCGTAGCGAATTCCCGCGTTCAGCGTGAACTTTCGGGTAATGCGAATCGTGTCCTGCATGAACGCCGCATACATGCGCGAGTCGGGATGCGAGACGGCATTGCCGAAGTCCTGCATGTAATAGCGCGGCACGTCGTGGGCGTAAGCGCGCAGCGGTGACAGCGGCTCGCCATACTCCATGGGCGCGTAGGTCCAGGGATTCACCTTTACGTCGTCGAAGTAATACTCTCCGTCGAAAAGATAGGGATAGTAGTTGCAGATCCAGGCCTGGATGAAGTCGCCCCCAAACTTCCAGTGCACCCGGCCGGTGTCATAGCTGAGGGTCTCAGCGAAGTGCAGCTTATGCTCGTTGGTGTTGCGCGGTAGTGTGCTGGAGCCGCCAAATCCCTCCATGAGGTCATAAATCTTCGTCCAGGGCAAATCTCCGTTGGCAACGGACTGCTGCGCGTCGTTGGAAAACTGCACTCTCAGATTACTGGCCAGCTTGTTGGTCCAGGCGCTGATCAGCGACGCGGCGACGCTTTCGGTCTGGACGTTCTCGGTTCCATTGGCCGTTGCGGCATAGCCGGTGATCGGGCTGGAAGGGTCGAAGAATACGTTGTTAACGCCCGTCAGACGTGAGGTGCTTATGCGGATGAAAGCCAGTTGTTTGGAGGAGAGGTGGAAGTCGACTTTGGCGAATCCAGCATCGCCCTGCATGGTGGTGGGATAGGAACCGCCCATGTTGTTTAACTTCTGCGCTGCGGCGAAGACCAACGCCCTATCCGTATAGTCGTAGTCGGTAGGTTGGGGAACGATGGTATTGGCGCCGTTGGCGAACTGCACCACCGAGGGCACGGTCAGCAGGTGCTGATCGAAGCCGGCATAAAAGAAGATGCGGTCTTTGCGTATCGGGCCGCCGATGGTGCCGCCGAACTGCTGCTGGCGGTCGTTGGGCTGGCTGGATGCGTAGGGTTGCTGGGCGTCGAAGACGCGGTCGCGCAGATAGTAGAAGCCGGTGCCATGCCAGTTGTTCGTTCCCGACTTGGTGGCCACATTGAAAACCGCGCCGCCGGAGCGTCCCAGTTCCGCGCTGTAGGAGTTCTTCGAAACCCGGAACTCCTGGATAACTTCGTTGCTGAATTGATAGGGCGCGCGGTAGCCGCCGCGTGCCTGGGCAAAAAACGAGTTGTTGTCGTCGGTGCCATCGACCAGGAAGCTGTTTTGAAAGCCACGAACGCCTCCGAAGGAAAGGTCGCCATTGGAGTCGGAGGTGAGACTCCGTGGGTCCTGAACCACGTCGGACGAGAGCAAGGCCAGATCGGTGAAGCGGCGTCCATTCAACGGCAGGCCAGCGATCGAGGACTGCGTCACCACGTTGGAAATCTCACTGCTTTGGGTGTCGATTGCGATGGGAGGCGCGCTTACGGTGATGTTCTGGGTGAGCGCGGCCGGAGATAAGCGGAGATGTACCACGGATACGCCGCCGACGAGCAACTCCACGCCGCGACTGGTTTTCGTGGCCATTCCGGGAGCGGAAGCGATGACGTCGTAGCGGCCGGGAGGAAGCATGCCAAAATTAAATGTCCCCTGGGCGTCGGTCACGGCTTGCAAGCGGAAGCCGCGCGAGGAGTCGGTGATGGTGATCGCGGCGACGGCGATGCGAGCACCGCTGGCGTCCTCGATAACGCCCTGCAGCGAGGTGGAACCGTCCTGCGCGAGCGAGATCCGTGCCAGCATGAGAACGAGTGCGACCAGGAAGGCGACGCCGAGCCAGCGTCGGGCGAAATAGAAACGAGCCAAAAGCACCAAACCGGAAAGCGTTCGCATTCGGGCCGTCCTGCGAGCAGTAGCTGCTTCTTAATCTTGAAAAAAATGGTGGGATGTGGTCTGTGATTAGCGATGATCTGGGACGGTACGAAAGGGCAATGCCAGATTGGAAAGCGATTGTACTTTCGTAACTGTTTAAAACCTGGACAGCAGAGGTTGCCGGGAAATCGAATTGCTTAACACTGCCGTTGGGAGCTTACTAATCCCGGCCTGTCGCTGGCACTGTGACGCCCGTTGTTGACCGGCGAAAAACGCGCGTGTTACCGTACTTGGTTACACCAACCTCGACCGCGCGTTCTGTGCGCTGAAGGATTCCCACTTGTCCTCCGAAACTCAGGTTGCCGCACCGGTTCGCAAGACTGCCTTGAATGCCGTCCATCGCCAATTGGGCGCCAAGATGGTTGATTTCAACGGTTGGGACATGCCGGTGGAATATCCCTCCGTCGGTGGCTTGATGAAGGAGCACCTGGCGGTGCGCAGCGGTGTGGGCGTCTTCGACGTAAGCCACATGGGCGACATTCGCATCTCGGGGCCGCAGGCGTTGGAGGCCGTGCAGCACATCACCATGAACGACGCTGCGGGTATGGCAATCGGCCAGTGCCGCTATTCGGCGATGCTGTATCCCGAAGGAACGTTTGTTGACGACGTGATCGTGCACCGCATGGGCGAAGAAGATTACATGCTGGTGATCAATGCGGGCACGCGCGAGAAGGACGTCAACTGGGTCACCGCCAATACACGCCAGTTCGATTGCAAAGTCGAAAACCTGAGCGACAATTACACCCAGATTGCGATCCAGGGACCGAAGGGCGTCGACACTCTGCAGAAGCTGACCGACGTGGATCTGTCGAAGGTGAAGTTTTACTGGTTCACGCACGGGACGGTTTGCGGACTGAAGAACATTTTGATTGCGCGCACCGGGTATACGGCGGAGGACGGCTTCGAAATCTACGTCCCGACCGACGAGAAGACCAGCGCCATGGTGTGGAATGCCGTGCTGGAAGCGGGCAAGGAGTTCGGCATCGTGCCGTGCGGCTTGGGCGCGCGAAATACACTTCGCCTGGAAGGCAAGCTGCCGCTGTACGGGCATGAGATCTCGGACTCGATCAATGTTTGGGAAGCTGGGCTGGATCGCTTCCTCAAGATGGAGAAGGGCGACTTCATTGGCCGGGCTGCGCTGGAGCGCGCCAAGGCGGGAGGCATCAAGCGGACGCTGGTGGGACTGGAGTCGGTCGATCGCGGCATCCCGCGCGATGGCTACAAAGTGTTCGATCTGGCCGGCAACGAAATCGGATACGTGACCAGCGGCTCCTATGCGCCGTTCCTGAAGAAGAACATTGCGCTGGCCTACGTTCCCATCGAGCAGTCGGAGATAGGGCACGAGGTGTGTGTCCAGTGCAGAAGTACGCCGGTCAAATGCAAAGTTGTGCCAACACCGTTTTACAAACGCCCGAAGAAGCAGTCGTAGTTTGTTCACGCAGAGCGCGGCGTCGCAAAAAATGTTTCGAAGGATGGGTGTGTGTCAGGGCACGACTTTGGTCGTGCCGTAAGAGTTCATGAACATGTGGGCTTTAGCCCCTGGCCATCAGCGGCTAAAGCCGGTATCTTCGACGCCTGCGGCGGCACGGCTGAAGCCGTGCCCTGACACAAGCGTTTTATTGCGAATATTTATTGTCGGCCCGACACTGCATTGGCATTGCGGCCCGAGGAGAAATCAAATGGCTTATCCCGCGGATTACAAGTACACCAAGGAACATGAGTGGCTGAAAATTGACGGCGGTACCGGCGTCATCGGCATCACGGACTATGCGCAAAACTCGCTGGGCGACATCGTATTCGTTGAGCTGCCCAAAGTCGGTACGGAGATCGCCGCCGGCAAGACCTTCGGCTCGGTCGAATCGGTGAAGGCGGTGTCGGACTTGTTCGCGCCCGTGTCGGGGACGGTAACGGAGATCAATGAAGAGTTGAACACCGCGCCCGAGCAGGTCAACAAAGATGCCAACACAACCTGGATGATCAAAGTCAAGCTGAAAGACGCGAGCGAGGCCGGCAACTTGCTGTCGGGCGCCGATTACGAGAAGTTCATTGCCGAAGAGGGCGGACACTAAGTGCAGCAGTTAGCAATTAGCCAACAGCGAGTTCATGTTTGGCGATCACGAACCGGCTTCGTCGACATCGTTGTGCGCACCAAGCAGGGCAGAGCGCCGTAGGCGCGGAATAGTCTAGCCCAGCACGCAGCGAAGCGGAGTGCTGGGTGGGGCGCAATTTGATGACAGGAGTCCCGTAGGGACGGCAGGGTTTCAAGAACAAGGTACGCGTCAGATTTGTATCAAGGCACAACTTCACAGGCTGCCAAGAACTCGGAAAAGCAGATCCCTCACCGACTCAAGTCGGTTCGTGATGACAAATCTGAAGGGTTTAGACGCTGGCCTGAAGGCCGGCTCTACCCGAATGGCTCGGCGTTTCGGCACGTCTGAAGACGTGCCCTGATACAAATCGGTTACGAGATAGGCCTTATATTTTCGTTCTTACAGTCGCCCAGGAAAGCTACAGGTACCCATGCGCTATCTTCCTAAGTCGCAGTCCGATCGCGAAGTCATGTTGCGCGAGATCGGCGCGAAATCGA
>JBEKXQ010000002.1:0-149100 GCA_049511915.1 Candidatus Korobacteraceae bacterium
CAGGGCCACAACGTGCTTCATCCCATGGGCTGGGATTCGTTTGGGCTGCCGGCGGAGAACGCGGCCATCGCCAACCAGACGCCGCCGCGCGAGTGGACGCTGCGCAACATCGCCGCCATGAAGCGGCAGATGAATCGGCTGGGCTTCGCCTACGACTGGTCGAAAGAAGTCACCACTTGCCTGCCGGAATATTACCGCTGGAACCAATGGTTCTTCCTGAAGTTTCTGGAGCGCGGCCTGGCCTATCGCAAGAAGAGCAAAGTGAACTGGTGTCCGAAGTGCGCCACCGTGCTGGCCAACGAGCAGGTGCTGCCCAACGGCTGCTGCTGGCGTCATGAAGACACGCTAGTGGAGCAGCGCGAGCTGGAGCAGTGGTTCCTGCGCATCACCAACTACGCCGACGAACTGTTGCAGGGCCTGGACAGTTTGCCCGGCTGGCCGGAAAAAGTTCGCACCATGCAGCGCAACTGGATTGGGCGCAGCGAAGGCGCGCTGGTGGACTTCAAACTCGACGGCGTGGCCGGACGGGCGGGCGACAAGATATCGGTCTTCACCACGCGGATCGACACCATCTACGGTGCGACCTCGTTGCAGCTGGCGCCCGAGCATCCCATCGTGACCGACCTGATCGCCAACGATCCGGCGCTGCTGGCCAAGGTGGAGGACCTGATCGCCCAGCAGAACCGGGCGAAAGAAGAAGGCAACATCGGCGCCATCGAAAAGCATGGCGTGTTCAGCGAGCGCTACGCCCTGAATCCCTTCAATGGCGAGCAGGTGCCCATCTGGGTGGCCAACTACGTTCTGCTGGATTACGGTACCGGGGCGATCATGTCCGTTCCGGCGCACGATGAGCGCGATTACGAGTTCGCCAAGAAGTATGGTCTGGATATCAAAATCGTGATTTTGCCGCGGCGCGAGGGCGACGCCCCTGACGGCTCACCCAATGAGCCGATCCTTCCCTTTGTTGAGACCAACAGCCTGCTGATCAATTCGGGCGAGTACAACGGGATGCCATCCGAGGAAGCCATTGCGAAGATGTCCGATTTCGCCGAGGAACACGGCTTTGGCAAGGCCACGGTGACGTTTCGCCTGAAAGACTGGGGCATCAGCCGGCAGCGCTATTGGGGCACGCCCATCCCGGTTATTTACTGCGAGGCGTGTGGCATCATGCCGGTCCCCGAGAAAGACTTGCCGGTACTGCTGCCGGAGAATCTCGAGATCACGCTGGCCGGCGGCTCGCCACTGGGCAATGTGCCGGAGTTCGTGAACGTCGCCTGTCACAAATGCGGCGCCCCGGCGCGCCGCGAGACCGACACCATGGACACCTTCGTCGATTCGTCCTGGTACTTCTATCGCTACACCGATCCCACATTGTCAGATAAGCCACTAGACTCTGACACTGTGGGATATTGGTTTCCCATCGACCAGTACATTGGCGGCGTGGAACATGCCATCCTGCACCTGATCTATTCGCGTTTCTGGACGAAGGTGATGTGCGACATGGGTCTGGTGAAGAATTCCGAGCCCGCCGAGCGGCTGTTCACCCAGGGCATGGTAATCAAGGGTGGCGCCAAGATGTCGAAGAGCCTGGGCAACGTGGTTTCGCCTGACGACATGGTGGACCGCTACGGCGCGGATGCGACGCGCATGTACACGCTGTTTGGCGGGCCGCCGGATCGCGACCTGGATTGGCAGGACGCTGGGGTTGAAGGCATCAGCCGGTTCCTGTCGAGGGTGTACAGGTTTGTTTTGCGGAATGCCAAGCCGGAGGATCCGGCGTGGAATGGCGATCAAGATGGCCAGCTCTCTCCGGCGGCACGAAAGGTGCAGCGCAAGTTACACCAGACAATCCAGCGCATTACCGAAGACTTCTCGGGCCGCTGGCACTTCAATACGTCGATCTCTGCCCTGATGGAGCTGGTGAACGAGCTTCACGCTTATGAAGACAGCGTGCAGCGCGGCGGGCAGGCGGCAGCCTTGGCACTGGTGGCCGACGCGCAACGCAGACTGGTGCTCATGCTGGCGCCGTTTGCGCCGTATCTGGCGCACGAGCTGTGGGAGATGCTGGGCGAAACCTCTGATCTGCTGCGCGCGCCGTGGCCGAAGTACGATCCCGCGCTGGCGAAGGAAGAAGAAATCGAGATCGTGCTCCAGGTCAATGGCAAGATACGTAGTCGCATCGTTGTTTCGGTTGATGCGACGGAGGATCAATTAAGCGAACTTGCACAGGCCGATGAGAAGGTGCGATCCGATCTCGCGGGTAAGACGGTGGTCAAGGTCATAGTGGCGCCGGGACGGTTGGTGAATGTAGTGGCAAAGTTGACGCCGCCCGTGTCTTCGACACCCTCATGAAGACCTTCGAATGGCAAGCGTAGCATCAGAGATGCGGCGGCGAGGCACGAGTCCCGCCGAAGCGGGACGGAAGATGATAGCCCAGCGCTTCAGCGCTGGGCACGCTTCGTAATGTGTCTTGAGTCCCAGGGGGACGGCACAAAGGAATTTTGTTGAGGCACGATTCTGCCGTGCCCACGGCACTCCGGATCTTAATCATGCCTGACCCAGCGCTGAAGCGCTGGGCTATCTTCTTTCGTGCCCATGGCACTCGTGTTTTGGGGAGGAAAGAAGATCAATTGCGAATCCGATAAATCCGAATTTGGGCCTCCACCAAGGCGATCTGGCTGGCGAGAATATTTCGATTCTGTACGCGAGATGGAGGCGCCCGACGATTTCCTTCTCGATCGCGGAGACACACCTCCACAAGACCGGGATCTGTTCTGACGCCGGGCGTTCGCACATTCGCGGTGTTCGGGTGGGGCACGTGCGATCGTTTACGGCTTCCGTGACAGAAACCAGTCAATCGAGGCTGCGCCAGGACCTGCGATGAACAGGGTCAGCAAGGCTGTGAGGTAAAGCACCATCAGCTCTCCGTGATCGCTGCCCGGACTCTTGGCGAGGAATGCGAAGTGATGCACGAACGCCCACGCTACAAAGATATTTCCGAAGCAATAAAGAGCGGCCCA
This sequence comes from Candidatus Korobacteraceae bacterium, assembly GCA_049511915.1. Lineage (GTDB taxonomy): Bacteria > Acidobacteriota > Terriglobia > Terriglobales > Acidobacteriaceae > Bog-257. The sequence goes on from JBEKXQ010000002.1 coordinate 3,021, forward strand.
CCTAGTTCCCAGCCCGATCGTCAGCAGAATTGAGCAAACGAAGTCTGAAAGAAAGGCGACGAAAAACGAGGGATGAGATCCTATCCCGATGGGATCGGGAAAGTGCGCCAGAAACTGTGTCCAGTGTGCCGGCTGCTTTTCCAAACCGTGCCGCAGGAACAGCGTCACTCCCACGCACACGCGCAATATTGCCAGCCCAACCTGCGTGCGCTCCGGGATAAATCGCAGCAGCACAACATCCCTTACCGTAGCCATTTATAATCCTCCAATCGCAAGAGCCTGCTGGTTATGATGTCGAATTCCCAACCGGAGCGCTTCTCCCCTCTTCTTTTGGCGAGGGTTGCCGGCATTGTGGGCCTGCTGGGGATCGTGGCCGGTGCGTTTGACATTGGCTATGTCCACGGCACGTTGGTCGTCGCCGGCAATCCCGCGGCAACGCTTCACAACATCCTGGCGCATGAAGCGCTGTTCCGTCTGGGCTTCTCGGCTCATCTCTGTCGAACTGCTGCTGAACATCGTCGAGGAGATCATCGCCTTCTACCTGTTCTGGCGAGTGAACGTTATCGTCGCCGGCCTCTCGTTGTGCGCTGGAATCGTGGGAATCGCAGCTGAAGCTGTGGCCTTGATCATCGCGTACGTGCCGTTGCAGTTGGCGATCAGCGGCAGCGCGCTCAGCGCATTCAATCCCGAACAACTGCATGCCCTGGTTCACTTCTCGATGCAATTGCAGCCGGCAGGTCTGCTGCTTTCGTGGGTATTTTATGGGCTCGATGAACTGGCGGGTGGGTTCCTGATTTTCCGCTCCGGCTTCTTGCCGCGCATCCTCGGGGTCCTGTTGGGGATTTCCGGCGCCTGTTACTTAACCAACGGCTTTCTTTGCTTCCTGAAGCCGGCTCTGGATGCGCGAATAGGTTGGTACCTTTCCTTTGCCTGTCTGCCCGGAGAGTTTTTTCAGCAGCTTGTGGCTGGCGACGGTGGGATTGAACGTCGCAAAGTGGAGAGCATGGTCGAATCCCAAGGCTTGAGCTGGCGACCTAGGATCATCCTTCTGCTCAGTGACTGTGGGCGGATTCATGACCACGCGATGCGGTTTTCGCGTTAAGTCATTCCCAAATCGGGACTTTGCGTTTAACGGCGATTTGAGGGCTGGGGAGCGATGGGATGCCCCCAAGGTCGTCCGGAGTGTTGATCGTCGTCCTATGGGCATCCTAGGGCCCGCGAGGGGCACTTTGCGGTTCACGGTGACTGGCAAAATAGTTCTAGAAATACAGATATTTACACGCCACTAAGATGCCATAACTGGACAATTGCGGCGGATGGAATCACCTGAACTCGCAACTATCTGATAAAAAGCACCAATCTCCATTTAGAGAAGCAGTCGCGACACCCTACCCGATGCCGAGGTCCTCGGGCATCTCCAGCGGCGTGCCGCAGACGCGGCAGATCACGGCCGAGCAATCGCCACAGGTGAGTGGATCGTCGACCTCGCGTGCGCACACGGCGCAGTAGAGCAGCGGAGAATGGTTCTCGCCATTAGTCGGCGGTTGAGGAGTTTGAGCCATGGGTTTCCGCGACTGTACCATATGAGTTCGCCTTCGTTCATCTCGAATATCCAGAGCTGTCGGCCATCAGCTGTCAGCCGTCAGCCAAGACATCTGGTAAGTTCGCGAACGAGCGGAAGGTCATCCGGTTCAGCTGATAGCTGACGGCTGAAAGCTGACAGCAGAAACGAGGAGCATGTCTGACAACAAACCCATCACCACCGACGAGCAGATGCGGCGCGAGTTCAACCAGTGGGCTGACGCCGGCCGCGGCGAGGAGATGGAGCAGCACCACATCAGCATCACCCAGCAGACGCTGGCGCTGATGGGGCTGAAGCATGGCGAACGTGTACTCGACCTGGGCTGCGGCGCAGGATGGGCCACGCGGCTGCTGGCGCAACTGGTTGCCGGCGGCGAGCGCCCGGGGCAGGTAGTCGGGCTGGATGTGTCGGACGAGATGGTCCGGCGGGCGCGCGGCGCGTCGACGCAGTATGACAACATTCTGTTCGTCGTGGGCTCGGCGCAGCAGATCCCGTGGGAAGAAAACTTCTTCGACAAGGTGTTGTCGGTGGAGTCGTTTTATTACTACGGCGACCAGGACCGCGCGCTGGATGAATTGTTCCGCGTGATTGCGCCCAAGGGCGAGCTGTTCATCCTGATCAATCTGTATAAGGACAACGCGTATTCTCTTCGCTGGGTTGAAGAGCTGAAGGTCCCGGTGCAGGTGCGCTCGGAGCAGGAGTACGTTGAGCTGCTGAAGGAGCACGGTTACGAAGACGTGCGAGCGGTGCGCATCCCCGACCTGACTCCGACGCCTGAGGAATACAGCGGCAAGTGGTTCAAGAGCGCCGGGGAGTTGCGCGACTTCAAGCGCATCGGCGCGCTGTTGCTGATCGCCCGCAAGCCGGATGTGGTCAGCCCGCCGCGGAGTTTCGAGCTCTCTTGAGGATGGTTTTCACCACGGAAGCACGGAGGACACGGAGGACACGGAGTAGGAAGAATTCATCAATCGTGACGGAACACTTCGAAACTGACACGCAAAATCGGATTCCCATCCACTGGGAATTCCAAGAACTCCGTGCTCTTCGTGCTTCCGTGGTGAAAAACCGCAGCTATAGGCTCCCTCGCCCCGGCCCCACATGTATGCTGCCATTCACATTTTCCAGTTCGATGTGGACGCCGCCGCTGCCCAGCGTGCCACTCATGTTCTTGCCGACCCAGTGACCCTTTACCGTCAGCGGGAAATCGGTGGAGATCGAGCCGTTGACGGTGCTGGCGCTCACGTCGGCATTGGGCGACTGCGGCAACAACAGGTTGACCGCGCCGTTCACCGACTTGAGCTTGATCTCGCGGACGTTATTCAGCGCGGTGTAGTTGGCTTCGACTGATCCGTTCACCGTTGCCAGATCGGCCGTGCCCGCCAGATCGGAGGCGCGCACTTTGCCGTTCACCAGGTTGGCCTCGATATCCCCACTGAGCTGCTGCACCGTGAGCGATCCGTTTACAAGGTCGATTTTGTCGAGGCGCGCGTTCTGCGGCACGTGCAGGGTGTAGTGCACCGAGGCGGGATTATTGTTGAAGAGGTGCGAGGGATAGTGGGTCTCGATTTTCACGGAACTGCTGCCGGCGTTGACGTCGATGCGGGCCTCGTCCAAGCGTTGCTGGTCGCGCGCCGTCTTTACCGCGTCGATCTGCACTTCGTTCTTGTTCCAGCCGGTGATCTCGACGTCGCCATTGATGTTGCTGAGCGACACCCGGCCATCGGCGGAAAGCGGAACGGTCTTGTGAAATTCCTGGGTTACCTCGGCGTGGGCGGGAACGGCCATCAGCACGGCGAGAATCGCCGCTGCCATGGCAACTGCTAATGTGCTGGGTTTGCGATGTTGAGCCATAGTGCCTCCTGTCGCGCGTGGGACGCGAGTTCGCAGAAAAAGTTGTGGCCGGTAGGAGATACGGCAGGGAACGGCTGCCGGTTCCGAAAATCGGGACGAAATGCAGGGGCGGGTAGGCTGGGGCGCAATGCTACCGAGATTGGTTACTACATGGCCTGATATCAACAACTATCCGATTGACCTTTGGTTTCCAGATGACGTGTCGATCATCGGCTTCGATGTCTCAGGCTTTTGGGGGTCGAGCACCGAATTTATTGCAGCTTCGCGTACTCCGCCTTGGCTTCTTTCAGGATGAGGATGTCGGGGTCGGCGTCTTTCCAGAGTGTGAGGAACTCCTGATAGGCGGCTTTGGCCTTCGCCGTGTCGGCTTGCAGCACATAGGCGCGTCCAAGTTGCAGATGCGCCAGCGCACCGATGGGATCACTGAACACGATCCCGCGGTGATCGAGAATCTTCTGGAATTCCGCGGCGGCTTCCGCACCCTGCCCTGCGGCCATGTACGCGCCCCCGCGCACATAGACCGGATATAGGCCACCGAAAAGCGTATAGAAGTCCACTGCCGGTACTGCCAGCTCATAAGGTACGGCGACTTGCAGCAGTTCGATCGCCCTGGCAGGCTCGCTGTGGTTTAGGGCGAAGAGTGCGCGAAGCGCTGGCAGGTAATTGAACTGGACTGAAGTATCTTCCGGAAATCGCCTCTCCAGATCGTCAGCGAGCAACTGCGCACGAGGCAAATCGCCCGCGAGGGCCAGTGCAAAAGCGGCGCTGTACTCGACATCTCGGCCATTGGAAAGCTGCAATGCCGCCGTCGCGCTTCGTCTGGCCGCGGTTGCGTCCTCGAAAAACGCTTCCCACAATGCTTCTGCGGCTTGATAGGTGGCCGCTCTTTCCCTCTGGCCTGCTTGCTGAGCCATGTCCAAAGCGCGGCGTGACAGCCTGCTGGCCGCTTGCAGCCGACCGGAACGGGCCTCGACCAGAGCCTCCGCGTGCAACATCCTGTCTTCCACTCCCGGCTTGCCTCGAGCCAGAGCAGCGACACGATCCATCCCCGCCCTGTCGCCGTTGACGAACGCGAGATAGTATTGAAGGATCAAAAGTTCAGGGAATTCGTCTTTGTACGCGGAGGCTTTCTGGATGGCTTCCTCAGTTTCCGCCCAGCGGCCGAGGTAAAAATAATCGTAGGCTGCATTGACATAGCCGTAAACAAAATCCGGATCAATCCCGAGCGCGATATTGGCTTGCTCAATCGACTTTTCATACTGGCCGGAGCCTTGCGAAGCAAATCCCGACAGCAATCCGTGGGCGTCCCGATCACGTGGATAGGTTTGCGCCCACACCTGCAAGGTCTGTTGTTCCTTTTCCAGGTTTCCCGTCACCTGTCGATCATAGAGGGTCGTAATAAGAAACCTCTCCCGGTCGCTGGCGTGGTCTCGCAATTGATAGGCTTTGCTCGTGCTCTCCATGGCCAGGACAGACTCTCCAAGATTGCTGTAGTTAAGTCCCATGAACGCATAGGCTATAGCAAATTGGGGATCGATTTCGACGGCGCGCTTGAAATGGGGCACAGCATCGGCAGCTCCCGTCGAATGGGAAACCCGCATCGCTGTACTGTAGGCTTTCAAAGCTTCGAGTGACGGCGTGGTAGCCTCAGCGAGCGGAGTATTGTGCTTTTCGACTGTGATCAGCGATTCTCCGACTCGGGTCCTGAATTTACTAGCAACTTGACCGAGAGCGTTCAATACGTCTTCTTTTCTCGCAGTTTCTACCTGTTCTTCAGCGAGAACGTCTCCAGTGCGGCAGTCCCTGGCGCGCAGCCCCAACACGTACTGGCTCCCAAGGCTTGCGATGGATCCGTCCAAAACAGCGGCGCTCGCGGTCCGCTCGCAGATTTCCCTGGCGATCTCTGGGGTAAGTCGCGCATCCGGCGGCTGGCCCATCATTCGCAGTACCTTCTGCATGCGGTCGTCTGAGATTAGGCTCAAAAATGGCGACTGTTCCAGCTGCACCGCCAGACCTCGGCGAAGCGTTCCGTCAAATACCGGATCGCCTGTCGTGTTTGTAAAATCCGCGAGGACAATTGTGTCTTTGTCCGTAAGTTTTGGCGGGCGGTGAAAATAGAGGTAACCCGCGACGAAGAACGCCAGCACAGCCGCGACCGCAGGAATAATCACCTTCCAGCGTTTAGCCGTGTCAGTTGTCGCCGGCTTCGTACTGGTTGTGACCCGCCCCGAATCTGTGTCCCGCTTCAGGCGCTGCAGGTCGGCTCGAATTTCCGAAGCGTGCTGGTAACGCAGGGTGCGATCTTTTTCCAGGCACTTGTTAATGATGCTCTCTAACTCGGTTGGCAGATCGGGATTCAGCCGCCACGGCGGAACCGGTGCCCGGTTCAGGATGGCTTCGAAAATCACTCCTGTGCTTTCGCCACGGAACGCCAACGTCCCGGTTGCCATTTCGTACAAGACTGTGCCGAACGAGAACAGATCAGTGCGGGCATCCAATTCCTTGGCCCGAACCTGCTCTGGCGACATATAGGCGATCGTGCCCACCGCTGCTCCGGGAACGGTCAGGCGCGTTTCGATCGCCACGGTTGACTGTGCCACCGCACCCCCTGGCGCCGCGTTGCTCAAGGCGGGTGTCATCTGCGCCAGTCCGAAATCCAGAATCTTGGCATGTCCCCGCTTAGTGACGAAGATGTTCGCGGGCTTGATGTCGCGGTGGACGATGCCTTCGGCGTGGGCTGCGTCGAGCGCATCTGCGATCTCGATGGCAAGAGACAGGATCAAGTCCGTCTCCATCGGGCGGTTCCCGATGCGGTGCTTGAGAGTCGTGCCATCGAGAAACTCCATCACGATGAAAGGCTGACCATCATTCTGGGCGATCTCGTAAATCGTGCAGATATTCGGATGGTTCAGTGCCGACGCGGCTTGCGCTTCTCGCTGGAAACGGCTGAGTGCTTGGGGGTCTTTGGACACTTCATCGGGCAGAAACTTCAGCGCGACGAACCGATGGAGGGTGGTGTCCTCGGCCTTGTAAACCACACCCATCCCGCCGCCGCCCAGCTTCTCGATGATGCGGTAGTGCGAGATGGTCTGGCCGATCACTGGAGCAGAATCCTACGTCCGTGAAACTGGCAAGTCAATAAAAGCCGTGGAGATGGGAGCAGCTCAACAGGATGGTTGTTGTAACATCGCCATATCACCGGTAATCAGCCAAACAACCCACCGCTATAATCCTAGCTGGCCCTCACATAAGCGCATCCGTCCCGCGCGGACCTTTGCACCACGTGACCGACAACTCTGTGAACAGCACCGCAAAACCATTGGCAGCCATGTCAGCAGTCAGCGTGACCGCGACCGTCCTCAACGAGGTTGAGGACATCGACGAGCTCGTCTCGACTTTGGCGACGCAAGTCCCGCCGCCCAGGGAACTGATCGTGGTCGACGGCGGCTCGACCGACGGCACTTGGGAGCATCTACAGGCCGCGCAAGCGAAGTACCCGAACCTGATTGCCATCCGCGACGAGAGCTGCAACCTGAAGGCCTCTGCTGGGCCGATCGCCCGCGGGCGCAACGTTGGCATTGCGGCGGCCACGTCGGAGGTCGTCGCCTGCGCCGACGCCGGCTGTATCTACGATCCCGAATGGCTGGCGCGGCTGACCGCGCCCATCCTGAACGGCAGCGCCGAATATTCGCTGGGCGGCTCGCGTATCGATCCGCAGGAGCAGACCATCTGGGACGTGGCCTCGGCGCCATTTTTTGGGATGAAGCAGCGCGCCGATGGGACAACGAAGTCGTGCACCGCGCGCTCGATGGCGTTTCGCAAGGAGCTGTGGGAGCGGGTGGGCGGCTTTCCCGAGACCAGCCTGATGGGCGAGGACACGATGTTCGATCTGCAGGCGCGCAAGCTGGTGACGCCGGCCTACGCGGAGCACGCGCAGGCGCTCTACCGGCCTCGGCACACGCTGAGGAGCGCGCTCAGGATGATGGCGCGCTACGGCGTCGCCGATGGCGTGCTGGGGACGCGGCGCGGGCGGCTGGCGCGGAATTTTCTGCGCTGCCTGGCGGAGGTGATTGCGATTGTTCTAGTGCCGCGCACCGCGATTCCGCTGGCCTGCGTGCTGCTGCTGGAGATTTACTTCGCGTTTCGTCTGGACTGGAAGAGCTTTCGCCAGCGCGCGACCTTGCCACAGATGGCGGCGCGGCTGCTCTACTCGCTGCTGGTGCCGTGGGTTGCGGCGTGGAACCAGGCCGTCGGCGAGTTTACGAAGACCAACCAGCCGAATAGGCAGAATGCGTGAAGGCAGCAACTAGCAATTAGCAATTAGCAATTAGCAATTAGCCAAACCCGAACCCCGCGGGGCATGACGCGAAGATAGTTGAGTTAGCGACAGTCGATCCGTGAAGCGTGACACCCGTGCAAGTGATGCTCACCCCGCCCTGGCCAAAAGCAGGCCAGAACGGGGCACCCACTCGATTGCTAAATGCCAAGTGCTAACTGCTAAATGCCAATTCACTTCTTAAACCGATACTTCACCAGATCGTAGAACGCCATCACGCCGTCCTTCCAATTGATTTTCTTGCCTTCGGCGTAGGTGCGTCCGTGATAGACAATCGGCACCTCGTAAATCCGCACGCCCAGCTTGGCCAACTTCACCGTCATCTCGGTTTCCACGCTGAAGCGGTCCGAGTGCAGATCGAGCCGCAGCAGCAGCTCGCTGCGAAACACTTTGTAGCAGGCGGTCACGTCATGAATGCTGACACCGGTCAGCACGTTGCAGACGAAAGAAAATATGCGGTTCATGACGTAGCGGCCGAAGCGCGGCACGCGGTGCGGGCCGTAGTGGAAGCGATTGCCAAAGACCGCGTCGGCGTGTCCCTCAACGATGGGCGCAATCAGCGCGGGATAGTCGCGCGGATCGTACTCCAGGTCCGCATCCTGGATGAGCACCAGCTCGCCGGTGGCATGCTCCAGCCCGGTGCGCACGCCCGCGCCCTTGCCGCGGTTCTTCTCGTGCAGCACCAGCTTCACGGTGTTGGCGCCGTTGCCACCCAGCACCTCCTGGAGATCGGTGTCGCGCAGGAATTCACGGGTGCCGTCGGTGGAGCAGTCATCAACGATGATGAGCTCTTTGTGCAGGCTGAGCGGCTGGCGCGCCACCTGGCGCAGCAGCTTCATCACCGTGCGGCGTTCGTTGTAGACCGGGATGATGACCGACAAGGTGTGGAACTGTGGCAGAACTTCGTCCTGCTGGAGCTCGGCGAGCTCCTGTTCGTCGTCGCCGCTGTGTACGGCGCCTGTGCGAGGCCGGGTTTCAGAGACCAAGTACACTCCCAGGATCAGCAGCTGAGGATCGATCGGGTGACGGTAGCGTGGTTCAGGAAAGCAAATATAGTAGACCAGCGGATAGAACGCCAGCAGGCTGGCAAACAAAAACACGCCGTGGACGCGCCGCTTCAGGGCCAGCAGCAATCCCCAGATGCCGAGCACGGACAGCAACAGCGTATGCGTGTTCTTCAGCTCGGCCAGCCCTTGGTTCTTGGCGAGTCTCGGTATGCCGTTCCAGTAATAGTAGACGCGGCGCAGGGTGATCTGGGCAAACTTGCCGGGATTCTGCGCAATCCATTCCTTCGCCAGCCGTCCCTGGTCGACGCAGAATGCTACCTCGCCCATGCGCGCGTACTTTGCCAGCACCAGGTTGTTTTGGCTGGGATGATAGGCGATCACGTACTGGCCTTCGGCCAGCGGATTGTTGCCCAGGCGCAGCTCGTTGCCGAAGTTGTCGCGGATGAAAACGACCTGGCCCATGACTTCGTAATTCCGCACCAGCCACGGCATGATGGCCATCCAGAAGACGACGGCGCTGAGCAATGCAGGAACCACATAGCGCTTGCCGCGGCGATGCAGTTGATAGACGAGCCAGCATCCGGCGAAAGGCAGGAACGACAGCGCAGCGGGATTGCTGAGTGCGGCGACGCCCCACAGCAGTCCGTAGCCAATCCACGACGAAGAGCGGTCGTCGCCTTCCATCTCCACCGTCAGCATGAACAGCAGGCTCAGGAGGAACGCCGACAGGCTGGTCTCCCAAATCCACCTCACCGCCCAAAAGATGGTGTCGGGATACAGCGCCCAGATCCAGCCCGACCACAGGGCGACGGTTCGACCGAAGACGCGCAGCGCCGTGCGATAAATGGTCCAGCATGTGAGCGCGCCGAACAGGCTGTTGAAGCTCAGCATGACGAATGCCGACGCAGGCGAGTAGCTGCCGAACGCCCGGAAGGCCAGCGAAACAATCCAGGGATAAATCGGCGCAGTCCACGCGGAGGGGCCGGTGTAGCCGCCGAAGGGCGAACTGAAGCCCATGCCGTTGGCCAGCGAATACGCGATCTGGCCGGTTTCAAAGCCGAAGCCGAAATTGTGTTCGGTGGTGCGGATGCGATAGGTATGCGCCACCACGATCCACAGCACGCGTATCGCAAAGGCGATCAGGACCATCCATCGTGGCGAACTCCAGATCGCTGGCCAGCGCGACTGCGGCGCGGCTGCAATTGGGCTGGAATTAGGCGTCAGGCGCGCCGATGACGTGGGCAAAGGCATTGCGGATAACGGAAATTGTATCGTAAGGGAGTTGTCGGCTATCAGCCGTCAGCGGTCAGCGAATGTTGCAGGGTGCTGTACATTGCATTGGGCGGAGCACGCCTTTCAGGCGTGCATAAAGACTGCTGCTTAGGAAATCGGCTTCAGCCGCTGAGGTAAATTCCGCAGGTTTACCGCAGCGGCTAAAGCCTGGCTCTCAATCAACCGGCTGTCATGCACGCCTGAAAGGCGTGCTCCAACCCGGAATAACGGATCGCTTCCGAAGTCACGCACATGGACGGCCGCGCGGCTTCATTCCAGCAGGTTGCCCAGCGGCCCAAGCTTCAGATTCAGGTCCTCAGGCCGCAGACCAAACTGATCGGCCAGTTCCTTGATCTTCTCTTCCAACTTCATCAGCGCCAGTCCCATTTCTTCCACTTGCTGATCGTTCAGCGTGCCGCCTTCCATGCGGCGAATGGCCTGCCGCTCCAGCAGTCGCCGCAACAGTTCAATGAGGCCCAACACCAGCTTGGCCAGGCCCTGCTCGATCGTCTCCTGCGAGCAGTCGATGCGCTCCATGCGTTGCTGGCCGAGGCCCTGCAACTGCCGCTGCAACTCGGCAACTGCTTCTTCCACTTTTTGCGGCGTTAGTTGGGTCGGCTTATCCATGCTCGCCTCGCGGAGTTACGAACTCACTGGGCGGCCACGGCCCGCTCAGGCGCAAACGAACTCCTTGCGACGCTCCGGCCGTTCGCAGCGAGGCGATAAAGCGCTCGCGATCGTTTCGCCGTACCAGCGCGAACCAGCGATGGTTCTTGCGTTCCTGCCGTGTCCGCCATTCGCGAACGGAATCCGCAGTCACGCTCTTGAGCTTGTTTTCGACGGCGGCGACGCGGCCCAGCGCCTCCTGCCTACGCTTGAGATACTCGCGGCCGCTCACCGGGGTGGCCAGATCAGCCTGCTGCTCGTCAGCCCACGTTCCCACAATCTCATATTGCACGGCGTTGTCGATTCGCTCCAGTGCCTGCCGATACGACTCCTGCTCAGGCGCGAGATGCTGCTCGAAAGCTTCTGCGCTCTCCAGCAGGGTGGGGAAGCGAAAAGGAATGGGCGTGGTCGCCGCCAGGATATCGCGCAGGACCTGATGAAATTGCAGCGCCGCTTTCTTCAGCGAGTCGGGTTGTCCCAATATTGATTCCGGGTCGCTGATATCAGTCCAGTACAGACGGACGCCCAACAACTCGCGCGAGGAGACTGCAGCCTCGGAAACTCCGGCGGCAACGCTGACGGCAGGACTCGGCTGAGTGACGCAATAGAGCAGGCTGGGCATGGGTCCACTATAGTCGCTGGTTGATTGCAAGTTGGGTGGAGCACCGCTTCAGCGGTGCAGTATAGACATTCCGGTTGAATCGGCTTTAGCCGCTGAGGTAAGGAAACATTTACCTCAGGCGCTAAAGCGCACCCTCGAAACGCCCAAGCGTAAATGCACGCCTCAAGGCGTGCTCCACCCAACTTACATGCCAGCTGCAACGCCCGCTACGGTGATCCTTCTCCAGCACTCATGTTTCGCAGCGCGGTCTCAACCGACGTGAGGATCACATTCAATCCGACGTACACCAGGTCGACTCCGGCCAGCGAGATCACCAGGCTGCCATGGATCACCGCGCCCGAGTTAAGCACGTGATCAAGGATTTCGAGCAGCGAGATGTCGCTGTCGCCCTCGATCGACAGGGTTGTCAGGGAATCCGCGTCAGTGGACATGCTCCCCCACAAATGAATACGGCGGCCAGGGCCCGCTGCAATCGATACGTCGAACGTTCTTCCACCGCGCAGCGTACTTTGCCAGCGCCGACTCCAGCTTCTTGCGGTCCTTCCTGCGGATGAGAAACGACGCGTGCCACAGCAGCCCGGGCTGGCCGGCGCTGGCCTTGCCACCGGGACTCGCGGCCACCGCCAGCTTCGTCACCTCAGCAATGAATCGTTGCACTTCTTCGTCAAGCTTGCCGGCGCGCGGCTACAACAACTCGGCCTTGCGCTTCAGGTACTCGGCGCCGCTCACGGCCTTCGTGGCAACCGGGCTCTTCGGCTTGGCAAGCGCGAATATTTTGATGCCCCACTCGTCGGCGTCGGCGACTAGCTCAAAGGCCTCGTGCAGAGCACGCTTGCGGTCCTTCACATGCTGCGCCAGGGAATCTTAGCTCGAGAATACCGTGCCAAAGCGTGCAGGCAAAGCTGAAGTATTACTTGAGATTTCTGCGACAACCCGCTGATGTCTCAATCCCGCTGTCGCCAGCCATTCCAGATCCTGCATGCGCTGGGTCAGCAGATCGGCGAAGTCGGCTTTTGACACGCGGCTGGTCCAGCAGAGGTAGTCCTGGCAGCGGATGGCCTCCACGCCGGAGGCGCCGTCGATGGCTTCGGCGGCAATCGGCGGGGCGGCCGTGTCCGGCATCTGCGAGATGGCGTAGAGATACAGGCCCTGCGCGGCGGCCGCAGCCTTTTTTGATTTTTTGAGCGCGGACTTTGCTGGCGAAGTCATGTAGAGGTGCCGTCCCCGTGGGACTCAATACACTTTTGGAACGCTTACCCAGCGCTGAAGCGCTGGGCTATGTTATTCCGTCCCGCCAAGCGGGACTCTACCCTTCGGACTCAGAGTTCACGTCTTCATCCGCCACAGCTCGCGGGTGAACTGCTGCAACCCTTTCGCGCCGGCGATGGGTGTATCGAACTCGCGCGCTATGAAAATCTCGGCGCCCTTCACTTGTCGCCGCAGACTCGCCAGCGACGCCGCCTGCCACTGCGCTGCCAGAGTGCATCTCGCGCAGCGCCCGCTGTCCACCAGCACCCGATTGACGAACACCGCGCCCAGCGGCGCTTGCAACTCCCGCAGTGCCTGCAACAGCCGTCGCGTCTCATAGTCCGGCAGCGGTTCGGGCAAGGTAACAACCAGCAGACGGCAGCGCTCGCCGTCGCGCAAGATCGACGCCAGCTCGCGCACATTTTGCGCCAGTGTTGCGATCTCCACCGCCGCGTCTTGAGCGATGGGTAGTGTACGGTGTGCCGCCAGGGTTTTCAACAGCAGCCGCGCCCAGCAGCCGCGCCCAGCTCAACAATCGCTCTGGCGTTCGTAGCACCTCCAGCGCATGTCCGGTCGGCGCCATGTCGATCACCACGCGCCCGCCCGTCCGCAGCAAATCGAGAATACGAAAGATGGCGAAGATCTCGTCGACGCCCGGCGGCACCACGTCGAGCAAGGCCAGCAGAAACTTGCGATCGAGGCTGAGATCAAGATGGATGCCGCGCTCTTCGCCGGTCATCGCCTGATTGAGCCGATCGCGCAACTGCGACGCCCATTGCTGAAATTGCCCCATCGCGTCAAACTCGGCGGCCAGCAACTTGGGATCGCGCAACACCGGGCGCAGCTCGTCGCCAATCTTCGCGGCGAAAATATCTTGGAGCGACGGGGCGGGGTCAATCGAACAGATGGTGACCGCTTCGCTCTTCACTAGCTTGCGATGCCGATAAGCCATTGCTGCCGACAGCGTCGTTTTTCCCACGCCTCCTTTGCCGAGCTTGAGTGTCAGCGGTGTGACGAGCGCGGGCCACGTCGCGGGCTCCAGTTGCAGGCGAGCAGCCTTCGCAGGCTTCGCCTTCACCGACGCCGGGAGCTTCTTGCCGGCGAAAATGTGCGCGCCGAAGGAGCGCAATGCGGCGATTCCCAGAATCGGGCAGCCGGGATCTTCCGCGGTGAATACCTTCACTCGCGCGAAATGTTTTTGCAGGAACTTGTGCGCAGCCGCGCTTTGGCTAGCCCGTCGCCGGCATCGTGGGCAGTCAGTCTTGCCTTCCACAGTACGGTTGAGGACGATCTCCTGAATCTGATTCTGCTGTCCAGCGAATTGAAACGCCGAAGCCGAGCGAGCGGCTTCGTTCAACGAGAATGGTTCTGGAGTTGTCACCAGCACCAGTTTCGATTCGTTCGCCGACAGGGCCTGCTGCACGCGCGCGACCATGCGGGCCCAGCGGTCAAGCGCCGGCTCGCGGCGCACGTGTCCTCCGAAGTGCTGCGCCAGGACCACATCACGCGAGGCCGCGGTTTCCAACACGTCGAGGAAGCGCGCGAAGTGCTCGGGCATTTGAAACAGCCGGATGGCGTGGCCCATGGGAGCGGTGTCCACCACCACCTCGTCGTAGTCGCTGTCGAGCAGTTCGTGGATCGCCAGCAGCGCCGCAACCTCAGCCATCCCAGGAAGGCTGGTGTCGAGCAATGGCTCAAGCTCGTCGCGTGTGAAGAGGCTGCCTTTGTTCAGCAGCGCAAGAATGTCAGCGCGCTCGCGCCCGAGAAAATCCTTGATCTGGCGGTCTGGATCGATCTGCCGAGCCCACAGCCGGCCCGGCGTTTGCAAGCGCTTGACGGCATCCGTGAGCTTGACCTGGAGCACGTCGGCGAGAGAATGTGCTGGATCGGTCGAGAGCAGCAGGATTCGCGCCTGCCTGCGGCTCGCGGCGTGATGCAGCGCGTAGGCCGACGAGACCGTCGTTTTCCCCACACCGCCCTTGCCGATGAAGAACGTGAAACCAGGCACGGGCTAATCTCGCACAACGGATCGAGCCGAGGCAAACGGTGGGCACACTTCTGGTAATAGGTCAGTCTGAGATTGTGGTCAAGTGATCTTGGGTGGAGCACGCCTTCAGGCGTGCAGTGGAGATCCGTTAAAATGTCTCGGCTTTAGCCGCTGAGGTAAGAGTAGATTTAGCTCAGGCGCTAAAGCGCACATCGAATTAGGGTTGGAATTTGCACGCCTCAAGGCGTGCTCCACCCGACGCCGGTGAGGGCGTGAATTTCAAATTGATCCACTACCACCTTTCTTTTGGCAGCACCCTCCTGCCCCCGGGCTCCGCGAGTTTGGAGTTACTCTGCCACTCGCGTACCATGGACATTCAACCAGCCATCAACCATGAAATCAGTTCTCGCCGCAGTTTTCCTTCTGTTGTGCACGTTCGGAACGGCTTTGGCGCAAGCAGCGCCGAGCCAGAGCCCAGCGACGCCACCTTCACCGGCCACGCCTCAGAGCTCTGGAAAAGAAACGACCTCGACGCCAACGTCGCAATCGGGAACTGTGCAGACCGGCCCGCCTCCTGACTACTCGCAGGAAGCGTACGTGGTGGAGCGCTCCAGCAAAACCATGCGCTTTGAAAACGACGGCACCGGCGTGGAGCAGACCGACGCGCAAATCAAGATCATCAGCGAGAGCGGGGTGCAGGCGTTTGGCCAAATCAAAGTTGGCTACAGCGCGCTAAGCGAGAAGCTGGACATCGTTTACGTGCGCACGCGCAAGCCCGATGGCTCCGTGGTTACGGCGCAGGAGTCGGCGGTGCAGGACCTGACTTTCGCCGATGCGCCGGTTTATACCGACTATCACATCAAGGACATCAGTGTGCCCTCGCTGCGGCCGGGCGATGTACTGGAATACCGCTTCGTCAAGACGATTGCCAGCCCGCTGGCCCCCGGCCAATTCTGGACCAGCTACAACTTTGCGGAGCAGGGAATCATTCTCGACGAGGAACTGGAAATCAATGTCCCCAAGGACCGGCAGATCAAGCTGAAATCCAAGCCGGGCTACGACGCAAAGATCACCGAGGACGTCGACCGCCGCATCTATCGCTGGACGCATTCGCGGCTGAAGAACGATTACGACAACGACAAGAAGAAAAAGAAGAAGAAAGCTGACGACGAAGTCCCGTCGGTGCAATTGACCACCTTCAAGAGCTGGGAAGAGTTGGGCGCGTGGTATGCCGGGCTGGAGCGCGAGCGGCGCATTCCGGATGAAAGCGTCAAGAAGGAAGCTGAGACGCTGGTCAAAGGCAAGACGGACAACATGGCGAAGGTGAAGGCGCTCTACGAGTATGTGTCGCGCAACATTCGCTACGTCAGCTTGTCCTTCGGGTTGGGACGGATTCAGCCGCATGCGGCCAGCGAAGTGCTCGCCAATGGCTACGGCGATTGCAAGGACAAGAACACGCTGCTGGCGGCGTTGCTCGACGCCGAGGGATTCCATTCGACCTCGGTGCTGATCGGCTCCAAGACCAAACTTGATCCTGACATTCCTTCGCCATCGCAATTCGACCACGTCATCACCCGCGTTCCGGTCGATGGTAAGGAAATCTGGCTGGACAGCACCCCCGGGGTAGCGCCGTTCCGCATGTTGTCGGCGCAGTTGCGCGACAAGCAGGCGTTGGCAATTCCGCCCGAGGGCCCGGCGGTACTGGTATGGACGCCAGCGGAGATTCCTTTCGCCACCTTCGATCGGACCAGCCTGGTGGGCAGCGTCAGCGACACCGGCGTGCTGACGGCCCATGTGAGCACGGCGTCCCGCGGCGATACCGAGATGATCCTGCGGTATGCCATGCGCCGCATGCCCAGCAGCCACTGGAAAGACATCTTCGACTACATGCTGCAGCACGCTAACATGCATGGCGCGGAGATCACCAACCTGAAGGCCAGCGATCCCAGCGCCACGGAAGAACCGTTGACCGTCGATTTCGACGTTACCGCCAATAACTATTTCGACTGGTCGGCTGCGGAATCGAAATTCGCCCTGCCGCTGGCATCGATTCATCTGCCCGAGGTAGACGAAGATGACGACAGCGCTTCCACCGAGCCCATAAAGCTGGGAGCGGTGCGGGACGACCAGGCGGATGTGAAGATCGCTTTCCCGGCAAAGTACAAAGTGCATGCGCCGCTGAATGTGGACGTGAAGCGCGATTACGCCGAGTATCACGCCGTTTACAAGAATGATGCCGGGCAGTTCACCAGCCATCGGACACTGAAGGTGACGCTGACGGAAATTCCCCAGAACCGCAGTGAGGACTTTGCCGCATTCCGGCGCGTGGTGAAGGCGGACGAGGCCCAGGAAGTCACGCTGACTAATGAGTCGCCGGGAGCGGCAGGCGCGGCCGCCGGCAATCAGTCCACCAGCGATCTCTTCGATGCCGCGGTGCAGGCGATGAAGAACGAGCACTGGGAAGTGGCCGTCGGCTTACTGCAGCGCGTGCTGAAGGAAGAGCCCAAACACAAGGATGGGTGGAACGACTTGGGCGACGCGTACATGCATCTGGGCCAGACCGATCAGGCCATCGCAGCGCTCAAGAAGCAGATCGAAAATAACGCCTACGACCCGTTTGCCTATAACGCCCTGGGCCTGGCCTATGAGCATCAGGGAAAGTACGACGAGGCCATCCAGGAATTCCAAAAGCAGATTGAGATTAATCCGCTTGACCCGTATGCGCATGGCAATCTCGGCCGCCTTTATCTGGGACAGAAGAAGTTTGCTGAGGCAGTTCCTGAGCTGGAGAAAGCTGTCGACATCCAGCCCAAGAACGGGCTGCTGCAGATTTCGTTAGGGCAGGCATACATCGCCACCAACCAGACCGACAAGGGGATGGCGGCGTTCGAGAAAGCGATCAGCCTTGCGCCCGCGCCGCTCACCTGGAACAACATCGCGTACTCGCTGGCGGAGCAGGACGTTCAATTGGATCGCGCCAGCAGTTATGCGGACTCGGCAATCAACGCCCTGGAAACCCAGCTTCGCGACGTGAGCCTGGATACCCTGCGTATGCAGGATCTGGGGACCACGCAGTTGATGTTCGACGTGTGGGACACCCGAGGCTGGGTCGACTTCAAACGCGGCAATCTGGATAACGCGGAGAAGTACATTTTGCCGGCGTGGCAGGCTGCCCGCGGCGGCGATGAAGCCGAGCATCTGGCGGAGATCTACGAAAAGCGTGGCAAGCGCGACCAGGCTATCGAATACTACATGCTCTCACTAGTGGCGGAAGAAGCCAGCCCGCTTGCGCGTCCAAAGTTGACGGCGCTAGGCGTGAAGGACATTGATCGCCGCATGGCCGACGCGCGCACGGAACTGGCGAAGCGCGAAACCGTGGCGCTCAACAAATCCGACAAGGGTACGGCGGAGTTCTATCTGCTGATTTCGCCCGGCAAGGTGGAGCAGGTGAAGTTCATCAAGGGCGATGACAACCTGAAGAACTTCGCTGACATTTTGCAGAAGACCGACGTCGGCATGAAGTTTCCGCCGCAATCACAGGCTCATGTGGTGCGGCGCGCGGTGGTTCGCTGCGGCAGCACGGCGCCCGGGCCATGCATGGTGGAACTGGTGCCCTCGATTGAGGTGCGGTCGCTGGAGTAGGGGCTAGTGTTCAGCAATTAGCAACTAGACGTTATCTCAAAAATTGTTCTCGGGTTGTATCAGGGCACGACTTTCAGTCGTGCCGAACGAGACAATACAAGAACTGGGCTTTAGCCCCTGCTGACGGCGCGCGAGCGCGTTGCCGACGTTTTCTTCTTTGTAGATGACTGGCCCTCGCGCTCATCGCGTGCGGCTTTGGTGCGCGTCGCCTCTGAGGTCGAACCCTTCTTCGGAGGCGGCAACGTCACGCCGGCACGGCGCGCCTTTGACAATCCGATCGCGATTGCCTGTTGCGGCGAACGGGCCATGCTTGCCCTCACGGATGTCGTCGATCTCTTCCTTGACGAATTCTCCAGCCTGGGTGCTGGGCGACTTACCTTCGCGCGCATCTTCGCGCGCGCGCTCCATGGTTTGCTTGTCGGGCATCGATCCTCCTCGTGAAGAAATGTTGGTTGGGGCAGCCAATGCGGGACTTTCCCATGCCTGCGTATTCAGGATGCAGGACGAATGTTGCGGGATGGACTGGAGCCATGAACGGGTCCTAATACAGGGTGATTTTGTTGCCAGTGCGTCGCGCCTGGCGGTTCCATATCGGGAGCGCGCCACCGCTTATTGAGGTTCGCGCTTGAATTTTCGTCTTGGCGTCGGCACCATCGTTCTGAAAGGTGGCTACATGCGTAAGCTCGTGTTCTTGTGTTCTTGTGCTCTCTTGTTGGCGCCCTTGACATCGCCAGCACAGGCCTCCGGTTCAAAAGAGAAGGGAATTGGCGAGCTGCCGCGAATCGTTGTCTCCGGCTTGCAGGCCTACAAAGACCAAGGCCCGGACGAGGCGGTTCGAGCCTGGATCAAGGGAAGCGGGATTGATGGTAGCAAGGAGGCGCTTAGCCAAGGGAACGTTCTCCGCCAGATTCAGGATTACTACGGTACGTATCGGACTTTCGAAGCCGTAAGCACCCAGGATATTTCGCCTAAGGTGCGCGTTATCTATTTGGTGATGGACTTCGAGAAAGGACCGGTCTTCGCAAAGTTTGTCGCCTACCGGTCGGAGCAGGGCTGGATCATGGCCTACTTCAATTTCAACACCAAGGAAGAGCTCGTTTTCCCTCAGACCCAGTGAGTCGCACTGTGGCTCCTGAATCGAGGCAACAAGCGAGCAGTGGCCTTCCTACGCTTCTCTCAATGCTCGCGTAATGGGCATGCGTGCGGCGCGGAAGGCCGGCAGCAAGCCTCCGACAAAGCCCATCAGCACAGCGAATACCAGGCCGAAGATCAGCACCGGCGGCGTGATTTTGAAAGCGAAAGCCAGCTCGCTGAAGCTCTGCGTCTGGCCGGTTCCGGCCGTGTAGCCGTTCATCGTGAAGGCGACCAGGCATCCCAGAATGCCGCCGATGAGCGCCAGCAGCACCGACTCCAGCACAAATGACACAAGAATGCTGAAGCGCGAGAAGCCCAGGGCGCGCAGCGTTCCGATCTCGCGGGTGCGCTGCGAGACAATGGCGTACATGGTGTTCATGGCACCGAAGACCGCGCCGATGCCCATCACCACTGCGACAAATCCCGCCAGGCCAAGCAGCGCGGCCGCCGTGGGGCCAGCCAGGTTCTCGTAGTATTTTGGCTCGGAGTCGATTTGCAGCTGCACTCGCGGATTGGCGCGCACTTCCTTGTCGAATGCCGCCAGCGTTGCGGGATTGCTCAAGCGCAAGGTCAGCGATTCGCAGCCGCCATTGCGGCCAATCGCTGGCGCCATCGCGTCCAGGTCGCCCCAGATTTCGCTTTCGAAGGAGCTTCCGTCGGCGGTGAACAGGCCGACAATCTTGAAGTCGTGCTTCTGCACGCTGAAGGTGTCGCCGATATTCAGCCCGGTCACGCGATCGGCGATCTTCTTGCCGACGATGGCTTCATACAGCCCAGGTGTGAAGTTGCGGCCTTCGACAATCTTGACGTTGTTGCGTACCTTGAATCCTTCCGGCGTGACCCCGCGGAAGGTGATGTTGGCCGGCTGATTGTCGCTGCGGCGCGGACGAACCGTGAGCACAACGACCTCGCACGACGCCAGCGGCTTGCCATCGCTGTCGCGCGCCACCCGAGGATCGACCATCAGCACGTTCGCATCGCCGATATTCATCCACGAGGTCAACTCCGACATGGAGCCGCGTTGCGTCACAATGCCGTTCTGCGGCGATCCGGTGGAGCGCAGCGCGATGCGGAAGCCGTTCTCCATTGCCAGTAGAGTGACGAAGACGGCCACCACCAGCCCAATGCCGAAGATGGCCAGCAGCGTCACCTTCCAGCGCTGGCGAAGATTGCGGATGTTGTATGAGAGCGGAAGTGCCATGGTTAAAACCAGCGATTAGCAACTAGCAATTAGCTACGAGCCAACAGCGCCGTAGGTGCGACATACGTTAGCCCAGCCGTTCAGGCTGGGTAGACATCTGATTGTCAGCCGAGTGCCGTAGGCACGACAGAAGCGCCTGCCGTCCCCCCAGGACTCGGCTCGTCATTTCCGCGCAACTGTGCAGTCCGCATCCTCAGGGGCTAAAGCCCCTAATCTTTTATCCCTTCTTTCGGCACGACTAAAGTCGTGCCCTGACACAACCCAGATGCGAGGTGTCATACCACTTTAATTGCTAATTGCTAAACTTGCCTCAACGTCTCCGTAATTCGTGCGCGATAGCCGGTAATGGCCGGCACAAATCCCGCCAGCAATCCCAGCAGCAGCGCTATGCCAACGCCAAACGCCGTGGTCTGCGTCGACAGCCCGAAGTTGGGGAAGCCGGCCACAATATCGCCAAGCACGGGCACGTCAGGCAGCACGTGCAAAATTCCCATGCTGATCAGAATTCCAACCAGGCCGCCCAGCGCGCCGATCAGCAGTGCCTCGCTCAGAATCAGCATCATGACCAGGCCGCTGGAAAAGCCCAGCGTCTTGAGCACGCCAATCTCCTGCTGGCGCTCGCGCACGGCTATGCTCATGGTGTTGGCTGTCACCAGCAGGATGGTGAACGCGACTGCCAGGCCAATGCCGTTCAGCAGAAACGCCAGGTTCCCGGCCATGGCGACAAAGCCGGCCTGAAAGGCTTGCTCGGTTTCCGTCTTTGTCTGGGTGTCGCTATTCTCAAACTCGGCATCAATGGCTTTGCTGATCGCGCCCGCGTGCTTAGGATCGTCAATCGCCTCCACCAGCCATCCAATGCCGATTTTGCGTCCCGTAGCCTCGTCGAGATACTTGTACTGAAAGTACATCGAGTTGAGATCAAAAGCCGGATTCTTGGCTTCATCGGTGTCGTAAATTCCATCAATGACAAACTGGAAAGGGCGTCCCGTACGGTAGGGTGGGATGGTGCTTTCCATCTCGAAGGTATCGCCCACCTTCCAGCCGAAGTGCTGCGCCAACTTGCGGCCAACAATGCAGCCGCGCCGGTCATGGAGCCAGGCTTCTTTCTGATCGGGCGGCAACACGACTTCGGGATAGATGTTGAGGAAGGCTTCGGGCTCGGTGGCGATGTTGGCGAAGAAATATTTGGGATCGCGATAGATGCCGCCAAACCACGCATTGATCACAGCTCCCTTCACGCCCGGCATGGCCTCGATCTTCGCCTTGTAGGTTATGGGGAGGTTAAAGACCAGGCTCACGTAGTGCCGCGTGACCAGGCGCGAAGCATTACCGGCGTGCAGCCCGAAGTTCACCGCCTCCACCACCGTCTGCAAGGTGCAGAACAGCAGGATGCAGACCGACATAGCCAGCACGGTGCTGAGCGTGCGGATCCAGTTCTTGCGCAGATGCTTGAGGACGAGCGGTGCGAATTTCATAAAAGCAGCAATTAGCAATTAGCATTTAGCATTTAGCTAAAACCTCGTTTCTGGCGGGCATCTTCGGAAATCCTTGTCAAATCACCGCAAGCTTGCAACCA
Organism: Candidatus Korobacteraceae bacterium; assembly: GCA_049511915.1. Taxonomy (GTDB): domain Bacteria; phylum Acidobacteriota; class Terriglobia; order Terriglobales; family Acidobacteriaceae; genus Bog-257. The sequence continues at coordinate 25,145 of JBEKXQ010000002.1, forward strand.
ACTGCTAGCTGCTAGTTGCTAATTGCTCAACACTCCCTTATCCAGATGATGCTGGATGTGCGCTCGTGTGGCGGCGCGCGGATCGTGCGTCACCATCAAAATCGTCTTATGGAAATCCTTGTTGAACGTCTCCATCAGCGTCAGGATTTCTTCCGCGCTCTGGTGGTCGAGATCGCCGGTCGGCTCATCGGCAACCAGAACCGTCGGATCGGTGACCACTGCGCGCGCGATGGCGACGCGCTGCTCCTGTCCGCCGGAGAGTTGGCGCGGATAGTGCTTGGACCGGTCTGCCAGGCCGACGATGCGCAGAGCGGTCATGGCGCGCTCACGGCGCTCGCGCTTGGAAAGCGAAGTCAGTAGCAGCGGCAGCTCGACGTTCTCTACGGCGCTGAGCACGGGAATCAGATTGTAGAACTGGAAGATGAAGCCGATGTTACGGCTGCGCCACTTGGCCAGGTCGCCCTCGGACAGCGGCCCTAGGTCGGTGCCTGCGACCACAACGCGCCCGGACGTGACGCGGTCGATGCCGGCAATCAGGTTCAGCAGCGTGGTCTTGCCGGAGCCCGACGGCCCCATCAGCGCCACGAATTCGCCTTGCGGGATGTCAAGGTTGATGCCGTCGAGCACCTTGATCTGCAGGCTGTCGCGCTGGTAAACCTTGCGAACATTTTGCACGCTGACGGCGGTGGCTGTTGCCGTTGCGCCGGTTGTACTCATAATTCCTCCTGGTGCCTTGCGTGTTCGCTCTTCGCTCTTCGCCCTTTGCTTTTCGCCAGAAAGATTCTCCGAGTTAAGCGATTTCCCGCGCCTCTATCCCAAGCGGTAAGGAATGCCTTCTCTCCGGCCTACGTTGTCGACGATTGCAGTCCTGCGGCGCGCTGGTTCCACTGCATCCGCTCGCGCAAGGACGTGATGTGCGCCAGGTGGTGCGCGCAGTGCCAAGCATACAGCGCCAGCATATGGTCAAGCGTCAGCACGCCGCGTTCAGGATGGTAAAAGGTGCGTCCGAAATCCGCCGGCCGCATTGCCTGCAAGATGTCGACCCAACGCGAATGCAACGCCGCCAGCATCTGCAGCGACACTTCAGTGGGAGTGATGTTGTTGTCCGGAAGCCTGGCCCACGCGGCTTCGTCGTAAGGTTTGATTTGCGGTTGCTCTTCGGTCAGCGCCATTTTGGTCCGGGCGTAGGCGTGCAAGTGACTGTCTGGGACATGGTGCACCACCTGCCGCACCGTCCAGCCCTCGGGACGATAGGGCGTGTCCAGTTGCTCCGGGCTCAGTCCCTGCACGGCGTTTCGCATCTGGATCGGCAACTTGGAAAGCGTTTGGATGTAGCGCTCACGGTCCTTGGCGCGTTGCTCTCCACTCTCAGGCTCAACCCACTGAAACTTCCCGATTGGATATCGCAAGTCCGTCATCGCAAACTCCCGTCCGAATTTTACCGCAGAATCGGACGCCGCTGGTCAGCAGTCGGTACCGCTCATTAGAGCTGAGGATGCGACCATCGCGTTAAGTTTGTTGGCAAGGCAGGGAAGTCCCTTGCTGCAGGGGCTTCCACCGCGATACACAAGCAACGAGCTGAGGTTGTTACTGCTGGGGATTTGTTGGCTGACTCTGCGATGAATCCGGCGCCGATTGTTGCACCGTGATGGGGCTGCGCAGCTTGAAGGTGACCACGGATTCGGCTTGCACGGTCAATTCCTTATTGCCGGTGAAGGCCGCGCCCGCTGTGCCTGCGCCTGCACCGACCAAGCCGCCGATCAGCGCGCCCTTACCACCGCCCGCCAATCCGCCAATCAGAGCTCCACCGCCAGCTCCGCCGCCCACCATGGCTCCTGTTCGCTTGCCCTTGCCCTTTATGGTCTGGGCGTATTCGGAAGTGTGGATCGTGGTTGGCACGCCCTTCACATTGATGGAGGTCAGCGCGATCGACAAATAGCCTTCGCCCTTGAAGCGGCCCGGGGACTTGGAATCGACCACCGTGCCTGCGACTCCCGCGCCCGCGCGAACCGCTACCACACCATTGACCGCGAGGGATTGCGCCAGCGTTCCGGTAAACGAGTCGCCAGGGTTAGCTGTCTTGGTATTGATGGTGTTGCCCATGCGAACCATGACGCTGGTTCCTGCCGGAATCACCAGCGGCGGCGGTGGTGGCGGCGGAGGAGGCGGAGGAGGAGCCGGAGCCGGAGCCTGTGCCATCTGCTGCTGCTGCGCGGGAGCAGACTGGCTCATATTGCCGCCCGACTGCGCCTGGCTCATGTTCCCGCTGGGCTGAGATTGACTCATGTTACCCGCGGGCTGGCTGCTCTGCGCCGATGAGGTGTCGCTGGCCGTCGTTGCCGGAGGTTGATTTTGACTTTGATCCTTCTTGCTGCAGGCCATGAAACTCGCAGCGAGAACCAGGCTGAGTACGAAAGCCGACGTTGAGGAACGCATGTTTTTTCCCTTTCGTTGCGTTGTTGGACGCGAGGCGTCCAGACAGCTGCGAAACCGCTCAACTGCCTTGCCGAATGTGATTCCTGGCAAGAAAAAAAGACGAATGCGCTAGCGACAGCTTGCCCTTAAAGCCGGAACTCACAGATTGTAACGCGTTCGCTAACCAGCGACTCTTGTCAGCCGTGGTTCAAAAGACGGGCCCGGACGGAGCTAGGCTGCGGACTTCGCCGGCTCTTCCACCTTGACATCTCGCAAGGCTAAGTAGCCCACCACGCCAGCCACCACCGAGGCTGCCAGTATGGCCGTCTTCGCTTCCAGCAGGTATGCGGGATCGTCGAACGCCAGCGAACCGATAAAGATGGAAACGGTGAAGCCGATTCCGGCCAGGGCCCCGACCGCACTCAGTTGCTTCCAGGTAACCCCATTGGGCACTCGCGCCAGCCCTACTAGTTCGGCCAGCTTGGCGAAACCGACAATGCCCAGCGGCTTTCCCACCACCAGTCCCAGCATGATTCCCCAGGCAATGCGGCTGCTCAGCAACTCGCCCCAGGCGCCGCTGGAAAACGTCACGCCTGCATTGGAAAGCGCAAACAGCGGCAGCACCAGAAACGATACCCAATCGTTTAATTCTCGCGTCAGCCGTTCCGACGCCGACTCAGTACTGTTCAGCAGCGCATCGAAACGTCCCAGAAGGCTCTTCGCGGTTTGCAGGTCACCGCTGTTCATCGCGTCGCGGAAACGTCTCGACACGTTCGTTGCAATGTCCTGAAACTCCTTCAGCGATAACGGCGCAGTCGTGGGCACCAGGAATCCCAGAATTACGCCCGCGATAGTCGCGTGAATTCCCGATCGCAGGATCGCAATCCAGAAGGCAACGGCGAGCACGAAATACACCACCGGCCGCGAGATGCCGACCTTGAGCAGCAGCACAATCACGGCCAGAATGACAATGCCCAGAAGCAATGCCCATCGATCGAGCGCGCCGCTGTAGAAAACCGCGATCACGATGATGGCGCCAATATCGTCGGCAATGGCGAGGGTCAGCAGGAAAACCTTCAAGTCCGAAGGAATGCCTTTGATCATGCCCAGCACGCCGAGCGAAAAGGCAATGTCGGTCGCCATCGGAATACCCCAGCCATGCTGGCCGCCATATCCGCGGTTGATGACGGCATACAGCAGCGCCGGAACGATCATTCCGCCCAGAGCACCGAACACGGGCAGCGCCGCCCGGCGGATGTCCGACAGCTCGCCATGCACGATCTCGTGCTTGATTTCCATGCCGACCAGGAAGAAGAAGATCGCCATCAGAGCGTCGTTGATCCAGGCGTGCACCGGCAACTGCAGACGCGAGAGCTGCAACTCCATCTCCCAGACGTGGTGATACGACGCCTGCCACGGCGAATTGGCCCAGATCAACGCAATCACCGCCGCCGCCAGTAGGAAGATGCTGCTGATCCCCTGAATGTGAATGAACTGCTGAATCGGCAAAACCAGGGCGCGGGTCACCAGCGACTCGCGTAGCTGGACCTGAAGCGCTCCGAATGTGCGCGGCGGAATTCCCATGGTGATGAGGAGCATCAGCTCAATCTGAGCCGAGCATCCATTGAAACCGCTGGGTGGAACCGCCGTCAATAGTTTGCCGGACGCGTGATTGGCAACCTCGTGGCCCCGGAGCTATGCTGGGAGACTCCCATGGTTGAGATCACCCGCAACGTGCTGCTCATTTTCGCCGCACTTCTGCCCATCGTGAATCCCCTGGGCATGGCGCCCATCTTCGCCGAAATAACCTTGGGGTATCCGGAAGCGATACGTCGCACGGTAGCGTTTCGCGTGGCCGTCAACGGCGTCGTGCTGCTGGTTGCCTCCATGTTCGCCGGCTCGTACATCCTGCAATTCTTTGGCATCAGCCTGGCGGCCGTGCAGTTGGGCGGCGGATTGGTGGTCACCTTTGCGGGATGGCAAGTTCTTAACAAGAAAAACGATGTGAGCGACCGCCAGGTCTCGGCCTCTGACAATCAGGAGATTCTCTCGCAAGCTTTTTATCCGCTGACCATGCCGCTCACGGTCGGACCCGGGTCCATTGCCGTGGCGCTCACGTTGGGTAGCAATCTTCACGAAGAGCGTCACCTGCAACTCATCTTCAGCGCGCTGACCGCAGTGGTTGGCATTGTCCTGATCGGCATTGCGATTTACCTGTGCTATCGCTTTTCGGAAGGGCTGCAGCGTTTGCTCGGTCCCACCGGCACCAGCATTCTGATACGTCTGTCGGCTTTCATCGTGGTCTGCATCGGCATACAAATTATGTTCAACGGACTGGAAGGCTTTTATCGGGTGCTGAAGGAAGCGGTGCACTAAGTGAGGCGGCAGCGAGGGCCACCGTCGCCGCGTGTATAATTTTCGCTAGCGCGCCCGTAGCTCAGCTGGATAGAGCGAATGCCTCCGGAGCATTAGGTCGGGAGTTCGAATCTCTCCGGGCGCGCCAGACTTATTTCCGCTCACGCAATCTTCCTGGCTGATGCAATGGGAGACCGCCTGCAAACGTAGAGTGTACGTTGCCCTAAATTTTCGGTTGTCGGGGAGGGGCGATGAATAACGCAATCCGGAGAACGGCAGTCCTGGGAATCCCTATCCTGCTTTTGCTGGCCAGTGTGGGATGCGCCAGCCAGCACAGCGTCGATGACCTGAGTAAACAATTGGCGGATGTGAACGCCAGATTGACAAAGCTGGAGCAAGCAGACGCTCAAAAGTCCAGTGACACGGCTCAGCAGCAAGCCACCAGAGATCGGAACAAGGTTCTTCTGGACAAAGCCATCGCAGACGCCACGAAACGTAGACAGGATTGTAACGCTGCGGCGGAATGGGAGTTTAATAACTGGGTGCGCCTCAATGGAACTCCGCTTCCGGGTAAGGCGGAAGAATACTCAGCGTCTCCTGAGGGCCTCAAGCAAGCTCATGCCACGCAGGATAAAGCTGAAGCTGACTGTCAGAAAGACTACGAGAATACCTTGCAAGCGGCGCAAGTCAAGTATCCGCAATGAACGTTTGCTTAGCGTCCCTCAATAAGTAGTGCCTCTGGGGCCCCGCGCATCGCCTGCGGCCCACGTAATTATTTTGTTTTCCTCCAGCCGCGCATTAGCAATTCCTTATCTCCACGGGTCGCTTCGCAGAGTGCCTGCTGAGTGCCGTCATGAGGATCTTAGCCGCGCGGCGTCTGTGAGTTGCCTCCTTAACATAAAGAGCAACTTGAAGATCTGCTGTGGCCGAGAACACGGTTCCGGATTTGGTTCCCAATTTGCCTAAAGAAAACCGTGCGAGCGCCGATGAAATAGCCGACGCGCATCTGTTTTGTCGCTGCCCCCGGAGGACATCTGATGGATCCGAGCGAGCCCGACTGCGATCGGGGCCAACTGTCCAGCGAAATGGACAAGGTCATCAAAGAGTTTCTGGTCGAGTGCAATGAGGGTCTCGATCGCTTTGACCGCGACCTGGTTGCTCTGGAGAAGGACCGGAGCTCGCGCGAGTTGCTGGCGCGCCATTCACACCATAAAAGGCACGGGCGGCGTGCTGGGATACGAGAAGCTGGTCTCCATCTCGCACATCGGCGAGAGCGTGCTCAGCCGGATGCGCGATGGTCTTCTGCTGCTTTCACCTACGATCACCACCGCGCTGCTCGCCATGGCCGATTCCTTGCGAAGCATCCTGCAAGACATTGCGGCCAGCGGAACCGAGGGCGGCGGCGAGTTCTCTGCTGTGCTCCAACAGTTATCCGCGGTGCTCGGACAGGCGCAGCCCTCGAGCCCACCGAAAGCGCCACCAATCGTCAGCGTTCCGCAACCGGAGAGCGTCCCGCCGCCGCTGCTGGGCGAGATTCTGGTGAGCTCCGAAACCTGCAAGCCGGAGGATGTTGCGGCTGCCGTTGAACTCCAGCAGGAAGGCGATCCGCGCCGGCTGGGCCAGATACTGGTGGACAGCCGTGCTGCCGATCCCTCCGCCGTTGCCGAGGGCCTCAAGACGCAAAGCGACTACCGCGAAATCGGCAGCAACACCATTCGCGTCGATGTCGCGCTGCTGGACAAGGTCATGAACCTGGTCGGCGAGCTGGTGCTGGCCCGCAACCAGGTGTTGCAGTTCACCGGGACCCAGAAGGACAGCAGCTTTCTCAGCACCGCGCAGCGGCTCAACCTGATTACCACCGAGCTGCAGGAAGGGGTCATGAAGACCCGCATGCAGCCCATCGGCAACGTGTGGAACAAGCTTCCGCGTGTGGTCCGCGATCTGTCGGTGGGGTGCGGCAAGCAAGTCGAGATCCAGATGGAAGGCGCGGAGACGGAGCTGGACAAGACCATCATCGAGGCCATCAAGGATCCGCTCACCCATATCATTCGCAACGCCGTCGACCACGGTATCGAATTGCCGGAGGTCCGCGCGGCCGCTGGGAAGTCACGCGCCGGACATCTGGTGCTGCGCGCCTTCCACGAAGGCGGGCAGGTCAACATCGAGATCTCCGACGACGGCGCCGGCATCGCCACCGAAAAGCTGAAAGCCAAGGCCATCGCCAAAGGGATGATTACGGCCGACCATGCGGCGCGCATGTCGGAGCGCGAGCTGCTGTACCTGGCCTTCGCCGCGGGAGTTTCCACGGTCGAGCAGGTAAGCAACATTTCCGGACGCGGCGTCGGCATGGACGTGGTGAAAACCAATATCGAGAAGATCGGCAGCATGGTCGATCTGCAGAGCACCCGCGGCAAGGGCACTCTGCTCAAGATAAAAATCCCGTTGACCCTGGCGATCATCCCTGCCTTGATTGTCACCAGCGGCGGCGAGCGCTTCGCCATTCCTCAGGTCAGCCTGATTGAGCTGGTGCGCTCGGAAGGCCAGGAGGCCGGGCACGGCATCGAGAACATTCACGGAGCTTCGGTGTATCGCCTGCGCGGCAACCTGCTGCCGCTGATCTACTTGAACCGCGAGCTGCAACTCGGCGGCGAATCCGCGTCGGGATCTATCAACATCGTGGTTTTACAGGCCGGCGACCGGCAGTTCGGGCTGGTCGTCGACGAGATCAACGACACCGAAGAAATTGTCGTCAAACCTCTCTCCAAGCAGTTGAAATCTGTGTCCTGCTTCGCCGGCGCCACCATTATGGGCGACGGACATGTGGCCCTGATTCTCGACGTGCTGGGACTGGCGCAAATGAGCCGGGTAGTGAGCGAGCTGCACGATCAGAACGTGGCCAAGCAGGGAATGAAGTCGGCGGAGAGCGCGGCGCAGCGCGAAGCGTGGCTGCTGTTCCGCATTGGCGCGAACGGGCGGATGGCGATTCCGCTGTCCCTGGTGTCGCGTCTGGAAGAGTTTCCCGCTACCCAGGTGGAGCGCTTCGCCGGCCATGAGGTCATTCAGTATCGCGAGCAGATTATGCCCCTGGTCAGGCTGGCCGAGGCCCTGGGCTATGCCGGTGCCTCCGACAGCGACCTGCTCCAGGTCATCGTGTACTCCAGCAACGGGCGCAGCGTTGGCCTGGTGGTGGACGAGATTCTGGACATCGCCGATCAATCGGCGGCGGTGCAGCAGATTCGCCAGGTGGCAACGCTCAAGGGAGCGGCGGTGATCCAGCAACGGGTCACCGATCTGCTGGATGTCGCCGCGCTGCTGGCAGCACAGCAACTGGCGGGCGGCGAAGGAGCGCAGCTATGAAGCAGCGTCGACAACTATGCACCTTCTACCTCCAGAAACTGTTATTCGGAGTGGAAGTGGAGAAGCTCCAGGAAGTCATCCGCTACCAGGAGATGACCCGCATCCCGTTGTCGCCGGAGGTGATTGGCGGGCTGATCAATCTGCGCGGCCAGATTGTCACTGCGGTCGATCTCCGCCGCCAACTCGAACTGCCCGCGCGCGGCGGCGGCGAGCTGCCCATGAACGTCGTCATCCGCCGCGACGATGGGCCCATCAGCCTGCTAGTGGACGAGATTGGCGATGTAGTCGAAGTTGATGAGCAGTTGTTCGAGCCGGCGCCCGATACGCTGGACTCCCACGGCCGGGAATTCATTCGCGGCGTTTACAAACTGAAGCAACAGCTGCTGCTTTTGCTGGATACCGAGAAAGCCATGTCGGTCGTGGGCACCCACCCGGCCTAGCACCATCAGGATCAACCCGCAGAGCAGCCACAAGGAGCTTACATGCTACAGGCGCACAGCAAAGGAAACGGGATTCATAAACACCGGCTGAACGGGGAAGACGGGCCGCATGCGGCCGCCCTGCTCGATCAGCCGCAGCTGGCCGACGAGGTCCACCGCCTTACGGCGGCCTTGCGTTCGGGACAGATCCACGAGCGGGCGCGGCTGGACGGCGCCACCCCAGAGGAGCGTCGCCTCCTGGAAGAGTTCAACGATGGACTCGACATCTTGACCACACCGCTGGCATACGTCGTCGAGTGGCTGGGCAGTGTGGGAAAAGGTGAGCTGCCTCCCTTGCGAGTACCAGTTGGACCTTTGAGGAAAACAGTATGAAAACACTAGCTCGGCTGTTTATTGTTCTCGGGCTCACGCTCCTGGTGATCCCCAACGTGCATGCCAATGAGGGAGGCGACCAGTATCCGAATGGCGCCGAAACCTGGTATGCGGGAGCGATCCCGCCGCCGGGTCTCTTTTACATAAATTATTTTGGTTACTACAGCGGACAACTCAAGAACGCTTCCGGCGACAACGTTAAACTGAACGGCGCCGTGCCCATGGTTCAGGCTACCTTCGACGCCTTCCGTTTCGTCGAGATGACGAAAGTCAAGATTTTGGGAGCCGAGTACGGAGTGCACGTCATCGTCCCGGTGGTGTACCAGTCGATGAATCTGAACGGCCGGAATAGCACAGCCGGTCTGGGTGACATCACGATCGATCCTTGCATCCTGGGATGGAACTGGGGCCAATGGCATGCCGTGGCGGCGTTCGATATCAACTTGCCCAGCGGCACCTATAGCAAGGCCGACCCGCGTGTCAGTGTGGGAGCGCACTACTATAGTTTTGAGCCGGTTTTTGCCTTCAGCTATTTGCCGAAGTCGGGTTGGGAGCTCTCCAGCAAATTGATGTACAACATCAAGACCACCAACCAGGCCACCGATTATCACTCCGGGGCGGACTTCCATATGGATTACCTGGCAGGGAAACATCTTGGCCACTGGATGTTGGGCGCCAGCGGCTATGCCCTCAAGCAGACTACCGGCGATACGGTCGATGGTCAGACCGTACCGGCAGTGCCGGGATTGTGGGACGCGGGGCGCATGGGGCAGGTTTTCGCGACCGGGCCCAGCGCCGGCTATACCAACGCACGCCAGATGACCTTTATGGAAGGCGTGCTCCACCCTGGAATTCGCAAACTCCGATTCCGCTCTCGTTGAGCGCGCAGCCCGGCCCGCGTCACTACCCGCTCGTTCTAGTGCGACATCTGGGGCTCAACCCACTTCACTCCCAGTTGGTCATACAGAAATTCCAATTCGTAAGCCGCCATGGAGATTTGCTGATCCTCTGACGAGCCGATGACGCCATGTCCAGCATTGGAGAAGCTGAGCAACAGCACCGGATATTTCGAAGCCGTCGCCGCTTGCAGCGCCGCCGCAAACTTGCGTGAATGCCAGGGATCGACGCGCGGATCGTTCTCGCCCACCGTCAACAGCACCGCAGGATACTTCACTCCATCCTCTACGTGGTGATAGGGCGAGTACGCATACAGTGCCTTGAACTGCTCCGGATCTTTTACCGACCCATATTCGGTGGCGTTGTACTGGCCGTTTTGCGTCGTCTCCGAGCGCAACATGTCATAGAGTCCGACGCCGGAAACCACCGCCCGGAAAAGGTCCGGACGCTGGGTCAGCACCGCGCCCATCAGCAGGCCGCCATTACTGCCGCCTTGAATGCCGAGCTTCGAAGGATTGGTGTATTTTGCCTGGATGAGGTGTTCGGCGCAGGCGATGAAATCGTCGAAGACATTCTGCTTGTGCGTGAGCATGCCCTGCTGGTGCCACTGCTCGCCCAACTCGCCGCCGCCGCGCAGATTTGCGATCGCAAACACGCCTCCGGCATCCAGCCACGGTAAAAGTCCGGGATCGAAAAACGGCGTCATGCTGATCCCGAATCCTCCGTAGCCAGTGAGAATCGCAGGATTCTGTCCGTTCAGTTTGGTGCCCTTACGCCGGAAGATCGTCAGGGGAACTTTCGTCCCGTCCTTGGAAGTGGCGAACTCTCGCACCACGTCGACGCCGGCGAAGCTGTAGGGCGATGTCTCGCGCAACCCCGTAACCGTCACTTTCTTCGACGTGGGATCGTATCGGTACCAGGCCATCGGATCGACATAGCTGACATTGCCGAACAGAATGGCGTCGCCGCCCAGCGGCAGAATCTGCGTGATCGTAGAAACCGGCTCCGCCGGAACCGTGCCGAGCTCACGTCCATTTTGATCAAAGACGTGAATCTCGGTTGGTCCGCCTGTCAGCTCGGTTACGTAAAGCCGCGTCGCGGTGGGAATGAAGGTCGGCTGCATGCCCGCCAGCGTGTACTGAAAGTCCTGGATCACGGCCGAAGTCTCCGGCACGATCACCGTGGCATTCTTCAACTCGGGCGTAGCCAACGGTGTGCGCAACAGTTTGCCGCGCGGCGCGCGATCGCGCGACAGCATGTAAACCGCATCGCTACCGACCACCACTGCCTTGATGCCATCCGAGAACTGAGTAATCTGCTTCCACTTGCCATCGGGACCACAGAGAAAATGTTCGTAATCGCCGCCGTCTCCATTTCCGACCGTGGCCAGCAGATACTTGCCGTCCTGGCTTGCGCTGAGTACGGTTTCCGCGATGCGGGGAAAATCCTTGCCAATGGCGTAAGTGTCTTCCGTCGGCGACGTGCCCAGCTTGTGGAAATAGATCTGCTGGTAGAAATTCGAGTCCTCCGCCGGACGTTCGCTTGCGCTGGGATAGTGGGTGTAATAGAAACCGCTGCCGTCGGCATTCCAGATAAGGCTGCCGCCGCCGATGGCGGTTGTGTGCGGCACGACATCGGACAACGCCTGCCTGGTCGCCACGTCGTACACATGTACCGACCCCATCTCGCTTCCGCCTTGAGCGAGCGATACTGCAACCTTGCTGCCGTCCTGCGACGGTACATAGAACTGAATGGCTGTGGAGTTGGTGGAATCAATTTGCATCGGGTCGAGCACGACGTGCCTGGAAGCAAGGTCGTCGGGCGATTTCAGCGTGACCAGCATGTCCTGTTGCTTGTGAGGTTGCGAGTTCATAGCGAACAGGACTCCGCCGCGCATTTCCAGAGCGTAAAAGCTAGGGGAACTGGTGTCGGTTAGAGTTTTCAGGAACTGCTGGATCTTAGTGCGGATCGGCAGGTTGTCAAGAATGGCATGGGCATGGGCATTTTCAGCTTCTGTCCAGGCAATTACGTCCGGACTCTTGCCGTCCTCCAGCCAGCGATAGTTGTCGGCGACCTTGACGCCGTTGTACTCATCCACCACTGGGTGCTTGGGTGTGGTGGGCAGAGGAGGAGCGTCTGTTTGCCACGCAAGGGCAAAGGCAGGGAAAAGCAACAGAGCAGCTAAGAGGACGCGACGACGATGCATGATGTCCCTTCTGCGACGGGTGGTCCGACGTCGACCCGTGCCAAAACGACTAAGAGTATAGCGAACTGAGGTCCGCGGCCTCCGGTACATACGCAAAAGGGCTGGCTGAAGTTCTAGGGCCTCCCGTCTCCTTCTATAATCGTGCCGGACTCAAATCCGCAGAACGCTGAGGGCAACGTTGGCCTATCAAGACCTGAGGGAATGGATTTCCGCGCTGGACAAAGCCGGAGAACTGAAGCGCATCAAGGCCGAAGCCGATCCCATCCTGGAGATCGCTGAGATCACCGACCGCGTCTCCAAGTGGGGACCGCGCGGCAGTCATGGTCCGGGGGGCCCGGCGCTGCTCTTCGAGAATGTGAAAGGCCATCCTGGCGCCAGAGTTCTCATCAACCAGTTCGGCTCCGAGCGTCGCATGACCATGGCGCTCGACGTCGACTCGCTCGACGAGATCGCCGACCGCATCAAGATGTTCATGGATGTGAAGTCGCCGCAAGGTCTGCTCGAAAAGATCAAAATGCTTCCCATGCTGGCCGAGATGGGCAAGTTCTTTCCCAAAGAAGTCTCCACCGGCCCGTGCAAGGAGGTCATCAAGCGCGATAACTTCTCGCTGCACGATTTCCCCATCCTGCAATGTTGGCCGCTGGACGGTGGCCGCTTCATCACATTGCCGTCTGTCATCACCAAAGATCCGAAGACCGGCAAGCGCAACGCCGGAACCTATCGCCTACAGGTTTACGACGCGCAGAGCACAGGCATGCACTGGCAGCGTCAGAAGCAGGGCGCCGAGCACTATCGCGAGCAGATGCGACGCGCCGCCGCCGTAGGTGAGGCCAATCCTGTTACCGCGGCGTTGGACATGATGGCTCGCTCGGGCGGAGGCTCGCGCGTCGCGGAAGGGAAGCAGGTTGCCGGAAGGATGGAAGTCGCCGTCGCTATCGGCACCGAGCCGGCAGTAATGTTTTCGTCCATCGTTCCCGCACCGCCGGACGTCGAGGAATATCTCATCGCCGGCTTCCTGCGTCAGAAGCCGCTGGAGTTGGTAAAGTGCGAGACCGTCGATCTGGAAGTCCCGGCGACTTCGGAGATCGTCCTGGAAGGCTACGTCGAGCTCGACGAGCTGCGCATGGAAGGTCCGTTCGGCGACCATACCGGCTTTTACACTCCCGAGGATCTCTACCCCGTCTTCCACGTCACTTGCGTCACGCATCGCAAGAACCCGATCTACTCGACCACAATTGTCGGCAAGCCGCCGATGGAAGACGCCTATATGGGCAAGGCGGTCGAGCGAATCTTCCTGCCGCTGATGCGCCTCACCATCCCCGAGCTCGTTGACATCAACATGCCCATCGAAGGCGTCTTCCACAACCTGATGATCGTCTCCATCCGCAAGTCGTATCCCGGGCAGGCGCGCAAGGTGATGAGCAGCATCTGGGGCATGGGGCAGGCGATGTCGACGAAATGCATTCTGGTGGTCGACGAAGATGTCGATGTGCAGGACATGGGCGACGTGACGCTGAAGGTGCTGAACAATATCGATCCCGAGCGCGATATTCAGTTCACTCTCGGACCGGTCGACTCGCTCGATCACGCCTCGCGGCTTCCGGACTTTGGCTCGAAGATGGGCGTCGACGCCACGCGCAAATGGCCCAGCGAAGGCTTCACGCGCCCCTGGCCCGACGAGATTCGCATGGACGAGAAGACCAAGGCGCAGGTGACGAAGCGGTGGAGGGAGTTTGGGCTGGAGTAGGCAGTTGTCATTTGCAGGTTGTCAGTTGAGCCCGGAGGGTGGGCAGAGATGATAGCCCCTTGCGGCGCAACTGTTCCCCACCTCAGAAGGATGACCCGGCTGCGGTGCCCTCCGTTACAGCACGAAGTAATTTCCTGCTCTTACCCTGCTGCTTTATGAGGGACCTGTGTCCGGTTCACTCTTGGTACTGGTCTTTGCTTTTCGTGGTCCTTGCGGGTCTCTGCGTTTTGGGTCTTCAGCCCGGCGGATTGCCGTCGCAGCAGTTCTGCAATCTTGTCTTCGATCACGCCGGTCGGCTCCAGCTTGGACAGAAAAGCATCCACATGCTCGGTGCCTTCCGGCTTATCGGCGGAGGCCGACAACAAAAGTATGGGCACGTTGGGCTTCGCCAGGCGCATCTGCCTGGCCAACTCCGTCCCCATAATGCCGTCGAGGAAATAGTCGAGAATCACCGGGCTCACCGGCTCCTGGGTCAGGGCGCGGAGCGCCGGTCGCGCTTCGCCTGTGGCCAGGACAATATGACCATTAGCCTCAAGCACCAACTTCCGCACGGAGCGGCCCGTAACGTCGTCGTCGACCAGAAGGATCAGGACGCCCCTAGTGTCTGCCATGCACGTTTTCCAGCTTCGGAACCCGCGAACGGCCCCACTTGCTCTCCTGGATCCACGAAGCTGTGGTTCACGAGAAGGCAGCGCCCACGATGTTCGTAAATTAACCTCCCAGCAACACATTGTCTGTTCAGAATTAGACCTATTCATCAAAAATCAGGGGGTATGACGCTCTAGCGCAACGCTAGCGAGCGGAGATCCACTCTTCGAGGCGAGGGAAATGCAGCTAATTGGAATGGGACGCGGGATTGCAGTGCGGGCCGGGAGTGGCGCGCTTAACGTGATCCCCCGCCATTCTGGGGCTCGACTTGTGCTATGCCCCGTCGCTTCTCCAGAACCTTGGCAATGGCGGCAAGGAACTCCTGAGGGGCAATACCCTTGATCAGAACCAGGTCGGCCAGTTCTGCGTCTGGCGGCAGCACCGGGCTCCCGGTTAGCAGCACCACCAGGACGTCGGGCTTCGTCTGTTTCATCGACACAACGATTTCAGCGCCCGTAGCGCCAGAAAGAAAAAGATCGGTGATCACCAGATCCACGCGGCTACTGCGAAGAATGCGCAGCGCTTCCTCGCCGGAGGTCGCGGTCAGGACATCGTATCCGCCGATGGATAGAACCAGGCGGCGGACCATCAGTCCTGCGGGGTCATCATCAACGCACAAGATCACCGTGGAACTTACTTGGGACACACATTTCTCCTGGCGCAGCCTAACCATCTGGCTGCCGGTCTCGAGGTCAATAAAGCGGTTAGTTTTCGATTCGACCAACTGATCTGCTGATGAGGTCACAAGAGTAGAGGACCACCGGTCAGGCGGCCCTCTGTCCTGGTCTGTGTATCCACCGGCCGTCCAAGCTACCCCGACAGTAGTCTGCAAAATCCGGTTGAGTGCTAACTGATCGGATCATCGCATGAAGGGATTTGTGCAGTCGTTGCCCAATCGCAAGATGGAGCTTGCGCTGAAGCAATGATGGAGTGCAGATGGAACGCTGGGAAGTGGGAAGCCCGGTCAAATATCTTGTAGCAGAAGCCGTTCGGGAGCGGGCAGCAGGACTTTGCCCCGCCGCTTCGCTAAAACGCCACTGCGCTGCCATTCGCTCATCACTCGGCTGACGGTGAACGGCGTGATGTTGGCGGCGACTGCCAACTCTTCGTTACGGACCATGAGCTCGATTCCACCAGCGACTCTGTGGCCGATTCCACTGGCCAGGTTCACCAGCACTTCTGCCAGACGTTGCCGTGCCGAGTGGCAGCTCAGAGCTACTTGTGCGGCGATAGACACGTTCAGGTAATCCGATGCAATCGTCAAGGCATTGTCGAGCAATCTTGGATACTGCTCCACCAGGCCGCGTATCCTGACGTGCTCCCATACAAGAGTGTGACAGTCCCTGACCGCTTCCGTGCTCAACAAATAATCGGAAGATCTCGACACCAGTGCCATGCCGCCAAACATCTCTCCCGCAGGGTACGAGTGCATGTGTAGCTTCTGTCCACCCTGGGTGAGGAAGAAGCTGCGGGCGCCGCCAATTAGGATCATGAAGATGTGACTGGCAGGATGACCCTGGTTGGTGATCACAGAGTTTGCCAGGAATCGGCGCTGGCGAGACGCGGACAGGACGGCGCTGATCTCGTGCACAGCGAGATCGGCCAGAAACGGTGGTTTCAGCTTTCTTACCAACGCGGTTAGCTCAGGCGTAGTCAACTGTTGAACCCCCGGGGGTGCAGGCGCAGAAGTGTGGCCAGTGATTGTATCCCGGATTGAGTTACGCTTGCCCAGGAAATCGCGGGGGCGGATCGCTGTCGACAGGCCGCGCCAGTTCGCTCACGTGCTCTGTTCGACAATCAGCTTCACGTCCGGCGATGTGAACTTCACCATCCGCAACATGCCGGCAGACTGCTTCGCCTCGTTGGCCGTATGGAGGGCGATGCGTCGGGCTTCGTCCCGGTCCACACCGTACGCGATCAAGATGGCTACCACGTCCATCGCAACCAATTTTTTCAGCCGCGATTGTGCCGCTGTCTGCGCTTGCGCTTCAGTCATGGGACGGTCGATCTGCTTTGCGCTTGGGGTCATTGTGACGAAGAGAATCGCGAGAATCGCTATCCTTAGGGGCGACGGGATTGCAGAACGCAAACCTGCTGCACACAAACTGCTTGCCGGCAATGACAGCTTCCACGGCGGGCAAGAGGTCATGTCCGGCATCGGATTTCAGGATGTAACCCTGCGCCCCGGCACAGAGGGCTTCTTGCATCACGTCCGAATACAGGATTGCGCTCAGGAACAGTATTTTGGGATGTGGAGAGATCGTGCAGATTTTGCGAGCGGCCTCCAGACCATTCAACTTGGGAAGCCCGATATCCAGCAGAATCAGGTCGGGTTGAAGCTCTTTAGCTTTCTGTACGGCTTCGAATCCATCGGTAGCTTCGGAGATAATCTGCCAATCCTTATGGCTTTCGAACAGCTCGATAACCACGCGACGCCAGGCTTCGCAGTCGTCAACCAGGAGAATACGAGTTGATGCCACTTCCTAAACCGCCTTCCACAGTCAAAGTTCAAAACCTACTCCAGTGACTGGGCGGTGCTGAACTGTTCTTCAAGAGATCGTGTGAGAAAGGATTACATGGGATACATGCTCGGTCGTTGCCCAAAGACAACTCTGAGCGTGCTCACGAGCAAGGAAGCAATACCGACGGAAGCGCGCGGGAGGGGAACTGGACGGAAACCGTCACTTGCGAGTGGCCATCTGAAATCGGAACGAGTAGCCTACTCCGACGAAATGGTCGACTGCGGCCGACGATAAGCCCACGCCGTAGTGGAAGTCGAGTTGTTGCTGTTGCCGTTTGCCGATCCTCAGTTCGGTTGCGAAGTGCAGCAATTGGCGCGTTCCACCGCGTTCCGGAAAATCGCCAACGTATTCGACAATCAAATCCCAGGGCGGCGCCAATAGCCGGTCCAGGAGGAACGTGGACTCGCCCGTCACGTCCCGGCTGGCGCCCTCAGTGGGCGCATACAACGAGAACATTCCTGCCGCCGTCCATTTGGAAGGCAGCCCGTGCGACCACGCCACCTGTAGTCCGGGATCGTACCCGCCGCTGGAAACGCCAACGGCGCCGGTGGGTAAGCTGAGGAACAGCGTTGCGGAAACATCGAAACCACCGGGCGTGGGACCAAGCTGCTGTTTCACTCCGACTGCCAGATCACCGAATCCCGAGCCGCTCCCGTTCAGGCCGTAATAGTAGTCCGGGGCGGTGAAGCGCAACTCTGTTTTCGCGGTCACACCAAAACGCAGTAAGGTCTCCGGGCCGTCAACGATGTCTTGTCCCTGCCTGTCGGTATCGAGGAAGCCGTTTTCTGCTTGAAAGCTGCCAGCCGGAACGACAATGCTGGAGTTGGTAAACGTTGGGCGATCCGTAACGATCGGCGCCGGAGGGTTACCGCTTGCCGTCTGATCCTGAGCGTGTAACGGAGTCAGTACCGCCAGAACGAAAGCCAGTATCGCAGTGATACTCTGCAGGGCGCGGTGCGTTTGTGCAGATGGCATGGACCTGGGGCAGCGCATCTTTGGTCGGGCAATCGTGTGCGTCGGAAGGAACTCGTTTGTCCGTTAGCATCTTATAGCCTGCTGTCACAGTCTTTCTTGAATTGAGAATCAAAATGGCGACCTACTCCGCGCGGAGCGCGTTCACCGGATTAATCGACGCGGCCCCCCGCGCCGGAATGATGCTGGCGATAAGTGCGCTCAGTCCAAGCGCCGCGATAGACACAGCTAGTACAAGCGGATCCCACCCTTTAACCTGGTAGAGCTGGGCGGCGATTAGATGCGAGCACGCGATTGAAATTGGAATGCCGATCGCGAGGCCGATCAGTATCTGCAGGAAAGCTCCCCTCAGGACCAGCTTAGTCACACTGCTCCGGTCAGCGCCCAGCGCCATGCGTACGCCAATCTCGCTGGTGCGCCGCTCGACGGCGTAAGCCGTGACCCCGTACAGCCCAACTGCTGCCAGAATCAACGCGAGAATACCGAAAAGTCCGACCATCTGGGCCACCGCGCGCTGCTGGTCGAATTCCGCATCGACCTGTTCCTGCAGGGGCTGAATCTTCAGCAGGGTCAGGTTGGGATCGACGTCACTGAGCACGCTGCGCACTTGCGGCTCCAGCCCGTCCATGCTCCCGTGCAATTGCAAGACCGCTCCTTCGATGAAGTGGCTGCCATCTTCCACCGACTGCATCAGCGGGTCGTCATAGTGGACGCGCTGGGCAAGCGGCACGAAGAAGATGGGGCGAGGCGCTTCGGTGTTTGCCGCGTCGGTATATTTCGCATTGCGCACAATGCCCACAATCTCGTACGCGCTGCTGTATTTCGGCAAGTCCAGACCGAAATGTGCACCTAAGGGTTCTTCTCCAGGTTTGAAAAATCTGCGCACAAAGGTTTCGTCAACTACGGCGACGGGTTGCGTTGAAGCCGTGTCCTGCTCGGTAATGCCGCGTCCCCGGACAATCTGCTGACCCAGGGTCCCGAGATATCCTGGGGTTACATGGTCCCACGAGGAGCCGATGTGGTCGTCATTCACATTCGGCATTCCCTGGCCCTGGCGAATGACGATTTCGCCCCAGTTATCCTGCAGCGGAGTATAGAGAGCGAGCGCGGCCCGCTGAACTCCTGGAAGATGCGAAAGCCGGTCCTGCAACTCGCGATACATTGCGTCCAGCCTGGGCTGTGGGTAGGAAGAATAAGGTCCAGTCAAGCTGATGGTGACTCGGTGGTCGGTCTGGTAGCCGAAGTCCTGGTGTTGCAGCTTCAGCAGGCTGCGCGTCAGCAACCCTGCGCCGGCGAGCAAAACCACAGACAGCGTAGCCTGCACCACCACGAGGATCTTCTGCGACAACGAAGAGGTATCGCGTGTGCTGCGATTCACTCCGCGCAAGGCCTCAGCGGGATCCGCATGAGAGGTCAGCCACGCTGGAGCGGTTCCGAAAATTACACCCGTCACCAGCGACAGAACGAAAGCAAATGCCAACACCGGCAGCGAGGGCGTAGCGTCGATGGGAACAAATCGCGCACTATGAAAGGCCAGCACCACAATGGCTTTGACTCCGAGGTATGCCACTACCAGCCCCGCCATGCCGCCAAGAACGGAAAGCACCAGGCTCTCGGTCAGCGATTGACGGATGAGCCGCTTGCGGGAAGCGCCCAGCGCCAGGCGGATAGAGGTTTGTGCGCGGCGCGACGCCCCGCGCGCGAGCAGCAGGTTAGCGATATTGGCACAGGCGATCAGGAGAACCAGGCAGCAAACAGTAAGCAGGATGTGCAGGCTGTCGGCATAATCGGCCTTCATTGCGCCGACGCCGGTTCCAGCGGGAACGACATGGATGACCTGTTTGGGCAGCGCTGCTTTAAGCCCTGCCAGCCACTCGGGTGGCATGCCGCTGTCAGTCACCAGCCAGACCCGCAGAAGCTCAGTGAGGCGTGCTGGCATAGCGGTCGGCGAAGCTCCCGGCCGAAGCCGTCCAATCACCCTCACCCATGCTGGAAACGTGTGCAGAAGAGAATTTGCCGCCCCTCGAAACAAGTACTCCTGCTGGATCGGAACCCAAATCTCGGGAGGATCGCTGCGCAACGTCTCGCCGAAAAAGCCGGGAGGCGTGATCCCAATCAGGGTGACAACATGGCCATCGAGAATAAAAGAGGAACCTACAACGCTTGGGTCGGACCCGTACTGCTGCTGCCAGGTGCGATAGCTCAGCATTGCGACCGGAGGCGCCGACACCTGGTCGTCGGAGGGAATGATGGTGCGTCCTGCGAAAGCTCCCAGGCCGAAGGTCTGAAAATAATTGCCGCTGACAAATTCGCCGCGCAAGGGTTTGGCTATGCGGTCACTTTCTCCGCGCCGCGCGCTGAACTGCCATCCCCCGGCCTGAAATGCAGCCAACTCGGCGAACTCGGGAGTAGACTCTTTCAGCCGCAGGTAGAAAGGATAAGAGAACATTCCCCAATTCCCTTGAGGGCTGCCTTCTACGCAGCAATCCCAGCCATCGCCGATGCGGTAAAGGCTTGCCGGATCGACCACCGGCAGAGACTTGAGCATTACGGTGTGAATGAGAGAGAAAATGGCCGTCGTCGCACCGATGCCCAGCGCCAGCGTCAGCATCGCCGTTAGCGTAAAGATAGGCGACTGACGCATCTGGCGGAATGCGTAGGCTATGTCTTGCCGCACAGTTTGCATGGCGAACTCCTCTGGCCACATACGAGCAGTAGATGCCAGATGTTCCCCAAACAATCGGCGCCGGCGGCGAAAGCGCAGTGATCAATACAGTCCGTATTTTCCTCTTACGGAATCCAGCAATTTCTGCGAGTCATAGCCTACGCCGTCCTTGAAAACGATCTCGACGTTTTCGACGTCGGAAATCTGTTTCGACGGATCGCCCTTGATCACGACCAAGTCCGCATTCTTGCCCGCGGCCACGGAACCGATCTGTTTGTCTTTGCCCATGTAGATGGCGCCATTCAGAGTGGCAATCTTGATGGCCTCGAGCGGCGAGAACCCAGCTTCGACCAACAATTCAATTCCGCGCTGATCGCCGAATCCGGGAAGCACATCGCCCAACCCGGTGGGATCGGGACCGGAGAGCAGCAATCCTCCGGCAGCAACGAAGGCGCGTTCCAACCCCAGCTCATGCTTCCACAGCAGTGCTGGATCGATCTTCGGCGGAGGTGCCGAGGCCGGCTTTTGCCGGACAAGAAAGAAATCTTCACGCGCCTGCGGAGTCATCGCATCCAGTACCTGCTGACGCAGCGGCGGACGTCCACCGCCCATGTCTCCTTCGAAGACTGGCAGGGTTGATGTGATGGCCACGTGATGGCTGACCAGCGTTTGGATCAGGTCCTTCGCTTCGGGCCCGCCCGGGTCCATGCGGGCCAGCGTCTCCTCGCCGCCAGAGCCAGTGCAAACGTCAGGCTTCTTGCCGGAATCGAGCTCGGTGTTCACCTCGAAGCCGTGTTCCAGGTCATCGATACCGAGTTCGGCCGCTTCTCTGTAGGTAACCGAGCAAAGATGGCCGGTGATCTTGAGGCCGCGCTGGTGGGCCGCATCAATCGCCGCCTTCAGCTCGGCGCGCGTGATGTTCATGTAAGCCTTGAAGGAAGTAACGCCCTGGCCGGCCCAGTATTCCACTGTTTGCCGCGCATCGTCGGCGCTGGTCAGATGCGGCATCTGGATAAAGTAACTTGTGCTTCCTTCCAGATACGGTCCGGTCACATCGAGCTGCGGACCGGGAAGTTTGCCCGCGTCGATGTCGTGCTTCAAGTTGAGGTCGGCGTAAGGTTCGACGCTGCCTGTGGTGCGCATCGTAGTCACGCCGCCGGCGAGATAAAGACGCGGCGCCGAGAACGTCATCTGCGGCACCAGCAGGGGAGGCTCAGAATGCCGCCGGCTGTTGAGGTTTGGCCGCGCAATGTAAAAGAGATGATTGTGCATGCCGACAATACCCGGCATCACCGTGTATCCGCGAAGATCCAGGACGGTTGCGCCTTCGGCGGCGCTTACATCAGCGCCCTTCTCGATTGCAGTGATCTTTCCGGCTTCAATCACAACATTCTGATCTTCAACCGCAGGCGCGCCCGTGCCGTCGATAATTCGCACATGCGTGAGAACAGCTTTGGGTGCCTGCACGCGCACGAATTCCTTTACCGTCTTCGACAGCTCAGGATTCTGGGCCGATGCGGTGAGCGAGAGCAGAAGCAGCGCACAACCATGCGACAGAATGCGCAATGCCATGAAGTTCCTCCGTGGAATGCGAGCCATTGTACTTCAGGGATACATCAGCTTGGTTCCTTATCAGGCGATAGTTGCTTGCTGAGTTGAAGCCTATACTGAGGCTTACGTATGGCTCTGACTCATTCCTGCACGGTCGCTCCAACATTCCCATCCCATCACCACCTGCGGAAAACGTCGCCGGAACGAGACTTCCTTCCGGCTGGAACAAGAATTAGGAGACGAAATGGTCTTTCCCACGCTTCTGGATCGGATTGAGAACCGCACATTCGACGAATTGAAGATCGGCGACACCGCCAGTATCTCCCGCACTCTTACGGAAAAAGATATCGAGCTGTTTGCGATCATGTCGGGTGATGTCAATCCCGCTCATGTTGACGAAGAGTTCGCCAAGAGCGACATGTTCCACAAGATCATTGCGCACGGCATGTGGGGTGGGGCGCTCATATCCACCGTGCTGGGAACGCAGCTGCCGGGTCCCGGCGCGATTTACCTGGGCCAATCCCTGCGCTTCCGCCGGCCTGTAGGGCTGGGGGACACCATCGTCGTCAGCGTGAAGGTGTCTGAGATGGAAGCCGAGAAACACCGGGTGACGTTGGACTGCCAGGCCGTAAATCAGCGGGGCGAAGTGGTGATCAGCGGCACGGCCGAGGTCATCGCGCCTATGGAAAAAATCTCGCGCGAGCGCGTCTCCCTGCCTGAGGTGAGGCTGCTGGAAAGAGGCAGGCATTATCGTCAGCTGATTGAGATGAGCCGCGGCCTCTACCCGATTCTCACGGCGGTGGTTCATCCGGTCGATGCGCCGTCTCTGCTGGCAGCCTTCGAGGCCGCCGAAGAAAACTTGATTATTCCGGTATTGGTGGGACCTGAGCAGAAAATCCGCGCGGCCGCAGAAAAGGCACAGATCGACATTTCGCAGTTCGACACAGACTATACCGAGCACAGCCATCAAGCCGCCGAGCGTGCCGTAGCCATGGCGCGTGAGCGCAAGGTGGAGGCGCTGATGAAGGGCAGCCTGCCATGCGACGAACTTATGCACTTTGTCGACGCCCCGCCGGGCTTACGTACTGCGCGGCGGATGAGCCACGTGTCTGACATGGAGGTGCCGGGCTTTCCGCGGCCTCTCTTCATTACCGACACAGCCCTCAACGTTTCGCCAACGGTCATGGACAAGCGCGACATCGTCCAGAATGCGATCGACCTTGCACACGCAGTGGGTCTGATGGAACCTAAGGTGGCGGTCCTGTCCGCGCAGGACGTCCTGACTCCACGATTGACCTCTTCGTTTGAGGCGGCGGTGCTATGCAAAATGGCCGACCGGGGTCAAATTACAGGCGGTTTGCTCGACGGGCCCTTGGGGTACGACGTTGCAGTTTCCGAAATAGCTGCCCGGAACAAAAAGATCGCGTCGCCTGTCGCAGGAAGAGCGGATATCCTCGTCATGCCTGACCTCGAGGCAGGCACCATGCTGGTCAAGCAATTGGAATACATGGCCGACGCGCAGAGCGCTGGCATAATCGTTGGTGCGCGCGCGCCAGTCATCATGAGCGTCCGAACCGAGCACAAGATGGCGCGTCTGGGCTCGTGCGCGCTGGCATTGCTATCGGTGCGTACTGAACAGGGAAGCAGGTCTTCACCAGCAGAAGTCGCGTTCCAGGACTAGCGGGCTCCTGAGTTGTGGCGAAATGTCGTCACCGGCGATCGTGGTGCCAATCACGGTGGCTGCGGCAAGGGCGGAACGTCAGCTTCGCACTTACTCAGCCTTTTGAGCTGCTGCCTGCATCCTGCCTGCAATCGCAACCTTACGCAGCATGTAATACAAGGTCCCCAGCCCGGCCACGAATAAAACCACGAAGATCACGATGATGTTCCATTGCGGCGCAACCGGCAGCTGGTTGGGACTGAAGTAGGGCGCGAGCGCAAGATTTCGCAGCACGTCGCGCATGATGACCATCACGGCCACCGTCAGCACGCCGCAGCTTACGCCGATCACCAATTGCCGCTGCGGAGACTTGTTGGCTTTCGCCATGATGAGATGGGCGATCGCAGCCAGGGGCAGAAGCATTCCAATCCCGAGCAACGCGGTTGCAAAGCCGTTGCCGCCAATAAACGCCAGCCGCGTCGAAACCGGTAATCTCGCCAGAAACCAGAATCCCACTCCGAAATTGAGGATGGTAGCGCCGGTAAACAGCATCGATCCCTGTTCAATGAGCCACTGGCGATAGTCGTCTGCTTTCTGACGAAGACCCAGCACCAGCAAACCCAGTCCGGAAACCGCGAAGGCGCCCAGGACAAAATGAAGGTATCGCGGCAGCAGCGAAGGTTCAGACCAATTCAGAGTCCAGCCGCCGGCATTGCTGCGATAAATTTCCAGCCACCGCTCCGGCGACAACATCAGGGTGAAGTTATTGCTGTAGACGAAAGCAATCGACGCCAGCAGCAGCACCACAAGAGCCAGAACGGCAGTTGTCATGCCGCTCTGCTTATGCATGGAATAGAAGTAGACGCCGTAGTAGGCGAGAACAACCATCACGATAATCCCTAGCCAGGGCACGCCGATCAGGATCGAACTGGCGTAAAGAAACTGTCCATACATCACTTGCAGAAAGAGCAACGGCGCAACGCCAAGCGTGATGGTGAAGGCAAAAATCGAAGGCAGTAGGCGGCCGAGATCGCCGGCAAGCTGCGCGCAATATGCCGAACTCTTGCGCCTCATCATGCAGATGAGCGCGATTGCCGTACCTCCCAGCAGGCAGTTCATGAACAGGACGTGGAGGAAGAAGGTCAGCAGGAGGAGCGTGCGCAGAAGCCAGACAGGCGCCGGCAACGGCATGGGATCGGTATGTGGAATAGGCAAATTCATAACGATGAATCCTCCTGCTGACTACTGGCTGGGATTGCTCAGATAAACGGCCAACGCGTGACGCTCAGCGTCGGTGCCGGTAAAGGACGGCATATCCGGACTCATGTCATGCAGAGATCCGACCATGCCTACGATGGCGTCGGGGTCCGTTCCCTTCAAGTCCAGCGGCCGCCGCTGACCTCCCACGCTGTGGCACATGGAGCAATGAATCGCGAATACCTGCTGTCCAAGCGCTTTCTCGTTCGCACCAGTGGGTGTTGCCGGCGCCAGGGAGGCGAGATAGCCGCCCAGAGCTGCGCGGTCATGATCATCGCCGGCAAACGGTGGCATCGTCTCGCGAACTATAGGCAGATGCAGCAGGAGCTCGCTGGCAAATTTTGCGTCCCATCCACGGGCGAACTTGCGCATTCCGCGATAGCCCTCGACAGAATGACAAGTGCCACACTCCATCACAAAGAGTTGCCGGCCATAGGAGTTTGAGTCTTCAGCGCTCGTTTCAACCCACGGTGAAGTTTTGGCCACGCCATTCGCGGTGATGCCCTGAAGCTGGGCCATCCTGATGTCGTTGGCATAGATGTAGCTGTTGATGACGTACGGATAGCGACTGAACTCGCGCAGGTATTCGCCCGATCCCATGACGCCGAACCCCGCAACCAGCAGCACTGCCACAACCACTGCGTTCATCATCTTTGGCCGTAGAAGCGCGAACACCACCGCCAGCAGCAGCGCGACTCCGGCACACGCCGCGCCTCCCCGCAGCGCATGACTGACGGCCATGTACGTCCCGCTGAAATACGCTCGCGAGTAGGCAGGGAAGTCATGGAAGTACCAGCGGCTCAAAGGAAGCAACGCAGCAATTCCGAGCACCAGCCACCAGCCCGCCCAGCGCACTACGCGTTCGCGCAGAGGAGAGCGCTCTCGCATCGCGGTCACCAGCCCGAACATACCAGCCAGACCTGCTGCCATCGCCGTGCGGGCCCACAACGAGGCCCAGTAGGTGGGATTGAACAAACCGTCCCAGAAAGTTCTGGTTTCCAGCCAGCGCCCGGGCGTGAGCATATAGGTGATAATCCCGTTGATCACCACCAGGCTCAGCCATGCGGCGACGAAGTAAATCCAGCCGATGATGAGATGGGTCTTCCGGTCGAGAGTGTCCCAGTTATAGGCGTAGATGAGCGCGGCAGCGATCTCGACGAAGAAGAACACCCATTCGATTGCCCATCCCCAGACGAAGGTGTGAATGAGTGATGACGTTGCTTCCGGGCTGACCAATCCAATAGTGAACCAGATGCCCACGCCGGTCACCGCCCCAAGAACGACGGTCAGCAACGCGAAGAACTTGGAATGCAGCCTCACATATCCCAGCAGCTCCGAATCGTTGTGCGCGTAGGCGCGATGCTCGGTTAGAACAAGGTAGGCGCCGCCTCCGACTGCGAAGTGGGAGATGAAGACGTGAAGCACGGCTACAGCCGCGATCAGCAGTCCCCCGGGAAATCCAAGTTGCCAGATGGGATAATTCATTCAGGTCCCCTGAGTCATCTTTTCAGCATGAGGGGTGTTCGTACTTGGGGCCGTGACCAAGATCACGCGAGCATGTGAGCGACGCTAAAGGCCCGGATGAGGGAAATACTACCTGAGAACCGTGAAAGCACGATGGGTCACGATCGCCCGACATCGCCATGTCTGAACAATCGATCGTTCAGCAACCGTATTTCCAACCGGGATCCTTCGCCCACTGCTGGAAGCACGATGACGCGGGATCAAGCGCTATCGGCAACGTGCTGGCAGGACGCTGGCCGTCGATAAGGTGGCTTTGATTCAACCATGTTCCAGGCCACGCGATGGTGATTTGCGTCTCGATATCATTCTTGCCGGCCGGGGGAATCCGTGGAGGAGTCGCGATCACGGGTTCCGGACCGAACACGGCGGCTGAAACGTGTTGACCGTCGCTCCACCCACTCATCACCACCCAGGTCTGCCCGAGCTTCGCGGCTGCCATTGGCGCGAACGGCGTCTCGGGAGGATAGGGCTGGTTGAAAAGCTTGGGATCTTCCTGCATGGTAACGCCGGATGGCGTGCCCATCGGAGCTGCCAGCAAATCGGCCCGCGACGCGCTCAGAGTGCCGAAGACCTCCGGCACCGATAGCTCCTCGCCCAGGGTCAGGCCAATCCTTCCAATCGGCGTCGGAACCACAACCCAGTCGCTGCCTTCCTTGGCCCATTGCGTCTGATTCGGGGGCAGGTGTGTCGCACGATAGCGCGCGAGAATCGTTCCCTCCGGTCCCGCCAGTGCGACGGTGTGATAAACGTTCGAGCCATCACGTTCGGGATAGCTGCCGACAACATAGCCTCCGCCGGACTTTGCGGCCTCGCACAAGCGCTGCTCCGAGATACCCCCGCGGGATTCGGCTGCCGCTGTGTACGCCGCGCTTCCTGCGTCGGCTCCAACCGAGAACAACTCCGGCAGCACGAGCAAGCCGCCGCGTGGTGGCTGCGGAAGCGCAGCAGGCGGCTTGCCCGCCATCGGCCAGAAAACGGCTTTGACCATGATGTCCTTGGGTGCAGTCGTTGCGTTCGGGTCCGTAGGAGCGCGATGAAGTGCGAGGAGGCCGTACATCTCCGGTCTGCGTCGCGCCAGCACAGCGCTGCGGATTGGCGTGCTCATTCTCGGAGTGATCTCAGCGGTGACGATGCCGTGCGCGCCGGGCGATAACACCTCGGGCTGCACGACCGGCGCCTGGGCGACCTTATTGCCCGACGGGTCCCAGATACTCGATCCGCCGTTGTAGTAGAGAGTCTGGCCGGTCTGCGGGTTCTTCTCGATACCGTCACGCGTCGCGGCAACCAGCCAGACGCCATTGAACGCAGCGATATGCTGCACGGTGGCAACGGTTGAGTGGTCTCCTTTTGCCTCGGCGGCCGGCGTGCCTGGAGTAACGCGATCGGAGCTGCTCAGCCATGCGACGACGTCGACATTGTGCAGCGCTGCAAGTCGCGGATACTGCCAATAGGTATCGTCGTAGCAGATCAGCATGCTGAGCCGGCCGAGTTCGGTGTCGAAGACCGGAAAGCCGCCGTCGCCGGGAGTGACCCACGCCTGGTCTTGAGAGTTCAGGCCATGCTTACGATACTTGCCGATGTATCCGTTGGGACCGACCAAGGCAGCGGTGTTGTAACCAAGGCCGGTGACCGGATCGAGTTCAGCGATGCCTACCGCAACGTACATGTGGCGTCGCGCCGTTACCTTCGCGAGGACGTCCGTCGTCTTACCCGGCACGGTATCGAGATACGGGCGCACCATCGCAAAGCTGTCGAAGATGTAGCCGATCGTGGCCTGCTCGGGGAGCACCGCAAGCTTCACGCCCTGCGCGCCAGCTGCATCCACTGCGGCCGCGATGCGGGAGATGTTGCCGTCCAGATCGCCCCAGGCCGGGTCGTACACAATGGCGGCAGCCTTGTAGGACTTCAGCGGCGCGTCCGCAGCAGAAGCTCGCGGGGACGGCACTATCACTGCTAGAGCAGCGGCGAGAATTGCGGCCCGTAACCCGATACGTCCAACCATGTCCACCCCTCCGTTGCCAACGTGAACCCTGCAACATCGATGCGACTGCGACTGACCTACTTGGTCAGAAACACGTCTTTGCGCGGGAACTTCTCGAACAACGAAGCATCTTGACCAAAATTGGTGGCAAGAACATCGGTCGGATTTCCAGCGATCCATTGCGATAAATCAATGGTCTGGTAGTGACCGTTGTTAAAGACGATGAGAATTCTCGCTTTGTCACTCCCCACATTTTCAATGGAGTGGCCGAAGCCCTGGGGGATGTAGCCGACATCTCCTTTGCCGAGCTTCTCTTCGCGCCAGCGACCCTGCGAACCGAAGAGGGTCACGCTGAATTCACCACTCAGGATGTATTGCCATTCGGCAGCGTTGGGATGCCAATGCAATTCGCGAAGCGCGCCCGCCTCCATCTCAAGGACGACGCCGGTCATGGTGGTTGAAATAGGGAATTGAGAACCATCGACGCGCCACTCCAGCCCGCCGCTGAAGGTCTCAAAGGGCTTCTGCGAAAGAAGACTGTATTTGTGAGTGAGCGGAGGCATCTTCCAACCCTGAAGTGGCGGGGCGGCGATAGGCGGTGGAATCTTACCTTTGGCGAAGTAGACCTCTTTTTTCGGAAAACTGTCGAAGGTCGAGGCCGGAACGCCGAAGTTCTTGGCGAGCAGCTCTTTGGGAGCGTGGCCGATCCAGTCCGAGATGCTGAAGGTGCCGAATTCGGAGAAGTAGCCGTTATCGAAGACAAGAATGAAGTGGCAAGGTTGATCGCCAACGGTCTCGATAACGTGGCCATGACCGCGCGGGAAATACCAGACATCGCCTGGATAGAAGTCGTTGGTCTCGCAGCAGCCCTGCGGATCAATGACCGTGGTGCGCACCCGACCTTCGGTGACAAAAGCCCACTCCGCCGCTGTGGCGTGCCAGTGAAGCTCCCGCATCACGCCCGGTTCCATGCGCATGGAGACACCGGCGATCCCTTTCGATATCGGCAGCTGTTCCACAGTGGCCTCTTTGCCGTAGCTGCCCTCCAGCGCACGTCCTGCAGATTTCTCTAGCTCAAACTTGAAGGTTGGAAGCTCCTTACCTGAGGTAACGAGATCGGGAACATTGTTCTGGAAGCTGGTATGACCGCCCTCAGAACTGATGGGAAGCGTCTGTGAAAACACGAAGTCTCCTGTCTGGCGCGGGACGGATGACGCCTGGCAGCTGTTTGGAATTGTGAAAAGCGGTCCCAATACCTTACCTGCGAACACGCAGCTTGCGCAAATGAAAATATGCGGGTCTGGCGTGCTAGAGCAACTGGTGTAAGAACAGCGGGTGGGTTTTGCAGTTCTTGGCGCGGTGATAAGTAATTGGGAAATATTGGTCGGGGAGAGAGGATTTGAACCTCCGACCCCCTGGTCCCGAACCAGGTGCTCTACCAGGCTGAGCCACTCCCCGACTAAGGCAGGAACTGCGAAGACGATACGCGCTGTGTCCGACGGGATCAGCAGAAGCGCATCACTGCTTGATTATAGCAGACGCGTTCACACCGGCCTTCGCGGTGAGAGACCGCTGTCTCCTTAAATAACCAGTTAATTAAGGAAGAATTTGGTATAGAGCGTGTCGCGCTGCGCGGGACGGAATCCGGCGTCGCGAATGATCCGCCGCAGCTCTTCCTCAGTGGTGCAGTTGCGGACTCCGGCGGCGCGCACCACGTTCTCCTCGATCATCACCGAGCCGACATCGTTGCCGCCGAAGCGCAGTCCGGTCTGGCAGACTTTCAGCCCTTGCGTCACCCAGCTTGACTGAACATTTTCGAAGTTAGTGAGGAAGATGCGTGCGATGGCCAGCGTCTTCAGGTACTCAACGGCCGTGGCCTCGTCCCATCCGCGCCCGCCAAGCGCGGTATTTTGCGGTTGAAACGACCAGGGAATGAATGCTGTGAAGCCGCCAGTCTCTTCCTGCAAATCGTAGATCGCCTGAAAATGATTGATGCGATGCTCGTAGGTTTCGCCTACGCCGAACATCATCGTCGCCGTAGTTCTCATGCCGAGCTTGTGGGCGGTGCGATGGACGTTGAGCCAATCGTTGGTCAGGCACTTGAGGCGGGCAATCTTGTAGCGCACCTCGTCGTCCAGGATCTCCGCGCCGCCGCCAGGAATGGAATCCAGCCCGGAATCGCGCAAGCGCCGGATCGTGTCCTCAATGCTGAGACTGCTGACCTCGGCGATGCAGATGATCTCAGACGCCGAGAAGCAATGCAGATGCACCTGCGGAAAGCGCTGCTTCAAGCCGCGCAATAAATCCTCGAACCATTCGATCTTCAGGTCGGGATGCAGACCGCCTTGCAGCAATACGCCCGTGCCGCCCAACTCCACCGTCTCCTGCACCTTGTCGTAGATAGTTTCGAAGTCGAGGACGTAGCCTTCTTTCGCCAGCTTGCCCTTCAATGGACGGTAAAAAGCGCAGAAGGTGCAATACTCGGTGCAGAAGTTTGTGTAGTTAACATTGCGGTCGATGATGTAGGTGACCACTCCGTCAGGATGAAGTTTGCGGCGCACCGCGTCAGCTTCCATCCCGATGCCAATCAGATCATCGGAGCGATACATCTCCAGCGCTTGAGCTTTCGTCAACGACATAAGAAGAAATGCGGGCGGATTGCAACCCCACACTACATTTTAGCGGTCTCAGAGTCAGTAGGGAAGCGCTGGATCGGTTGTGCCCTTGGGTGTCCGCGACGGATCGAGCACGCGAAGGCGAGTATTTGTGCACCTGAATTGAACAAACATCGGCGAAACAATGCCGTTAAAGCCGCGTTTATATCTCCGGCGATTATCTCGCTCAGCCGCCTGACACGTAGAATTTCAGTTAACATTACGAGCATATTCCAGTCTCGGCCGGCAGAAACTTCGGGCCGCTGGGAAAGAAGGCAAAAGCAATGAAGCTCCTTACTTCGACTGCAAGGCCGCTGGTTCGAATGCTATGGCCTGCGCTTCCGATGTTGCTGGCGATTCCCATGTGGGCAGCGCTGGGCGACACCGCAGGCTCGGTACTGACCGATCAGGCGCGATGGAAGGGCACGCTCAGCAGCGTGGACAATGGCACGTACGCCGTGCACGAAATCACCCTGTCTTCGGGAGCCAAGGTGCGCGAGTATGTCGCGCCCGCGGGAGCGGTGTTTGGCATCGCATGGGACGGCCAGTTCCCGCCCAATTTCGAGCAATTGCTGGGTCCGTATTATCAGCAGCTGCAGCAAGCCATCGCGGACCAGAAAGCCGCGCAGCAGGCCAGTGAGCTGCAAGCCGGCACACAAACGCCCCGACAGCGCCGCGGTGCAGTCATGATTGAAACCCCTGGCCTGGTGTTCTCGCAAAGCGGACACTTACGCAGCTTCCACGGCGTAGCCTACATTCCACAATTAGTGCCGCAGGGCGTTCAAGCCAGCGATATCCGCTGAAGGAGATAATCTCGTGATGATGCGCAGATTTGGGCTGTTGCTTGTATTGGGAAGCATTGTCGTGATGGCTGCCTGCGGTGGCAGCGGCGGCGGATCTTCAAGCTCGACGATCACATCGGTTACGGTAAGTTGTTCGCCAACTACCGTCAGCTCGGGTGGAACCAGCCAGTGCGCGGCGACAGTGAGCGGCACGGGTAGCTATAGTTCGGCGGTTACGTGGGCCGCGAACGCCGGCTCAATCTCTGCGACCGGCTTGTTGACTGCTCCCTCCGTCACTACGATTACGTCGGTCACGGTGACGGCGACTTCGACGCAGGACACCAGCATGGCAGGAACGGCGAAAGTCACCGTGAATCCGCCTGCGGCCGGAGGTAACGTTACGCCGCTTACAGTTGACGCAGGGCCATCAGGGGTAGGCTACGTCTCTCGCAATGTGGCATTCGTCAGCGTCCTGGTTTGCAAACCGAATACGACCGACTGTCAAACCATTGACCACGTGATGGTGGACACCGGTTCCTCGGGTCTGCGATTGCTATCGAGCGCCGCCGGCGGCGAGTTCAACCTCTCGTTGCCTGCGGAAAACGACCCCAATAACAACAACGACCCCTATGGCGAGTGTCTGGTGTTCCTTGACGGTTATGTCTGGGGAACGGTCAATACCGCAGACGTCGTCGTCTCCGGCGAAACAGCAAAAGCCGTTCCTGTGCAGGTCATCGTCCCATCCTCAAGCTCGCCAGGCGTTCCAAGTAGTTGCTCCAGCCAGAATCCATCGGGTGGAGCGGGTAACGAGGGCGACAGCCTGAACGCCTTCGGCGCCAACGGCTTGATCGGCGTGGGCCTGTTCGCGAACGACTGCGGAGCATACTGCGTGACTCAAGGCTCCAGCTGTAACGGCAGCAACAACAACCCGTGCATTTACTATGACTGTCCGTCTTCGGGTTGCACTCCCGCCAACATTGCTATCGCGCAACAATTACCGAACCCGGTGACGGCGTTTTCGGTCGACAATAACGGAGTGCTCATCTATCTGCCTTCGGTTCCCGACGGTGGTTCCTCGACTGTAACCGGCTCATTGATCTTCGGAATCGGCACGCAATCGAACAATAACCTGTGCTGCGCAACGGTGTATGACGTGCCCGACAGCGGCAACAATGCCGGCAATTTGACTACTACCTTCAATGGAAGCAGCATCCCCGGTTTCCTTGACAGTGGCTCGAACGCGTATTTCTTCAACGATTCCAGCATCAATGTCTGCGGCGGTGCTTTAGACCAATGGTTTTGCCCAACCACGTCGCCTGACAACCTGACGGCCAGCAACCAGGGAACAACCATGAGCTCGGGGGTACAGGTCCCCTTCAGCATCGAGAATGCAGGCACTCTCTTCCAGGGTAGCAATAGTGCTTTCAGCACCCTTGGGGGGCCTTATATAAGCACGCCTGCCGCATTCGACTGGGGACTGTCGTTCTTCTATGGGAAAGATGTGTTCACGGCGATTGACGGAGCGGGCACTACCGGAGGAACCGGGCCGTACTTTGCCTATTGAAGTTCGCCGCTGAATTCTGCTTCCGATTGTGCCGCCGGAGTCATCGCTGATGTCCGGCGGCTTTCTTTTGGCTGACCAAAATTGGCGATCGGCAATGCCCTGGTCGCACCCGTCCAGACGTCGCGGAGGGAGTATCGCCCTCGTTGCGCCTGAACAATTCACCGTCAATTTATGTTCTCGAAACCCAGGTGAAATGTGTACTCACGAAAATGCACAAGAGTCCAATTTCTAAATCGGAATCCTTCACCTGAAAGGAAATCACTCATGTCGAAGGAAGCTGCGCATCATCATTCTCAAGCCGCCGAGCATCATGAGCATGCGGCCAAGCACCATCAC
The DNA here is from genome assembly GCA_049511915.1 of Candidatus Korobacteraceae bacterium. Lineage (GTDB taxonomy): Bacteria > Acidobacteriota > Terriglobia > Terriglobales > Acidobacteriaceae > Bog-257. The sequence goes on from JBEKXQ010000002.1 coordinate 59,050, forward strand.
GAAGCCGCCAAACACCACGAGCAAGGCGATCACGAGGCGGCTGCGCACCACGCGCACTTAGCCCACGGCCACCATGTCCATGCGACCCATCACGCCGAGGAAGCCGCCAAACATCACGTTGAGGCACACGGCGCAAAGTAAACGTTTACGCGGTCCACGTTAACAGCGGCCGCTCTGGCCGCTGTTGCAATTCTGCAGAGCGCCAGTACGACGGACACAGGCTGGCCGATTGATCTGAGAGCGAGTGGCGCATTGTTCAAAGTAGAACCGAGGACAGTGTTTGCGTTTCCAGAGAAGCAGTTCGCGACGGCCCTAACCCGATGGAAGTTTCGGTAGTGGGTCAGTCTGATTTCCACAGAGCTATTCGGAGGAACGGTTTGGAGTACGCAGTTGAAACCAGGAGGGTCCGCCAAAAGGACTGTGGCTGGCAAAATCGGGAACGGGTGGTAAGTGACCGCTCTGCATATCTTTAGTCTCTTGCATCCAAGACGGATTGTATTGGACGTATTGACCCACCTCAGACCAGCGGCATGCAAGATGTCCTATGTCGGTCTGCCATGATGATGTCATCGCAACTAACCTCTGAGAAAATCTTACTGGGCAATGAGTAGTTTGGCGATTAGATTCTTGTCGGCCGCGCATCCCCTGTGGAAATCAGACTGACCCACTACCGGCGTTTCAACAAGTGCGACAGGTTGCGAAAGACGAGCTAACATCGCTCAGGCGACGTTCTTGACCGGACTGCTACCGCTATCGGACTGCGGCTTTTGCCGCTGGCGTCGCCAATAGTAAAGTGCCACCAGCGCGCCGACCACCGCGAGCCCAATCAAGGCGTAGAGCAGGGGCTGGTAGTAACGGCTCAGCCAGCCTACGATATGCCGTCCGTAACGGTGTCCCAGGTAGGCGAGCAGCGTGTAGCGTGCGCCTCGTCCCAGTGCCAGCGCCGTCAGAAACTTCACGGGCGGATACTTCAGGGCGCCCGCAACAATCAGGGTCGGGACAATCGGCACCGGCGGAGGGCTGATGGCCGTTACCACAACCGACCAGAATCCATACCGCTTGAAGATGCGGTTGGCCTGATCAGCACGCTTCTTCGAGAGCTTCTTGTCCAGCGTCTCCTCGCCGCCTTTGACGCCGATCCGGTAGGTCAGGTAGCCGCCAATGAGCGATCCAATAAGCGCCGTGACGGCGTAATACCACCAGGGCTCATGGCGCGCCGCAGCCAACAAAATGGTCGCCGCATCCATGCCGCCGGGCAATGGGATGAAGGAGTTGTCGATCAGCCCAAGGGCGATCAGCCCGGGACCACCCAGTCGCCTGACCAGGTGCATGAGCGTCTTCTTCACCACAACGGCTGCGAGCAGATGCATTGGCCCTTTCCGGGGACGGTGTGCAAGAGTTTCTAAGTCTGTTAGAAGCAGAACAGAGGCGAATGGATCAGGTCAAGCAGGAACAGGCTTGTGAGATCAGGCACATGCTCTCGCCGTGGATTATTTTCGCGGGCTGCCGAACGCAACCGGACCGAGGAATCGCAGGTCGGGAACTGCTGGGATGAGTCCGATCTCCTGCGAATATTGCAGAAAGAGCTTGAGGCCGGCGTGGTTCTCGCGGTCGAGATAGTAGTGGATGTTCTCCGTGAGATAGCTGCGAATGTCGTCCTCGCTGAGTCCCAGCTTCGGAGACCATTCGCGGGCGATGACATCAAGGTTGCCGGGTTCGAGCCCGTGATCACGGGACTGCTGAAACACCCTCGCCAAATTCATCCCTGCGGGTTGCTGGTTTAGCGCGTCAAGCCGAACTGCCCAGAACGCAAAGACGAATGGCTTTCCCGTAGCTCGGTGCCAGACGTGAGCCAGGTCATAGAGATGATACCCAGCATCCAGCGGAACCTGTAAAGCGGCATCACCGATCAGCAGCGCTGCGTCATGAGCGCGCAGCATTTCGTCGAGCTTGGGAGGATGGGGCGTCACCAGGCGCGCCCCGCCGAAGAACTTCGCGAACAGGACCTGCAATAGAGCAACGGACGTACGCGAGGAGGTGTCCGCTGCGACGGTGCGGACATCACCGATGGGCCCTTTACTTACGAGCAGGATGGAACGAACCCGGTCTTTAGCGGCAATGGCGATGTTGGGCAGGATAACCAGACCGGGTATTTGCGCATATGTGAATGCCGGAATGATGCCTATGTCGGCTCGCCTGGCCGCCAGCGCAGCCGCGCACACCGAAGGGAGGGTGTAGTTGATTTCGAAGTCCCGGCCGGCATCGCCGTGTTCGAAATCCCACATCAGGGGCGCAGTGTTCAGGAAGGAAATAGCAGAGATACGCAAGCCCGGCATGAAGGATTGAGTCTAACAAAACGGACGGGGCAGCGTTGCCATTCCGTTGAATGCATTTCACCACGGAGACACGGAGAGCACGGAGAAAGAAGAAAAGTCAAAAATAAAAAGATCAGAGAAAAAACGTCAACAGAAAGGGAACGGCACGGAAGAGAAGAGAAGCCTCCGTGTTCTCCGTGTTCTCCGTGCTTCCGTGGTGAAGACGTCCGGCACCGGCGCGCGTGACGAGCGTCCTTGACGGTAACCTCGGCGCAGGTTACCCTCCGCTCATCTGGGCCCAGCCGGATCCTGGAGTTTCCATGGACGCCGAAGTGTTGGTCCGGGCAGAAGATTTCGCACTGACCCGCAAACTGCAATGGCTGGCCCTGTCCCTGACCCCCGGCGTGGGAGCCGGCCGCGGACGAAAGTTGGTTGAGCGCTTCGGCGGGACCGATCGGCTCTTCACGGCATCATTGACCGAGTTGGAGGCGGCCGGACTGCCTGCGGCTGCTGCACAGAGCATTGCCTTGGGTAAGTCGCTCGAACTTGCTGCCGTCGAATACGACCGCGCACGCGAGGCGGGCGTCTCCCTCATTGTGCCCGGAGATGCGGAGTTCCCCAAACAGCTGCTGGAAATCTATGATCCACCTCTCGCGCTGTACCTTAAGGGTAATGCTGAAGTTATTGATAAACCTGGAATTGCAATTGTCGGAACTAGGCATCCCACCCCCTATGGAGTAGGCATGGCGGAGCGCCTGGCATGCGATCTTGCGGCCAGAGGCCTGGTCATATTCAGTGGGATGGCGCGCGGAGTTGACAGCGCCGCCCATCGTGGAGCCCTCAACGCCCACGGTTGCACCGTCGCGATCTGGGGCACTGGAATCGATCAGGTTTATCCCAAAGAAAACCAGAAGCTAAGCGACCAGATTCTGGACACGGGTGGAGCAATCTTGTCCGAATTCCCTTTGGGCACATTTCCCGCTCCGCAGAACTTTCCCATCCGCAACCGGATCATCAGCGGCATCTCCATCGGCGTGCTGGTCATCGAGGCAGGGGAGTACAGCGGGACCCGGGTGACAGCCCGTTGCGCGCTGGAGCAGGGACGGGAGGTTCTCGCGGTTCCGGGCAACGTTACGAATAAGATGTCATGGGGTCCTAACACCTTGATAAAGCGGGGGGCTGCGCTCGTAGCCACCTGGGAAGATGTGTGGGAAGAGCTTCCCGCGGACACTCGTCTGGCTTTGACTCCTACCGAGCAGCCTGCATCGGAGACGGGCCCATCAGCATCATTGTTTCAGGCGGCGCAGTTGTCGCCTCATGAAAAGAGAGTGCTGGGGTTGTTGCGATCTGACGAATCCACCCACATCGACCAGTTGGTTGAACGCCTTTCCTCGCATCTGTCGTCATCGGAGATCTTCGCCGCACTATTTGAGTTGGAAATGAGTGGTAACATCCGGCAGCTGCCGGGGAAGTATTATGTGCGGACGATGTGAGGCGGCGCGGAGCGCCGATTGAGCTGTCAGCTTCGCGGGCTTTTAGCTCTTAGCCTTTAGCTGTTAGCAATCGTCAGTTGATTCCAACTGCGTCCGAATAGTCGGGAGGGGTGATGAGAGACTTCAACGACCTGCTTGTCTGGGAGCGATCGCACCAATTGACGCTCGCTCTATACCGAGCCACTGATCATTTTCCGAAATCCGAGATGTTTGGTTTGACGAGTCAAATTCGGCGTGCCGGAGCATCGATTCCGACCAATCTGGCTGAAGGCTGCGGAAGGTGGGGCGACGGGGATATGGGCCGCTTTTTGCAGATCGCAATGGGATCGGCAAGCGAATTGGACTATCTATTGCGACTTGGAAGGGATTTGGAGTACTTTCAACCCTCCGAATACCGGCAATTGGACGCGGAGTTGAGCGAGATAAGACGAATGTTGACAGGCTTTTATAAGCGCGTCCGGCGTCCTGCAGAAGGACGCACTAGTCCGCAGTTTGCTAAGAGCTAACAGCTAAGGGCTAAGAGCCCGGCCCGCTCGCGGCTTTGCCGCAAACGGGCCACCGTGCTAGCTTCATACACGTAATCAGCAATCCAGAGGTTCTATTGGCAAAAGGTTTAGTTATCGTCGAATCGCCCGCTAAAGCGAAGACGATCCAAAAATATCTCGGCTCGGGCTACGACGTGGAAGCCTCGCTGGGGCACATCAAGGACTTGCCCAAGAAGTCGCTGGGCGTCGACTTGGACAACGATTTCTCCACCGAGTACGTCGTCATTCCCGGCAAGGAAAAAGTTGTTGCCAAGCTGAAGAAACTGGCCAAGACGGCGAACGCCATCTACCTGGCGCCTGACCCGGACCGCGAAGGCGAAGCCATCGCCGCTCACCTGGCTGAAGAGCTGGGCGGAGAGCGGGTTGACGGCAAGAAGACGAAAGGCAAGAAGGGCGCGATCATCCCCATCCGCCGCGTCACTTTTAACGAGATCACGAAGCGCGCCGTGCAGGAGGCATTCCTGCATCCTCGCGACATCGATACCAACCTGGTCGACGCGCAGCAGACCCGGCGGGTCCTCGACCGCCTGGTCGGCTATCAGATTTCTCCGCTGCTATGGGATAAGGTGCGCCGCGGACTTTCCGCCGGCCGCGTGCAGACCGTGGCGCTGCGCCTCATCGTCGAGCGGGAACGCGAGATCAAGGCGTTCGTCAAGGAAGAGTATTGGACCATCGACGCCCATTTGCAGGGACAGAAGCCGCCTGCCTTCGATGCGCGGTTTATCGGAATCGACGACGAGAAGACGCCGATTCCCAATGGCGAAGAAGCCGAGAAGATCAAAGTTGCGCTGGAGAATGCCGACTGGGCGGTCCGCTCGATCGATACGCGCGAGCGGCGCCGCAGTCCCGCCGCTCCCTTCACCACCAGCAAATTCCAACAGGACGCCTCGCGCAAGCTGCGCTTCAGCGTAAAGCGCGCCATGATGATCGCGCAGCGCCTCTATGAAGGCATCGATCTGGGAGGCGAGGAAGGCACAGTCGGCCTCATCACTTACATGCGTACCGACTCGCCGCAGGTGTCAAATGACGCGCTGGCTGAGGTGCGTGAGTATATCGGCAAGGACTTTGGCAAAGAGTTCCTGCCCGAGTCGCCGAACACCTACAAGTCGAAAAAGGCGGCGCAGGAGGCCCACGAAGCAATACGCCCGACCTCGGTGGCGCGCCATCCGGATCAGATGAAGCAGTTTCTGCAGGAAGACGAGTACAAAGTTTACAAGCTGATCTGGCAGCGCTTTGTGGCGTCGCAGATGAACCCCGCGATCTTCGATCAGACGACTGTCGACATCGATGCCAAGAGCGGAAACGTCGTATACCGCTTCCGCGTGACCGGCTCGGTGCTTAAGTTCGAAGGCTTCCTCAAGGTTTACGAAGAGTCTAAGGACATCAAGGACGAAGAGGACGAGGCGCTCAAGCACAAACTGCCGCTGCTGGTGGCGGGACAGAAGCTGACTTTGAAGGGCTTGAACCCCGAGCAGCACTTTACCGAACCGCCTCCGCGCTTCAATGAAGCGTCTCTGGTAAAGGAACTGGAGGAGCGTGGCATCGGCCGGCCATCAACTTACTCGGCGATCATCAGCACCATCCAGGAGCGCCAGTACGTCCAGAAAGTGGGAGGTAAGTTCATTCCCACCGAGATCGGACTTGTCGTGACCGACCTGCTGGTGGCCAACTTCAAGGACATTTTCGATCCGCAGTACACCGCGCGATTGGAAGAGGAACTGGACGAGATTGAGGACGGCAAGGAGACTTGGACCGACGCGCTGAAGGACTTCTACAAGAAGTTCGAGAAAGAACTCCATTACGCTGAAAAGCACATGGAGAACGTCAAGCGGATGGAGAAGCCCACCGACGAGAAGTGCGAACGGTGCGGCTCGCCGCTGGTCATCAAGTGGGGCAAGCACGGTTCGTTCTACGCCTGCAGCGCGTATGACAAGACCGATCCCAACAGTTGCACTTTCACCAAGGAAAATCCGATCGACCTGCCAGACCTGGACTCGGCCGACATACAGGAGACCACGCAGGAAGAGTATTGCGAGAATTGCGGCAGGCCGATGGTGCTGAAGCGCGGCCGCTTCGGGCAGTTCATGGCCTGCACCGGATATCCGGACTGCAAGACCACGCGCCGCCTCGACCAGGGCAAGAAGGTCCCGGATATTCCGCTCGACGAAAAGTGTCCGCAGTGCGGGCGGAATCTTCTGCTGCGTCACGGCCGTTTCGGCGAGTTCATCTCGTGCAGCGGCTATCCTGAGTGCAAGTGGGTGAAGCAGAACTACATTGGCGTAAAGTGTCCGGAGTGCAAGACCGGCGATCTGGCAGAGAAAAAGGCGCGCCGCGGCAATCTCTTCTACGGCTGCTCGAATTATCCCAAGTGCAAGTTCACGTCAGCCTACAAGCTGGTAGACGAGCCCTGTCCGGAATGTGGCAACCCATACCTTGTGGAGAAGACCTTGAAGGCGGGAACGTTCCTGGTCTGCCCGAACAACAGGCGAACTGAGAGCGCCGAGGCCGACCAACCCAAACGACGCGGCAAGAAAAAAGCGGGTGATGAAAGCACGATTAAATGTGACTACTCGCGCGAATTAAGGCCTGAGGCTGTTGCATAATATTGAGATTGTCAATCCAATCCGCCCGGTTACGTTGCCGGGCGTTTTATGTGAGAAAGGGATGAGAACATGGCAGGACAATTGAAGGACGCAACGATCATTGCCCACCTGATCGTCGACAATGGCGTTAAAGCTGCGGAGTTTTACAGAGATGCGTTTGGCGGTGAGATTCTGGGAGTCCATAAAACGCCCGACGGCAAGGTAATGCACGCCGAAGTGAATATCGGTGGCGCCAGGCTGATGTTGGCTGACGTATTCCCCGGCTTTGGCTGCGGCTCGCCGATAACCCTTGGTGGCAGCCCGGTGGTGCTGAATCTCTACGTTAAAGAGGGCATCGACAACTTGTTCAATCAGGCTGTGGCCGCGGGCGCGAAGGTCACCATGCCCCTGGGAGACCAGTTCTGGGGCGATCGTTACGGTCAGATCACAGATCCCTTTGGCCACCGCTGGGCCTTGGGACAACACGTCGAAGACGTTCCTCCCGCGGAGATGGAGCGCCGCGCCAAAGAAGCCTTCTCCAAGATGCCGGCTCCAGCCCAGAAGTAGTGCAGCTGATGCCAGAGAAGTAGTTTCATCATCGAATGTAAACAGAAGCCGTCGTCACGACGGCTTTTCCAACCTGATCTCACCTGGAGGAATCATGAGCAATTCACAGCCTACTTACGAAGATGCAAGACTCGTCCTGAAACTATATGACTTGCGCCGCGAAGCGGTTATGCGGCAGGCGCGGGATTTTTTCGCCACATTTTCCCCGTCTTCATTCGAGGAACTGATGGCCGTGATGGGAGCGTTCGGCACCAAGGAAAACGCCTATGCGCGCCAGGTTCTGAGCTACTGGGAGATGGTCGCTGCCTTCATCGTCCACGGAACTCTGAATCCAGCACTGGCGGACGATACGTTGGGCGAAATGTACTTTGTGTACGCCAAGGTACAGCCCTTCGTTAAGCAAATGCGGCAGGTGATGAAGTCACCGGAGTTCCTGCAGAATGTGGAAAAGGTGGTGGAGGGTACACCGGAAAAACGCGAGCGTTTGGCGCGTATGCAGGAGCGCATGGCCGAGTTCGCCAAGATGCGCGCTGCCGCCAAGTAGGGCGACTAAGGCAGATTGTAGCCGCTATAGTCCGGGTGGAGGACGCCTTTCAGGCTGCTGAAGAAGTCGATTTCGCCGAGTTTTGAAGGGGCGCACCTTTAGGTGCGCCGTCACGAGTCCTTTGAATTTGTCATCCCGAGGAGGCCTTTAGGCCGACGAGGGATCTGCTTTTGAGTTTTTCAGCGGCCTGTTCAGGCGTGCATTAACAGCCGGAGTTAGGAGTACCCGGCTTAGCCGCTGAGGTGATTTGCTGTCACCTTACCTCAGCGGCTGAAGCCAATCTCCCTGGGTAGACATATTCTGTACGCCTGAAGGCGTACTCCACCCCTCGGCCCTACGCCGCAATCTCAACCGCGTCTAACTCAAATATTCCCGGATATAGGGGTCGTTGCAGAGCAACAGTTCTGCCGCAGTCCCTTCGAAGATGATGTGACCGTCGCGAAGAATCAGGAACATGGTGTGAAGATCGTGCTGGTCGCCGTCGTCGATGGGAACCATTTTGTTCTGCGCGCGATCAAAGTAGTGACTGGCCATGGTGAACGCGTCTTGTAGACGATGGGTCACAAGCAGAGAACTGGTCTTATAGACATCGCGCTGCTTCACGATCAGCTCAATGATGGTGTTGGAAGTGACCGGATCGAGTCCTCCGGTGGGCGAATCGTAGAGCAAGACCTCGGGCTGCGTAATGATGGCGCGCGCAATCGCTACCCGGCGCCGCATGCCGCCCGAAAGCTCCGACGGAAACAGGTTGACGGTGTGTTCCAACTCCACAAAGCGTAGCGCCTCCAGCACTCGCGCGTGGATCTCTTCTGTGACCCTTCCGGTTTCTTCGATCAGGCGATAAGCCACGTTCTCCTCAACCGTCAGCGAATCGAACAGTGCGCTCTCCTGGAACACCATCCCGATCTTACGGCGCAGCGCGAAGAGTTCCTGCTCATGCATTTGCGTGATTTCCTCGTCGAGAACGGTGATGCGGCCGGAATCGGGCTTGATCAGTCCCAGCGCAAGTTTCAGGATCAGAGTTTTCCCGGTACCAGCTACGCCCATCAGGATCTTGGTTTCCCCGCGTGGAAGAGAGAGCGAAATCCCTTCCAACACCGGATTGTCGAAGGATATGGCAACATCCGTAAAGGTAACGACAGGTTCTCCCGGGCGGGAGCTGGACGGCGCGCGCTGCTCTTCTGGCGGAGCGATCGTTGTCATCGTCAGTATTGAAAAAATCCCATGAGCAGGCGAGTCACGAAAAAGTCGCTGACCAGGATCAGGACGGAAGCGGCCACGACGGCCTGCGTGGTGGCGCGTCCCACGCCCTGCGTCCCACCCTTGGCCGATAAGCCGTAGTAGCAGCCGACACTTGCGATGATAAAGCCAAACATCACCGGCTTAGTGAGTCCCATGAGAACGTCGCCAAAGCGCAGGGCTTGGTAGGCCGTAGTCCAGTACTCGTTGGGATCGAGTCCCAGCAGCAGGTACGAAATCACGAAGCCTCCGGTCAATCCCACCAGGTCGGAGATAATGCTGAGAAAAAACAACATCACCATGGTGGCCACCACCCGCGGCGTTACCAGCTTCTTGGAAGGATCCACTCCCATGGCACGCATGGCGTCGATCTGCTCCGTTACCTTCATGGAGCCCAGTTCGCTGGCCATGCCGCTGGAATTGCGGCCCGCCACCATCAAGCCCGTCAGCACCGGACCGAGCTCGCGCACCATTGAGAGCGACACCAGCTTGCCGGTCAGCGAAAGCGAGCCGAACTGCTGCAACGTGCTGGAGGTCTGCAACGCCAGCACCGCGCCGGTAAAAAAGCCCGTGAGCACCACGATGGGCAACGAGCCCACACCGATCAGGTCAGCTTGCATCACCGTATCGGCCAGGTAGCGAGGACGTGCGAATACATTGCTGAGCGAGCGGCCGGCGAGCAGGGAATAATCCTGCACCGCCTGCACCTGGTCTTTGGCGAACTCAGTGGGCGAGAAAATTGGCATCCTTGAACCGAAACAGCTATCAACGAAATATACCAGAGCGACGCAGTACAGCACCTCGTCCGCACGAATCGTGGCCGCCGTATCGCGAACGCGAGTAATATGGAATGCGTTACCGGCAGGCAGATTTTGCACCGGCTGCCATTGCAGGCAGGGCTGCGCTGATTTAATATCCTCTCCCAAGCTGCGCGATGCTGGAGACGCGCATATGGCATTTCAGGTAGATCGCAGTCCCTTCGATCCCGATTCCGGCTTCGAGTATTACATCTGCTTCAAGCCCAAAGCGGAGGTCGAAGGAGATGAAGTAGAAGCGCGGATTTCGATCGAGGTGGCGCTATCCATCTCGGAGACCGGCGACATCGCCGACCTCAGTTTCCTGTTGCCGAAAGCGTGCCGCAACGACTACGCGCTTTCTTTTCTGAAGCGCGATCCCAACGCCAACTGTGTTGAAAATCGTGTTTTTATTGCTTTGCCGGGCTTGAATGGCGACTCGGTCTTCGCCGCGCCCGCAACCCTCGAGCTGGACCATTCTGGACGTATAGTCGCTATCGAAATCAACGGCTGTATCCCCAAGACAAGTACTTTTACGCCCGCGCGGGCGTAAGTCGCTTTTCGCCAGAATATGATTGAACTTCCGCCAGCGCTCGGACCAAGAAGCAATGAGGCGTTTCGTGTATCCCCCTCTCGCAGCTGATTCAGATTAGCTTTCTGGCGAAAAGCGAAGAGCGAATAGCGAACAGCGTCCTTTCTTCCGGTATCATGCTGTCGTGGAAGGCGTGACCGCATTCATTCTGGCTGGGGGCCGCAGTTCGCGAATGGGCTCCGACAAGGCGCTGCTCTCGTTCGGCGGCCAGACGTTACTGGAGCGCGCGCTGCAAACTGCAGGCGCAGTTGCGGAGAGAGCCGTCATCGTCGGGCCAAGGGAGCGATATGCAGCGTTCGGCGAGGTCATCGAGGATGTCTATGTCGGTTGTGGCCCGCTAGCTGGAATTCATGCGGCGCTCTGCGCATCCAATACCGATCTGAACCTGATGCTCTCCGTCGACATGCCCCTGATGACCCCTGGCTTCCTCAGTTGGCTCCTGCAAGAAGCGAAGGCGAATGAGGAACTGATTATGGTTCCAGACGCCTTGGGCGGCCTGCAACCGCTTTGCGCCGTCTATCGTCGTGAGGTGCGCGCGGTCGCCGAGCAGGCGCTGCAAGACGGCGATTATAAGATTGGAACGTTGTTCTCACGGGTGCCGACTCGCCAAATCATGGAGCAGGAAATCGTCTCCAGCGGCTTCAGCACAGATATCTTTCGAAACCTCAATACGCGCCAGGAATATGATGGTCTAACCACATTGCGTAGCTCGGAGGAGAGATCGGGCAAGCACTGACAGGCTGGACGGAGAAAAAAGCGACGAACTGAAAACGAAAAAGCGCGGAGCGACGGTGGGTAGCGAAGAGCGAACAGCGGAAGGCGAGGCATGAGCAGCGAACGCAGATGAACGATCAAAAGCCCTATATCGAATTCCAGGACGTACACAAGGCATTCGGCAGCAATGTGGTGCTGGATGGCGTCAGTTTCGACGTCATGCCGGGCGAGACGGTGTGCATTCTGGGGCGAAGCGGGGTCGGCAAGTCGGTTGCGCTGCACAATATCATGGGCTTTCTCAAGCCTGACAGCGGACGGATCTGGGTCGCTTACGAAGACATTACCGATTACGGCGAGAAAGACATGGAGCGCATCCGCAAGAAAGTGACCATGGTGTTTCAGAATGGCGCGCTCTTCGATTCTCTGACCGTTGGCGAAAACGTTGCCTTCCCGCTGCGCGAGCGTGGCGGCCTGGAAGAAGAGCAGATCTACCAGATCATCGACGGCTTGCTCGACATGGTAGGTGTGCGCGAGTTTCGCGATCTGCTGCCTTCCGACTTGTCGACCGGCATGAAGCGTTCGGTGGCTATTGCGCGCGCTCTGGCGGCCCAGCCCGATGCCGTGCTCTATGACGAACCTACCACAATGGTCGATCCGCTAATGGCCCATCTGTTAGGCGATTTAATCAAAAAGCTAAAGAAACAGTTGAAGCTGACCAGCATCGTCGTCACCCACGACATGGCGCTCGCCAAGAAGCTGGCTGACCGGCTCGTGTTTCTCTACGAAGCCAAGGCCATCTTCTTCGGCACCTTCGCGGACATGGCCAAATGCCAGGAGCCCATCGTGCAGGAATTCCTCGAGCTCGACTCAATGGACTTCGAACACTACTTCGGCGCTCAAAGACCGGAGCACCACCCGCGGTTCGACACGCCTTAAGGCGCACTGCATCGGAACCACCGCCATTTTCTGTTGCCTTTGTGCTCGCCTCCAGCACACAATGCCGACATAAATAAGAAAGCGCCACAGGAGAAATCATGTACTGGTATTTGGAGGTGATGAGGAAGTACGCGGTTTTCACTGGCAGGGCGACCCGAACAGAGTACTGGATGTTTCAGCTGGTAAACTTCGTCATCGTCCTCTTGGTCACGGCCGTGACGACCGCCGGAATACTCATGCAGCCCCGGACTCAGAGGCCGGGCTTTTGGGTTCCGTTCTTTCTAGCATTCGGCGGCTATATTCTGGCAACGATCATCCCAGGTTTGGCGGTATCTGTGCGACGGCTGCACGACACGGACCTGAGTGGATGGTGGTTGTTCATCTCCCTTGTACCCTTGGGCGGCATTGTCTTGTTTGTCTTCCATGTGCTGGACGGCACCCCCGGTCCCAACCGATACGGACCGAATCCGAAGGGTGTGACGTCTTCCGCAGGGCAATACGCGCCTTACCAGTCGCTGGCCATGGCTCAGGCGGCGGCCAACGCTGCCAAAGCGCAGCCAACCATTCGGGCCTTCCAGGGTTTCTGCACAAACTGCGGAACCGGGCTGGTTCCAGGTAGCAGGTTTTGCATGTCCTGCGGCAAAGAGGCAAACTAACGCATCGTGCTTTAGCGCGAAGCTCGCAGCTCGCAGCTAAAATCCCTGCGCCACCAGCCGGTCGACGGTAAGCGAGCCAGTTTGCTCGTCGCGGTGCGTCCACTTTTCCAGGTACTTGGCAACGATGTCGGTCTCGATGTTCACCGGATCGCCAGCCTTCAACGATCCCAGGTTCGTCATCTTGATGGTGTGCGGAATGATGGCGATGGTAAGCCGCAGACCGTCCAGCTTCGCAACCGTCAGACTGATGCCTTCGACCGCGATCGATCCTTTGAAGACGACGTATTTTTCAAGATCTTCGGGAATGTCGAGAAGCAGCCAGAAGTCGTCGGCGTTGGCGATCGGCTCAAGAGCAACGAAACGCGCGGTGCCATCCACGTGTCCCTGGACCATGTGGCCGCCCATTCGTCCGTCGGCTTTCAGCGGCAGTTCCAGGTTCACCTGCGCCCCTTGCGTGATACGCGAGAGCGATGTCCGCATCCAGGTTTCGGCGGCCAGGTCAGCGCAAAAACTTTCCGGCTTGATGTTGAGCGCCGTCAGGCAGACGCCGCTGACGGCCACGCTGTTGCCCTCTTTCAACTCCTTCGCCGTGGTGGGAGCGTTGATGGTGATGCGATGGTTGCCGCCGCTCTCAGCGATGCTGGCAATAGTTCCAACTTCTTCCACTAATCCGGTAAACATGATGATGACCTCGAATGATTACAAAATAAGCTTATCTGATAAACCAGTTTATAAGGCATCTAGTGCAGCAAGTGCACCAGGCGGTCCAGCAGGAACATTGCTGCGACCCCGATAAACACTACCAGCGCCATCTTCACGCCGGGCTCGCGATTGACTTCCGGAATCAAGTCCGATGCGGCAACATAAATCGTAACGCCCGCGGCGACCGGCAATCCGTAGCTTACCGCGTGCTTGCCGATTGCCATGGTGAACACGCCTGCCAGTGTCGACAGTCCCAACAGCACTGAAGCGAACCACGACCGCCCTTTGCTCAGCCCACTCGCCAGCATCACCGAGGTCACGGTGAAGCCTTCCGGAATCTTGTGCAGAAAGATGGCGAGAAAGATGATCCAGCCCAGAAACGGTGAAACCAGAAAGCCGGCGGTGATGGCGATGCCGTCGAAGAAGGTGTGGATGATCAGCCCGAACAGCACCGACACGCGGCGGTGCGAGTGCACGTATTCGTCGGAGTGCGTCTCCTCGCCATAATGAAAGTGCGGCGTGATGGTGTGCTCAAAGAAGTGGACCAGCAGATATCCAGCGAGAACCAATAGCGCGCCGTCACGGCCGGCCAGCGCAAGGCTTTCAGGAACCATCTCGACCAGTGCCGTGGCTAGCATGAATCCTGCACCCAGGGCTACGAAGTAGCGCAGGTAACTGCGCTCCCAGTTCTTCTGCACGATGACAGCGCCGCCGAAGACGTTCGCGGCCGCCGCCGTCAGGCCAAGCACGATGCTGGTGAGAATGGGACTCATGCGCAGCGAGCAGAATAGCAGAGTGATTAGTGAATAGTGGCCGGTGAATAATCTGTTACTCGTAGACGGGTGCCCTGTTCAAGCAAAGCTTGAGCGGGTCTTTGAACTCGGGCTTCAGCCCCTGACCAGCGGGCTTGCAGAATAACCCGCCTTGTACCATCATTGCTTCCCTATGAATGCTGCCGTTCTACACACGCTGGGAAAGCCGCCGCGATACGAGTCATTCGCGGAGCCAGTCGCGGGCGACGGAGAAGTGATCGTACATGTCCATGCTGCCGCATTGAAGCCGGTCGACAAGCAGTTGGCCAGCGGCACCCACTACGCCAGCACGCACGCGCTGCCCATGGTCTGCGGCATCGACGGAGTAGGACATCTGGACGATGGAAGCCGTGTGTTCTTCGGCGGGGTTCGGCCGCCTTATGGTGCGATGGCTGATCGCACCGTGGTACGGCGCGCTTTCACCTTTGCGATACCGGATGCCTTGAGCGACGACACCGCGGCCGCCATGGTGAATCCTGGGGTCTCTGCCTGGCTGACGCTTGCTGCCCGCGCAAAACTGGCGCCCGGCGAAAATATCCTGATCCTAGGTGCGACGGGAGTAACAGGTAAGCTGGCAACGAAGATCGCCAAGCTCCTCGGCGCGGCTCGCGTGGTTGCCGCAGGCCGCAATCACGAAGCGTTGAGCACATTGCACAAGCTCGGGGCTGACGCGACCATACAGCTCGACACACCCGCGGACGAACTCAGCGAAGCATTCGCGCGCGAAGCCGGTTCGTCAGGCTTTCAGGTCGTTATCGATTACGTGTGGGGGAAACCGGCGGAAGCATTTCTGGCTGCGATCACGCGCAAGGAATTCGCTGCTATCGGTTCCGAGACGCGTTATGTCCAAGTGGGGGAGAGCGCTGGACCCACGATCTCGCTGCCTGCCGCAGTGCTGCGCAGCACGCCGCTGACGATCATGGGGACTGCCGGAATGCCGCCTCGCGAGGTGTTGGCTGACGCTTTGCAACAAGTGATGGCCCACGCGGCCAGTGGGGAGCTTCAGATCGAAACGGAGCGAATTCCGCTCGCGGACATTGAAACAGCCTGGCAACGCGATCAACAAGGCCGACGGTTCGTCATCATTCCGTAGGGCTGGGATTTGGGATTAGGGATTAGACGGGTGCCCCGTTCAAGCGAAGCTTGAGCGGGTCTTTTCGGTATTGAAACGAAAATCCCCACAAGGCCAAAAGACAGCCTTGAAAGGGGCACCCGAGACTTACGCGTCGCTATTGACTACCCGCTGATCACTAGCCGCTGTGCCTGATGTGCATCACGTCGCCGTCCTTGACGATGTACTCCTTGCCTTCCAGCCGCAGGGTGCCGCGGGCGCGGGCTTCGGCTTCGGAGCCGGCTTCCAGCAACTGGTCCCAGTGGATCGTCTCGGCGCGAATGAAATGATGCTCCAGATCGGTGTGAATCGCCCCGGCTGCATGCACCGCTTTCGATCCGCGCTCGACCGTCCAGGCTCGGCACTCGTCTTCACCGACGGTGAAGAATGAAATCAGGCCAAGCAGCTCGTAGCTCTTGCGGATGAGCCGCACCAGCCCGCTCTCCGTCAGTTCGTAGCTGGAAAGAAATTCCGCGGCGTCCTCGTCGCTCATCTCGGCGAGCTCGGCCTCGACTTTGGCGCAGACCGCGAGGGCGCCGGTGTTTGGCCGTGAGGCGACTTCGCCGATGCCGTACTTCGCTACCGCTTCTTGCAGATCCCTACCGAGCGTGGGGCTCTCGCCGATGTTTAGCACATAGAGAATCGGTTTCTCGCTGAGGAACATGAAGCCACGGACGCGCTTCTTGTCTTCCGGAGTCATTTCCATCTCGCGTAGCGGGCGCTCGGTCTCAAGATGCGCCTTGGCGCGTAGCAGCAGATCGTGCTCGCGTTCCGTCTCCAGGGACTTCAACTTCTTCAGGTCTTTTGCGACGCGCTCCAGCCGTTTCTCGACTTGTCCCAGGTCGTTGACGATGAGGTCGAAGTCGATGTTCTTGATGTCGCGCAGTGGATCGACGGGACCGACGTGCGGAATTGAGTCGTCCTCGAACACCCGCACCACATGGGCCAGCGCGTCGACGTTGCGTAGATTCGCGGCGAATGCAGTCTCGTTCAGCGCTTCCTTGCTGAGCGCGGCTACGTCGGCGTACTCCACGCTGGCATGGATCAGCTTCTTAGGGTTGTAGAGTGCAGCCAGGCGGTCGAGACGGTCGTCAGGAACTTTGGCAACGCCCAAGTGCGCCTCGCGCGGATTGCCCGAGCGCTGCGTTACCTGCTGCTTAGTCAACATGACGAAGAGGGAAGTCTTGCCTACCTGCGGGAGTCCTATGATGCCGGTTTTCATGAGTACGCTTTTCGCCTTTCGCTTTTCCCTGTTCGCGAGGCTCCTAGCTGTTAGCTTTTAGCTCTTAGCAATAAGAATAGATCTGATCGTGACAAAGAGGACACTTTCCCCCTCCGCACTCGCACGAAGGCTCTAACTAGAAACTCTAAACTCGAAGCCGCTTCTATGATATCCGTCTTGCAGTGAGATAGAGCAATGCCAGCCCGAGCACCAGCACCGTGCCTTCGATTCGAGTGGACCACACGTGCAGGCGATTGAACTCCACGCGGCGGGGATCGTCATGCGGCACGTTGTCAATGACCACCATCTGTCGCTTAAGGTCCTCCATTCTGGCAGCCACACCGAACATACTAACCACCGTCAAGACAATCATCAGATAGACGAGCAGGTGCCGTGCGGCGAAGGGCTCCGCTGTGCCGCTGCTTGCGCGCGCATCGATCATCGACGTGACCGCGAAGACGATGCCGCAGATTAGCCCCATCCAATGCAGAGTTCCCAGCGTGCGACTCACGACATTGCCCGCCAACTGCCGTGTGGGCAGGATCGAAGGGTTGAACAAGGCGGGCGCCATAACGAAGGCGAAGAAGATCAGGCCGCCAATCCAGACAACCAAAGACAACAACATGAAGAATCGTACAAGGGACATGCGTACCTCACAGCAAAACAGCACATTGTACATGGCGTAGGCTTTCCCAGAGCGGAGCCTACCATCGCCGAGGGGCAACTACTGAGCGATCCGCATATTTCCCGCGCAGGGCATCTCAATTCTCCTTTGACCCATCGGAACAAGAAGAGAGGTCACTTCGATTTCTACGAGCAGGGGAGGACCAAAGACAATATGAAGCGGAGATTGCTACTTCTAACCGGAACACTGCTGCTGTGCGGCTGCTGGGCAGTTGCCCAGTCGGGCGCAGGTGCGGGCGCAGGCGCGGGAGCAGGAGCTGGAAGAGGCGCCGGCAGCACCACGCCGGGCGCGCAGAGTACAACGCCAGGAACGTCGGGCACTACGGGTCAGCAAAATAACATGCCCGGAGCAAACACCCAGACGCCGGGGACTACGAGCCCCACTCCAGGCGCTAATACCGGCACTCCAACGGAGGGCACGACCCAGCCGGAAATGACGCCGAATCCGCAGGCGAACACGCCTGGCGCGAACACCAATACGCCAACTACAGCGCCGAACCAACCCAGCGGGGCACCTAATGCACCAACCGCGTCTCCAAATAAAGCTCCTCCGCAGGACGGAAACCCGGGGATGGGAACCACTTCTCCTCAAGGCAGTTCGCCGGCCTCGCCGCCGCAACTGTAGAACAATGACAACCAGGAAGAGGGAGCCGGGATATGGCTCCTTCTTTTGTGCCCTCCGCCGACAGGCAAGTCCCGCCGCATCGACTCTCGCCAGCACATCCCGTATATCCTCAAGAACGAAAATAGCGCTTCGTAATCCGGCGGAGTGCCATTATGCTGCCTATGGGGCCGTTCAAGACATGATCAGAAGCCGTTTGTTGCTGGTGCTAACCGTTGGTCTGCTTACCCTGGCGATCGCCCGGCCGCCAATCGCGCCCGCAGCAGTCCAGGAATCTGCCAAAGCACGAGACGCCGCGAACGATATCTCCGGCATGTATACGTTTCTACGCGAAGGTGAATTTGTTCAGCTCTCGGTCGACGACGGGAAGCTCTCCGGCTACGTCTCCCGCTTCGGAGATTCCGATAGCGACAAGGGGCAGTTCATCGAACAGTTCTTTGACAAGGCGTCGCTGCGAGGCGACCATCTCAGCTTCACAACAAAAACGATCCATGGCATGTGGTACGACTTCAGCGGGACCATTACGATTACATCGGGCAGAAAACCGCCGGAAGACGGCTACCGGGTCATCAAAGGTACTTTGATTCAGCACACCAGCGATGACAAGGGCGCCGAGAAAGCCATGCAACGGCAGGTCGAGTTCAAGTCGTTTCCCGCGGACTTGAGTAGACCGTAAAGACGATTCCGCGCAAAAAATACCCGCCGAGTCCCGGCGGGTCACCTTCCAACCATTACGCTAGAAAGTAAACGCCAGTCCGCCGCGGACGCTACGTGCTGATTGCACCAGGTAAACGGTGTTACCGTCGGGGCCAACGATGGGCACATAGCCCTGCGCCAGCAGGTTGCGCACATCGATCAGCGCTTCCATGTTCCCCGGGATCATGTGGAAGTGCGGCAGCGGCTGGCGGATGAATAAATTGAAGAAAGGATCGGTCTGCCCCGCCGAGGCATTGAAAATGTCGACCGGAACGAGAGTCTGACCGCTGGTCCAGCGGTAGGAGGCAATCCATTTCGTCTTGCTGCGTGGCAGGGTGCCATTCAGCTTGAGAGCAGCCGAGTGCCTCCAGCCGTGGTCGAGGTCGCCGGGTACCGCACTCCAACTGACGTTGGGTTGCTGCAACTCCAGAACGCCGCCGTAGGCGTAATCCAACGTCGCTGTGACATTGTTCGATAATCTGCGCTGGAAGACGAAGCGAACGCCTTGCGCCTGCAACTCGCCGCCGTTGTAGCTGAAAGTTCCGGAGTAGGGGTCAGGCAAAATGTCTTCGCTGGCGACATCGATGTCGCCGACGCCCAGCAATGCCGGGTCTTTCACGCGGTCGTTGTAGTAGGCAAGCTGGAGTTTATTGGCGCCCATTCGTTCCGAGAGCGATACCTCATGGTGATGAGCGTTCTCCAACAGCGGCTGCCCGTTAACCATGGTCATGCGAGGACCGGTCTCGCTGAGGTCCGCCGGAGCTGAATCGAATCCTTTGCTTGCCCGGGTATTGGGCTCAGAAGTAGCGTACCGATACTCCAAAATCGTATTGGCGCCCATGTGAAGGTCCATGGTGGCTGAGGGCCGGAAGGCGTTCACTTCGCGTCCCAGGAACTCGATGGCCTGCCCCTCAGCGCCAACTTGCACATCCATCAGGTTGCCGATCGAGTAGCTGTCCAGGTAGGACATTGCAATCGCTGCCAGGGCTCCGTTATGGGGGACGGTGTCCGGGGCAGAGAAGCGCCGCACCACCAAAGCGAGGGACTGGTCTCCGTTATCGGTCTTGCGGCCGTAGGACGCACGAACCACGCCGTCCGGCACACCGCTTCCGTATCCCAAGTCACCGGCAAATCCCAAGGTTCCGGTGTGGAAGAGCGACTGCTCGATGTTGAAGGCGGTTCCCAGGTCCGCCGCGCTGCCATAGCCCTCGCCGGCAGCCCCTGCCATAAGGGCCAGCGTCCCCTTTAGCGGCTGTCCCTCCTGCTGGGTCTCTACGATAAGGGCAGTGTCTCCGTCAAAGCGGAGAACCGGACGGTTTGCGGTGGAGCGTAATGTCCACCTCCAACTGTCGTCGTCGGCGTCGCTCTTCTTGAGCGGCGGCAGCATGCTGACTGCTTCCAGCAGGGTTTTCAGGGTAATGTTGATAACCTTGCTGGAGCCCGCCGCCAGCACAACATCCTGGCGCAGCGTGCTGAGGAAGGAAGGAGCAGAAACGTCCACGTTGTAGGTGCCGGCAGCCAGTCCGGACAAGCTGAAAAACCCCTTGGCATCGGTGTACGCTACCTGGGGCTGTCCTGCCGAACTGAGCACTTCGACGGTGGCGCCCATTTGCGGCACGCCGGCTGAGTTCTTGACGTATCCCGAAATTGAGCCCGCGCTAACCCCGGCCGACGCCGCCACGCACAGCGAGGCCACTACCACACAATATGCCATGATTCGGGTCATTGTGTACGCCCCCTGTCAGAGGTTTCGGGATCAAAAGCCCTGCGGACCGAAACTGCCATCCGCAGTTCCCCGGTTGTTAAGCTACTCAACAGTAAAGCGCACCGTTGGCGCAATCTGCTGTTTTGAGACGTTGTCGTCAACTTTTACCGTCAGCTTGTATACGCCGGGTTGAAAGCTATTCAAGTTCATGCTTTTCTCCAGCGTGATTTGATCTCCAACACGGGTCATGCTGTCGGTGGACTCGGATGAGTGCAATACCGCCTGGTTGTTCGCCAGGTTCACGATCTCATAGTCGATCTTGGCCGACGGCTTCTTGGTTTTGTCGTCTGCCTGGAGATTATAAACCTGCATCCACAGGCTCATACGCTGATCGTGTTTGAAGGTCTCAGGTTTGCCGTCGGCGCCGTCCAGATGCGGATAGGTCAACTTGGTCTCGCCGATCACGAAGCTGCCCGAACCCACGCTCTTGGTCGGAACCTTTTGCATTTCATCAGCCAGAATCAAGGACGACGCCGAGAGCTTGTCGTCGCTAAATTCGGGAACAACTATGCCGCGAGTCCATGTGCCCATGCGATCGCCATTGACGTCCTTCACCACGATGTCAATGCGGTAGCGGCCGGGCCGCAACGGGACTGCCTTCCAATAGAGCGATGAATTGTTCATCGTCTTCTCCAGCAGCTCTTGCGGAACATCCACCTGTACGGTGTCCTCAAAGGTCTGGGCGACCTTCCCCGTGATACCCGTTACGCGACCGAATATGTTGACCGTCCCGCGTTGAATGCCGTCCTTGGAAACGAAGGTGATGTCCTTGTTCTTCACCTGGAGGGTCACCGGAACCAGCACGGTGTCGCCGGTGATCTTCACGTAGTCGGTGCGCACTTCGAAGGGCATCAGGCTGACGTTGATCTTGTGGCTTACGACCTCCTCCAGATCTTTGAACTTCACTGGCGGAGGCGCCTGCACCTTGGCCAGCATCTCCATCTTGTCGAACTCTTTGCTGTTCTGCATGGCTTGCATGCTGCCGGGGTTCGCAGCGAATGGATCCATGCGGTCGGTCTTACTACTCAATCCCATTTGCTCGTATTGCGTAGCGCCACCCGGAGTGTTTAAGAGGGCGTCTTTTTCGTTGGGACTGGTAGCCAGATGGAAGTCGCCGCACATACAGGGATCGACGAACTCCAGGTTGACTTCCTGGCCGACTCCTTCCAGATAGCGATAACGCCAGTCCTCGAAGGGATAGGTGCTGGTGGTGCCGCCGCCTTCTTCCTGTGGCCGGTCGTAGGTGCCACCGCTATCGTGGGCTGTGATCTGGTCCGGAGGGCCCCACATGATGTAAATGCGGCCGCGGTCGGTCTTCCAGCCGGGCTTGCCGGCAGCGAAGTGCTCGTTGGCATAAGCGATGCGGCGATAGTGCTCTTCCTTGTACTCGTTCTCCGGCGTGTCGGGAGTAGGGTCGCGCCGCAGCCAGAATTGCTCAATGAACTGGTCGCGTTCCTCGTCGTTGGAGAGTTGTTTAAAGGCCGACTTCTCTTCAGGGGAGATGATGTAAACCACATCCTCGTTAAGCCACTTCTTGTAAGTGCTGCTCAACTCCTGCTTCAACGCCTTGGAATTGGCTTTCTTCTGCTTCTCGGTCAAGGGACGTTTCAGAGGATCCGTGGACTCGTCGGAAGCTTGCCCTTGAGGCGCAGCGCCCGCGCCGCTCGCAGGCGGAGTTGTGGCTTGGCTGGGCTTGTTATCCGCTGGGGCAGCAGAAGGAGGAGCCGAATCCTGAGCCACAACAAAAACAGCAGAAACAGCAGAAACAGTTAAGCCCAACAGCAAAGCAAACCACCACACACGCAACTTCATTCTTGTTATCAAACTACTCCTCGACAAACACTGGTACTGTTAAAATTGTAAGTACTCGCCACCCTGAAAGCAAGGTTCCTGGGGCGAATTGCACCCCCATGGGACTGAATGCCTACACTAATCACAACCCCGCTCTGCGTCCTAAGTTCCTCAGGGATACGCATTTCACGGCATTTCCCCCTTGGCCAGACGGCGACATGGTGTTGACGCCCGAAGTTCCTCCCTGTCACAATTCTCGCCAATTCTCGTCCAAGATAAGCGGGTATAATCAGGACTATCGAAAACTACGCAAGATGACCGCTGGCTCTCGTCCGGGCTGCGGGTTCCCGGAGACTCGCACGGTTGCCGACGTTGAGACGGCGAATGTCGTTGCCGGGAACCTTAGGCCGTCTCACAACGTACATTTGATAGATCCACGCGGGCAAAACAGAACTGAATTTGTGTTCGAGGTCCAATGAAGGGCTGGAAAAAAATCGCGCTGATAGCCGGGGGTGTAGTGGTTCTGCTGGCCATCGTAGGGTTCACCGTGCAGCAGAGCCGCAAAGGAGTGGTGGCCGTACAAACGGGAAAGGTCGTCCGTGAGGACTTGAACTCGGTGGTGACCGCCTCGGGCGAGATCAAGCCCAAGGTCTACGTGAACATCGGCGCCATTCTTCAAGC
Organism: Candidatus Korobacteraceae bacterium; assembly: GCA_049511915.1. Lineage (GTDB taxonomy): Bacteria > Acidobacteriota > Terriglobia > Terriglobales > Acidobacteriaceae > Bog-257. Next base: position 82,113 of record JBEKXQ010000002.1, read on the forward strand.
CAAAATCACGCACTTGTATGTAAAAGAGGGCGACCGGGTAAAGGCGGGTCAACTGCTGGCGTCATTGGACAACATTCAGTACGCGGCCGACGTTGCCGCCAACAATGCGATGGTCAGCGCGTCGCGGATGGACGCCGATGCTGCGAAGGCAGCGGTGAACACCGCGGAAGCCGATCTGAACCAAGCCAAGGCGGAGTACGAACGCGCGACCCTCGACTTCAACCGCAACAAAGCTCTTTACGACGCTCAACTCATCGCCAAGGCGGATTACGACACCAAGAAAGCCGCCTACGATACGGCAACCGCTCAGATTGGGCAGGCTAAAGCAAAACTGGCCCAGGCGAAGGCCAACCTCGACTCAGCGCAGGGACACATCGGACAGAACGTCGCCACTCTGCGCCGCGTGAGTGACGTACTGAGCAAGACCGAATATCGCGCTCCCTTTGACGGGGTCATTACCAACCTTCCGGTCCGCGAGGGCGAGACGGTCGTACCTGGCATCCAAAACTCTCCCGGCAGCACGCTGATGACCGTTGCAGATACGTCGTTGATTACCGCGGAAGTGAAGGTGGACGAGAGCGACATCGTCAACGTGCAACTTGGGCAGTCGGCGGAAGTCTCTATCGACGCCATTCCCAAGCAGAAGTTCAAGGGCACGGTGACCGAGATCGGGGGAAATGCAGTGCTGCGCTCGACCGGCGTTTCCACGGCGCAAACCGTTTCCAGCGGGCAGGAAGCCAAGGACTTCAAGGTCGTGATCGCGCTGCAGAACCCGCCGTTAAACGTGCATCCAGGACTGTCCGCGACTGCGCGCATTACTACCGCGAATCGAACTGGCGTGCTGGCCATTCCGATTCAGGCGTTGACCATTCGCGAGCGAGGCGACCTGACTCCCGAGAAGGACAAGAAGGGTTCCGTGCAAGCCGCGGTTCCGGCGGGAAGTCCCAAGGAAGAACTCCAAGGAGTCTTTGTCCTCCGGAACAACAAAGAAGCGGTTTTCGTACCAGTAACCACGGGCATTAGCGCTACCACCGATATCGAAGTTACTGGCGGGGTCAAGGAGGGCGACCAGATCGTTACCGGTAGCTACAAGGTGTTGCGAACCCTGCGCAACGGCGCCAGCGTAAAGGTCGACAATTCGGTCAAGCCGAAAGAAGAAGAATCATCGTAGTGATCGCTTCTCGCTGTTCGCCATCCGCTCTTCGCCGGAAACGCTGGAGTGACGGCCTGGCGAAAAGCAGAGAGCGAAAAGCGAATGGCGCTACAGCGAGATTCGTTAATGACCAATCCAGAGCAGCGAGCGCCGGAGGAAGAAAAGAAGATGGCAACGGAATTAGCGAGTTTGGCGGAGCCGCGGAGAGCGGCGGTGCCCGATAGCTGCATCATCTGCACTGAAGACCTGTGGAAGACTTACGACATGGGATCGGAGCAGCAGGTGCAGGCGCTACGCGGCCTGAATATCCGCATCCAACGCAATGAATACGTCGCCATCATGGGGCCTTCCGGTTCCGGCAAGTCCACGTTGATGAATCTGATTGGCTGCCTGGACACTCCGAGTAAAGGCAACTATTGGCTGAACGGGCAGCTGGTCAGCGAGTTGGATGACGACGAATTGGCCCGCATCCGCAACAAGGAAATCGGCTTCGTTTTCCAGACCTTCAATTTGCTGGCGCGCGCCAGTTCGCTGCACAACGTCGAGCTGCCGCTGATTTACGCCGGCCTTCCCGCCGAAGAGCGCATCGAACGCGCCAGGAAAGTCCTGGCTTCGGTGGGCATGGAATCGCGCATGAACCACAAGCCCAACGAGCTTTCCGGCGGCCAGCGACAGCGCGTCGCCATCGCTCGCGCTCTGGTGAACAACCCCTCGATCATCCTTGCCGACGAGCCTACCGGCAATCTCGACTCCCAGACGGGCATCGAGATCATGGCTCTCTTTGACCGCCTCCACGAGCAGGGCAACACGATTGTCCTTGTGACCCACGAGCACGACATCGCGGAGTACGCTCACCGCGTCATCCACATCCGCGACGGACAAGTCTTCAGCGACCAGAAAACGGCACGAGGGTAGCTCAACGGGTCGACCGGCTGTTACTCCGTGACAGTCAACGACGTGTCTCCAGTGGCGCCTCCAAGCGACGCGCTGATGGTGACGCTTCCGATGGAGACCGGGCTCGCTAATCCTGTGCTGGTGATCGTCGCCACCGCGGGAGCACTGGAAGTCCAGGTCGCGGAAGTCGTGATGTTGGCCATCGTACCGTCAGAGTAGGTAGCCGTTGCGGTGAACTGCTGTTGCTGATCGAGCGACAGGCTTATCGATGGGTCTATCGGACTTATTGCAATGGAAGTGATGGTCTTGCTGCTGACCGTCACTGGAGCCGTCGCGGTCACGCTGCTGTTGTTGGATTTGGCAGTGATGGTGGTGGTTCCCAGCGCTACTGCGGTCACTAGCCCGGAAGTATTGACAATGGCAATATTCAGAGACGAAGACGTCCAGGTAACTTGCGATGTGACATTGCCGGAGGTGTTGTTGCCGAACGTAGCGGTTGCCGTGAACTGCTGCGTAGTGGTGGGAGTGATATAGGCGCTGGTCGGCGACAGAGTGATCGCGGTAATCTCGGTCGATGAGGGGAAAAATCCGCCCCCACAACTGCTAAGCAGTAGAACAATTAAGAGAGCGGCAGCAATCCCGCCGAACCACATAACCCGTTGCATGTTGGCTGTCCTGATTCTCTTGTAAGACGGAACCATTCTTAGAAAGTAACCCGTGCGGCCCGCCATTGTCTCGCCCCTGACGGAACGACCATCGGATCAGGTTTCGGGTCTTTGTATCAGGGTGAGGGTGAGTAACGGGTGAATACAAAGTCCTGAGCTTTGGCAGGCTCGTGGCAAGGGAAGCAGGTTTTGAGCAACGCCGCGTCGGCAGGTTTGCCGTCTTTGAATTGAGCGAACCCCCAGCCGCCTGTCGCGGCGTATTTTCTTGAATCCTTGACCATCAACTGAAGGTTAATGGGGGACCCGGCAACGAAAGATTGGTCACGGCCAAAGACCTTGTTGTTTTCTGCAGATGGGACGTAACTCCAGGCCAATCGGGCAATAATTGTGCCGTCCGGGAACGGCACCTTTTCTTCGCGATAGGCCTTGATCGCTATATCGTTGCCCAGAATGGCGCGAAGATCGTTGAGATCGCCTGCCTCGTGAGCCACGGAGATCAACCTCCAATCGCGGTATCCGGGGGGAATTTTGATTCCGAAGATGGGGGCAGCCTCTCCATCGGCTTGTCCAGATGCGTGGGCCATGCAGACGACCACGCCGGCCACCGCTGCAACTGCAAACAGCAAGTAAGCGATCCGTTTCATAGATACCTCCTTCCGAATTCGCTACGCACTACCCTTCGACGAGTTGCTGCCCGCCATCGATGTCGAAGGTCGCGCCCGTGAGGGCCGTGTTGGTCATGATATGTACGGCGAGGGCCGCGACGTCAGCCGGGCTAACGACACGCCGGATGGGAAGCGTGGCGCGAAGCTGATTGCGGCGGTTTTCGAGTTCATCGCCGAGCAGCGATGCCGACAACGGTGTGTCTACGAAGCCGGCGGCGATGAGGTTGACTCGGACGGGCGCGAGCTCGAGCGCGAGGTTCTTCGTCATGGCGGGAAGCGCGGCCGTGAGAGCCGAGATCAACACCAGTCCCGGCGCCGTGCTACGGCCACCGGTGCCGCCCATGAAGAGCAGGGTCCCTCCTGGGCGAACTTTGCTCGCGGCGTTGCGGGCAACCTGCAGCGGCAGCAAGATGTGGGCCTCCAGGTCGCGACGTGCCGCTTCGAAGTCGAACTCCGCCAGCGGCGCATAGTAGGGACCCGGGCCCGTGACCAGAACGTGGTCGATCGGCTTGGGGATCTCGTTGAAGAACTTCCCGAGCTGGTCGAAGTTGGTGGCGTCGAAGGCGGTAACACTGGCCCCGAGCTCGAGGCCGACGCGGCGCAGCCGATCCGGGTCGCGCGCGGTGAGGATCACATCGGCTCCCTCGGCGCGTGCTCGTCGTGCCGTTTCGAGCCCGATGCCGGCGCTACCGCCGATTACGACGACCGTTTGCCCGAGGAGTTCCGGTTGGCGCTGGACAGGGAAGGTGGCTGCTGCGTTGCTCATGATTCCTCCAAGAATCCGTGATCGAGAGCCTCGACGCCCCTCTACTCCGGCGCGTCGCTGCCGATGACGATCACGTCGTAACAGTTCATTGGGGCAACTCTTTGCCGGCCTGCTCCGCCACCATGTACGCCGCGTACCAGTCGGGCCAGGTTTCATCTCTCTTGCCGATGCGCTTCTCATGCTGGCCGTGGGCGGCTTCCGCACGCCGAAGCGCGCTCGCCAGGTCGCCAGCCGACGCGTACGTCGTGTCACCGGCGACACGTCCGGGCAGCCGCGTCGTGATCTCCTGCAGCAGCCAGCCGTTGCCGTCGGGATCGCGGAACGAGGCGAACGACCGGTAGCTGCGATGCTCGGGATCCGGACCTTCGACCCGGAGCCGCCCAAACAGATAGGGCTCGTCCGGGCCTGCATACACGCCGTTGGCATCGTGGAACGCTTCGCTGATCTTGACGCCGCGACCAAGCAGTTCGTCGCGCGCAGCCGCGATGTCGGACACGATCAAGTACAGGCCCTGGGCGGAACCGGGCGCCGCCGCGGTCACGTTCTTGCCGAAGATGACCGAGCATCCCGAGCCAGGCGGCGTGAACTGAATCACCCTGAAGTCGCTGCCGTTGTCGTAGTCGGCGTCAAGCCGCCACCCGAGCCTCCCGTAGAACTCCTTCGCGCGGTCGACGTCGGAGACGGGAATGACCACGATCTCGAACTTCATATCGACTCCCGAAGCTTTGGCGTCATTACTTCCAGTTCCATCCTTCACATTTGCCATACTCTTTCCTCCTCTGCGTTTACCTAAATCGAAATAAGACGCGCTGACACACGGTCGCTTAGCAACGACGGAGCGTCCGCGAGGGCAGGCTCAAGCCCAAAATATTACCATTTTGGGAATGGGCAATTGGGCGGCCCATTTCGCATTGGACACCCGCTCACTCAACACTCTTCTATGGGTTATGGATCACAGACAATCTGCATTCTCTGGAGGATCATTGATTTGTCGGCAGGCTCGGCAGCGAGAGTGATCTTCAGCAGCGAAGCCGCTGTTTAAGAACACCCACTCCAAAGGCTGCCTGAACAGGGTTTTCAAGTGAGGAGGCTTACGCTCATGAAAAAAGCCATCATTCTCCTCGTCCTGTTGGTTGCTGTCCAACTCGTGGCGCAGGACAAGTCGACGATTACGGTCAAGAAGAGCGACATCACCAACGGCGTGGTCATCGTTACAATCACGCTAGGTGCATCGCAGGGTCAGGCAAAAGCGTCCGTGCAACTGAACTGCAACAAGGATGCGGAAGCCTGTAAGGCTCTCGAGGCCGGAACCTACGTGATGGTTCGACTCCCCAAGAACTGGGGGATGTACGATTGCCAGAACGTCGATCTCTATCCGTCGGGGGCGGATCCGGCTACCGATAAGAAGATTGGTGAGTACTGCCTGATCGAGAAGTAAGAACGGGCGACCGCCGAGCCTAGCGATGCCAGATTGGGACGGCGCTCGTACGGGAGCGTCTGTTGATGGCCCGGGCTTTTGCGTGCATGACAGCGCATCTCGCAGGCTGCCTTAGTATAGTGTCCTGGTGTTTGGAAGAGCCCGCTTCGAGGGTTGACTAGGGGTGCTGGTAGCCATGAGGCTCTTTGTCTTTAAAGCTTGGGACGTTTGCAACAAGGGAGTCGCGCACAGGGCTAGAGAACTGAGATGATTGGATGTTTTTCTTCAATGACGAGTGTGACTTCACCGATGATGATCAGTACGATTTGTTCACCCTTGAAAGCGAAGTGGAACGGCGATGGCGCCGCTCGCATCGGCAAGCCGCCGGCGACGTGAAGAGGGGGTGCTGCAACACTGGGATTGATCCATCGGCGAAGTTATCTGCCAGGGAGGCGCCGGCGGAAATCCATCGTGTTCGGCAGCATAAATTTTAGACAACATTAAATTAATGTTTCCATAAATCAGCGGGGGCGTCCTATGAGTAGAATAGAGGCGTCTCGATGACGGAAGATGAAATCCCGACCGCACGCGGGCGAGTCAGGCTGAGCCGGATTCTCGCTCTGCTGTTGCTCGTCTTCGTGCTCTTATCGTCACGCCTTCCAGGACAAACACCAGCACAACCAGCCGATCAAGCCAAGACCGGTACTTTGGCCGATTTGCGTTCGGACAAGCGCGTGGTTCAGAACGGCCGCTGGTTCCTGGTACGAGAGTTCACCGTGGATTTTGCAGTGCGAGACTCGGTGACCTACTGCGGCGAGATTACCACCACGGACGCTAGCGAGGCCCACGACCTGCTCGACAGCGGTGGTCAGGTGGTCTCAGTCATTGAAAAGGGCAAAGACCTCTACATCACGCTTAAGAGTGGCCGCCGAATCAGGGCACACCGCCTGAGCGGTGACAAGTGCCCGAGCGGGCATAGTTAGTCGCCGGCGCCCGGCCCAAACCTGCGGTCAAAACTCACCAGAACGAACGCCGGCTACAGGTCAGCTGCGGGTCGCATCCCGCGCTGACCGCAAATCGATCCCCAACTGCTGGCATTTTTTGTAGAGATGACTGCGCTCAAGTCCAAGCGCCTTGGCCGTGTTGGTGATGTGATGCTGCTGCCGCTGTAATTCCGCCAGGATGGCTTTGCGTTCGCATGCGGCAACCTGCTCAGAGAGCAAACCTCGATGTTCCAGCGATGAGATAGATTCGGCCGAGTCCTTAGCCTGGGGCAGAGCAAGTTTTACAGTTGCAGCGTCGACCGTCCCCGACGTGGCCAGCAAAAGAAGCCGCTCCACAATGTTACGTAGCTCCCGCACATTTCCCGGCCACGCATAGGCCTGTAAGGCATCAATCGCGTCGGTGGCGAATGGAACGGGCTTCCAACCATTTTGCGCGCACACCTGCGCTGCGAAGTGCTCGATTAACTGGGGAATGTCATCCATCCGCTGTCGTAACGGTGGCAGTGTGATGGGGAATACGACGATGCGGTGGTAAAGGTCCTGGCGAAATTTCTCCTGTTCCACCAGTTCGGCCAAATCGCGATGTGTGGCCACCAGCACACGGACATCGACAATGACAGGTTTGACGCCCCCGATCCTTTCCACCTCACCTTCTTCCAAAACCCGCAGCAGCTTGGCCTGCATGCTGAGCGGCATATCGCCGATCTCGTCGAGCAGCAGTGCTCCGCGATGCGCCTGCTCGAACTTGCCGATATGCCGCTGCACCGCCCCGGTAAACGCGCCCTTTTCGTGACCAAAGAGTTCCGACTCAATCAGCTCCGGAGGCACGGCCGCACAGTTCAGCGTGACGAATGGGCCGTTGGCACGCGGACTCTTTTCATGCAGAGTTCGCGCCGCCAATTCCTTTCCCGTACCGGTTTCGCCGTAGATGCAGATGCGGGTCTCGCTAGCGGCGACCCGCTCCAGTTGGGTCATCACGCGGCGCATGGCGTCGCCGGTCCAGACGATCTGATGTTTGCCAATGCGCCGTCGCAGGTCGCGATTTTCGTTCTCCAGGCGCTTCAGCTTGAGGGCGTTCTCCACGGTCAACAGAAGTTTGTCGGTGGAGATTGGCTTCTCCAGGAAATCAAGGGCTCCCAGGCGCGTCGCGCGTACCGCCATCTCGATGTGCGCCTGTCCTGACATCATGACCACTGGAGTGGTGACACCGTTGCCGCGGAGATCTTCCAGCAGGGCAAGTCCGTCGCGGGCGGGCATCACCACGTCGGAAAGGATCAGATCGAAGGAGCGGCCCTTGGCCAGCTCAAGCGCCCGGGCCGCATTGTCACAGACCGTCGCCTCGTGACCCGCCAGCCTGAAGGCGCGCGACAGCGAAGCTAGGGTGTTGGCCTCGTCGTCGACGATTAGGATGTCCGCCTTGGTGCTCACGCGCTAGCCACCCGTGCCGCAAGCGATGGCAGGTCGACAACAAAGGTCGAGCCGTGGCCCGGCTTGCTTTCAACTCGAATCGTGCCATGGTGATCGCTCACCACCGACTGCACGATGGCGAGCCCCAGTCCAGTGCCATGCTGCTTGGTGGTGTAGTACGGCGTGAATAAACGATCGCATTCTTCCGGTGTCATCCCGCTTCCTGTGTCGGAAACTCTGATCTCAATCGAATCGCCCCTGCTTCCAAGTTCCATCGTCAGAGTGCCTCCATTTGGCATAGCGTCCATTGCATTCAGGACGAGATTCGACAACGCCCGATGCAGTAGATCTGGATCGGCCGAGACTGTCCGGGCCTCGATATCAAGCTGAACGTCGAAGTCGATGGGGGGATGATGCCGCGCCAGGACAGGCTCATACAGTGTCGCCACTTTGCGCAGCACTTCCACCATGTTCACCTGTTGCAGCTGGGGCTTCGGCATCTTCGAGAAATCGCTGAACCGGGCAATGACGTTCTTCAGGTTGGCAATCTCAGCCGTCAATGTTCCCGTGCTCTCGCGGAAGATCTCATCGAATTCCGCCGGAGACAAATTGCGCGCCTTGATCAGATTCTCCACAGTCAGTTGCAGAGGAAACAAGGGGTTCTTCAACTCATGCGCCAGACGTCGGGCCAGCTCCCGCCAGGCAGCGACGCGCTCGCTCTGTACCAGCCGCTCCCGCTGCTCCGATAGCTGTTGCGTCATGTGGTTGAAACTCCGGGCCAGCGCGCCAACCTCGTCGCTGGAGGAGATTTCGACCTGCGTGTCCCAGTTGCCCGCGGCCACTTCCGTCGCGGCTGCAGCCAGCTGCTCAATCGGGTGCGAGATGCGCGACGTGATCCACAGGCTTGCCGCGATCGCCAACAGAATGCTCACCCCTGCTACGCCATAGCCAATCGCGCGAATGTGCTGCTGCAACTCCACCAGACCTCGACGAGAGTTCGCCACCACCAGCACAGCGAGGACGGAGCCGTCGGGAGCCTTCAGCGGCATTGCCGTTGCGTCAACGCTATCCTCACGCCGATCGGTGACATAGATGGTCGAGCGCACTTCCTGTCCCGAAGAGCGCGCGCTCTCAACCAGCGATTTGTATTGCGCAGCCTGCGGAAGTTCGCCAACCGTGCTGATCAGGGCATGGGGATTAAACGTCGATGTGAGCACAGGGTAAAGAAGCACCTGGGTGTCGGCGGGGGCCGACAGATTGGCGAGGAAGCCGCGATCGAGTCTCTTGCCTCCGAGCACATACAGCTTAGGCTCGGCGCCTCGAACCGTTCGCAACGCGAACAGCCCGATTTCGCTGCTGCCGTCAGGCAATTCTTCTCTCTTCAAGGTCGGCTGATTCCCGATGGAGTGCAGATCCTCCCTGTAACCGAAGCGCGCCGGCCACTGCGCCGATGAGACGATGCTGCCGTCTGCCGAGATGATCTCGAGAAAATCCAACTGATGGTCGCCGGCGAGAACCGCCGCTTCGCTCAGGTATGGTGACGGATCGCCTCCTGTTTGTGTCAGATCGAAAGCAATCCGAACTAGGCGATCGCTCCCCGCCACATGATCAACCCGTGCCGCCACATCTTCCGCTTGTTCGTCAAAATCGCGCCGGAACTGATCGACCAATGCCACGGTGTGCTTCTGGTTGGCTTCCGCAAAAGCCTGTCGCGTGCGCAGGGACACGATCCACGCTACCGCTGCAACCGACAACACCACCGTCAGCGAGAAAACCAGCAGTAGTCTCTGGCGGAGGCTCACTTGGCGTCCTCCAATGAAACATTGGCAAGCAACGGTGTGCCATCAGGAGCCAGAACGAGGTTCTGCACACGAACGTTGACGCCGTACGCGCGTGGCAGGTAGAGCAGTGGAATCACGGTATGAGACTGTAGAAAGCTGTGCTCGGAGCGATAAAGAGTTGCTGGGTCGGAGCCTTCATCACGCGCCCTGGCGCCGAAATCCTCGAGCGTCTCCCCCAACGCTGAGGTTGCTTCGGCTGCCTCCATATGCACCAGTTGCAGCGCCAGTTCGGCATTGGGATTGGCAGCTTGCGAAGCCACTCGCACATTCCAGCCGGCGTCGCGAAGATTCAGCGCCAGACGCTCCGCCACCAATTGCAACACCGCGCTCGAACTGTCGACGCTGAGGTGCATCGGAATGGACTGCGTTCCTCGCAGCTCGCGCGAGCGGCTGAGATTGGCGGGGGAAGGGAAGAGGAACGCATATCCGCTGAGCGCGTTGGGCAGCAGACTTGCCGTGACCTCACCCTGCTTCTGGAAGATCACATTGAACAGCGCGGTGCGATCCAGCGCCAGGGCGATGGACTCTCGCAAATGTTCGTCGGCGATTTGCTCCGGCGAGACGGAAATTGCCAGCAGATCGGAGGGGCGCGCGGCTACGGCCAGCGGCATGCGGTCCTGCTGCGCCTGCCGCAACAACTCGGGCGGCACCTCAACCAGGTCCGCTTTGCCGACGCTGAAATCCAACCACTGCTCGCGCACCGTCCGGTTTCCATAGATTTCGACCGTATCCACGAAGGGTCTTCCTTGCCACGAATCGTCATTCGCCGAAAGAAACAGGATTCCGTTTGAGTTGGCAACGAACCGGAAAGGCCCGGTCCCATCTGGATTACCATTGTCATCCTGACGTGCGATGGCATAGGCGCTGCGCGCCATCTCGGCAGGCAACTCCGGCATTGGCGCATCGCCGGTAAAGATCACTGAATCACCTACCGCTCGCACATGCCATGCGCAATGCTTGCAAGATGCAGAAAGCGATTGAACTGCTGCCTCAGCAGTCAGTGGCGAGCCGTCGTGGAAGTGAACTCCGCTGCGCAGACGAAATTGCCAGCGATGGTTCGCACTTTGCGACTCCCAACTCACAGCCAGCGCAGGCAGCAGCTCTCCGTTGGCGGACACCTGTGTCAATGTGTCAAAGAGGAGCTTGCGGGCAATACCATCTGGCGACTTGAGCGGATCTGTGCGGGTCTCGACGTGCAAGGTTCCGCCGTAGCGCGGGCGGGTTCGCGCCGCCGTCGTCAGAGCCGACGCGAATAACAGGCTAATGACTACAAGCCACCGTGACACTGTAAGCTTCATAACGCGATTCCTGCGGTTTCCGTACCACAACCGTTGCGGAGGGCTTATCGCTGCCTGTCCATATTGCAGTGATAGCGCCATCGAAATTCAATGGCGCGCTCGCCGTTATTGCCTCATGTCCTGAAATCTCGTAAGCGCGTACCGAATCGGCAACTGGCGCTCCCGCCGCCGAAGCGATCACCTGCATTCCTGAGCCGCATTCTGAGCGCACTGCGGCAATGTCACTGCCCCAATCGTGCGCACCGGTCACGACCTTGTGCGAGCCACCCTCCAGAAGATGGACCGCGCCGTTCGCGTCGGCGAACAGGAATGCCGTACCACCTGTCCGTACAAGTTCCGCCGCCGAGTAGAACGGAGGCAGTTTCGGTCCGAAGCCCGGCACCACCACGCCGCTGAAGAAATTCCGGGTCGAGTTGTAGAACGCTTTTTGCGACCCAAGCGGCCAGGGATCGTCGCTATCGCTGCACGATACCGTCATGGTCCAACCTTCGCCAGTTTTTGCAGCGGTGCACGCAATGCCCGGGAGGTAAGCGTCGAAGAGATGATCCGTCGCCGGAACAATGCGTCCGCGCAGATCGCGCGGGAAGGGTTGGGAGTGCTGGATATCGTAGATTTGCACCAGCTGCCAGATGCCAGCCGTCGAGAGGTAGGCCTTGATGTGCGCCGGATCGAGCACGATCATATGCTGGTCGTTTCCCGTGCCGAGAACCGCGACATCGAGAATCGGGTCATTTTGTTCACAGAGTAAATTTGCCCGCAGGGTGATCGGCGGTTGCGCACTCGCCGCGCCACTGGCGGTCGGACCAGGAAGCGGCAGCATCGCGACCCGCGTCTCCGAGCCTTCTTGCACCTCGGCGACCCACAGCAGGCCCTGCGTGTTCTGCGACAAGGTGACAAGCACGTCGGAGTCGGCGTCTTTGGCGCGTACGAGGACTCCAGCAGAGCGTAGCTCGCGCTCGAGCGCGCGTCGAATTATGGGAACATCGTCACTTGCGATTGAAGAACGGTTGGCGACCAGCAGGGTGATGGTACCGGGACCAGTGAGAGCGGCAATCTGTCTGGCGAGATCGGCGGAGGGCGCGTCCCAGGTATTCAACGCGAAGGCCGAGGGAAGCGACAGCAACAGCGCGATACTCCATGCCAGCATCCGATTAAGAGAGGTCATCCGCTGTGGCGAATTATATTCCCGTGGTCACATGACTGGCTCCCGCTTTGTGTGGCGATTCCGCGCCGCATCCGCCGGTGGAGAGAAGAGAATTGAGTTCCAGCCGCAGCGATGGTTGGCAAGGATCGCTGCGGCTGGGTGATCGAATACGGCATTGTGAACCACGGCCGGCACCACTTGCCCTAGCGCGACTGGCCTCGCGCAGGATCGGGATCGTCGGCGTCCGGAGGAAATCCCGGCCTGGCTCCTAATCCACGGAACACATCGCTGGCAAAAAAGTACTTGCCATCGGCCGGAACCATCATCACCTGGATCTTGTCCGACAGCTTCTCGGCGACGATTTTGTTAATCAGCAGCGGGGCCTCTTTCAGCACCGCGGCTTCGCTACTCATGCGCTCGGCATCCGCTGCTGCGGTCACGCGAATCCGCTTGGCTTCGGCATCGGCCAGCATGTCGCGCCGCTGCACTTCAGCTTTGCTGTCGATCACTTTGGCCTGGGCCGCGGCTTCGGCATTCTGAATAGTCGCCTCTTTGCGCGCTTCCGCTTCCAACTTCGACTGCTCAATCTGCTTCTCCTTCAGCGGAAGCGTGTACTGCATCGCATCGGATTCGCCTTTGGCTTCCACTACCTTCGATTGAGCTTCACCTTCGGCGGCCGTTACCTTCTGTACCTTGTCCGCCTGCGCCTGCAATTCGGCGATACGAACCTGCTTTTGCTGGATGTCCGTCTGTATGTTGAGCTGGTCGTCCTGCTGCTCCTTCAGCAGAAGTTCCTCAAGTCCCTTCGCGTACTCCGCGGGAAGTTGGATGTCGCGCAGCATGACTTCTTTCACGATCAGGCCATCGGCACCGAGCTTCCTGGTGATGGTTTCGGCTGCGCGCTGCCGCACTTCCTCGCGGCGCGAGCTGAAGATCTCACGCACGGTATAGCCCGGCGCAAGTTCACGCCACGCGCTGGCTACCACCGCCGGAACAATTTCCGTCTCCACTGGCTGCGGCAGATGCGATTGCACGTAGTCGAGCCGCCGCGGATCGAGCCGGTAACGCACCGTGATGGACAGCCCAATGCTTAGTCCTTCCTTGGACTGCACGCTGAGGATGTCGGGCTTGGTGCCCGGCTCTAGCTTTTTGCCATCTTCGACCATGCCGGTGGTGAAGAGTTTGTCGCGCAGGTCGAACAGTTGCACCTGCTCCATCAGAGGCGCAACCAAATGCGCGCCCGAATAGAATGTCCCCGGCTCGGTGCCGCGCGTCTCACTGATTCTGACGCCGGCCATGCCGCTGGGAACCACGACGAAGCTCAACGCAATCAGCATCGGTGCCCACGCCAGCGCGACCAGAGCCACGGTCATGCGCCAGCGAAGCGGTTCCGGCGCCGTCTCACCTTCCACGCCCCTCGCCCTGGCGCGCCTGTACTGGATCATCAGCCACAAGTCGTACGCGAGAATCGAAATTCCCGCGATCAACAAGCCCACACCAATCGCCATCAGCAAATACTTGAACGTAAGCATGTCCTTCCTCCTTACCTCACTCGCCCCGAACCACGTTTCTGCCCGGCTACCGGCCGCGGAGCGAAGAACAGCCGGAACAACCCGCCGAGAAACAGTTCCTCCAGAAGCACCGCGCAGGAGATCGAGAGAACCAGACCTCCAAGGGTGACCAATGCTGTTGCGATGCCCTGCACAACTCACCTCCGAACCCCAACTCTGTTACTGTCCAACCGGCTCGCTTACCGAGACCGGCGCGTTCTGTGCCACTACACTCTCCGCAGCCGGCGAAGCGGCATCCGATCCTGATCCAAAGACCGCAGCGGTCTGCGCGTCACGCTGGCCGCGGATTTCTACCGCGTCACCGGCCTTCACCATCGAGAAGAGTTCTTCGAGGTCATGTTTCGCCATGCGAATGCACCCGTGCGACGCTGACTTCCCGATCGACTGCGGCGCATTTGTTCCGTGAATGCCATAGCCCTTGAGATCAAGACCCATCCAGCGCGTGCCGAGCGGGTTGTGCGGCCCGGGAACGATCACCTTTCCTTCGTGGTAATAGGTGGGATCGACTACACGAGCGACAATGTGGAATGTGCCCGTGGGGCTGGGCGTGCTCTCCTTGCCGACCGCTACTGGGTAGACTTTCTTCACCTGGCCGTTCTCGACGAGGGCCAACTCGTGATCGGGAAGGCTTACCAGCAAAAGGCGCTTGTCCTCAACCTGCGCGTATGCCGGAAAGCTCAACATGAAGAAGATTGCGAACATCAGCTTGGCTTGATCGGTGTGGTGCCGCGTGCTTCGCATCCTGTTACCCTCGCAACCGCTTGCGCGATGGGAAGATGCACGAGGGTCACCACGGTCGAGCCTAGGTAAACAAGGGAGTTAGCAGAGGCGAAGCGGAGGGCCTTGTGTCAGGCGGAACACTATGTGTCAGGCGGAACACACTAAGACTCAGCGAGAACCCGTAGTCCCCAAAGCGAGAGGGTCCTCGACAGATCGGGCGTCGGGCGGTATTGGTGGTGCAGGCGAAGCCAGGCGAGGTTTTGCCCATTGGCCCGGTGTTTGCTTTTGACAGCTTATGAGAGTTGCGGGTCGCGGTGCGGGGGACTTGGCTATCGGTCCTTTGCGACTGCTGCGCGAGGAGTGAATGGGCTCAACTGTTCCTCATCATTGCGCGACAGTGACGCGCGATCTGCCGGTCCTCCTGGCTGGTGACAATAGATACTCCGACCGCGCTGCTGCTGTCCGATACTGTTCCCTGGTTCGATTCGTTTCTCTGCTCGTCGATGAGAATGCCGAGGAAACGCAACCCCTCGCAAACCCCGCTGCGCACTTGGGCGCTGTGTTCGCCGATGCCTCCGGCGAAGATCAGCATATCGAGTCCGCCGAGTACCGCGGCGTAAGCTGCAACTACTTTGCAAATCGACAGGCAAAACACTTCAATCGCGAACTGCGCGTCTTTGTCTCCTTTGTCGGCGGCGGTTTGGAGCTGGCGCATGTCGCCTGTTCCTCCAGAAAGCGCCGCCAGGCCGGCATCACGGTTCAAGAGCGTTTCCAGAGAGTCGGCATCCATCCGCTTCGCACGCTGCAGATACAGGAGTACTCCGGGATCGAGATCACCAGTCCTGGTTGCCATCGGGATACCTCCGGTAGGCGTCAATCCCATACTCGTGTCGATCGACCGTCGATCCTTTACGGCCGCCAGGCTGGCGCCGCTGCCGAGGTGAGCCATGACGGTACGGCTGGGAAGTTTGTCTCCGAGTTGATGAACAATGGATTCGTACGACAGGCCGTGAAATCCGTACCGCCGGATGCCTTCGTCGAATAACTTTCGAGCGAGAGGGAATCTTGCCGCCGTCTCCGGCATAGTGCAGTGAAAGGCAGTATCAAAGCAGGCAAACTCAGGTACGTCGGGGTAACTCTGCTCCGCCTCCGAAATGAGCTGAATTGCCATGGGAATATGCAGGGGCGCAAAGTGAACACAAGCCTGCAACTCCGCGACTACAGCCGGAGTGATTCGCTGATGCTGCACCAGCCGAGGTCCGCCGTGCACCACCCGATGCCCAATGGCGTACGGCTTGCCTGGTGAGAGCTCATCCAGCCAGCGAGCCGCGTGGCTCAGCGCATCGTGTCGCGAGGCGAAGCCAAGGTTCTCTGAGCGGAGCGTCTTGCCCGCGCCGTCCTTCACCTCCAGCGTGCCACTACTCTGACCGATGCCGTCGGCCAGTCCGTCCAACAGAACCTTCTCTTCGCCGTCCCGCTCCGCGTACAAACCGAATTTCAGAGATGAAGATCCCGTGTTGACTACGAGAATGCATTGCTCAGACATGAAGCAGACCTGCTTTCTGCGACGTGAAGATCTTCGCGCTCCATCACTCTACCGCATCTCGACGAGGCCGCAGGCAACGCCTGCTGCAATCTGTTTGTAACAATACTGAAGCGGAAGACTGCTACTCTTGAACTCAGTCGATGAATTGGAGTCGCTTCTCGAAACCCAGCGGCGTCCGCTGAATCCTAACCAGAACCATCGCTGACCAGCGCAGGAGTTGCTTGTGACATCCAGGGCTCAGACCGGACAGATCGAAACTTTAACCGAGCAGGCGCTAGGGGCCGATGAACTCCACAATATCGACGCCTATTGGCGTGCCTGCAACTATCTCTGTGCGGGCATGATTTACCTGCGCGACAATCCTCTGTTGAAGGAACCTCTTCGTCCCGAACATTTCAAGAACCGGCTGCTTGGGCATTGGGGCTCTGACCCCGGACAGACCTTCACCTGGGTGCATCTGAATCGAGTGATCCGCAAGTATGACCTGGACATGATTTATATCTCTGGTCCGGGACATGGTGCGCCGGCGGTGCTTTCCAACTGCTACCTCGAGGGCACTTATTCGGAGATCTATCCGGAAAAAAGTCTTGATGAGAGGGGAATGTTGAATCTATTTCGCGCCTTCTCGTTTCCTGGCCAGCTTGGCAGCCACTGCACGCCCGAGGTTCCCGGATCGATTCACGAAGGCGGCGAGCTGGGCTATAGCATTTCGCACGCGTTTGGAGCCGCGTTCGACAACCCCGACTTGATCGTCAGCGTGGTGGTTGGGGATGGTGAGTCAGAAACTGGCCCGCTTGCGACGTCCTGGCACTCGAACAAATTCCTCAATCCGATTCGTGATGGCGCGGTGTTGCCCATTCTTCATCTGAACGGATACAAGATCGCAAATCCCACGATCCTCGCGCGCATTACTCCGGAGGAGCTGGAAGCCTTGTTTGAGGGATATGGCTGGACGCCGCGTGTGGTTGAGGGCGACGATCCTGAGTTGATGCATCAGCAGATGGCACAAACCGTTGAAGACTGTGTTCGGCAGATCCGGTCGATTCAGCAGGAGGCACGCAGCTCAGGCAAGCCTGAGCGCCCGCGTTGGCCGATGATCATCCTGCGCTCGCCGAAAGGCTGGACCGGGCCCAAGGAAGTGGACGGCCATAGAGTGGAAGGTTTCTGGCGCGCTCATCAGGTACCCGTGCTGGATGTGCAGACCAATCCCGAGCATTTGCAGATCGTGGAACGGTGGCTGCGAAGCTATCGTCCGGAAGAACTTTTCGATGAGCGCGGAACGCTCAGAGAGGAATTGCGCGAATTACCCCCCAGTGGCGATCGCCGCATGACCGCCAATCCTCATGCCAACGGTGGCAAGCTGCGCAAGGCACTCGATATGCCCGACTTCCGGGAATACGAAGTTCCCATCGATCAGCCGGGAACGAAGTCCGCCTCGCCGACAGAAAATCTGGGCAAATTTCTGCGCGACGTCATGCGACGCAACATGCACAGCTTCCGCATGTTCAGTCCAGACGAGAACGCGTCAAACAAGCTGCAGGATGTGTACGAAGCAAGCTTGAAGACGTGGATGGCCGAGATTAAACCGGAGGACGCCGACGGCACCGACATCGCTCCCGATGGCCGCGTGATGGAGATGCTGAGCGAGCACACCCTGGAAGGCTGGCTCGAGGGCTACCTGCTGACCGGACGCCACGGCTTGTTGAATACCTACGAGGCGTTCGCGCACATCATCGACTCTATGTACAACCAGTACGCAAAATGGCTGGAGAAATCCAAACTGGAGCTTGCCTGGCGCGCCCCAATTTCGTCGCTTAACTTGCTGATCTCATCCTTGGTCTGGCGGCAGGATCACAACGGGTTTACGCACGAAGATCCCGGCTTCCTCGACGTCGTCAGCAACAAGAGCGCGGCCCTCACGCGCATCTATCTTCCTCCCGATGCGAACTGCCTGCTGAGCGTCGCCGACCACTGCTTGGGCAGCGTCGACTATGTGAATGTGATTGTCTCCGACAAGCAGAACCATCTGGTCTATCTGGACATGAACGACGCAGTCACCCATTGCACGAAAGGCATCGGCATTTGGGATTGGGCCAGCAACGACGCGGGAAGCGAACCCGATGTGGTGATCGCCAGCGCAGGAGACATCCTGACCGAGGAAGCGTTGGCCGCCGTTGCGATTCTGCGTGAGAACCTGCCCGATCTGAAGATTCGCTTTGTGAATGTCGTCGACTTGTACCGGCTGCAGCCCGCGTCGCAACATCCGCATGGTCTGTCGGACCGCGACTTCGACTCACTTTTCACCAAGGACACGCCGGTAATCTTCAACTTCCATGGATATCCCTGGCTGATTCATAAGTTCACCTATCGGCGCACAAACCACGCGAACATCCACGTGCACGGCTATATGGAACGCGGAAACATCAACACTCCACTGGAACTCGCGATCCGGAACGAGGTAGACCGCTTTCACCTGGCCATCGATGTGATCGACCGTGTGCCGCGATTACAGGGTGCTGGTGCGCACCTGAAAGAATGGCTCAAGGGCCAGATCATTGAAAGCATCAATTACGCCTACTCGGAAGGAATTGACAAGCCGGAGATCAGAAACTGGACGTGGCCGTCGCCGAAGTAGCGCGATCCCAGAAGGACGCCGCCGCTACGTCTTCTCCTCGCGATCAGAATCGCGCGGCATCGCCGATGCCAGGACGAGTGCTGTTCCGGCGTAAAGCAAGGTGTCAAAGACGTAATTTATCGCCTCCATGATCTCCGGCGTTGTTCCGCCGCGGGCGAGAATCCAGATAGGCAGATACAGGAACAGAGTGAGGACGGTCATGAGTGCGCCAATCGAGGTTGCGGCCATCCGAGGTTTCTTGTTCAGGGCCAAGCCGATTCCAGCGGCCAGTAGGATCGCTCCTGTGAGGTATCCCCATACGCGCGGGAAGGGAATCCATGATGGCGTCAGCTTTTCTAAAGGAAAGCCGGGCGCAGACTCTGGATGCCGAACAAATTGGACGGCGAAAAAGATGGCACCAACCGCTATCACGATGCGCCCAAATGCAATCATCCATTTGGATAGTTGCGGGGACGAGGCGCGGCTATATAGTGCGGCGAGAGCCCATGCGCCTCCGGCAAAAGAGAGATCTCTTAGCGCGTAGGCCCACGCGAATCGATCTTTGGGATCCGCGAGCGCATTCGGGATATGCATCATGCAGACAAATAGAAAGAACATCAATCCTAGTAGTGTGGATGATAAGCGTACGAACTTCCTCGCCGTAAGACTGGCAGCTGCAGCGAACAGCGCACAGCCAACAAAGTACGCCCAGAACAAATGCCACGGCATCCATGACGGGATCATGTCCGAGACTCGCATTGGGCCGCCGAAATGTTCGGGCGCGAATACAGCGAGTGACACAGCAATGAAGATAGGGCCCCAGGCGATAAGCTTGTCCCAGCCGCGAGCCGCGCTCATCTCTTTTCGAAATACTAAAACTCCGGCGACAAGATAGATGAGCCCGGCAAAGTACATCCAGAAATTGATTGATGAAAGCATCAGAACCCGTTGCGAACGTGCTGCGCCGCGATTATATCGGTCGCCGGCGAGCTTATTCAGGCATTGTGGCCGAACGCGGGTTCAATAACGTAAGCGGTATCAACATGGGGATGTGCTGCGATGCACGGCCGGTGGATCGCGAACCGGTTACTGTGTACAACCCCGCACCGGTTGCTTAAACTGCCAGAAGAGCGATGCCTTCCCCATCAAGTAGAAAGCATGCTGGCACTGGCGCTGCGGGTGACCAACCCGCAGTCCCTGAACCTTCGTTCGCGGAGCGAGCGCGCACCCTTGTGTACTTGGGTCGCATCGGTAGCCTTTCGACCCTCTCCCGCAAACAGCCAGGCTTTCCCTTCGGTTCAGTGATGCCGTACGGGTTGGACCAGCACGGACGTCCTATCTTCCTGGTCAGCACCATGGCCATGCATACCCAAAACCTGCGAGCGGATTCGCGTGCCAGCCTACTTGTGACGCAACCTGACGCCAGTGGCGATCCACTGGGCGCGTCTAGGGTCACGGCAATCGGGAATGTCAGGGCCATCCCGGAGCCGGACGTAGCACAGGCGCGCGAGTTGTACCTGAAGCGTTACGCCAACAGCAAGTACTGGGTGGATTTTGAAGATTTTTCTTTTTACCGCCTGGACGTGGTGGACGTTTATTACGTGGGCGGCTTCGGGGTGATGGGCTGGGTTGCTGTCTCGGAGTATGACTTGGCGCAGCCCGACCCTCTGGCTGATGCCGCATCCGAGATCCTGCAGCACATGAATGCCGATCACAAGGATGCGCTTGTCCTGCTGGCTCGGGCATTTGCCGGCATTGAGTCGCAGGAGGCGGCGATGACTTCGGTGGACCGTCTCGGTTTTCATGTGCGGTTGAAAATGCCAGATGGTATGCGTGGCGCCCGCATTGCTTTCCTGCGAGAAGTGAGCAGCCCGGCGGAAACCAGAAAAGTCCTGGTAGAGATGGTGCAGCAAGCGCATTAACTGCGAACGGAGCCGGTTTCTAGCCCCTCACCCCGAAAACGCTAGCGATAGTAGACGCGTCGAGTTATGATTTGGCGCGCCATAAAAGTCCCAGGAGGAAGTCAAAAGTGCAAAATCGCCGAGGATACATCAGTCCGCTTGTCATCGTCTCTGCGCTTCTAGGATTGCTCTTGCTTTTGTGCTTGCCAGTTGTTGCGGCTGATGATTCTTCGCCGCAGCCCAGATCGAGCCAGTCTGTGGCATTTGCGGTTTCGCCACCGCTTCGCGACCTCGCCAGCCTGCCTGTTAAACCCTATTACAGGTTTCACCTGGCCCATTCCGTCCGTCGCACCAATCCTCATTCCAGCGGGCCTTATGAATTTGATCCGGTCGAGCAGAGTTCTCCCGGCGCTCCCTCGAGCATCACCAGTGGACTTAATTTGCTTGGTCTGGACAATAACGAGTCGTGCGAGTGCCAGCCTCCAGATACTAACGCAGCGGTTGGCGACACTCAGGTAGTGGAGTGGGTCAACGTCGCCTACCAGATTTACAACAAGTCCACGGGTGTCGTGGAGCTAGGACCAATTCAGGGCAACCTGATGTGGCAATCGTTGGGTGGTGTCTGCTTCAACAATAACGACGGGGACATTATTGTCGAGTGGGACAAGTTCAACCACCGTTGGCTGCTCGCTCAAAATGTGTTCAATGGTCCACCGTACTATGCCTGTGTTGCGGTTTCCACCAGCAGCGACGCAACGGGTTCGTACTATGAGTATCAGTTCCCGTTGAGCAGCGACTTTCCCGACTATCCCAAGTGGGGTATCTGGCCCAGTGGATACTTCCAGACCAACAACAACTTTGGAGACATCAACTTCGATGGCGCTTATGTTTGCGGATATAACAGCGCAAAACTGCTGGTGGGCGACCGCACGGCCGAGCAGGTCTGCTTCCAACTGACGCCCAATGATTCCAGCCTATTGCCGGGTGACATCGACTCCAGCGTGCCACCGCCAGCCAACCAGGATGAGTTCTTCATCGGCGCCTATGACGTCGACCCCTCCAACAACCACCTGTATCTCTACTCCATGCATCCCGTGTTCTCTGATCCAAGCCAATCCACCTTCACCGGCAGCGGCCTGGCCGATTCCATTACCGTGCCAACCTATACTCCGTTCTGTCCTGACAGTGAGTTTTGTGTCACCCAGAACGGCACCACCGAAAAGGTCGATGCGCTCGGGGATCGCGTCATGTATCGCTTCTCCTATTGGGATGATGGACCGTTGACCAATGTCACCGCGAACGCCGGGCGCCTGCCACAACAGCACTGGTACGTGAACCACGTCGTAACCGCTTCAGGGGGCCAGGCAGGCGTCAGATGGTATGAGTTCCGGGCGAACGTTAAGAAGGTTGACGTCAGCGGCGTCACGCTCTTCCAGTCGGGGACCTTCGCTCCTGACTCGAACAATCGCTGGATGGCGTCTATCGCTCAGGACAAGATGGGTGACATCGCCCTAGGTTACAGCGAGGCGAGTGGCACAGTGTATGACTCCATCTATGCCACGGGGCGCGTACCCACGGATCCACTGGGCCAGATGGAAACCGAGACCACCCTGTTCGCCGGGACGGGCGCACAAACCAGCGGCGACCGCTGGGGAGACTACTCCAGCATGGCGATCGACGGTGACGGTTGTACGTTCTGGTATGCGCAGGAGTATTACGCAACCAGCAACGGTGACAACTGGCAAACGCGACTGGTGCAACTGAAGTTTAACGGCTGCCAATAAACAGCGGAAGTCGCATACTCTTGTTTTATGAGTTGCTGGGTTCTGTAACGGCCTTGGGCAATCTGCTCAGGGCCGTTGTTTGTCGGGTCGATTCGGTTACGAAGATGACATTTCTCGCTTCCAGAATGGGTTTCGACAAGACCATAAAAAGTCGTTGAGCGAAGAGCAATTGGTGCTAACATTTCGACCAATCTGGAGCGTTTCAATCGAGCGCCCTCCAGCAGTGAACGTCGCAATTTCCCAGCGCCACCGATTCGCCAATTTACGAGACGCAAAGATCTTTTTGTAGATCTAGTAGCGATCACAGGTTAGTTTTGTCGGGAGGAAGCCATGAAGGCCGCGCAGCGTTTGTCGTTGGGGAGATTCAGCTTGTCCAGGATGGCATTCATTGTCGGTATCCTGTGCGCCGCCACGGCGATTGCTGCGCCTGCACAGAGTTTTACCAGCCTTTACAGTTTTTGCTCTCAATCCAAATGCCCTGACGGAAGCGGGCCTAATGGATGGCTGGTGCAGGGCTATGACGGTAACTTCTACGGGACAACCGCAAGTGGAGGAGCGAACAGCTACGGAACGGTCTTCAAGATAACCAGCGCGGGTGCGCTGACCACCCTGCACAGCTTCAACGACACTGACGGCAACGCCCCCTCGGCTTTGATTCTAGCTTCCGACGGGAATTTCTACGGAACCACCGAACAAGGCGGGGGTGAGAGTTGCCCCCGGGGTTCCGATCTCTGTGGTACCGTCTTTAAAATCACGCCTAGCGGCACGCTGACCACGCTTTATGTTTTTTGTGCCCAGACAAACTGCACCGACGGCTTTTTTCCCACGGCCGCGCTGGTGCAAGGCCGAGACGGCAACCTCTATGGGACAACGTCGGAGGGCGGAGCCGTGGATCAATGTCCACAACATTTTGGCTGTGGCACCATCTTCAAAATCACGCTGAGCGGCACTCTGACTACGATTTACACCTTTTGCCCTCAGGGAAGTTGTCCTGACGGCGGTCCTGACGGCGCCCTTCCTGGCGATGCGCTCGTGCAGGGAGCGGACGGGAGCTTCTACGGGACAACCACCCAGGGAGGCAGCCTCAGCACATGTACGTTTGGCTGTGGCACGTTCTTCAAAGTCAGCGCCGGCGGCGCTCTCACCACACTGTTCACCTTCGACAAAACGAACGGAATTAATCCTGGCCAGATCATGCAACCCCTCGACGGCAACTTCTACGGCACAACCGTCGACACTCTCTACAAAATTACCCCCGGTGGCGCTTTTGCCACCATCCACACCTTCACCTTCGGCGACGGCTACACTCCCGTAGGCCTGTTGCAAGCTGACGACGGAAATTTCTATGGGACAACCGAACAAGGGGGCAACAATAACTGCGTCTTTGGCTGTGGCACAGTTTTCAAAACCAATTCCAGCGGCGCCATCACCACCTTGCACGCCTTCGACAGCACCGACGGCGCTGTCCCAACGGGCGGGCTGGTGCAAGGCACCGATGGAAACTTTTACGGAACGACCAGCCAGGGAGGCGCCAGCAACAACGGCACGGTCTTCAAACTGGGAGTGGGCCTTCCTCCGTTCCTGGAGACGCAGCCCACCTTCGGCAGCGTTGGAACGCCCGTCACTATCCTGGGGACGAATCTGACCAACGCCACCAGCGTCTCATTCAACGGCATCGCGGCGACCTTCAATATTGTCTCAGCTTCCGAAATCAGCACCACCGTACCCGCCGACGCAAGTACTGGCACGGTCAAAGTGGCAATACCCGGTAATACGTTGGTCACCTACACGGACTTTCAGGTCATAGGGCCGCTTCAGTTGGTTCCAGTAGCGCCCTGCCGCCTGGTGGACACGCGCAAGACCGGCGGTCCAATTCAAGGTGGAATGTCGCGGACCTTCACGATTCCTCAGTTAGGCGGCTGCGACATTCCCACCAGCGCTGCCGCTTATTCATTGAATGTCACGGTGGCGCCGCATGGCCCCTTGGGGTATCTGACCATCTGGCCTGAAGGCGGAGTTCAGCCGTACGTATCGACCATGAACTCGCCTGACGGTCGCGCCAAGGCTAATGCCGCGGTTGTGCCCTCCGGCAATAATGCGGTGAGCGTCTATGTCAGCGATACTACCGACGTCATCCTCGACATCGATGGCTACTTCGCATCGCCGAGCTCGCAAACCTATCAGTTTTATCCGCTGACGCCCTGCCGCATCGTCGACACGCGGAACGGCCAGGATCAAGGGACGCTGCAGGCGGGAGTGGAACGCGATTACACCATTCCCCCAAATTGTAAAGTCCCGGACAGTGCGGTGGCCTATTCCTTCAATGTCACAGTTCTCCCGGCCGCTGGTGGGCTCGATTATCTGACGGTGTGGCCCAAAGGCGAGCCACAACCCACGGTCTCCACGCTGAACGACAACACCGGGACGGTGGTAGCGAACGCGGCCATCGTCGCCGCGGGCAGCGAGAACGCAACCGCCTTTTATCCCCACAGCAACAACACGGACCTGTTGCTTGATGTCAACGGCTACTTTGCCGCGCCGGGAAGCGGCGGGTTCTCAATGTATCCGGTCGCGCCTTGCCGCGTGCTTGACACACGCCAGGTGGGCAACGGTCAGCCTTTCAGCGGGGAGAAAACGGTGAATGTGGTGGGCAGCGCCTGTGCTCCGCCGAGCAACGCCGCGGCCTACATCTTGAACGCGACGGTGGTACCGCCGGCGTCCATGCCTTTCCTCACCTTGTGGCCTGATGGCGAGCAGCAGCCAACAGTGTCGACACTGAATGCCTACGACGGCTTTATCACTTCCAACATGGCAATTGTGCCGACGAACAACGGTTCAATCGACGCCTACGCCGCCGCTCTGACGCAGATGATCGTCGACATCTCCGGTTACTTCGCGCCCTAAGAGAGCGGTGACTAATGGGCCTTCCTATTCGGTCAGGAGCGCATGTTCACGCCGGGAAACCAGGCTTCGCCAGCAAGGATGCGGCGGATGGCAATCTTGGCCAGCCCGGCCTCGTCCATCATCCAATCCCAGCGCAGTGATCCACTACGCTGGGTAGGGCTCGATTGTGCTTGTGTTGGTTTTCCAGAATAATCCCGAAGCAAACCTTTCGCAGGCTCGAAGCATCGAAGCTTACGCCAAGAATTACGCAGTCAACAGGTCAGTTTGAGAAATCTGACGCAGACAAAGCTGGTTGTGGCCGCGGACGCCTCGGCGTGTTATAAGCCTTAATGCTCAGAATCACGAGGCTGCCGGCAAGCAGGGGATGGTAGCTTTGAAAATGACCCTGGTGCGGGCTGCCGCCAACTGCCATTCACGTATTGCGGAACATGGGAGAGACCAATGCAACGGGAGGCTGCTGAATCCGAGGTCCAGAGTTTTGGACCGGCCGAAACCCGATTTACGCCTTCGGATATGAACAGTCTAGTCAACGACTTTGACTGGAGTACCACTCCATTGGGACCGGCTGCCGAATGGCCAGACAGTCTTACGGCAGCGGTTCGAATCCTGTTAACCTCACGGTTCGCGATGTGGATGGCGTGGGGACCGGAGCTCACTTTCCTCTACAACGATGCCTACCGTCAGATGACTCTGGGGAAGAAGCATCCCTGGGCCCTTGGCAGGCCGGCCGCCGAGGTGTGGTCCGAAATTTGGAAAGACATCGGCCCTCGCATCCAGCGTGTTCTTGAAACCGGGAAGGCTTCCTGGGATGAGGAACTGCTTCTCATCCTGGGAAGAAATGGGTATCCCGAAGAGACCTACCACACATTCTCCTACAGCCCGCTTGCCGGGTCGGATGGCCAGATCACCGGGATGCTGTGTGTCGTCATGGAAGACACCACCCGGGTGATCGGCGAACGGCAGCTACTGTCCCTGAGAACGCTGGCGGCGGAACTCGGCGAGGCGATTACCGGGCAGGAAGTCCTTGCCTCAATTGAACGTGGACTGCAGGCCAACGAAAAAGATCTACCGTTCACGCTGACCTATCTCTTTGATGAAACCGGAATGCGTCTCAATCTTGTTTGCCGCACGGGCATCGAGGCCGGTCACCCGGCGGCGTGCCCGATGATCGAACCTGCCTCGACGAAGAGCGGCTGGCCCATTGATCAAGTACTGGCGGAAGAGAGCGCGGTCACAGTAGGTTTGTCGAAGCATTTTGCCGATCTGCCGGGTGGTATGTGGGGGAAGGCCCCGAGTCTGGCGCGATTGGTTCCGATTGCAAGGCAAGGTCAGGACAAACCGGCAGGAGTCTTGATTGCCGCGCTCAATCCTTATCGCCAGCTCGACACCGCCTACGCCGGCTACCTCGATCTTATGGCCGGGCAGATTGCAGCCAGTTTCGCCAGCGCCAATGCTTACGAAGAAGAGCGAAAGCGAGCGGAAGCTCTGGCCGAGATTGACCGGGCGAAGACGGCATTCTTTACCAACATCAGCCATGAGTTCCGCACGCCTCTTACCTTACTGCTGGGGCCGCTGGAGGATACGTTAGCCGAACGGGAATTGCCCCCGCCCGCTATGGAACGGCTGACACTGGCGCACCGCAACAGTCTGCGCCTGCTGAAGCTAGTCAATGCTCTGCTTGATTTCTCGCGCTTTGAGGCGGGACGCGTTTCAGCCGTTTACGAGCCGGTCGACCTGTCGACCTACACTGCCGACCTGGCCAGTGTATTTCGCTCGGCCATCGAACGCGCGGGCATGGAACTGATCATTGATTGCCCAAAGCTCGAGCAGCCGGTCTACATCGATCGCGAGATGTGGGAGAAGATCGTCCTGAATCTGCTGTCGAATGCCTTCAAGTTCACCATGTCAGGCCAGATTAAGGTGCGGCTGAAGCCTGCGGGCAAAAACGTGGAATTGACGGTGCAAGATACCGGCAGCGGCATCGCCGCAGCGGAGTTGCCGCACATTTTTGAGCGCTTTTATCGCGTGAGTGGGGTGCAGGGGCGGAGCCACGAAGGATCAGGTATCGGCTTGGCTCTCGTCCGGGAGCTGGTGAAGGTGCACGGCGGAACAGTGCGAGTTGAAAGTGAGCCGGGGCGGGGGAGCGCATTTACGGTTTCTATTCCATTCGGGCTCGCGCACTCGCCTGCGGAAGCTATCGGCTCCGCCCGTACCTTGGCTACCACTGCGACCGGCCCGCAAGCTTATGTTGCTGAGGCGCTGCACTGGCTTCCAGACGCCGCCGTCTCCGATGATCCTCAAGAGGTGAACGTCCAACCCCCATCTCTTTTCCCCGCTGAGGAAGGCTCTCGAGCGCGCAGCCGCATTGTGATTGCCGATGACAATGCGGACATGCGTGAGTATTTGCGGCGCTTGCTCGCCTCCCACTACGGCGTGGAAGCCGTTCCCGATGGCGAGGCGGCTTTCCAATCGGCGGTGGAGCGCCCACCTGACCTGATCATCACCGACGTGATGATGCCAAAGCTGGACGGTTTCGGATTGTTGAAGGCTTTGCGGGCCGACGCGCGTACGGCGACGGTCCCGGTGATGCTGCTTTCGGCACGCGCGGGCGAAGAATCCCGGATGGAAGGGATCGCTGCTGGCGCCGACGATTATGTGGTAAAGCCCTTCGCGGCGCGCGAACTGGTGGCACGCCTCGAAGCCCGCTTGCTGCTGTCGCGGATGCGGCGTGAAAGCGAGCTGGCATTGCGCGAGCGGGAGCAGCGCTTCCGAACCTTGGCGGAGAACCTGCCGCAATTCGTCTGGTTGAAGGATCTGACTGAAGGCTACGTTTACTGCAATCGGAGCTTGCTGGATTATGTTGGCGACGCAGCCGAAGCGCTAAGAGTCGACGCGTTGGCGTACGTGCATCCTGACGACCTGAGCCGCACCGAAGAGAAATGGAAGCACAGCCTTGCAACCGGAGACACGTACCTGAATGAATACCGTTTGCGCCGGCACGATGGAGTTTACCGATACTTCCTCGCGCGGGCGGTTCCGATGCGCAACGAGGCGGGCCAAATCGAGCGCTGGCTGGGGACTTCGACTGACATCCACGATCAGAAATTAACCGAGGAGGCGTTGCGCCAGAGCGAAGAGCGCTTCCGCACTTTGGTTACGGCCACTTCGAACACCGTATTTCGTATGAGCCCGAATTGGAGCGAGATGCGCCAGCTTCGTGGTGGACAATTTGTCGCCCAGAGCGAGACGCCAACCCGCACATGGCTTCAAGAATATATTCATCCAGATGATCAACCACGCGTGTTGGAGGTCATCAACGAAGCCATCCGGACCAAAGGCATATTCGAGCTGGAACATCGCGTCCTCCGCACCGATGGCAGCTTGGGCTGGACCTTCTCGCGCGCGATCCCGCTTAAGGATGCGAATGCGGAAATCTTAGAATGGTTCGGCACCGCCAGCGATGTTACCGAGCGCAAGCGGACCGAGGATGCTCTTCTTCGCAGCGAAAAACTAGCCACCCTGGGACGCCTCGCTGCAACCATCGCACACGAAATCAACAATCCCTTGGAGGCCGTTACCAACACGCTTTATCTGGCACGGGTGAGTGCGGAAGATCCCGCTAGCCAGCTCCAATACCTCGACATGGCGGACGACGAGCTAAAGCGTATCGCGCATATCACACGCCAGACGCTTGGGTTCTATCGCGAGTCCTCCGCCCCAGCCGCGGTATCCGTCGGCATCGTCCTGGATGCTGCCGAGGATTTGCTGCGAGCCAAGATCAAAGCGAAACGTGCGAGCATTGAAAAGCAATATGACCTGGATCGCCAGGTCGCAGCAGTGCCGGGCGAGCTACGCCAGGTCTTCTCCAACCTATTGGCCAACAGCCTGGATGCCATCGAGGAACAGGGCGCTATCAAGTTAC
This sequence comes from Candidatus Korobacteraceae bacterium, assembly GCA_049511915.1. GTDB lineage: Bacteria > Acidobacteriota > Terriglobia > Terriglobales > Acidobacteriaceae > Bog-257. The sequence goes on from JBEKXQ010000002.1 coordinate 111,329, forward strand.
GCATCTCCAAATCAACGTCCGTCACCAACGATCGGTCGCGGATTAGAGTTACCATCGCCGACAATGGCAAGGGCATTGATGCGGCCACATTGCCTCGTATTTTCGAGCCACTCTTCACCACAAAGGAAGCGACCGGTTCCGGTCTTGGCCTTTGGGTGAGCAAACAGATCATTGAGAAGCACGGCGGCTCTATCCGGGTGCGATCCAGCCCCAGGAAACCGCGCAGCGGAACCGTAATTTCAATTTTCTTGCCCGCGATGGAGGAACCAGCTACTGAGGGTGCGGCCGCCGATTGAAGGCTGCAGCACCCTCAAGCGGCGCCGACTGCTTGGGCGCTTCGGATACGGTACCCGAGACTTCTGTGAATGGCCCGCGCTTTTCGTTCCGCTTTGGAACGGTGAAGCGATAGCGCTTCACTTTTCCATGTCACCCCCAGGCGATGCGCTCTATAGTGTTGCTTGGGACTTGGTCACATGCGCTCCCGGGGCCAAAGCCTACTCAACCCTCGCTTTGACCATGAATCCTGTGGTGTCGGATTCGTTGCGAGCTTGCGCGCTGCTTCCAGCCATGACATCGTGCGGCTGGCACTGACGGCGCTTGGCCGGCTTGCCCATCGAGGGGCCGTGGCGGCTGACCGGAAGAGCAGCGACGGCGTGGGCATTCTGACTTCCGTGCCGCGTGCCCTGCTACTTAGGCAAACCGCGATTGCTCTGGCGGCAGAGCGACCACTGGCCGTCGGAATGCTGTTCCTGCCTCAGCAGGAGTCAGCCGCAAGTCGCGACGCACAACTCTTTCGCGAGTGCGTTTCCGCCCAGGGCCTGCAATGGCTCGCATGGCGGGATGTTCCCATACGGCACGAAGTCCTGGGTGAGCTTGCGCTCGATTCGGTCCCTATCATCCGTCAAGCCCTGATCAGCGTTTCCAACCCAACGAACTGGGCTCCGGATGCACTGGAGCATCGTCTTTATCTGGCGCGCAAGACCTTCGAGCGTGAGACAACGGACACCTACGTTTGTTCGCTCTCGACGCGGACCATTGTGTACAAGGCGATGTGCGCGGGCCGATCGCTGCACGAGTTCTATCCTGATTTAGACAGCGACGACTTCGTTGCCCCATTTGCCATCTTTCATCAGCGCTACGCAACCAATGTGCTGCCGTCGTGGCATCGCGCTCAGCCGCTGCGCGTGCTGGCGCACAATGGCGAGATCAACACCATCTGGAGCAATCGCGCCCACATGGAAGCCCGGCGCGCAACCTTGCCGCGAGAGTGTGAGCCCATCCTCACCGGCGACGCCTCCGATTCGATGAGCCTGGACGAGATTGCCGAATTGCTGGCCAACAACGGACGCAATGTGGCCGAAGCCATGCGCATACTTCTGCCTCCGGCAGCAATGGGCAACGAGACTGCATTCCATCGTTATCACGCCGATTGCATGGAGCCGTGGGACGGCCCTTCGGCTCTGGTATTTACCGACGGTTGTCTGTTGGGAGCGGCCCTCGACCGCAACGGGCTGCGACCGTGCAGGTACGTGGTGACGGACGCTGGAGTTCTCGTCGCCGGATCGGAGGTGGGACTGGCTGATGTCAGCCCGGATTCCATTGTGCGCAGCGGAAGGCTCGGGCCCGGGCAGATGATTCTGCTCGATCTTGAGAGCAGCGAGCTGCTCGAAGGGGAGGCTCTCGACCGGTACTTCGATACGTTGTCCACCTACATAGCCCTCATCGACGATATTCCGCTGGAGCCGATAGGGGAGCCGGTCACTGTCCTGCCATTGGATGAGATCACGCGCCTACAACGGAGTTTTGGTTACACCCGCGAAGACGTAAAGATGGTCGTGGCGCCCATGGCGCTGGAAAGCAAGGAAGCCACGTGGTCGATGGGCGATGACACGCCCATCGCACCGCTGGCGCACACTCCGCGACCGCTGTACGGCTTCTTCCGGCAAAGATTCGCGCAGGTGACGAATCCTGCCATCGACTCCCTGCGCGAGTCTTGTGTGGTGTCGCTGCGGACACGGCTTGGCCCGTGGCCGCACTTGCTCGACAAGCATGCTCCTCTGCCCGGGCTGGTGTTGCCTTCGCCATTTCTATCGCTGGGACAGATGGCGGCATTGCATCAGGGCGAGTATGCCATGCGCGACGAATTGCCATTGGCGGAACTCGATTGCACCTTCCCGTCCAGCGGTTCTCTCGAAGGCTCACTCAAAGAATTGCGCAGCCGCGCAATTGAACTTGTACATGCGGGAATTCGCATTTTGCTGCTGACGGATCGTGCGGGGTCCACCCTTACGTTGCCTATTCCCATGGCGATGGCGACTGGTGCGGTCCATCATGCCCTGGTCCGGGCCGGTTTGCGCACGAAGGCTGGCCTGGCTGTCGAGGCAGGCGACTGTCGCGATGTGCATCATGCGGCTGTGCTGATCGGATATGGCGCCGGCGCCGTGTGCCCGTGGCTGGCTTTGCAAACCGCCCGCAGCCTGGCGGCAGAAGCCGGTGAAGCGAGCATGCTGAAGGCGATGCAAGCCGGACTGGCCAAGATCATGTCGAAGATGGGCATCTCGGTGCTGGATAGTTATCGCGCCGCTCAACTATTCGACATCGTCGGACTCGACGACGCGGTGGTGGATTGGTGTTTCACTGGTACTTCATCACCCATAGGAGGCTTAGGATTCGCGGAGATTGAATCGGCAGTACGCACCTCGTGGCTCCCGCAAGAGCAGGCCTCCGAGTTGCCCGACTACGGATGGGTGCGCTTCCGCCGAGATGATAGAGCGGAGCTGCACAGTTGGGAGCCGCAACGGACCCGGCACCTGCAGCTTGCAGTGGGCTCCGCAAAGGCGTCAGTACAGGCTACAGCGGAGGTACCTTCCCAGTTGCAGGCATGGTCGGCTTATGCGGGTGCCGGGGTTGAACGTGAGCCGGTTGTGCTGCGAGACTTGCTCGAGTTCCGGTCCGCTGGTCCGCGTTTGTCGGTGTATTCGGTGGAGCAGCGCTCCAACCTGGTGCGGCGCTTTGTCTCCAGCGCCATGTCGCTGGGATCGCTCAGTCCTGAGGCGCACGAAACCATCACGCTGGCGATGAATCAGTTGGGCGGCCGATCCAACACAGGTGAAGGCGGCGAGGACCCCGTCGCCTACATCCGTGAGGCTAATACCTCATCCAGCCTCCTGCCACGCAACAACAAGATCAAACAAGTCGCTTCCGGACGCTTCGGCGTTACCGCTGAGTACCTGGCGCACGCTGAGGAACTGGAGATCAAAATTGCCCAGGGCTCCAAACCGGGCGAGGGCGGACAGCTTCCCGGTCACAAAGTTTCCGAACTCATCGCCCGGTTGCGACATGCACAACCCGGGATCTCGCTGATTAGTCCACCTCCGCACCACGATATCTACAGCATCGAAGACCTGGCGCAGTTGATTTACGACCTGAAGCGCATCAATCCCCGCGCTGCCGTGGGCGTGAAGCTGGTCTCCCAACTTGGAGTGGGCACGGTGGCCGCCGGCGTGGCCAAGGCTTATGCGGACTACATCCACATCGCGGGACACAGCGGTGGAACCGGAGCATCACCCCTGAGCAGCATCAAGCACGCGGGCAATCCGTGGGAACTGGGCCTGGCCGAAGCACAACAAGTGCTGCGTCATAACGGCCTGCGTGGCAGAGTACGGTTGCGGGTGGACGGAGGCATTACCACGGCGCGCGATGTGCTTGTGGCAGCGATGCTGGGCGCCGACGAATTTTCCTTCGGGACCGCGGTATTGGTAGCGCTGGGCTGTGATATGGCGCGGCAATGCCATCTCAATACCTGCCCCACCGGTATTGCCACCCAGCGTCCCGAATTACGCGCGAAGTTCCGTGGCAAGCCGGAAAATGTGGTGCGGTTCTTTTTTAATCTCGCTGAAGACTTACAGCGTCTGCTTGCCAATCTGGGTCTGCCGTCGCTGGATGCGGCGATTGGGCGCACTGACTTACTTCATCAGGTCCGATGGGATGGGAAGCTGGAGCTAAAGCATCTGCTCACTTCTTTTGGGGACGGCCCGCGGCACTGGGAAGGGCAGACGAACGCGCGGCCGGAAGATCATCCCCCGGTTGACGATGCCTGGTCAGAACCTGCGCTGAATGCGGCCAGAGCGGGCGTCGCCTTCGAGTACGACGGGGCGGTAAGGAACGAAGATCGCACTCTGGGCGCACGGCTGGCAGGAGAATTGGCGCTGCTGCGCAGGGATCACCCCGAACTGAAACCCAACCTGGTGTTTCGACTCCACGGCGCAGTCGGACAATCGTTCGGTGCATTTGCTACCGACGGTACGACCCTGATTCTGGAAGGTCAGGCGAACGACTATGTCGGCAAAGGGCTCTCGGGTGGCGAACTCATCCTGCGACCAACTGGCAAGCTGGCGGTTGCGGACGGCGCCCAGGCCATCCTGGGAAACGTTGCTCTCTACGGTGCTACCTCCGGCTGGCTCTTCGCGGCAGGAAGCGCGGGCGAACGCTTTGCCATTCGTAATTCCGGAGCCACCGCGGTGGTCGAGGGTGTGGGCGAACACGGCTGCGAGTACATGACTGGCGGTGTGGTGGTGATTCTCGGCTCCATAGGCAGAAACTTCGGGGCGGGTATGACTGGCGGCGTGGCGTATATTTGGGACTCATCCGGCGGCGCGAAAGCGCAGCAGAAGTGCCACAGTGAATTTGTGGAGACACGTCCTCTGCACGATTGCGACTGCGCGGAGCAGGCGCGTGTGTGCGACTTGCTCCAACAACACGCTGCCAAGACCGACAGCCGCATCAGTCAACGACTCCTCGCAAGCTGGGCCACCACCGTGAGGCAAATCCTGCGGGTCGCTCCAAAGAGCTGAAGGTCGATCTGCGCCATGGGTTTGCCATGACGTATTTCGCAAACCCCGTCGGTGGTTTTGCAGAACCGTGCTCTTAGTAGATGCGAGGCAACTGATCGCCAGCCAGCATGTCCACGATTCGGGTGGTGCCCAACGAGGTTCGCAGGGTCACCAATCCAGGGTTTGCCTCGGTTACCGTGCCAATTGTTTGAGATTTCAATCTCAGAGGATAGCGTCTCGTCGCTTGCAATAACTTTGGCGCGACCGCGGGCGCAACGATAGCGATCAGCTTCCCTTCGTTGGCGACATATAAAGGGTCGAGCCCTGCAGAAAGTGTCGCCAAGGAGGCAGCTCCGGACTATGTCATCTCCAACGAACTCGGCATTCGGCCGTTGGTACAGAGAGCCAAGCTAAGTCGTCGATTCCAACCTTGATGATGCCATAGAGAACTTACAAAGCCGCCCTCAAGGCGCATAAGAATCTGGACGACCAAAGCATATCTTGCGACGCCAAGGATGGGACGCTTGTTCTGAAGGATAGCGTAAGAACTCAAGTGCAAAGGGATGAAGCCAATAAACTCGCCAAGAGCGTTCCCAACGTCAAAGAGGTAGTTAATGAGATCGAAGTGAAGCCTACAAAGCATTCTACTGCGGGATAAGCGATGTCCAGGCAATGCTCGCGATTTAGCAGCCGGAAAACGATAGGAAGCCGGCACCCTAAAACCTCGCGCCTTATGCCTAGGCAGGGAGACGTGTACCTAACAGACCAGTTACAATCGGGCTGTGGGGTTTAATATACAAAATCAAGAAAAAAGGATAGGCATGGACATTACAAGCATAGTGGCACAGCTAAGAAAAGAAGTTAGCCGTATTGAAAGTGCAATCGCAGCGCTTGAGGGCCCCGCTTCCCAGGCAACACGGCGGGGCCGTCCCCCCAAGGGCGGTCAGTCTAAAGTAGCCAACGGGCAGAAACGTGGTCATATGAGCGCGGCAGCGCGAGCCAGAATGGGCGCGGCGAAAAAAGCTTGGTGGGCAAAGCAAAAGGGCAAGCCGGCGCCCAAAGAGGTCAAGACTGCTTCCAAGAAATCTAGCGCCCGTAAGCCGATGAGCCCAGCCATGAAGAAGAAGTTGTCGGCGATGATGAAAGCGCGTTGGGCACAGAGGAAGAAGGCGGCATAACTGGACAACAGCTTATCTACGTTGCAGACGGGGCGTAAGGATCCAACTTAATGGCTTTGGGCAGCGTTCGCTGCCCTTGCCATTTGTGGCTGACGTGAGACCTCAAGGCGCAAACATGCCAGTTTGCAGGGTAATCAGTAAATTACTTTACTCGATTATCTCCGGAGGCTGCTACTTAGCAGCCGGCATCGCTGCTTGATAGCTATTCCTAAATACGAGACTGGCATTGGCGGCGGCAGCCTTGAGCCTTACAGCCGCCGCCTAACGGTTGAAGGGATTCTCCTGGATCCAGTGGAAGCCTCTACTGACCAAAAGAAACTCCTTGCGGTCGAATAATTGCAGTTGCATGTGGACCTTATGGCTATCCATGTCGCCATCGACGATCAACTTCTCCGGTGCAGGGCGTTGGAAGGAGAAGCTTGCCTTCCAGTTTTTGTCGTCGTCCTTGGTAAGCGCGAGAGTGTGGTCCTTGACTTTGATGGTGGCCCCATAACGGGCTAGCGTGTCGTCCATTCGCTGAAAAGCCATCCGGCTGGGAAGGTCAAAAATGGCGCGCCGCCAACGGCCGTAGTCGGTGAGAAGCGGAGAGCGAGTCTGCCCGTCAATCCTGAGTTCGGTCACGTCCCAGATGCCATAGAGTGCTGACTTTGGGCTGCCGCCTCCGTAGATATGCCAACCGGCCCAACTGCCGTAAGCATTCATCCCCATCAACCAGACACCAATCATCACCTGCACGACGAGAGCGATGCGGTTAGCGCGCGGCGTTTTGAAAAGAGGAGGTTGCAGGGAAGCCCCGGCTGGACGATTCAGGAAAAACAGATTGGCCAGGCGCTGAAGATCGGGGGCGAGAAGAAACAAGGACAACAGAATGAGGTGAAAAGAAAGCAACTTCACCGGCACGTCGTAGGTCATATTCAGCATGAACACCTGGGTCATGTCTGCCAGGCAGACCAGAGCGCCCAATGTTGTGGTGCGGGGAACGACGAGAAGAATTCCACCCAGCATCTCCGCACATCCAGCGAAGATCTCATACGCAGGAGAAGCACCAATAGAAGCCCACAGAACTCCCATGGGGGAGAAGTTCCCGAAAGGCTCGAGCAGCCTGGTGAGATACGGGTAAGGCATCTGCAGCGGAACGGCCTTGGCCCAACCATAGGCAAACATCTGCCCCGCGAGACAAATCCGAATGCAGAGCCGGAACCATTTGTATAAAGTGACGTAATTGTCGCGCTTGCGATCCAGAATCGACCAGGCAACCGTCGCCAGAGCGGCGATCACGATCATGCAAAACAGCAATACCCAGTCGAAGGTCCGGTCGCCGCTGCCGGTTTCAGCGTAATTCAGCAATTGTGTGATGCGGAAGATATGGGTCGCTGTCCAGATGACGATCTGGCGCGTCGGCGGGAACGAGGATGGGTCCGGAATATCAACGTTAGGAAGAGGCACCAGGCTAGTGGAGATTTGGGTGAGAAGGCAAAACAGCCCGAAGTACACGAAGCAGAACCGAAAGGCGAGACGGGTGGCGAACCTCCACTGCGGAATCTGCAGATCGCGGTGAACTGGTTCCTTCTGGAGTTGAGTACCCTGAGTGCCCATTTAATCCTCCATGGGAAAACTGCAGGAACGGTGGTGCATTATAACGCGAAAAGAATCGCCAGCCTGATCTGACTAGCCTTTAGCAGATTTGCGTAGCATCCACTCAGCCGATTCATCACGAGAGGCTTTGCAAGAGCACACCTGCCTTTTTGAGGCGCTGATTCACCTCACGTGCAATGGCTACGCTGCCCGGCGTGTCGGAGTGAATGCAGATCGTGCTTGCTTCAACCGTTAATTCGGAGCCGTCGCCTGCAATAACCCTGTGCCGAACCGCGATGTCGACCGCTTGCGCCGCGGCGCGTGCAGGATCGTCAAGCAGCGCTCCGGAGAGAGCACGGCTACGTAGTGTGCCGTTCGGTTCGTAGGTGCGGTCAGCAAAGGCTTCGCCAGCGAATCGTAATCCCGTTGAATGCCAGACATCCAGCGCACGCGAGCCGGCCTGGCCTACCATGACGAGTTGTGGATTGATCGCCATCACAGCGCGGCCTATAGCCAGCGCAACTTCACGGTTTGTGTTGGCGGCGTGATACAGAGCGCCGTGCGGTTTCACGTGCAGTAGTCGCATGTCCAGAGAGTCCGCGATTTTCGCCAAAGCCGAGATTTGCTGGCTGACAGACGCCTCGATCTCCAGAGGAGAAAGTGGCGATTCGACGCGTCCAAAGTTGTCTCGATCAGGATAGCCAGGGTGTGCCCCGACTGCGACGTTCAACTTGCGAGCGGCGGCCAACGTTTGACGCATGGTTTGTTCATTGCCCGCATGTGCGCCGCAAGCGATGTTGGCGGAGGTAATGTAGCGCATCAGCTCGGAGTCAGTTCCATTAGCGAGCGACTCTTCGAACTCGCCTAGGTCCGCGTTGATGTCGATGGAGGTCATCTTTTTCTGTTTACGAAACAAAGATTGTTCTCAGCCAGCGTTCCTGCTCGCCTAACGCCTGGATTGCTTCTGCAATGGAGGCTTCGACTAGACGTACCTCGTCGCGCGGCTTCAGTTGGCCTACACGATGGAGATCGGCGGCAATCACATTCGCGATCTTTGGATAGCCACCGGTGGTCTGCTGATCGACAAACAGAATGATGGGCTGGCCATCCTGCGGCACCTGAATAGCCCCCAGCGGTATGCCATCGGTAAGCAATTCGGAATGTTCACGCGGACGCAAGACCTCTCCCTTCAGGCGCAGGCCGGTGCGGTCCGACTGCTCGCTGACCATATACACGGTCGAGAACAACTTCTCGAATATCTCTGGTGCGAACCAATCATGCTGCGAGCCTTTGGTCACACGCAACGGCCGGGGGTCGAGCAATCTGTCCAGTGAACCTGGCCGCAAAGCACGCGCGCGGAACGAACCATGATTCCGAAGCTGCAACATGTCGTCCTTCTGCAATCTGCGTCCTTTGAGCCCCCCGAAGCGGCCAGGGACGAAGGTTGATGCGCTGCCCATGACCAGTGGAATGTCGAATCCTCCTTGCACGGCGAGATAGGATCGCGCACCGCTCGTCGTACTCTCACATTGTAGGATTGCTCCGGCCGGGAGATAGCACGCTACATTGGTTGGCAGGCTCGCCGAATCGAGTTTGCATTCGCAACTCGCGCCTGTGATCGCGACTACAGCGCTCTCCTCGAATTCGAGACTCGCGCCGAGCATCGTCATCTCAAGAGCAGGCGCGTTCTCGCCGTTGCCCACCAGAAGATTAGCAATCCGGAACGACAGCGGATCGGCGGCTCCGGCGGGAGAGATGCCGAGGTGAGCGTAGCCGTAGCGTCCCAGATCCTGGACGGTAGTAAATAGCCCCGGCTTTGCGACCCGAATGGTCATCTGAGGCGGGCCTCGGGACTACGCTGCAAGTCTTCGAACGTCGCGCGATCAATGGGAGAAAAAGTTATTCGGTCGCCCAGTTGCAAGCGAGTTGGTGGGGTTGCGTCGGGATCGAACATTCGCACCGGCGTTCGTCCGATCAGCCTCCATCCTCCGGCGGAGTCCACCGGATAAATACCCGTCTGACTTCCGGCGATCCCAACACTTCCTCCGAAGACGGATGTCCGGGGAGTGGGGAGCCTCGGCATGTGCAGAACTTCCGGCAACCCACCCAGGTAGACGAAACCCGGTGAGAATCCGAGGAAATATACGAGGTAGGTTGGGGAGCAATGTTGGCGGACAACCTCGTCCAGGGAAAGCCCGGCGTGCAGCGCGACATCCATCAGGTCAGGCCCAAACTCGATCTCATAACACACCGGGATGTTGACCACGTGGGCGGATGCGTCAAACACGGACTCGCTGGCAAGCGCCAACCGTTGAACAACTGAGCTTAGTTGTTCGTGCGTCAACTTCAGCGGATCGAAATCGATCAGCAGTGACGCGTATCCCGGATGCAGGTTTCGGATCCGCGGATCAGGACGGGACTGCAGTGCATGAAACAGCGCAATCACGCTCTTGTGAACTGCGGGCGAGATTGTGTCCCCGAAGACAACCAACAAAGAGGAGTCGCTGGCCGGAATGATCTTCACCAGGTTTTCCACCTGCGGAGAGAATAGACGATTCGCCGAGCCGGCGGTGACGGATCAGACTCTGTATGTTACCCAGAGAATTATGTTTCGAAGAAGAAAAGAGTGTGCGAGGAGACTACAAATATGGAGAAACCAGGCTTCATGCGGCGGGCAGGAACATGGAAAAAACACTCCCAGAGCCTCCGGCTCGGGTACTGCTCCGTACGCGCAACACACCGCTGTGCTGATCCACAGCCGTCTTGACGATGGAGAGGCCCATGCCGGTGCCGGCTTCACCTTTAGTCGAAAAGAATGGTTGAGAGATCCTGGGCAGATCGCGGGCGGCGATTCCGCTCCCGTTGTCAGCGACCGTCACGCGCAATCCGTGCCTCGCCTTCCCCCCCACTCATGCACGGGACGAACCCGCAGTCGAATCGTTCCTCCCACAGGCAATGCATCCGCAGCATTAAGCAATAGATTGGAAAAGGCCTGGCGAAGCCGCTGCCGGTAAACGGAAGCATGCGCATCAGAGCGATAACGCGTCAGGACTGCAATGCTCTTGGAATCGAAGCGCGATTTATAAAGCTCAAGAACCTCGTCGAGCAACTCGGGGATGCAGGTGTCTTGCCGAATCGTGGCATGGTTCTTGTCCAGGCTGTCGCGAACAATTTGAGCGAGCCGGCGAATTTCTTCTCGAGCCAGCGACAAGTATCGCCGGCCATCATTGGTTAAATGGGGTTCCGCTTCCACAAGCTGGAGGAGGTTGAGTAAGACCTCGAGAGGATTGTTGATCTCCTGCGCAACGGCGGCGGGAAGACACTGTCTAGGGGCCGATGCCTCGTGCTGCGATGGTGCATCATTGCCCACAGAAACCTCTTTTAGTAGACCACTTCGCCGCTGCTGCCCTCGAAGTATATCACCCACTAAGTCTGATACCAGACGTAAAGACGCGGATGCCCGAGCGGCAAGATGTTTTTCTAAGGCCTCCGACGAAACGCAGTCCACCTGTCTGCCCAATGGCGGCCGCTGACGGAGGCGATTTGGTAGAAGACAGGGATAAAACGACTTTTCGCTGCAGGCAGAGCGTAGAATTGTAGTTACATCTCCATACGCACATCTCCCGGCCCTCTGAGGCTGGATCCTTTGCGCATCCAGGTGCCGGTCTACGGACCGTCCGTGCAAAGGAGAGCATGTGTCCCCACCCGCCCGCAAGTACAGGAACCACATTCTGGCCGGATTGCCCAAGGGCGAAATCAGCCGACTGGCACCACATTTGACTCCCGTTGACCTGAAAGTTGGTACCCACCTTCTGGATGGCCGGGCCGACTATGCGTATTTCACGGAGCAGGGCATTGCTTCCGCCGTCTTGACGCTCACCGACGGCGCGACCGTCGAGGTCGGCGTGATTGGGTTTGACGGCGTGGTTGGACTTCCTATGCTTTTGGGTGCCACGAGCATGCCCGGGGAAACGTTCATTCAGGTCGCAGGGTCGGGCTTTCGCATCGATGCCTAGCGTCTTAAGACTGAATTTGAACGGAACGGCCAGTTACGAAACCACCTACAGAGGTTTATGCTGGCTAGCCTAATTCAGACTGCGCAGAACGGCGCCTGCAACCGGCTGCACACCATCGTTGAGCGGCTGGCTCGTTGGCTGCTGACCTGCCATGACCGCGTGCAATCGGAGCGAATGCCGCTCACCCACGAGTTTCTCGGCCAGATGCTGGGTGCTCCGCGAACGACTGTCACTCTGGCGGCGGGAATGTTACATCAAGCCGGAATCATCGACTACTCGCGCGGCCATGTGACGATTAAGAGCCGCGGCGATCTTGAGAATGCCGCCTGCGAGTGCTATCGCGTCGTGCGTCAAGAGTTCGACCGCTTGAAATTGCTCTGAGTCTTGGCAGGCAGAAGATCGGCGTCAGGCAAGGCGTTTGCGCCGCACGCTCTCGTTACGAACAGCTCTGTGTACATGATCTGCTACTTGGCTGTGTGAGGTTAGTCGACGATAATCAGATACGTGGGCTGTCGATCGATATCCGATACAAAGGACTGCTGGCATCGACGCGCAAGCCGCTGTGTTAAATTGAATCTATTGGCAGAGGATTGACTCTAATAAGTAGATAACTATGGCAGGAAGCTCTCGGACAACGTTTACTAAGCGACAGAAAGAACGGGCGCGCCAGGAAAAGCGGGCTGAAAAAGCGCAGCGTAAAGCGCAGCGCAAACTGCCCGGCGATTCCGAGGCCGTCACCGTGGAGACCCAGTCTGTCGCTGATTTGACCGTCACGCACGATGAAGACGGTCAGCCACAGGGATTTGATTTCCACGATTTCGGGAAGTAGTGCATAGTGTTCAAGTTGGTGCGCCTGCGATGTTTTGGGGCGTACTGTGATAGAGTACCAAGTAGACGCTTATTGGCTACGGCCGCTTGCGAGCGACATCCGATCCGCACTTTGATCCGATTTCCCGCCTTTCCTGCTTCCGTTTCAGTTTCAGCGCCGAATTAAACTAGAGTGGCTTCAGCTGTATCTTCGCGACTCGCCCGCCACGGAGCGTCCCACCAGTGCAAACGGCACTCTTCGGGACACCGGTAACGGCGGACTTCCTCGCGAGACGCCTCTCCAAGAAAGAAAAAATCGTTTGACACAATTTAAAGACATGCCCCTGTCTGCTGGGCTCCAGCAGAAGTTGGCACATTCGCATTTCACTACCCCGACGCCGGTCCAGGCGTCCGCTATACCGCCCGCGCTGGAAGGTAAAGACGTACTTGCCACAGCGCAAACCGGCACCGGCAAGACGCTGGCATTTCTGATTCCGATCATCGAACGTCTGGCGGCCCAGCCTGCAGCGCGTCAGGTTTCGGCTTTGATCCTGGTGCCCACGCGTGAGCTGGCCATGCAGGTCCATGAGCAGTACGAAAAACTGCGCGAACGCAAATCCATTCCCGCCGCGCTGGTCATTGGTGGCATGAGTGAGCAGCGGCAGATCCAGGCAATCCGTAAGGGCGCCGACGTCGTAGTCGCCACACCGGGACGTCTGGAAGATTATCTTCGCCGCAAGCTGGTGAATCTGGAGCACGTGAAGATTCTGGTTCTCGATGAATCGGATCGCATGCTCGACATGGGCTTTCTGCCGGCTATCCGCCGCATTGTCGCAGCCTTGCCTCGGCAGCGCCAGACCCTGTGCTTCTCGGCCACGTTGGAAGCTTCGGTGGCCCATCTGGTAAACGACTACATGAACAAACCGCTGCGCGTTGCGCTGGGTTCCATCTCCAAACCGGCTGATACGGTCGAGCTGCAAGCCTTCGAAGTGCCGCAAGTCGATAAGTCTGAGCTTCTGCGTCAGCTTCTCTATGCCGAGAAGGGACAGACGCTGATCTTCGCGCGCACCAAGCACGGAACCGAGCGCCTGGCCAAGAACCTGGTGCGGGACGGTTTCACTGCTGCGATGATCCACGGCGACCGCAGCCAATCGCAGCGCACCGGGGCCTTGAGCGGATTCGAAGAAGGCAAGTTCCAGGTGCTGGTGGCAACCGACGTGGCCTCCCGCGGGATCCACGTCAACAATGTTGCGCACGTCATCAATTACGACCTGCCGCAGATTCCCGAAGACTTCATTCACCGCGTGGGACGTACCGGCCGCATGGGCTCGGCGGGACGGGCATCGACGCTGGTCTCAGGCGCGGAAATTGGTGAATTGCGTTCGATTGAACGTGCGCTCAAGCTGAAGATCGTACGTAAGCAGTTCAGCTCCAGCGGACGAATATCGGCCCCAGCAATACAGAACACCCTGCAGACGCGTACGCTGTCCCGCATGAAGGGCGAAGTGTTCTCGTAACAGGCCAAGTTCATAACGGGTATAATGGAGTCATCTCGCCATTTCGAGACGGCTCCTTTTACCCATTCTTGCAAAATCGCAAGAGGCACAATCTTCAGCCCCACTTACCCACGCTCTCCTTGCTAGCACTGAGAGTTTCTCTTGAGAACGGCAGCTGGGTCCGTAAGCTGCTTTCATGCGAGGTCATCCGAGATGAACGTGGGCCATCAGCCGCCGGCAACGAAAACCTTCAGCAAAATAACCATTCTCTTGATGGACTCAAACTCCGAAAGGCGGGCGCTGCGCAGGAAGGTGCTGGCGCTGCATGGAGTGGAAGTCATCGGCGCATGCGATCTGTTGGAGGCCAGTTCCATCTGGCACCGCGACCGCTACGACATGGTGCTTATGGACATTCGCGCGGATCATCATGGCTGCCTGTCCTGGCGCGATGAGATTAAGAAGGAGAATCCGAAACAGATGGTGGCGTTCCTGGTGGGCGGCCCAAGATATATCGATGTCGACCCTTCGGCGCACTCTTACGTCGCCGAAGAGCATGGTCTGCAGTGGGGAGATTCCATGCGCAGCGCGATCCGCAAGAGTTGCGACATGCTGCCCCAACGAAACGGTTTCGTAGAAGCCGGGTGGCGCATCGCAGCTGCAAGGAAGATAAACCGGGCGCCGTCGAAACCTTCCGAGCGACCGTCCCCTGCAGATATCGGTCTTGAAATCGCCGTGGTTGCGGAGTCCGCCGATCTTCAGCAGTTGGCGGCACTCGTCGTATGAGCGGTAATCATGGCCGTTGAAATTCCGGTAACATCCGCCACCAACCACCCCGTCGGAAGAAGAATGGAGAAAGCATGAAAGACGAGATACCAGCCAAAGTCTGCAACCCGGTTCCACTCGACAACATTCTTACCAGCGCAGTGGTGCTTAACTGGGATGCTCTGGCACCCGGATCGACAACGGGCACCGTCAAAGTCGATTATCACATCGGAATGGACGGCTCCGTAGAGTCTCTGAAGCTGTGGGCGAGCGCTCGCGAATATTGGAGCTTGGTCTGCGACTACTCAACGCATCTCGGGTGGTCCGATGGGCCGCGCTTCTCCAATGGCTATCACTCCCATCGCCTGGGCAGGTTGCTGCAGTCCATCATGTTGAACCAGAACTTGTTCCGTCATGATTGCAGTTCCAATACCAACGCGACACTCGAGATCAGAAATCCCAGTGCGGAACAGATCGCATCCGCGAGCCTCCGGCTTAGCGAGGCCTTCCCACCCCCGCCGCCACGGATCACTGCTGCCACGCGAAATGCCGCTGCTTTAGAAGCGACAAGGGTGCAAGCTCCGGCGGTGTGAGAAGTCTGACATGCTGAAAACCCACAAACGCGCGGTGTCCGAAATCAAGTCTGCTCAACAACGAGTAGAGAAGGCAACCGAAGAGCGCGATAAGATGAAGGCGAAGTTGAAGAAGGCTCAAGCGCGACTTGCTGTCGAGAAGGAGCGTCTCCGCAGAAGCCAGGAGCAACTGGAAAGCTAACGCTCTTCCGCCTCTTCGGTAAGTGCGCCGGTAAGCGCGCCGCCATCGCGACCACAGATATTAACTACAACGCAGCAGGTCCTCTTCTGCTAGCATTTCCTGCGTTATGGCAATCCTCAAGATTGGTTCAACGGTAACCTTCAGTTTTCTGCTAACTATTGCTGCCCTCGCACAAACACCGCCGCAAGTCATCGTGCTGCACGCCGCACGAATGCTCGACGTCGAAAACGGAAAGATTGTCAGTCCGGGAGAAGTGCTCGTTCAAGGCGAGCACATTGCCGAAGCCGGATCGAAGGTCAACCATCCGGCCGGGGCGGAGGTCATCGATCTGGGTGACGTGACGCTGATGCCAGGGCTGATCGATGCGCACGTCCACCTGTTCCTGCATCCTGGATCGGAAGACTTGCAGACCGTGGAAGAGTCGGTGCCACAGCGCACGATCTTGGCGACCCTGGCAGCGAAAGCTGACCTGATGGCGGGTTTTACCGCCGAGCGTGACATGGGGACGGAAGGCGCCGGATCTGCCGATACCGCTGTGCGCAACGCCATCAATGCTGGGCTGATTCCGGGGCCAAGGCTGCGCGTCAGCGGCAATGCTATCGATATTCTCGGCGGTCATGAGGACGCTAACCGCTTCAATCCCGCGCAGCATGTGTTCTCCAATGCCGATTTCGCCAACAGCCCGGAGCAGATCGTCGAGGTGATGCGCGAGCAAATCAAGCAAGGCGCAGACTTCACCAAGATGTACGAAACCGGAAGGGATTCGCTGGTCAACGGCAGGCTGTCTACGCCCTATCAGTACACCGAGGCAGAACTCGCCACCGCTGTCGCCGAAGCGGCGCGCACGGGAAAACGGGTCGCAGTCCACGCCACGGGCGATCCGGGTGCACTCTATGCAGCGCAAGCGGGAGTGGAGTCGGTGGATCATGCATTTCAACTAAGTGATGAGACGATGCGCATCATGCGCGAGAAGGGAATACCGGCCGTTCCTACGTTCACCATCGTGGAATACTTCGCGGAACATGCGGCGACTCCCGCAGCAGGCGAGCGCGAACGCAAGATGCAGGAGCTGCACGCCGCCGAATTCAAGAAGCAGTTAGCGGCAGGCGTGCCAATGGCGGTCGGCTCGGATGTTGGTCCGTTTCCGCACGGCACGCAGGCCCGCGAATTTGAGCTGATGGTGCAGTATGGAATGAGCCCGGTCGCGGTTTTGCAGGCCGATCTGCTCAATGGCGCGAAACTGCTTGGCTGGGAAGGTCAGATCGGAGCGCTCAAGCCCGGGTACTTCGCAGACGTGATCGCAGTGCCGGGCGATCCAACAAAAGATATATCCGTGCTCAAGCACGTAAGCTTTGTGATGAAGGGTGGAGTGGTGTACCGGAAATGACCGGCTACGAACTGCTCTTGACGGTCTCGCCGGCGGATTTGGTGAAGACGATTTCCGCAACCAGCAGAATTGCGCCTACGACGATGGCACTGTCGGCGACATTGAAGGCGGGCCAGTGATAGCTGCCCACGTAGAAGTCCAGAAAGTCCACGACGTGGCCGCTGACCATCCGGTCCCACAGATTGCCCATTGCCCCACCGAGGATCAGCGACAAGCCGATTGTGGTCGTGCTTAGAGAGTGGCTGTTCTTCCACAAGAGTGCCGAAACAATGACCAGCGCCAGGATGGAGAAGCTCACGAGGGCCCCGACCTTCCACTGAACCGAAGATTCGGCAAACAAGCCAAAAGCGGCGCCGGTGTTCTGCACATGGGTCAGGCGCAAGAAGCCCGGGATGACAACGACGCTGTCGTGCAAGGCAATGTTGCTGGCGATCGCCCATTTGGCAAGGCGGTCGAGCAGCAACACGATGACCGCGATGAAGAAAAAATATTTGCGCATGGCTTGCTTTTGCTGTGTGCCTAGTGTCATGCCCTGAAATGCAACTGCCTTTATGTTAGACGCTGTCGCGCGCTGAAGGAAGCAGGGTGGAGCAGCGCTTCAGCGGTGCGGTTTACAAATTGTTCATTCACCCGGCTTTAGCCGCTGAGGTGAAGCATTACCTCAGGCGCTGAAGCGCACTACAAATTATTGCCGCGCCCATCTGCACGCCTTGAAGGCGTGCTCCACCCAAGCCCGGCCCAATTGAGAGACAAAAAATCCTCCGACGGCATCACGGTTTTGCCGTGGCCTCGATCTCCGCCAGCACAGCGCTGCAACGCTCGCATACCGTGGGATATGCCGGATCTTCGCCCACATGCGTCGAATAGTTCCAGCAGCGTTCGCACTTTTGTCCCGGAGCTTTGCTGACCGCGATCATCAGCCCGGCATCACCATTGGTCGCCGGCGCTCTTTCCAGCACGACATCCGACACGATGAACAAGTATCGCAATTGATCGCGATAGCGCTCCAGCAAGGGATAAACGCTCTCCGGCGCGGCCAGATGGATCTGCGCCTCCAGGCCGCTGCCGATACGCTTCTCCGCGCGCGCGGCCTCCAAGACTTTCAACGCCTCGTCGCGAATCGAAAGCAGCGATTGCCAGTCGCGCTCCATTGCCGCGACATCGAAACCGTCAGGCACCGAGCCCGTGAGGTCATGCGGGGCAGGGAAGAGCTCGAGATGAACACTCTCCGGGCGACCCGGCCTTGCCGGCAGGAAAGTCCATACTTCGTCGGCGGTGAAGCTCATCACGGGAGCGAGCAGACGTACCAGGGCCTCGCCCAGTCGCCACAGCGCGGTCTGCGCCGAGCGCCGTGCCGGCGACTTTGGAGCCGAAGTGTAGAGCCGGTCCTTGAGTACATCGAAATAGATTGAGCTGAGGTCAACGATGCAGAAGTCCTTCAGTCGCTGATAGAGACGATGAAAGGTGAAGCTGTCGTAGTGCTCGCGAACATCCTTCGTAACTTCGGCCGCACGCTGCAGGATGTACTGATCGAGCGGATGCATCTCGGCAAAAGTTACAACATCGCGCTGGGGATCGAAGTCGGCAAGATTGCCGAGGATGTAGCGAAACGTGTTGCGGATCTTGCGGTAGCTCTCGGCGATGCGCTGCATCAGCTCATCGGAGCCCATCACGTCCTCGCGAAAGTCAACGGACGCGACCCACAGGCGAACAATCTCCGCGCCCAGCTTGTCCGCGATCTCGACCGGGTCTACCGTGTTGCCCAACGACTTCGACATGGCGCGGCCCTGAGGGTCGAGCGTCCATCCCGCCGTGAGCGCGCTGCGATACGGCGCCATACCTTTGGCCGCCACCGCACAGAGCAGGGAAGACTGGAACCAGCCGCGATGTTGGTCGCCGCCCTCGAGATACATGTCGGCGGGCCAGGGAAGTCCGGGCTCGCGGCCGAGCACGGCAGCCTGGCTTGATCCTGACTCGAACCACACGTCGACGATGTCCATCTCCTTGCGAAACTTTGTGCCGCCGCACTTGGCGCATTTGGTTCCGGCGGGAAGGATTTCGTCAGCCGAATAGCGATACCAAGCGTCCGCGCCTTCGCGGGCAAAAAGCTCGACGACTAAATGGTTTACAGCTCGATCGTTCAAGAATTCGTTGCATTGTTCACATTGGAACACGGCGATCGGCACGCCCCAGATGCGCTGGCGCGAAATACACCAGTCGGGACGGCTAGCCACCATGTTCGAGATGCGCTCTTCGCCCCACGTCGGGTCCCATTTCACCTTCTTGATTTCTTCCAGCGCGCGGGTGCGCAGGGTTCGGGCACCGGAACTCTGGCTTTCGTCAGGCGCGGATGGCAGCTTGCCTTCCATCGAAATGAACCACTGCTCGGTGGCGCGGAAGATGATGGGATTATGGCAGCGCCAGCAATGAGGATAGGAGTGCTCGATCTTCTCAAAGCCCAGCAACACGCCCCGCGCCTTCAGCAAATCGACGATCAGCGGATTCGCCTTGAAGACCTGCTGACCTTGATACTCGGGCGGACCGTGGCGAATGATGCCGGCGTCGTCCACATCGCAACTCAGATCGATGCCGTACTTCACGCCGGTGTTGAAGTCGTCGGCGCCGTGGGCCGGAGCGGTGTGCACTGCGCCGGTACCGGTGTCCATGGTGACGTAATCACCGAGCACACCCATGACGCTTCGATCCAGAAACGGATGGGCGAAGGTCGCGTACTCCAGTTTGGCGCCGGGGAACGAGGCAATCTCTCGCACCTCGCCCAGATTGCACTTCTCGATGGTCTGCTGCGCTAAAGCCTTGGCGACGATGTAGACCCATTCGCCGGTGTCGAACGCGACATATTCCGCCTCGGGAGCGAATGTCACCGCCATAGAGGCGGGTAGTGTCCAAGGCGTGGTCGTCCAAATAATGGTCGCCAGGTTCCTCTTGCCGGCCAGCGCGGGATCGATCCTGGCCGGATCGCTGGTCAGCGGATACCGCACCCAGATGCTGGGACTGGTGTGCATCTCATATTCCACCTCGGCCTCGGCCAGCGCGGTCTTGTCGTGGATGCACCAATAGACCGATTTCAATCCCTTGTAGACAAGGCCTTGCTCATAGCAGCGGTAAAACGTCTCCAGGACCACGCTTTCGTACTGCGGATCCATGGTGGAGTAAGGACGTTCCCAGCGGCCGAGTCCGCCCAGGCGTTTGAACTGTTCGCGCTGCAGATCGAGGTACTTCGTCGCATACTTGCGGCACTCCTCGCGCACCGCGAGCGGGTCCATGTCGAGTTTCTTGCGGCCCAATTGGTCATCCACTTTAATCTCGATGGGCAGACCGTGACAGTCCCAGCCGGGCACATAAGGCGCGTCGAAGCCGCTCATGCTGCGCGACTTCACCACGAAGTCCTTCAATGTCTTGTTCATCGCCGTGCCCAGATGGATCGGCCCATTGGCGTAAGGCGGTCCGTCGTGCAAAACGTAGATCGGCTGTCCCTTGCGGGTCTCGCGGATGCGGGCGTAAAGCCGCATCTCATCCCACCGTTGGAGCATTATGGGCTCATTCTTCGGCAGGTTCGCCTTCATGGAGAAGTCGGTCCTGGGCAGATTCAGCGTTGCTTTGAGGTCGAGCGGCACTCCGGGGTTCTCCCGCCTTTTTACAGCACTGTGGGATTGACCAGCTATCTCTTCATTATAGGGACGTGAAAAATGCCCGTCCAACCGACGCGTGAAAGTTGATCGCCTTTACTCCCCGGATGCGTCGAAAGTATTGTTACCTAAATCGCACAACGATGTAGGCAGCTTCGCATCTAAGAAAGTGTTAAAAGCCGAGTCACACCTTGAAGGGGTGTGCCGGGTTAGTCGCAGCCTCAATTGGAGACAGCAGGTTTCAGAGAGGGGTGACTTGGCTTGGCAGTGCCACCGATAGCCGCTGGCAACGACACAAAGGCCGACCCAGACCCAAGGACCGAGACGAGTATGGCTAATGCGACACTGATTCCCCCATCTGAGCAGGAACTGAATCTTCTGCCGCGAACCAGCACGGAAGAATCCCTGTGGAGTTCGTTGAAGAGCAACTTCCGCGCTGCGCTGTTCCCAGAAAAATTACCGCCCCTGGAATTGACCTCTCGGCCGGTAGCGGTCCGCGATATCTGGGGTGAATACAACTATAAAAAGCAGAGTGCCGGCGTTTCCCTGGTAGTTCACCTTGCCATGGTGGCGGGACTGATTGCCATCTCCATCGTGGGCGCCAGGGCGGTCAAGAATGCGGTGAAGCCGCGGGAAACGGTGATCCTGATCGCTCCCGACCTGACACCGCAATTGCCGATAACGCAGAAGAAGGAACAGAGTGCCGGCGGCGGTGGTGGTGGCGGCGATCACGACAAGTTGCAAGCTCCCAAGGGCAAGTTGCCCAAGACGGCAATGGAGCAGATCACGCCTCCGGCGATGGTCATCCGCAACGATCATCCCAAGCTGCCCGTTGAGCCAACCGTGGTGGTGCCGCCGCAGATCAAACTGGCATCGAACATGCCGAATCTAGGTAATCCGATGTCGGCGGTCCCATCCGGACCTCCGTCAAACGGTACAGGCGGCGGAGGCGGTATCGGCTCAGGTTCAGGCGGCGGCGTGGGTTCCGGGAGCGGCCCAGGAGTCGGCCCAGGCCGCGGCGGCGGTATTGGTGGCGGCGTTTTCCGGGTTGGCGGTGGAGTTTCTGCGCCGCGGGCTTTGGATACTCCCGATCCCGACTATTCTGAGGAAGCCCGCAAGGCGAAGTATCAGGGAACATGCGTGCTGTGGCTGATTGTCGGTCCCGACGGTAAGCCGCGCGACATAAAGATAGCTCGCGCTCTGGGCATGGGGTTGGACGAGAAGGCTATCGAGGCGGTTCGGAATTGGAAGTTTGAGCCCGCTATGAAGGACGGCAAGCCGGTAGCTGTGCAGATCAACGTTGAGGTGAACTTTCGGCTGTATTGATCTAAAAAAGCTGGGTTTACCGGGAGAGGTGAAAGTCGGCCTCTCCTTTACTTTTTGGGGACGATTGCGTCGAGAAAGAGGTAGTTACAGTTTATTGAAGTACGCCATCAAGTCGGGCGAAGTCCAGTCGGTGGCCCCGATGAACTTGCGCACGATCTTGCCATCACGGTCGATAACGTAAGTCTCGGGAAACTTAAACGTACCGTAAACCTCGTTGGTGTTCTGGTGGATGTCGCGTACAGTAAGCAGGTCGACGTTGTGGTCGCGGACGAACTGCTTGTAGGCGCCGTCATCCGCGTCCTCGCTGACGGCGAGAACGGTCACCTTGTCGCCCAGCTGCTTTTGCAATTCGACCAGCGACGGCATCTCTTCCACGCAGGGCGGACACCAGGTGGCCCAGAAGTTGAGCACCACGGGTTTGCCGCGCAACTGGCTAAGCGCGACTGTACGCTGCGAGTCGGTAATGGTGAAATCGGGAGCGGCGTTGCCAATGCGCGGTGGGTGCGCGCTATTGCAGGCAATCAGCAGAAACAAACCAACCACGGCAACGAGTGAGACGAAGCGCTTCACCCTCTTATAATAA
The DNA here is from genome assembly GCA_049511915.1 of Candidatus Korobacteraceae bacterium. Lineage (GTDB taxonomy): Bacteria > Acidobacteriota > Terriglobia > Terriglobales > Acidobacteriaceae > Bog-257. The sequence goes on from JBEKXQ010000002.1 coordinate 133,712, forward strand.
TCCATCGAATGGTTGATTGAAGCGGGTCTCAGTCACCCTTTCCGGGTAGAAGCGTCGATCTCTCCCTATGGACAGCGCAGCGAGAGTTCCCGAGGTTTCGGTCATCGTCCCAGCACGGAACGAGGAGGACTGCCTCGCTGATTGCCTGCGGACTCTGGTTGAGCAGCAGGGCGTGGGCTGCGAGATCACCGTAGTGGATGACCACTCGTCGGACGCGACCGCAGCGATCGCCGCGAAATTTCCGGTGCGCGTAATCACGGCGGACCCGCTGCCGGCGGGCTGGAGCGGCAAGTGCAATGCCGCGTGGACCGGCGCGCGAATCGCGAAAGGGAACTGGCTGCTGTTCACCGATGCCGACACGAAACATGCGCCGAGTTCGGTGGCGTCAGGATTGCAAGAGGCACATGAGTTCGACGCCGGCCTGCTGTCCTACTCGCCCAAACAGGAGGTCCACGGCTTTGCCCAGCGAGCGCTGATGCCGTTGATCTTCGCCGAACTGGCGGCAACCTATCGCCCAAAGGACGTCTGCGATCCGAACTCGCCGGTGGCCGCGGCAAATGGGCAGTATCTGCTCATCCGTCGCGAGGTTTACGACGCCATCGGCGGACACGCTGCGGTGGCAGGAGCCGTCCTTGAAGATGTGGAGCTGGCCAAACGGGTGAAACAAGCCGGCTACAAACTGCGCTTTCGTACCGCCGACGTGGTCGGCACTCGCATGTATCGCAGCTTTGTGCAGATGTGGGAGGGCTGGACAAAGAACCTGGCGCTGCTGTTTCCGCATCCCCGGCGGCTCGCGCTCAGGAGCCTGCTGGAGTTTGCGGCGTTTGTCGGTTGCGCCGCCTTCGCTATCGTCAATTGGGCGACCAGGGGAATCGGCCCCGCATTCATCGCGACAGTGCCGTTGATAGCGTTTCTCGTCCCCTTTGAGAATCGCATCCGTCGGGCGCACTTTGATTGGTTTTCCACCAGTCTTGCTATTCTTGGCCTGCCACTGTTCGCCATACTTTTGCTGGACTCCGCCCGCTCGCATAAGCGAGGTCTGGTGCGATGGAAGGGGCGAGAATATGCCGCCGTCGGCACCGAGCCTTGGGCGAAGTTGTGAGAGCGGCTAATTTGGTTAGGCCAGCGAGGAAGAGGAATTAGTGTCCGATTGGGATACTGCCGAATTTACACGGTTGCGCCGAGTGTTCCGAGCAGATTTTACGCGGAATTCCACTGCCTTAACATAATATATGTTATCGGACGTTGCGTCAGGGCCGCTTACTGCCCCTTCACCTGGCAATTGGCAAACGTAACCACCAGCGGCAGTTGCTGGCCGCCCGGAACAATCAGCATGGCATTCACGATGTGTGGCAGTTGATATCCGCCCACCGTCTGGTAACTGATCTTGCCGGAAGTATCCCACACCCGGTCCAACATACTTACCTTGCCGCCATAGTTCGTCAGCAACAAACCCTCTTTGGTGGCCGTAAAGATCGGGTCCATGCTCGCGTCTGCTGTGGACGACTCGACCTTCGCGTGCTCAATGGTTAAATCCTTATTCATTACGATAAGGACGTCGGTCGAGGCACCCTTACCCTTGTGCGTCAGCCGGTACTTGTTGCCAGCCTCTACCACCTGGAAACTACCGCCCGCCTCGGGAAAAAGTGAACCAAAAGCGAACGATGACCAGGTTTGAAAAAACCCTGTCACCAGAAGATCAATGCCGCGAGTCGACTCCCGCACACGTGCCGCGACAGCCTGGCTGGACGCGGCCGCATCCGACTGATGCGACATGGTGGCGGCTCCGGTGGCGCCCACCAACACCCGAAATCTCACCTTTCTCAGCACCGGCAGGAACTGATCGCGTTCAACGCCGTCCACTTTCTGCCTCTTGCTGTTGTACATCACGTCCCAGTCCGGGAGCACCTGACAGCTAAACTCCCTCAAGCCGCGAGTGGGCAAATTGTAATAGGACTGCCGAGCTTCGCGCATAAGCTTCTCGCGGGCTGCCATGTCTAACTGGGTTCCAGCGACGCTCGCTGGCTCGGACGTGGCTGGGCAGCCTGGGACGTTGCCCGAGGCGCCTCCCGTGATGCACATTTGCATTCCCTGTTGTGGAGTGGGCGTGGTTTGGCAGGGCGAGATCAACGGCAGGAAAGTAAGACCGCACACGAACGCTGTAGCGCGGAGCTTCTGCATAGATCCAACCTTCTTTCTGGAGTGCCTATGCCAAGCACGATACACCGGCGGCTGCTCGCCGTCAGCGAAATTCCCGCGCTCTCGTACAGCACACTTTGGGATGGACCAGTGTCCCCGCTGCAAGGCAAACACAGACGTTGTGAATCCTACCGGCCTCGCTATGGCCGACCCGGGATTGGCCGGGCCTGTGCCGCTCTACCGTGAAATACGGCCATGAAACCATTGAAGCTTGCGGTGCCACCCTTTCCAGCGGCAACGCTCACAAGGTGAACCACCCGAAGCTGGCGCGTCGAACCGTTGAGCTGTTCCGTGTCGCTGACTTTTCTCGCTGGACCGGTGCTGAGTACTACTTGAAGCTTCAGTTCGGGTGCAGCGCAGTTGTCCGCGCTTGCTGCCAGAGGACAGATTTCGGTGTCGACCTTTGCCTCGCCCGCGCCGCTAATCTCTCCGAACTGCATCTGGAGGGTGGCTCCGCTGATCGGCTTTCCTCTCGGCTGGACGTCGATCGTGTAGGAGACAGAAGATTGCGCTGAAGGCGCGACCCATTTGGCTTCAAACAGGATGCCAGGGTCGTCGTTGTCCGGCGATGTTCCGGGCGTGACCGCAATGGCACTGCTTGGCAAGCCGCTGGAGCCCTGGTGGTAGCGAAAGCTCGAAAACCGATTTTCCCCGACTGTGCAGCCCTGCTCGCCAAGCGTTTCGTATTCCGAAAGCTTGCCTGGGGCGCAATCCGGAGCCTGGGCCCTGATGAGCGAACAGGTCGCCATCACCAGTAAGGCGAGTGACGTGGCCCTCTTCACTCTGCACGATAGGACTCCCGCGATTGTCGCAGCGGCGTGTCCCGTTAGAACCAACCGGCATTGTGTGAGTCCGCGGACCAGAGTTAATCCTCTCAGCTTGGCCATGAGCCGGATCCTATTGAAGAGGCGTTTACGCCAGCACAATACACCCGCGGGTCAACCGTTCGCGGATATTTGTGATTGCCAAACCCAGATTGGTTCCGGATTGGGACTGAAGCAGGCCGCTCGCAGCATCAATGAGTTCAGATCAGCACTACTTTGGGATGGAACAGCGTCCCCGCCACCCGGCTGGCAAGGCACACCAACCCCGACTGGCCGGCAAAAACCTTCACCCACTTCGAGCGCGACATCTCAGGCAAGTTGACTGCCCTCCCGTGGCGAATCTTGGCGAGATCTTCGTCGGTTGCGGTGACGCACGGAATCTCCGGCAGGACTCGGCGCGGATGAATGCAGACTTCGTCAACCCGGCCTTGGGCGACCGCCTCGGTGAGCTGCTCCAGCGTGTGGCTCTGCTCAATCGTGAATTCGCCTACGGCCGTCCGGCGCAGGCTAGCGAGATGTGCTCCAACACCCAGTTTCTGCCCCAGCTCGTGCGCCAGGCTCCGGACGTAAGTCCCTGACGACACCCGGCAGCGGAAGTCGACCAAATCTCCGTTTAGACCCAAGATTGTGAACTCCCTGACCTCGACCTCCACTGGCTTCAACTCAACCGGCTGCTTGCGGCGGGCCAGCTTGTAGGCTGGAACTCCCTGGATCTTCTTAGCCGAGAAAGGCGGCGGGGTTTGCTGAATCAACCCCACAAACACCGAGCTTACGGCGACCACTCCTTCAAGCGTTACATTAACTATCTGGGATTGACCGGCAGGGTCGCCGTCGGCGTCATAGGTGTCGGTTGCAACTCCCAGCCGGATTTTGCCTTCGTAAGTCTTCTCAGAACCGCTGTAGAACTGGCAAAGCCGCGTCATCCGGCCCAGAACCAGCGGGAGCACCCCAGTGGCCATGGGGTCAAGGGTTCCCAAATGACCGATAGACCGCTCTCCCAGGAGGCGCCGGGCTTTGGCTACCACATCGTGGGAGGTCCATCCTGCTGGTTTATCCACTACCATCACGGCGTTGAGCGGCATCCTTCTGCTATCGTGGAGGTTGATAGGCTAGTTGGTCAAATCGCCGGCAATAGCCTTGGCAAGAGCAACGAAAGGTAGTCGCTTCCCTGCCCCAGCAGGCGTAACCCAGATATGATCCCGCTGAAAGACGACGCACCACGGATCGGCACGCCCTTCATCAACTACCTGCTGATTGTTCTGAACATATTGGTTTTTCTTTTCTCTCTGGATTGGCGTTATCTGCCGCCGGAGCCGCGGCCGGAGTTTGTTACCCTGTTCGGCCTGGTGCCTGCGCGCTTGACGGTCGTTCTGTTCAATCACGGCTATGTGCCCTGGGACCTCATCTCCGGTCTCGGTATGCGTTACGTTCCGACCACAGAAGCCTTCCTGCCATTTTTCACCTCGATGTTTCTGCACGGCGGATGGCTGCACCTGATCTTCAACATGTGGGCGCTGTGGATCTTCGGCGATAACGTGGAAGACTATCTCGGACATTGGCTGTATCTGGTGGTCTATCTGATCTGCGGGATCGCGGCGGGACTCTTGCATAGCCTGTTTAACATCACCTCGACACTCCCCAGCGTTGGCGCCAGCGGAGCCATTGCCGGCGTCATGGGCGCGTACTTCGTGCTTTTTCCGCGCGCTCGTGTACTGACCCTGGTTCCCTTCTTCTTCATATTTTTTATGTGGCTGCCGGCATGGATCGTGCTCGGCTACTGGTTTATCGCGCAATTCCTCAGCGGCGCGGCGACCTCAATCGCCGCCCATGGTAGCAACTCCAGTGGCATCGCCTTCTGGGCCCACGTAGGCGGCTTCGTCGCCGGAATTCTTCTCATCAAGCTCTTCCCTGCCCGCACCCGGCGCTATCACTACGGGCTGTGAAGATTCACCATAGAGACACAGAGAAAAGAAGAAACAAGAGACGGAACTTTAGAGTCTTCGATGGGATTTGTAGCCGGGGCCAGTGTTGATGATTACGGAAGGCCCGTGTGACCCGCGAAATCAATCAGCTTTTTCTTCTCTGTGTCTCGGCGTCGCTGTGGTGGATTTCCTACAGCGCTCCGCCGGCCGGATCCAGGCTGATCTCCGACGGATTCACGTTCGGCGGGAGCAACACCGCGTAGAGCACGGCCTGCGCAACGCTTTCCGCGTCCATCATGTGATGAAACGGCGCGTCAGGCGTTATCTGCTGCCAGATGTCGGTCTTAGTGGCACCAGGCAGTAGCGCCGTAACCCGAATGCCGCGAGGTATCAGCTCGGCGCGCAGTGACAGCGTGAAACCCAAAGCACCGGTCTTCGCCGCGGTGTACGCATAGAAGTTTGGAAAGATTTGTTTCGCTGCCGCCGACAGATTGTTGATGATGATTGCGCCGCGTTTCATCAGTGGCAGGGCCGCACGCGTGCACAGAAACACGCCGGTCAGGTTGGTGTCGATCTGTTCGCGCCACAACTCCAGCGAGGTCTGCTCCAGAGGAGTGGGCGCCTGACTGATTCCGGCGTTGTTGACCAGGACGTCGAGATGCCCGAACATCGACTCGACTGTCACAAACAGTTCGTCAATCGCTCGGGGATCGCGCACATCGCAAACTTCGGGCACGATCCGCGCGGAGTTCCGCTGGGTTGATGAAGAAATCCTCCTCGCGGCCGTGCCGAGTTTTCCCTCATCGCGGCCAGTGATGACAACATTACAGTTCTCGCCAGCGAGAGCCTTCGCGATCGCGAAGCCGATCCCGCTGCTGCCGCCGGTCACCACCGCAACTTTGCCGTCCAGACGCGATACAGCCTGCCCCACCCCCGGGGAATCGACTTTCGACTTGGACTGGACGTGGGACCGCGTCTTCTTCGCAGCCATTGCTTAGAGTCCGTTTTCGCTCTTGGCCTGGATCAGCGAGAGGAATTCCTGGCGTGTCTGCTGTGCCCGGAAAGCGCCCAGCATCGAAGACGTGACCGTTGCGGAGTGTTGCTTCTCGACGCCGCGCATCATCATGCACAAGTGCCGCGCCTCGATAACCACTCCAACTCCCAGCGGCTGGATGACCTTCTGAATGGTTTCGGCGATCTGCACCGTCAGCCGCTCCTGCACTTGCAGGCGGCGCGCGAACACTTCGACCAACCGCGCGACTTTGCTCAGCCCAATCACCCTTCCCTTCGGGATGTAGGCGACATGCACCTTGCCGAAGAACGGCAGCAAATGATGCTCGCACAGGCTGAACATCTCGATGTCTTTCACAATGACCATCTCGTCGTAATCGACGCTGAACAGCGCGCCTTGCAACACCTTTTCGGGATCTTCATGGTAGCCCTTGGTAAGGTCGCGCAGCGCCTTGCCGTAACGCTGGGGAGTGTCGAGCAGACCTTCGCGCTCGGGGTCTTCACCTAAGCGGACTAACATCTCGCGCGCCAGCTCTTCAAAACTGGCGCTGGTAAGGGTCGGGGTTTCGATCATGTCTTTCATGAGTAGCAATTAGCAACTAGCCTTTAGCTCTTAGCCTTTAGCCCGAAGCGCTTAGCTTTGGTAACATCCGGCATCGGTGAGCATGCTTCAGCCCGAAGGGCGTCATTTGTTTTAGCCGTGGGCGTCAGCCCGCGGTCAGCGTTCGTTAGCAAACGCCGGAGTCCCTTTAGGGACGACACTGCCTTGAATCAGGCCGGGGTTCCCGTTCTAGCCTGCACTACGGCGTCAACTCCGCGTCGCCGGCATATTCGAAGCTGTTCATTGCGGTCTCTTCCAGCCGCACCTTTTCCAGATGAGCGGCCCTAAAGTTTTGCTTCAAAATATGGAAGATGGCCTCGCTCAAGTTCTCCGTCGTCGGCACCACCGCTTTGAATTCAGGGCACAAATTCAGGTTCACGTGATCGAACCGCTCCAGGAGTTCGCGCTGCACCGTCTCATCCAGTTCCACCAGATTACAGATCATCCCCGTCTTCGCATCTACCTGGCCGCTGACCGTCACCTCGAGCGCGTAGTTGTGCCCGTGCCCATGCGGGTTGTTGCACTTGCCATAGACCGCACGGTTCTGTTCCTCGGACAGCTTATAGCAATGCAGCCGATGCGATGCCGAGAAGATGTATCGGCGCGTCAGGTGGGCCTTCATGCTTCTCCGTAGAAATCGACGAAAAGGTCAGGCATCTCGTACACCCGCACCCGGTGCAGCTTTGCCACGTTCAACTTGCCCTGAAGCCGATTCCAGATCGCAATCGCCAGGTTCTCCGTCGTCGGGATCTGCCGGACGAACTCAGGTACCTCTTTGTTCAAATGGCGATGGTCGAGGGCCTCGAGCACCTCACGGTTCAAGATTTCCTTTAACTCTTTCAGGTCGACAACAAAACCGGTTTGCGGATCTACGTCGCCCTTCACCGTGACTTCCAGGGTGTAGTTGTGGCCATGTCCGTTGAGGTTGGCGCATTTGCCGAAGACGCGCCGGTTCTCTTCTTCCGTGAACTCCGGATTGTGATAGTAGTGCGAGGCGGAAAATTCGCACTTACGGGTTAGGTATACCATAGCTTCTTCATTAGAATTTCAGATGTTGCCTCTTAAGGCAAACCGTAGATCGTCGGTTCGGATGCGTGACCTTCACCCGCAACGGCCGGTGCAAAAAAGCTCCTGCCGCAGGACTTGCCACGGCAGGAGCAATACAGCACGAGGACGATTGGGATGCCACTTAGCGACGGTAAGCTAGCGTGCTTACCGGCATCCTCTTACGACTAAATGTCGTAGTACATCTGGAACTCGTAGGGATGCGGACGCAAACGCATCGCGTTCACTTCCTTCTCCCGCTTGTAGTCGATGTAAGTGTTCAGCATCTCTTCCGTGAACACATCGCCTCTTAGCAGGAACTGGTAATCGCGAGCGAGCGCATCCAGAGCATTCTCCAGCGAGCCCGGCATCGATGGGACCTTTGCCAGCTCCTCCGGACCCAGATCGTAAATGTCCTTATCCAGCGGTTGGCCAGGATCTATCTTGTTCTCGATGCCGTCAAGTCCTGCCATCAGCATGGCCGAAAACGCCAGATACGGATTGCAGCTCGGATCGGGTGGGCGGAACTCCACGCGCTTCGCTTTGGGCGAGGCCGAATACATCGGGATGCGGCAGGCTGCCGAGCGATTGCGGCGCGAGTACGCCAGGTTCACCGGAGCTTCGAAGCCCGGGACCAGGCGCTTGTAGGAATTCGTCGTCGGAGCGATGATCGCCGACAGTGCCGGCCCGTGCTTGATGAGCCCGCCAATGTACCAGAGCGCCATCTGCGACAACCCTGCATAGCCGTCGCCGGCAAACAACGGCTTGCCATCTTTCCACAGCGACTGGTGAGTATGCATGCCGCTGCCGTTGTCCTGGAAGAGCGGCTTGGGCATGAACGTAACTGTCTTGCCGTACTGGTTGGCAACGTTCTTCACGATGTACTTGTAGAGCATCATCGCGTCAGCCGACCTGATCAGCGAATCGAACTTCAGGTCGATCTCGGTCTGGCCGCCGGTGGCGACCTCGTGATGATGGCACTCGACCACCAGCCCGCAATTCTGCATGGTCATGGTCATCTCAGTGCGCAGGTCCTGGTAATGATCGGTCGGCGCTACTGGAAAGTAGCCTTCTTTATAGCGGGGACGATACCCCAGATTGTTCTCCACACGGCCCGAATTCCAGCGGCCTTCTTCGGCATCGATGAAGTAATATCCCTCGTGCTCGTTCTGGTCGAAGCGTACGTTGTCGAAGATGAAAAACTCGGCTTCGGCGCCGAAATACGCCGTATCGGCCAGGCCGGTCGACAGCAGGAACATCTCGGCCTTCTTCGCGATGTAGCGAGGATCGCGATCATAGCGTTGCTTGGTTACGGGATCGATTACGTCGCATATCATCACCATGGTTGGAACTTCGGTGAAGGGATCGAGCATGTATTTGTTGGCGTCGGGAATCAGCAGCATGTCGCTCTCGTGAATGGCAGCCCAGCCACGGATGGAGGAGCCGTCCATGCCGAAGCCCTCTTCGAACGACGCTTCGCTAAGTTGATTGATGGGATAAGAAACGTGGTGCCAAAGTCCGGGAAGATCGGTGAAGCGCAAATCGAGCACTTGCACATTATTTTCCTTCACGAAATCCAGGACTTTCTTCGGATCAGGCTTAGTGTCAGCCATTCAGAACTCTCCTTTATGCGCCTCGCCGGTCGGAGGCCGATGGTTATGTCTTGCGTTTTCGACACTGCGGAATATCTGCCCCGGCAGCCGCCATCTTCGATTTGCGGAGCCAGACAGCATTCCGGGGTAAGAAGTCGGAACTACAACCCACATTGGTTAGGGAGTGCGTGTGGCGTTGGACGGTCGCCCTTGGCCCACATATCAGCATAAGGTGCGCGGCGAAGGTGGGGAAATCCAATGTTTTTATGACCGCGATAAGCCAGATTTATAGTGGCTAACTTGATGATTCTGAGCGTCAAGCGCCCGCAATTACCATGCGATTGCCTCGGAATTGAGGCAAGTGGCAAACCGCAATATCAGTACCGTTCGAAGAAACCCCCTGAATACTGGGAGCTTCGGTACACTCGCAACAGCCCTCGCTGGGCGTGAAGGACATGTGAAACAATCTCTCACCCAATTTTTCCGGAAGCTCTGGCGCCTGAGTCTCTTCCTGGCGGCTGCGGTCCGCGGACTTTGGCTGCATCGCATGCTGCCACGCAGCGCCACGCGTCTGCAATGCGCTGAGTGGCTGCACCAAACTTGTCTAGGCGGCTTGCGCGCCCTTCACGTCCAGGTGGAAGTCGAGGGACGGCTACCAACCAGCGGCCTCATTGTCAGCAATCATGTAAGTTACCTCGACATTCTCGCCTACAGCACTGCCCTGCCCTGCGTTTTCGTCTCCAAGGCAGAGGTAGAGGAGTGGCCGATCTTCGGGCCCTATGCGCGCTGGTCGGGAAGCGTGTTTGTCCGCCGTCACGATCGTGGGGACGCCGCACGCGCGAATGTCAGCGTCGGCAACAGTCTTAAGCACGGCGTGCCAGTGGTGCTCTTCCCCGAGGGCACGACCACCGATGGGCATAGCGTGCTGCGCTTCCATTCGACGATGTTGCAGCCCGCCATCGACTCCGCCGTACTCATCACACCGTGCTCAATTCATTACGACCTGGACGATGGCGATCCCGCACGCGAGGTCTGCTGGTGGGGCGACATGAAATTGCTACCGCATGTGTGGAATCTACTGGGAAAGAAATCTATGCGGGCAAGAATTGTATTTGGCGAGCCGATAGCAGCAACCGGCGGTCGTAAATCTCTCAGCTCAGTCTTGCACGAGGCTGTAATGCACCTGCATCGGGAGCTGCTTTCCGGATGCAGGGATCTCAATTTCGAGGTAGTACAGATCGGAAATGACCCGCCGATCAATGAGGGCCGAAACGCCTAGGAAAGCTGGCTCGTACTATTAGGCCAAGGAGTGGGCAGCCGTGACCACGCGTCAACCCAAGATTCGAACACAACTGGGCCGAGCCTCAGTCCAGATCTTTACCGCCAACGAGCGCATCAACCAGATTTTGATCGAACATCTCGACCCTGCCGCCTGGGGAGCCGGACCGCTCGGCAATACCCGTACCATCGCGGCGATTTTCACTCACATGCACAATGTCCGTACGAAGTGGATCAGGCTTACTGCTCCGCACCTGAAGGTTCCACCACAGCTCAACCGCGCACACTGCACGCCGCAGCAGGCCCGTGTGGGATTGGCCGAGAGCGCCGCTCGCTGCGCGGAGATGCTGGCTGAAGCGCTCGGGGGCAGTGGGGGCCGGGTCGAGAAGTTTCGCAGAGACGGCTGGGCTAAGCCGTGGCCAGTGGGCGTGGAAATGCTGTGTTACATGCTTTCTCACGAAGCTCACCATCGCGGGCAGGTGTGTATGCTCGCGCATCAGCTCGGATTCCCCTTGCCGAACAGCGTAACCTCCGAGATGTGGAATTGGGAAAAGCTGTGGAAAGAGTGCGGCGCGCGCGATGGAATCGGCGACCATTCGTAAGGGACCCCAGCACAGGCTCAATTGCTAAGCTTTCGCCCGGTCCGCCTTCTCTTCTTCGAACGGGAGTTTGGCGGGCTCTTGCCAATCCTGCGCCTGCAACTCGCGCGGGGTCTTTTCGAGCTGCTCCAATTCAGGCAACGCTTCGGCGGCCAGCGAGCGGTCAAGGTCGGAAAACTTGCGCGCGATGGGCAGCACTCGTTTCTCCATCGACGCCAGCATTTCGTTGTACGATCCAACAGCTCCGCCCAGCTTTTTGCCCAGCTCCTCCAGATAGCCGGTCATGGTGCACAGCCGCTCGTAGAGCGTCTTCCCTGCTTCGCTGATGTGGCGCGCGCTTTCGGCAAGGTTCTTCTGGTTCCAGCCGTAGGCCACGGCCTTCAGCAGTGCGATCAGCGTTGTAGGTGAGGCGACAATGACCTTCTGGCTCACGCCATATTCAATCAGCTCGAAGTCCGCATCCATTGCCGCGCGAAAGAATACTTCGCCAGGCAGAAACAAAACCACGAACTCCGGTGTGCACGGCAAGTGGGTCCAATATGCCTTGCTTGCCAGCGAGTCGATATGCTGCCGTACCTGCCGCGCGTGGTCGTCGAGACGGAGGTTTCGCGAGGCCTCGTCCGGCGCCTCCAATGCCGACAGGTACGCCGTCAGCGGAACCTTGGCGTCGACCACAATCTGCTTGCCACCGGGCAGGTCGACGATGACATCGGGACGGAAGCGCCGCTCGTCATCGTTGAACGAGAGCTGTTCCTTGAAATCGCAATATTCCAGCATGCCCGACAGCTCAAGCACGCGATGCAGCTGCAATTCCCCCCAACGTCCGCGGGCCTGCGGTTCGCGCAAGGCTTTCACCAGATTGCCGGTCTCAACCTGAAGCGCCTTCTGGGTGTCGAGCAGAGATGCCACTTGCGAAGTGAGCGTGCCATACGCCTGACTTCGGGCTTGCTCCAGCGCCTGTATCTGCTGATTCATCCCCGAGAGCGATTGCGCGATCGGCTCAACCAGGCTCTTGACCGCCAGCTCTTTTTGCGCCAGTTCGCCAGCCGCCTGTGTCTGCTGATTCTGTAGAACGCTCTTCGCCAGCTGAAGGAAGTTGGCGTTGTTGGTTTCCAGAGCGGCGGCAGCAAGTGACTTAAACTGAAGCTTTAATTGCTCGCTCGCATCCTGTAGCAATTTAAGTTTTTCTTCTGTATTTCGACGCTCACCTTCCAAGGTGGCATCCAGCGCCGATCGCGCTTCGCTGAGGGTTCGAATCTGCTCTGCCTGACGCTCGGCCGCAGTCTTCGAAGCTGCGAGTTCCCGCTCCAAGGTATTCTTCCGCTCCTGCAACGCTGCGGTCTTCGACTGGAACAGAAGCCAAGCAAAGCCGACGCCGACCAGAAAAGAGATTGCGGCGAGAAGAACCACTAGGAATACGGTCATCGATGGGCCCCGAGGGGAATGTGGTCATTGTATGGCGACGGAAGGCGGAACGGGAAGCCACGCATCTGTTCAGTTACGTCCCATGCTGGTCGAGAACTGCCCTTCCGCCGTCCGGCTTGCTCCCGGTATAGTTATGGCTGATCACTTCCGGAGACAGGAGATGGGATGGCACTGTCGGCAGTCATAGTTGACGACGAACAGCTTGCGCGCGACGAGCTAGCGTACCTGTTGCGCGAACTTGATGTCGACATCCTTGCACAAGGCAAGAATGGCGTTGAAGCGGTCAACCTGGTAAAGGAGTTCTCGCCCGACCTTGTCTTTCTCGACGTCCAGATGCCGGGGCTGGATGGCTTTGGCGTCATCAAGAAGTTGCTGGATCGCAAGGTTCCATTGCCGCATATTGTCTTTGCCACCGCCTACGATCAATATGCGGTGAAGGCGTTCGAGGTCAACGCCATCGATTACCTGCTGAAACCGTTCGATCGCAAACGCGTCTCGCAGGCTGTGGCGAAAGTCCGCCACAAGTTGGAGAGTGCCGGCTCGCCCACCGATCAGATTGGCACCATCGTCAAGATGCTGGAACAGCAGCAGCGCCCGCCAGCTGCCAAGGTCCTGCTGAAGGCCGCCGGGCGACTGTTTCTGGTCGACCAGAAAGATATCTGTTACGCCTCGATTGAAGACGGCATCATCACCGTCGTTGCTACCGTAATGGAAGGCCAGTCGAACTGCCGCACTCTGGAAGAGCTGCTCGACTCACTCGATCCCAACATGTTCTGGCGTGCTCACCGCTCCTACTTGGTGAACATCAACCGCATCAAGGAAGTTGTGCCCTGGTTCAAAAGCTCATACCAGATCCGCATGGAAGACAAAAAGCAGACCGAGATTCCCGTGAGCCGCGCGCAGACGAAGAGATTGCGGGAGTTGTTTGGATTGTAAGAAGCGGCATTTAGCACTTGGCAGTTAGCCAATGCTCGATCATTTGCCCTTCTGGGGTTGGCAGTAGCTAAATGCTAAGTGCTAAATGCTAATGGCTCTTCTTGCTCTCATGCATCCGGCTGATGACTTTGGTCACCAGGCTGCGTGGCGTCAGTCGCAGCCCCTCCGTGAGCAGGCGGTTCTTCCATCCCGGAATCACCAGCCGCTTGCCTTGCTTCATGCCTTCGTAGCCCGCCCGAGCAACCTCGCGCACGTCCACCAGTAAAGGGCTCTTCGTATGGCTCTCGCCAAGGTGGGCGCGCTGCTGAAAGTTGGTAATCACTGGTCCGGGACAGAGACAGGTAACGGTTGTGCCGGTGCCGCTCAGTTCCTCGGCCAGCGCCTCGCTGAAGTGGAGGACGAAGGCCTTGCTGGCGTAGTAAATCGCCATGTAGGGGCCGGCCGCGAAGGCGGCGACGCTGGCGACATTCAACAGCTTGCCCTCGCGCGCGCGAATCTGCGGCAGGAAGAGCTTGCTGAGATGAGTCAGCGCCACGATGTTCACATGTATCATCTCGGATTCGTTGTTCCAATCAGTCTGGAGGAACGCTCCACTGCCGCCGAAGCCGGCGTTGTTCACAAGCACGTCGAGGACGATGTTGGCTTCCTGTAACTCCTGGTAAAGTTCGATGGGCGCGGCTGGATGTGCCAGATCCTTGGGCGAGATTCGCACTTCAACGCCATAACGCGATTGCAGCTGGTCACCGAGCTGACGCAGGGCGGCCCGGTTGCGGGCCACTAGCACCAGGCGGTAGCCATCGCTGGCAAAAAGATCCGCCAGCTCCAGGCCGATGCCACTGGAGGCGCCTGTGATAAGCACCGTCTTAGGGGAGAGAAAAGGATTACTTGCGCTCACCCTTCTGTTATAGCGGATTTCGCCAGCGAGCGGTAACACCGTATGTCTGCCGCTTTTAGCACAGCGCCAGGATCACCTATTTCGCCGCCTTCTCGTTGGGGTGCGACTGCAGGAAGGTCACAATCTGCCAGCGCTGCTGCTTAGGCAGGTTCGACCAGGAAGGCATTCCCGAGGATAGCTTACCGGTGCTGATGAACCAGAATAGTTCTCCGGGTTTAGCTTTATGTACGCCGGCAGTGTCGAGCGACGGTGCTGGGCCCATTCCCTGCAGCTGGTTGCCGTGACATTGCGCGCAGTTCTGGGCATAGAGCTTCCCTCCGGCGGTAGAAGCCGCAGCATCGCCTGCATAAGGGTTCGTCGCCGCCGCAGCGGATGCGGGCGCATTGCGAAAGCTGGCTTGTTGCGCGAAAGATGGGCTAATCAAGAAGAGGAGTAATAAGGCTGTTAACACCATTAGAAAGGGAAAAAAGATCGAATCGCGGGCCCTGATTTGCAAGATTTTCCTCCGCGAAATATTTTACAGGGAGGACGCTTCGGACCGCCCCTTCGCAGTGTCCTCGCGCTTGCACTTGTGTTCGTCGAACTGCAGAGCCACGTTGCCTTTGTCGATTGGGAATTGCATGTTGCAGTACTTGCAAATGCCCAGTTTGGGCTCCTCGCGGACGATCCGAAGTCTTCGCTCAGCCATGCTGACAGTTTCCTCGGGTGTTGACAGGCTGCCAAATTCAGCAGCATTCAGACCTGCTGCGGTTAAGGTTTCGGCCATCGCCCGTTGTTGTGCGATGTGGCGCTCACTTGGCACGAATTGTTCAGAGATGAAGTCGCTCTGCGCGCCCAGACCTCGGCGGTCCGGCCAGCCTCTATGTTTAGTCATGAAGTCAGTTTACGCCGTCCGCACTGGCGTCCAATCCTCGTGGAAATCAAACTGCAAAGCTGTCGTATTCGAGTCGCGCGACTTTGATAATGTCCCCATGCGGCAACATTAGAAGTGTCCCCTAATCTGGAGGTCTCCACAGGAGGCCAGATTGGGACGGACAGCCATGAGCAGCAAAGAGTTGCGACG
>JBEKXQ010000003.1:0-141494 GCA_049511915.1 Candidatus Korobacteraceae bacterium
TGGCGGACTTCAACCCGGCTCGGGTCGATGCCCTGCTGCTGCACCAGATACGCCTTCGCGTTCACCGCTCGCTGCGCCGCCAGATTCATCGGATGACGGTTCTTCCCCGTCCCCTCCATCGGCGCCTTCTCGCCATCGGCGTACCCGACGATGACGATCTTCGCGTTCGGATCGTTCTTCAGCTTGCTGGCCACGTCGTCCAGAATGGCCTTCGCGGTGTTGTCCACGCGCCACGGACGTTTCAGATCCGGGAACTGGATGGAGTTGATCTTGCTGCACGTCGGCGGCGGCGCTGGAACTTCCACGTTCACCGTACACATGCCGCTGCCGGTCAGGTTGCGGGCATCCGTCGCCGTGACGGTCACGCTCACCGGACCTGCGCCTAAGCTGGCCGTATCCAGAGTGGCTGTCGTGCCCGTGCCGCTGATCCGCCCACCCGTTGAAGTGTAGGAGTAGCCCGTGATCTGGGCACCGTCCGGACTGCTCGCCGAAGCCGTGATGGTCGACGGGTTACCCGATTGCACCGTGCTCGGATTGGTCGAGCAGCTCACCTGCGGCGGATTCATCGGCTTTGCCTTCACCGTGAAATTCGCGGCGCAAGTGGCCGACCCGCCCTTCCTCATCTTGGCATCGCTGATGGTGGCATTGGCGCTGTAGCTGCCCGCCGCCACGCCCGTGGTATCGATCCGGGCTGACTGCTTGTCGGCGGCGTCCAACTTGCCACCGTTGGTCGTCCAGGCGTAGCCCACGGTGTGCTTGGGATTGAAGTTGCTTCCCGTCGCTGTTACCGTTACCGGCTCGCCTTCGGTCACTTCCGTCGGCTGCGCCGTGCAAGCCGCGGCCGGAACCGGCGTGTAGTAGTTGCCCAGATTAAAAACCATACCCGCCGACAGACGAATGTTGTTCCACTGCGAAACATTGCTGCTTCGGATACACACAAAATTTACAATGGCCGAGCAATAGATATCGTAGTTCGTGTATATGTAATCTGCCTGTACGACTCGCAGCGAGAACCGGCGATTGATGACGTAATCGAAACCGCCGCCAGCGGCGAGGGCGGCTTGCCACTCATTGTTCTGATTCGGCGGGGTCGGAGGGTATGCCGGTGACAGATTGGCTGCGCCTGCCATGAAATGTACAAACGGCGAGAACGAATCGGTGTGATACTTATACTGCAATCCCACAAAAGCGAAGCCTACGCCAGTGTAGCCGGGGCGGCCAGTATTGTAGTGGCCGCTGCCGTCAAAGATGACTCCCAAGTTATGCGCCCCCGGAAGGTAATAAGTCAACGAGGCGTCAAAACCAGTGTTAATATCCTGCACCTTGTTCCCTAAATCGGCTTGACCGCTGATACCTAACCAAGAATAGCCACCGAAGATCTCACTCTTGGGTTGAATGGTTACCTGCGCTACCACATTGCTGCCGAGCAGGCACAGCAGAAGTAAAATAACTAACAACTTCGCAACCGCCCTAGCACACGTAGCCATCGCGTTGGGTCCTCAAATTGGAGTTTGAAATAAGGCTTAATTCTAAGACCTGATCCTGAGATTTCGCAGTGATTTCGGGGTGTCGATGTTGAAACTTGATCCCGTTTTGGAACCAATCGGTTCTATGGGGACGGCGGTCTCTCGGGCAGGTTCTCTGTTCTTGGGTTCCGGGCTCAGCCCGGCTAGCGTCGGCTGACTGTCAGGGGTTCACCACGGTCATTGAGCTTGGACACTCAAGCGGAAACCAACAGCTCACATCTACCCAACGGGGATGCGCGGTCACTTCTGCTTTGGCGCGACAGCTACGGTAAAACTCCGAGCCTGTTAAGACTTGTTGGCCAGTTCTTTCAGCCGTTCGGGATGCGTGACGTCTTCTTCTTCATCCGTGGCGAAGTTGACGGCCTCCCATTTGCGTCTGGCGTGGGTGACGGGCAACACTTTGCCGGTAAACGTGTGGCATCTCTCGCCCACCTTCGCGCCGCAGACAGGACACTCAAAATCGGTTGCGTTCATACAGTTAGTTTACGACGATGGGCTTCCAAGTGCGAATCCTGATGGTGGAGTTGGACTTTGTAGGCCGCTACTGCGCAACGGTGCAGCAGGACACCACGTCGCGGCAGGCAGAAAAGCGACTGCTCTTGCTATTGCGGCGAACGTGGGCGCATCAAATAACTCCCGGATCCGGCAATTCTTTACTAACAGAGTGGTCGCGGTAACCGTAATCCAGTTCAACGAAACTGTCGCCAACGCGGAAGCAACCGCTGAGTTCCTGACGGAGATAGGCTTGGGCGACATCAACCTGCTGCCGTTCCATCGATTAGGAACGTCCAAGTATGAGCAACTGGGCTTGAATTACGAATATGCGGAGCAGGCTTCTGTGGGTCAAGAAGCTCTTGGGGCGTTGGCTGCGGTCCATCGTGAAAAGGCTATCACCTGCTACCGGGCTCTGACACGCCATTTTAGCTATCCGCCTCCGCAGTTCTTGGGTTGAGATCGGTGTGCAGGCAGAGCTCCCGTAACACGACATCTCCTGCGGATCCCGTCTGGGCGTCTGCTAAAAGATGAAAAGCCGGGGCGTTGGACCCTGGCTTTTGTAAATAGGTGGAGAAACCAAACGCAAAACTCAACCGGATCAGAACAGCTTGCGCCGGAGCACGAAAACTAAACCTGCAAACCCTGAAGCAAATAAAGCTGGGTCATTGGGCTCAGGAGTCGCGTAGGTGGTGGTGGTGGTGGTCGTGCCCGTTCCGGAGCCCAGAACCGTGAACGCCTCCGAAGGAATCGTTCCAACTTCGCTCTCAGAAGCCGAAGACGGACCAGAGTTCTCGTCCCAGTAAACTGGGTCGCCGCTCGGTACGCTGGCGTTCTGCAGGTTCAGCCAGTAGGTGCCGCTGTTAAGAGTCGGACCAGAGAACGAGGTGTTCTCCTGGCAAACGTTGTAGCCGTACTGGTTAGCAGTGCAGCCGCCCTGGGTGAAGTTAACGGTCTGGTCGAAATAGCTGGTGCCGCCGTTTTCGCCCGAGGTGATGGACAGTTCGGCCGACGTCAGTGTGTCGCCCGAGAACAGCCACATGCCAAAGCTGGCGCCGGTGATAGTGGCGCCGCTGTTGGCCACGTTGAAGGTATCGCTAACGACGTAACCGAAGTTAACGGTCCAGGCGTCAGTATTGCCGTTGATAGAACCATTGCTATAGACAGTCTGTGCCATTACAGGAACAGCCGCTAGCGTCAGGCACAGCGCGATCAGCGACAGCGAAGCGATACGCATTTGCAAGGCGATCCTCCTTTGCGTGCGAAGGGGAAAACTTCCAGGCGGCAACATTGTGCCACCCAAAGACGCATGCCGTTCGCGAACGGTCAATTTGACGTCGGCTGCGGAAGCGCTCTTTCGCATAAGCGATGTCGCAACCTGGCCCTGTAATGCTCTGGGAACTTTGCCTCGGCTCGGCAAAAGAGAATGGAACACTATTCAGCGCCGTGAAAAGCCGAGGACCTCGAGACCGGCGCCACAGTAACGATTAGCGACACCATTCACTTGGATCTCTATCTTCCAGTGATCTTTTTCCGCCGTTTGGCGGTCGCCGTTCTGTGTTGTATACCACTAATTGCCGAGAGACACAACAAAATTCGCAGAATGAACCGCGTGTTCTCGCGATCGTGAAGTCGTCGCCTGTTGATTTCAACGAAACTCGCTTGGCGACGAGGCGCGGCCCAAAAACAGAGTGCGTTATGTTCAACCATAATGCGGGGAGCTCGCACGGGCGACGGAGAAGCAGGATTAGTCAACACTGGATGCAACCAACTCGAGTTTCCTCACATATACTTGGGACTCTTGCTTCATTCCGCAGCGACCTGCGCCGGACAGCCGAGAATCTCTGCGCTGTGGCTGCGAAATAGTAAGCAGGACACCTGCTGGAGATCAATGCGGGAAGGGATTTGGATCCCAGATGAACCATCCGACCGCAACTTGGCTGGCAATGTCGACCGACCCCGCCCGGCGTCCAGAATTTCGTCCTAGATGGGCTGCGCACACCGTTTGGATCCAGCTTGCGATCCTCGTCTTTGCTCCGACCATCTACTGGCTTTGGCAGCGCTGGACGATGGACATCTGGCATAACGTGCATGGGATGTTCATCCCTTTTGTCGCCGCCTATTTCATCTACAAGGTGCTGCGGTCGGATCCAATTGTGGATGTGGAGCAATCCGCGTGGGGCTTTCTGTTCCTCATCCTCGGCCTCGGGATGATCGTGCTGGACAGCGCGATTCGGACGCAGTTGCTCTCGGCTTTCGGCATGGTCGTTTGCCTGCCGGGTCTGTCGTTACTGCTTTTGGGCAGCCGCCGTACTCGGGCGCTGGCTTTCGTTTGGGTTTTGTGCTTTTTCATGCTTCCCATCCCCGCCGCATTCGTGGAAGGGCTTCTTCTGTTGCTGCGGAGAATCACTGCCGTGGGGGCCGAGCATGTGATAGCGCTGTTTGTGCCCGTCGCCCGTGAAGACACCATGCTGTTTCTCCCAGCGGCCAACTTATCGATCAACGACGGTTGTAGCGGTTTTTCCGTGCTCTATGCCTCCGTCACGCTGGCCCTGGTCCTCGCTTACTTTAACTCCTCCTGGCCGCGGCGCGTTCTCACGCTGACGGTGGCTTTCCCCATTGCAATGGCCTGCAATGCTTTGCGATGCGCCCTGCTGGGACTGCTGGTGGAGCGTTGGGGAGGACGCATCATGGATACGGTTCTGCATCCGATGTCAGGTATGCTTACGTTCGCCGCTGCAGCGGCCTTAGTGACCTATGTGGGCACGGCGGGAACGCGGAGACCTGCAACATGACTCGGTTGTCACTCCGATACCTTTATCCCTTATCCGCCTGCTTGCTCCTGGCGCTGATCCCGGTGGTAATGCACTCCTATCTCCAGGTTGAAATCGACGACTGCAAGGTCGCGGGGGTTTTGGTGCCGGAGTCCGCGCAGGTATCGCATTCCGACCCAAAGCGCGATGTCTGGATACGCGAGCGATTCCAGAGCTTTCAATGGGGAGAGGGGAGATTTTTCAGAGATGGGCTGCGCTTTGACTTCACCATAATCCGTTCCTACGATGCCAAGCGGCTATACCATCGTCCCGAGAACTCCCTGGTGGAACACGCCTTTGTCGTGAAGAGCCGTGACATCGAGTGGGTGCCGGCAGATTCCGGCGCCCTGCCGATTCATCGCGCCTACTATGAGGACATGGACCCGGCGATTCTGGCTGCTTATGTCCTGGTGTATCGCTCATCTCCGATAGCCAGCCCTTATTGGCCGCAGCTACGTGCCGCGCCCGTCGAACTCTTGAGCGGCCGCCGTCCTATGACTCTTTTCTTCATTCAGGCGCGGGGATCGGCGGGCCGCCTTCGAGAAATGGAGGACGTGCAGCGCGAGTGGCTGCTCTCTTCGTGGGAGAATTACTGCTCAGCCTGCATATACTGAACGCGCCCCCCCCGTTGGCAATGTGCGGCGTTATAAGTCACTGCTGAAGGACTACGTTCGGTTTTATCCACGAAGGACCGTACTGATCTGGGACTCGAGGGGGATACTCCCAGCAGTCAGGTGAAAGCCTGGTCACCTCTGAGCCAAAACAAGGCTATCTCCATGTCGCAGCTCGGCGGATTACATCACCGCGACCCGATCGCGGCTTGCGCTATACTCTCAGACGCACGCGTATGTGAACACCTGCCGATCCGGATCGGTGATAAAGGCTAATCGTCACGATAGGCGTGCGCAATCCGTGACTTCCGTGTGCGTAACGGCTTCTCTCGCACTGTGAAAGCCCAACGGATCGAGGGCGGCCTTAGCCGATCGCCCCAGGATAGCCCATGTCGAACCGTGCCCTTGCATTGAGACAACTTCTCTCGGGCAATAAGATTGCAAGATGCGCTGGCGCGCACAACGCCGCCGGAGCGCGGCTAGCCCAACAAGTCGGATTTGATGCCATTTGGTCAAGCAGCTTCGAGATATCTTCCAGTTACTGCGTGCCGGATGCGAGCATCCTCTCGATGTCCGATTATCTTCATGTTGCTCAATCAATAAGTGAATCTATTTCGATTCCGGTGATCGCAGACTGCGACACGGGTTATGGAAATACCGCTAACGTAGCCTATGCGGTTAAGAAGTTTGAGGCAGCGGGAGCGGCGGCGATTTCGATTGAGGACCAGGCCTTCCCAAAAACGAATAGCCTCATTCAGGGAGCACAGAAGCTAGTCTCCATTTCCGAGTTCAGCCACAAGATTCGAGCTGCTAAACAAGCCCAGGCAAACCCTGACTTCGTTGTCATCGCCAGAGTCGAGGCATTGATCGCAGGCGCTGGACAGCGAGAAGCTCAGCTGCGAGCCGCGGCATACGCCGATGCCGGAGCTGATGCGATCCTGATCCACTGGAACCAATCATCCTCGGAGCCCATAACCCAGTTTCTGCAGGAATGGAACCATGTAGTCCCGATCATAGTTATACCCACAACGTACTACCAGATCTCTTTGCAAGAATTGTCACGATTGGGCGCCGGAATGGTGATCTATGCCAATCAGGGAATAAGGAGCGCTTTGTGCGCGATGGAGCAGGTCTTTAAAGCTATTCTTAACGATGGTACCACCGCTGGAATCGAGCATTCGTTGTGGCCTGTCAGCCGAATTCTTGAGGACCTCCAGGATATACCGAACGGAGATGGCAGTTCGACAAAGACGTCAGATACTCGGACCCGGGTCCCACCGGCGCAAGAGCTGAAGGCGGGAGGCTAGCGATTGACAGGAGCTGATTTTTGCGAGCTTACGTCCGCGCTGAAGTATGACTTCTTTACTGGAGTTCCTGACTCTACCCTGGGAACTGCCTTGAAGGTTCTAGAAAGCGACTTGCGGTACCTATATGTTCCCGCTGTCCGCGAGGACAATGCTGTCGGCATGGCGGTTGGGGCGTATCTGGGAGGTAAGAACCCTGTCGTGCTTATGCAGAACTCCGGGTTGGGACTCTGTTTGAACGCCTTGACTTCACTGGTCTCTCTTTACAAAATTCCCTTGCTTCTTGTTATCGGGTGGCGAGGGGCAGACGAATTCGATGCTCCGGAACACATTTTGATGGGATCCGCTTCGCCTGCCTTATTGACTGCCGTGGGCATTCCATTTTGGATCCCAGCGCGGGATGACGTCACCTCTTCATTAAGCGTCGCCTCTCTTAGGAGCAGATCGGAAAATTCGCCAGTGGCGCTCCTGATTCGCGAAAGGGTAATCGATTGATTGAGGCCGATGTTTTTCGCACTTTTATGAACACCTCGACAAATGAAGCTGTCGTGGTGGCTAATGGGTATTTGAGTAGGCAGGCGTTTTGGTGTAGAGACTTGAGTACCAATTTCTATATGCTCGGGTCGATGGGGCTCGCTTTGTCCATCGGGCTGGGAGTGGCACTCGCCCAACCGCATCGCCGCGTCGCGGTTCTCGATGGGGATGGTAACCTACTAATGTCTTTAGGGGCTCTCGCAATGGCTGGGCACATGGCTCCTCCAAATCTGATGCACATCGTCATCGATAATCAGCAGTATGCGTCGACCGGAGGGCAAGCCAGTCTTTCAGGATCGGTCAAAATGCAGATGCTCGCATTGGCGGCAAGATATCGCATCGCCTTGGAGGCTAGTGACCAGGCTCAGCTTTCAGAAGCGCTTGAACAAATGCGCGCGACCGAAGGGCCGTCTTTTCTTCGCGTCCTGGTGAGTGCCGGAGTGGAAGTCGCTCCTAGGGTTCCACGGTCACCCGAAGAGATTGCTCGAACATTTAGGAAATCGATAGCAGGGAACGAGACATAGCGATGCAGCCGTTCATCAATACAAGCGCCCAGTCATTGGGAGTCTACGCCTCGAAAGCGCTCTCTGGCCGAGCCAAGTCAGATGCAACAATAGCAAATCTTGCCATCGGCGAACCGGACTTTGGTCCTCCCGAGCACCTTGCAGACACGATCCGCGCCCAACACTTGACATATGGATCGTTCATCCACGCGGTTAAGGAATACGAACAGTCGCGAGGCTTACCAGAGCTGCGCTATGCAATTTCTCAGTGGTACCTCAGTAGATATAACTACCGGGTAAACCCTGACACTGAACTCCTGATAACTCATGGTGGCGTCGAAGCCATTGCCTTAGCGATTCTTTGCACCTCTGACCCCGGCGATACGATCCTGGTGACCGACCCCACATATATGCTCTACGTGCGATCGGTCCATACGTTAGCGCGAGTTTCTGTTCCACTAATTAGACGCCCTGACTCCGAGTATCTCGGTATGTTAGATAACGCCGACCAGATGTCAGGCACAAAGCTAGAACGCGCGAGAGCACTGGTAGTAAACTCTCCCGAAAATCCCACTGGCTATGTAGTAGGCGGAGAGGAATGGCAAGCACTGTCGAGGTTTGCTGAAGCCCACAATCTATGGATCGTGCATGATGAAGTGTACGACACTATGGCATTTGCTCGACCGCATCGGCCCGCACGATGTGTAGAGGGCCTCCAGGACCGGAGCATTTTGGTGAATAGCTTTTCTAAGAAATTCGGCGTTCCTGGTCTCCGCATCGGTTGGTTGTGCGCCAAGCCTGAATTGATATCACTCGCGGCGAAACTGCACGACTACCTTTACTTGGGCGTCAATGTTCTATTCGAGCACGTTGCCTTAACGCTCATAGCGGACGACCTATCAACTCCTTGGCTAAATGCCCAAACAGAGATGTTAAGAAAAAGGGTAGAGAAGGTGGTAGATTCTTTGACGCCGGAGGAGGGGTTTGCTTGGGACAGGCTGCCGCTTGGAGGGATGTTTGCGTTTCCTAATATTGCGGGCTTGGCTGACGCGATTCCTCAATCCTTCTTAGACCGCCACCGTCGTCGCGGAGATGCGGTGGCCGAGTTCCTTCTCGAGCAGCAAAAGGTTGCCGTCATCCCTGGATCGATCTATGGATCACAGGGAAACGACAGCATACGCCTCGTATTGTGCTGCGGAGAGGCGACGCTTGAAAATGCTATGAATGGTTTGAAAACTGCTGCCAGCCGCGCGTCGCTATAGTATTTTGACTCTGAAAGTACTGCGAAATAGTTTGTGCGGAAGCATCTCTATCAGTCATGTTTCGCGTGACTGCCGTCTGATGGCTGTGTCCCGAAAATTTGATGCACGATGTGGCGCGCACGGAGCAAATCATCTTTATTATCGATTTCCACCCAGGGACGCCCAGCCGTACTGATCAGAAATGACGGATAATGCCGGAACAAGTCATTGAATATCTGATAGAGCCTCATAGGTCCGTCATATGATTCTTTCTCCAAACGGCCCACTACGTACTCCCGCGCACGATTACTCAGTTTGGCGAGACACACAAACTCTCCTTCCGAATCTCCGGTACTTGCTGTCGCAAGGTCACCGCGCTCGGAGAACACAAGCTCACAAGCGCGATCGCCGTCTCCGATGACTCTGGTGTCGATCCTTGTGCTCTGTCCCGTCGGGTCCATGGCGACACAGACGTCGCCTGTGTGCATAGCTACCTGCCTGATAATGCTGGGCGCAGCGACGAGGTCACCTTCGTAGTAGAGGACGTCACCGGGTCGACTGCTTAGAGCAAGATATGCGCTCCAGTCCAGGTTTCGAGATGCATAATAGTTGTTATTAATAATCGACAACGCCAACGCGGTGTAGTGTCCTAGGAGATGATTGGCAACCCGGCTTCCGCCGTGACCGACCACAAATGAAAAGGTGCTGAGGCCTGCGAGGCCGAAGGTCTTCATCTGGACGTCGATCATACGCACCTTCCCTACTCTAAGCAGCGCCTTGTGGTCCACTCTTGTAAGGGGTAGCAAGCGGGAGCTTATACCTGCCATGAGGCACGCGACATACATCGCTACATATACTCCAGGCCTTCGCCTGACTTTCTACAACAGCAATAATCACACCCGCGACCAGTGTACCACCGGTAGTGAGCGCCTTTTTCAATGGGGCGCCGGCTAGGGCAGCGCAGATCAGGCAGATGGCAGCCAGGAAGCCGGCCCTGACAATTCCGGCGTAGCCGCTTAAGAAAAGTGCTAGACTTTCTGTGATCACCAGCGTCTGGAGGCCATCGACACTGACGACGCGGAATATATCACAGATGAACCGGCAACCATTTCGCATTCACAAAGAGCAGATCGATTGTTTTCGCAAGTTTGGCTATGTCTATTTGCCAAATTTTTTCCCGGCTGATCTCGTTTGCGATCTACGGGAGGTTTCCGACAAGATGAGCTCGCAAGCGTTGTCGATCCTCGAATCTTCTCTGGCCGCTGGCGAGTCACTTTCGGACAGGGCTAAAGGTGACCCGATGGAGCTCATCGTAGTTCCCGAAGAGAGCTGTCCAACACAGGTGTGCAGATATGAGTTTATGATCGGGCGTGACTCTAAGTTCAAGCAGTTTGTCGGCAGTTGTCTGGAGAGCGCAGTTTCAGAACTTGTGGGCGAAAGCGTATCCCCATTCAAAGACAAAACCAACGAAAAGCTACCTGGAGGGGGTGCGTTTAGGCCTCATCAGGATTTTGCTGCCTACCGCGCGTTCAAAACCCGTTACCATGCTACCGCTCTCCTTACTATCCATCCAGCAAATCTCGCTAACGGCTGTGTGCAGTTCGCTACAAACTTCGACGAGCTCATAGCAGCCAATACCGCGTTTATTATGGAAACAATCGACGATAAAGCATTACTGCATTACAACCGTGGAGGCTCACACCACGGGGACATCAGGGTTGACATTGCTGCAAAGCTTAATTGGCAGTCTTTGCAGACCAGCCCTGCTGATTTGCTTGTCTTTGATTCGTTCGTTCCTCATTATTCTGATGCTAATATGAGCGCGAAGCCTCGCAGAGCGATATTCGTGACCTTTAACCGGGCTTCGGAAGGGTCAATGTACGACGAGTATTACGCCGACAAGCGCCTAAACTATGATGATCCTAAGTTTCATGTCTCTACGCCGACGTCTCATCGGGATGTTGCCGCGCGGTCCTGTCAGTCAGTTCGCGACTAGCCGCAAATTGACAGCAGGCTAAGAAAGCTGAACGCTGACTGGTGTGCGTCCAAATAGCAACGATCTCATCTTCCAATAGCTGCTTACTAGAGTGCGAGGTATCACGTAGAGTGACGATGATTGAGGGACCGCTGCTTTAAAAGCGCGTCCCAGGCGGCCCCTAGCGAGCGCAGCTTGTTCTATAGCGAGATTGATATGTCATCAGCTCCAGGAAAGTGGGTTCGCGAAAGACCTTCGGCTCGCGGAGAACCAATACTCGATGCCTTAAGGAAGTCTTATGGAGCCGCGGAGTTATCCGACAGAGCGGATTCTTATATCTCTCGGTTCATTTACCGCCCCGTGTCGTTTTGTTTGACGATCCCCTTTGTTTGGGCGGGCTGCTCGGCGAACCAGGTTACGATGTTGAGGCTGCTTCTCGCGCTCCTCAGCGCAGTTCTTGTTGCCACTCGGTTTCGCAGTCTAGTCTTGTGCGGGAGTTTGCTATATGCCCTCTGTGTGTTGCTGGACTACGTCGATGGAAACCTTGCTCGCCTGCACGGCACCGCTAGCGGGTTCGGTGAGTTTTTGGAAGAGCTTGCTGACCAAGTTGGGCCGTCACTCTTGCCGCTTGCCATTGGCGTCGGCCTGTACTTCAGGCCCGACCGCTTGATGCGTTTGGTCGGTCCTGTCGATCCGCTCTGGGCGCTGCTCGTAGGCGCGCTGACCTCGATAACCTACTGCCTGGGTGCAATGGCTGTCCTCTATATTCGAGTTATAGAGGCGAGAGCCCCTAGTCAGGGGAACACCGCTTCCCCGCTGCCTGTTCCGGGCGGTCAATCTAATCGTCTGCGCGTCCTACGCAAGGCTCTTCAGTTGGGCAGGCTGGGCATCAGCGAGGGCACGTACCTTGCGATTGTCTTCGGCATTGTTTTGGCCGCCGCGCTCGACTTTATGAGTATTTACCTGCTCGCACGCGCCATACGAAACCTCAGATTTCTCTTTTTGGCCATCCGGCTACTGGTATCACGTCTCTCCGAAGTTCGGGCTGACGCTTGCCACTAGCACCGCCGAGGATGGTTACCGCGGTAAAAAGCCTTCGCTCTTATCGCCGGGCACCGCATGCTAGGATTGATCGGGAGGATGGGCCGGCGGTTAGTCTGGCCGGTGCACCTCAGGATTTTTCATCAGGCGCGAGGTGCGCTGGGCTACTGCCGGCGGACGGGATCCAGGAGATCAGAATGAACGTTGCCAGCATGTTAGTCTCACGTCTCGCGGAAAACGGCGTGACCCACGTCTTCGGTGTTGCGGGAGACGCGCTCAATCCCTTCACCGATGCGATTCGCCGTGACGGCCGGATTCGATGGGTAGGCGTTCACCACGAGGAAAACGCCGCTTATGCGGCCTATGCGCAATCGGCGATACGCGGCGGGCCTTCGGTCTGCGCAGGGACTGTTGGGCCAGGCTCCCTTCATCTGCTCAACGGCCTATACGACGCGAAGCGTGAAGGCTTCTCCAGTGTTATCGCGATTACCGGACAGTTGCCCCACGGGGAACGTGAAACCAAATTCTTCCAGGCAGTTGACCTGAAGCGCATATTCGGGGATGTTTGCGCCTTTCAGGCCGTCATCGCCGAACCCGAACAGATGCCGCGAATTGCTGAGATCGCGCTGCAGATCGCCATCGCGCGGCAAGAGGTGGTAAGGATTGAGCTGCCGGCAGACGTGCTGCCGAAGACCGTACCAAGCCAGCGGTTCATGCATCCGCTGGTGAAGACTGTTTCGCCCATGGTCCCCCTCATCAGCGAAATCAGCAAAGCTGCTGATCTCATCAACAACAGCAAGCGAGCAACGTTCTTCTGCGGGATTGGCTGTCGCGATGCTCACGGCGAAATTTTGGAGATGGCAAAGAGGATCGGGGCTCCTATAGCGCACACGCTCCGCGCCAAAGAGATATTCGACGCCGACCAGGGTCAGAGTGTCGGGATGACAGGTCTTATAGGCGCGCCCTCGGGCTATCACGCCGTCCTGGATTGCGATGTACTGGTCATGCTAGGGACGAATTTTCCTTACGACGAGTTTCTTCCTGCCGACATTCCCATCATCCAGGTTGACCGCGAAGTCGAAAACATTGGCTCACGCGCTCCGGTTTCGTTAGGAATAGTCGGAGACGTAAAGGAAACACTTCGCCTTCTAACGCCCTTGTTAGAGCAACGCCCATCCGGCCGATGGCTTTCGTCCTTACTTTCACTGCATGACAAATGGCTTGCCCACAACCTCCATCAGAGCGATCCGTCCCTGGACAGGAGCCCGATTTTGCCGCCTGTCGTCGCGCGAATTGTCAGCGATCGTGCTTCAGACGACGCCATCTTCGTGGTCGATGGAGGTTCGGCGACCGTGTACATGGCGCGCTACATGCAGCTTCACGGCGGGCGTCGTGTCCTGAGTTCCTTCAATCACGGCGCAATCAGCGGCGGCTTCGGCATGGCGATGGGAGCTAGTTGCGCGAACCCGAAACGCCAAGTCTGGCTGCTCACCGGTGATGGCGCATTTGGAATGATGCCGCAGGACGTAATTACTGCGAAGGATTTCGGTTGGCCGGTGAAAATCGTTGTCTTTGACAACCAGGAGTTCGATTTCGTGCGAATGGAAATGGAAGTTGCGGGACTTCCAGTGGACCCTGCGGCGACTCGTGTGCGCAACATGGACTTCACCGCCTTTGCAAAAGCCAACGGTATCGGGTCAGCAGTAGCCGAGCGGCCGAGCGAGATGATCGCAGCGGTCGAGCAGGCCCTGGCCTACGACGGACCGTTCTTGATTGATGCCAAAGTCCAATCCGGACTTCTTTCGATGCCACCGCACATCCAGCCCAGCCAGGCACTCGGTTTCGGAATTTCGAAGATAAAAGAAGCCGTGCTCGGGCTAGCGGGAGACCACGAACAGTGGATCAATTTCGAGAACGAGTTCCGCGCGAACCTGGCAGGATAGCGTTCTGCCAGCAGCTCCGCTTTCGGCCCCGCCAGCTACCCGAGATGGCGTCTGGAGCCTGTGACTGCTACTGGCTATAATTTCCTCTATATGTACCGGGTTCTGTCGATTAGACTAGCCGTAATGTTCGCCTGCTGCTGTCCAGGAACGATGTCCTGGCGGTGGCGGGCTTTTCCGTCATCTCGCCCAAGAACCCCGAAGAAGGGCCACCTCTTGCGGCTCAACGAGAGGTCGATGCTGTCGTCATCGGACATTCCATTCCCGCCCGACTGCGCAAGTCCCTCATCACCGAACTGCGTCATCTCTGCCCGAACTGTGTCATCTGCTTCGTCTATGCTGCCCCTGACACGACAGGAGAACCGCTTGCCGATGTCTCTCTGGATGTGACGGATGGCCCGGAGTCCCTCATAGCAGCGCTCCAGGAGCGGCTACCAAGGCGGAATAATAAGGTATTGCCAGTGCAGTAGTACGCGCTGGCTGATCATTCGGACTTATAACGACCGGATGACTGCGGATGCAGCCTGAGGCCGGACAAGCCGGCCTCAATTCCTGCACCGAGTCCAGAACTCCTAAGCAATTGCTGTTTACGTCCCGGCGATGCCTTTGTTCTGTAGCACCCTGACCACGACGCGCCGGTTCTCCGCCTGGCCCTCGACCGTCGTGTCTGGAGCCACCTGCTTGCTGGTGCCCATCGCGCCCGGCGCCAGAATGTTAGCTAGTGGAATACCGCCCTGTTGCTCCAGGAAGTCAGTTACGTTGGCCGCCCGTTCCTGACTTAGCTTCTGGTTCAGCGCAGCAGAGCCTACAGCCGATGCATAGCCCTTCACCTGAATCACGTAGCCGTTGACCGTCTTGGCCTTCTGGCACAGTGCCAGCAGTTTAGCGTTGTACTGCGGATCAACCGCTACTTTGTCGTTGCCGAAGAGAACCGTGACCTCATCCCAGATGTTGTAATCCGCCAGCTCGCCAAAGCGCTTGTTGACGGCGGCGATGGCTGCCTGATTGGCGGCAATCTTGGCCTGTGCTGCAGCCATTTCCTGTTGTTGCTGCGTCATGGCTGCCTGTTCCTTCTTGATTTGCGCTTCCTGCTTAGCCGCCTGCTCCTTCTGCATCTGCTCCTGCTGCTCTACCGGAGTTACGCCAGCTTGAATGTCGGTAGCGGTTTGCAGGGCCTTGCTATTGAACTTGACGGTGTTGGCCACCAACTGATTCTGAGCGTTGTAGTTGCCTTGTACCTGCACCTGAAGGCCGGGCACTAGAGCAGTCACGCCCATCTGCTTCCGGCGAGCATGGAATACACCCGATACATCTTCCACACTGGTCATGTCGTTGAGAACGACGACTACGTTACCCGAGTCCTGAGTCTGAACGGTCATGGTTGCGCCACTGCGTCCATTAATGACTCCCTGAACCTGGGCGCTTTGCGCGCCCGCAACCGCACTCAGCAGCAGAACTGCCGCCAGCAACAAAGTTACGATGAGTGCCATTCTGGCAGAAATGTTTCGCTTCATGCTCTACCTCTCCTTTTCACCGCAGGCGTGTCACCTGCGCAAAGTTGATTGATTGGGATAACAGATAAGAAATATATCGACTGGGCTTAAGGCAGCCAGACGATTCGACAACGGTTGACGCCGATAGATTACGTGGCCGGAATCATTTCTGCCAGTCAAAAATCCGCTTCCAGTCGTTCTTCATGCTGATGACGGTCCAGCCCTTCGCCTTGGCTTCGTCGTACAGGGCCGGGCTGAAAGTGCCGACCTTGGTGTCAGGCAGACCGTTCGCCGGACCATACGCATACTCACGCGTTGCGTCGTCATGCAGGACAAGCATCTCCAGCGAAGCGCCGCCGCTCGCCTGGGTATACTCCAGCATCTCGCGGTCTCCCTCCGTGTTGCCAAACGCCGCTTTGGGATGCTTCCCAATGAAGAGATAAATATCTTCCGCCTTGCCTGCACCATTGTTGTTGAGGAGGAGTTTGGGGTCGCGCATCAGGATGCCCTGTCCATCTTTGTTGTAGGTGTACTGGGTATCCAGCGCCGAGCCGACGATCTGCTCCACTGGAATGCCATATACCTGCTGTGAATAGGTGCGCACAAAGTCCTGTCCGCCGCCGGTCACGATGTAGGTGCGGTAGCCGTTGTCGCGCAGATACTTCATCACCTCGATCATGGGCTGGTACACCATTTGCGAGTAGGGTTTGTCGAAGCGCGGATGCTTCGCCTTCGCCCACCAGTCCTTCACGATGGTTTGGAAGGCATCCGCGGTCATGCCGGTGTGGGTCGCCATGGCGATGACTTCGATGTCCTTGGTGGTGAACTTCGACATTGCCTCTTTGTCGCCGGTAACGATGGCTTTGAACGGCATCGTGGTTTTCCATTCCGGATGCTGAGGCGCAAGCTCAGCCACGCGGTCGAACGCAAATAACACCTGCGAGTAAATGGGCTGCTCGACCCACGTCGTGCCGTCCTGGTCGAAGGTGGCGATGCGGTCTTCCG
Organism: Candidatus Korobacteraceae bacterium; assembly: GCA_049511915.1. Lineage (GTDB taxonomy): Bacteria > Acidobacteriota > Terriglobia > Terriglobales > Acidobacteriaceae > Bog-257. The sequence continues at coordinate 16,479 of JBEKXQ010000003.1, forward strand.
GCGCAACGAATTTTGGATTGTTCTTGTCGGTGGTGGTTTTGACGAAGTCGAGGATGGCCTGCTTCGCCGGCCCATCGTTCCACGAAGGTAAAGGATCAGCGACAGCGGCCGTGGTTGCGGCCGGCTGGCCTGACGTGGTTGTGGATGGTGTGGGACTACTGCTGCAACCCGCAAGGATAAGACTTAAGGAAAGCAATAATGTCGAGAGGAATAACGTGCGGATTTTCATATCTGGATCTCCGGTGTCGCATGGCGGAAACTCTCCCAGCGCAGCCCGCTGGGAGACAGTCCGTCGGGTTCACTGCTTTGATGGTGGTGTCGGCTCCTGGTCCAGTTGCTTCAGTTTTTGCTCCAGCAACATCTTCTCCTCTTCCTTGGACAGCTTCGGAAACAGGAACGAAATTTGCATCTTCAGAGCCCACGGCGATTGGCCCGGCGGATGGATCGCGTTTCCGTAGAGCATCGCTTGAATGTTCACCGGCTGGAACCCGAGTTTCATGATTCTTCCGGCTCCTCCGCCAAACGGTACTATCCAACGACCGCCGTCGGTCTGTCGCCAGTTGGCGGTAATGATGGGAGCGGTAACGAGGTAGTATCCCTTCTTCATGTTGTAGTTCATGAAGTACTGGAGCAGAAACTGGTTCACGGCGGGTTTATTGAGATCGGAATGACCCGCGACAGACCAGTAATTGTTGGCAAGAAACCCGATTGTAAAATGTGAGGGCTGCACCAGCGCGACCACCGAGGGCCCCATGCTGAGTTTTCCCTGCCCAAGATACGTCGTGTTGGTTGCCGTAGGTAACACCAGCGTCGGCCCTACGCCCCAGATCACCTTGCTCTTCTTCGGGGAGAGGAAGAATGAGGGGTTCATGTCTCCCAAGCCGAAGACCCCGGTCTCCTGGTTCGGCGATCCGGGTGGCTGCGGAACGGGAATCGGTTGGTAGACGACGGGCGTGATCCAGCGAGTGATGAGGTTCCAGTTTGTCGACATGCTGGCCGGAATGACGGGCTGGACTAGCCAAATATTCTGGGTGCGGTCCCTCGGCCCAATGCCGAAATTCCAGGTCGGCTGGATAGGCACGCTGATGAGGCTGGCGATGGGATTCTGCGCCGCTTTTCTCAATTCGTCCGCGTTTGCTGCTGCCTCTGGCGTCGCCTGTGTGGCAACCGAAGTTCCCTCCGGACCTATCGGCGTATCCTGCGCGACGGCTTTCGCCCGTGCCGGCGGCGTGCTCGGGGCCGAACCTGCCGGAGTCGAAATAACCTGATTCCCCTTGAGACTGACGGAACCGTTCGTGAGGCGTGCCAGTGCATCGACGTCCACATAAGACTTGCCGTTCATCTGGACAACCGGAATTTGGACTGATTGGCCGTTTACGATAAGCGTCACATTCGGCTGCGCATCCTGCGACCAGGCCAGCCCCGTCAAGACCATAAGCACAACCAGCATCAATACTGCCTTAAATAGCTTCTCCTTCATCGCAGTTCCCTCTCTGTCATTGTCGTCACTCCTGGCATTTCACTTCTTCTTACGCCACTCCGGCTTATCCGATCCGCGGTAACGCAGCACGGGATCGACCCAGTATCCCTTTGTTTCCGAGAATTCGACACAGGGCGCTGGACGCCTGAGATGGCCGAGAGGCGTGTCGGCTTCGAACATGTCCGGCGGAATCAGTTGGTGCTCTTCTCCGTCGCGCTTCAAATCACCCCTGTCGAAATAGCCCAACGTCCCATACCACATCGAACAACGGCATAGGGTGACCCGCACCAGGTAACTGCCTCCTTCCTTTGCCCGGCGAATGAGGGCAGCGTAAGCACCCAGAGCCCCAAAAATTCCTGAGAGCACATCATTCAACAAGCCAAAGGGCGGATATTTCGGAGCGTCCAGTGTTCCTTCCAAAGCTGCTATGCCTGTGAGCGGGATGGCAAGCGGATCGAAGGCCCCGCGTCCGGCCCACGCTCCATGGTGGGTGATGCCATGCGCTGACACATAGACGATCCCCGGACGTATTGCAGCCACGGTTTCCGGTGAGAGGCCGTTCTCTCCCATGTGGCGGAAGTTCTCGACAAAAACGTCGGCATCTTTCAAGAGGTTGTACATCACCTGAAGTTCAGGAGGGTTCTTTATATCCACATAGGCCTGTCGAAGGCCGACACCAGCCTCGAGAAATATTGGGTCGTGGAAGTACTCGTCGGGCGACGTCGTTTGAATCACGTCCGCACCCTGCTCGGCGAATGTCCTCCCGATCGCCGTTCCAGCAATCTCATGGGTGTTGCACACTACACGCAGGTCCGACACCGGACGCGGCGCATCCGGTCCGAAGGGTTTGGGTTCACTGTCGCCAATCCTTGTGATCTCGATCAGCGGCGTCTGCGCCAATTGTTGTCCGCATTCGGTGTTGGCCCACTCTTCTATGGTGCGCACCATCCCGCCTACAAGCCCACGCGCATTGCACTCGGTTTCGAGGTCGAGCGCATTCCACTGTGCGATCTTTGCCGCGATGCTCTCCTTTTCGGCAGTGCAACCGAGGAAACTGCACCAGGCCCTTTCCGAGTCCGGATAAAAGCCGATCGGAACGAAGTGGCGGCCGTCTTTAGTCGGGTAGATCGTTTCTTTCATGTTGCAGTCTTTAAAGAAGGGCGCGGGATAGGTTCTTCCGTTGAGCGTGGACCAAGGGATGTCGGCGATGTAATGGATGGCCTTGCGCAGATCGATCTTTAGATCCTGACTGCGTCCGGTACGCATCTTCCAGATCATCGCTGCCGCCGCTGCCGTTCCCATATACGGGAGTGAATATGCCGCCCCAAGCCGGATGCGGCTCTCCATGATCGGGTCTTCGCCCACGAACGTGATGGTGCCGCCAGTATCCGCTGGGTCGAGACCGACGCTGTTCATCAGCTCCGTAAAATGCTCATTGATGTTGAATTGGCCCTTGTCCTGAGCGTTGGTCGCCATTATTCCCTCCACGGGCGTATTGGATTTCTAATTGCACTGCACAATTTCGAGTCGAATGGCGAGGAAGAACGTTGTGTCTCCCTCGCCCCCGACTTCAGTTGTGTGGACTCTGGCGAGTCCGGGTTTTCGAATATTGCGCCAGGCCTTTCGACCTAGTCATCGCCCTTGTTGTCTTCCATCTGTTTCAAAATGCCATTCAGGTTGTAGGTTTCCGGTGCCTGCAGCGGTGGGAACTCCTTGAATGTATAGAGTTCCTTCATCCACAGCATCTGACCGATGGGTAGCATGTTCCAGTCGAACAGGTAGGCAGTGCTTGGGGAGCCCATTTGACCGCCCAGGCCACCAGCTGACTTTGAGTCCCCGAAGCTTATTGTCTGCTCGAAGGGGTCGCGCTTGATGTTGCCCACAAGGGTCCAGTGATAGTTGACCAGGGGCATAAACCAGCCGGTCGCACCACCAGGAGACATCGAGTAATACATCTTCCAGTTCTTGTAGCGCACCGCGGATGGCGTCGCGCCCGAGTAGTAGAAGAAGACATCACGCGCCGACTTATCCGACGTGCCCTCGAGATAGGCGCGCTGGTCGTAGCCGTCGAGCATGGTCTTCACCATGCCCGGGTACTTGCCGGCCTGGATCTGCTTGTTCAGGTCGTCGCCCTTGGGACCGCCGGCGATGTCAACAAACGTGGGCAGCCAGTCAAGAGCCGCGAACAACTGGTTCTTGACTGTGCCGGGCTTGATGTGGCCCGGCCAGCGGACGACCAGAGGAGCGCGGTAGCCGCCTTCCCAGGCCTCGCCCTTCTGACCTTTGAATGGGGTGATGCCGCCATCAGGGAAGCTCACCGTCTCGGCCCCGTTATCCGTGGTGAAAATCAAGATGGTGTTATCCAGTTGGCCCATGTCCTCGAGCTTCTTGATGACGTAGCCGATGTTGTCGTCCAACCGCTTCATGCCGGCTTCGTTGAGGCCCCAGTCCTTACCGCCCGTCTCGCCAATCATGTCCAAGTACTTCTGGGACAGCACGGTGGTTACGTGCATGCGTGCCGGGTTGTACCAGACGAAGAAGGGTTTGTTGGTCTTCTTGGGGTCGTTGCGGTCTAGGAAGTCGATGACCTTGGCCGAGGTTTCCTCGTCCACCGTCTTCGAGCGCTCCAGCGACAGCGGGCCTTGGTCTTGGCACGTCTGGTTCTTCTCGGTACCGTCGGAAGAGTGGCACCAGATGATCGGACGCGGCGGTGTCAGGCAGGTCGTGGTCCTGGGATCAACGGCGCCGGGAACTTCCTTAAGGCCGGGTACGGGAGTGTTCATGCACGGCGGCGCGATGCCTTGCACCTCGACGCTCTTGTTGATGTCGGGGAAGCTTACCTGCTCCATTGCATCCAGGTGATAGAGCCAGCCCCAGTACTCCTGGAAGCCGTGCGCTGTTGGTAGTGACGCCGTGTGGTCGCCGAGGTGGTTCTTGCCGAACTCGCCGGTAGTGTAGCCGAGGTCGTAGAGGAACTTTGCGATCGCCGGGGTGCCGGGCCGCAGATAGGACGGGCTTCCGGGAAGTTGCGGCGGAATCATGCCCGTGCGTAGCGGGTACATTCCTGTAAAGAACGCATTGCGTCCGGAGGTGCAACTCTGCATGGCAACGTAATCCATGAAGATCGCCCCTTCATTCCCGATGCGATCGATGTTGGGCGTTTCCCCAACCATCAGGCCGCGATGGTAGATGCTGGGCTGCATCCAGCCGATGTCATCTCCCATGATGACGACAATATTAGGTTTTTGTGTGGTTTGTGCCGTTAGCGGGAGTCGCGCCGATGCCGACCAGGAAACTCGACGCAGCAAACGCTCCTACCGCAAGTCTTCGTACGCTTGCTCCAAAATCCATACTGTTCCTCCGTAGCGGTTTTTCTTGGGTTGGTCGAAGCGAGGATGCGATGAGTTGCGTCCTCTCAGTTGAGAGATCCTTCGTCAACGATTAACTTGTGTCTGTCTCTTGGGAAAGGTAACCGTTAGAACGACCTGTCTGGCGGGCCCCTCACCGTCGGTATTCGCCGGGGCTGATAACGATTTACCGCGTTGTGGGCGCCTTACGCGAATGGCCTTGAGATGGGAGCCAAAGGACTTAACTGGCGCATCCGGTGTCATGATCGCAGACAATTTTCTCCGCTGATGTGAGGTACGTCACAACCGGGTGTGATTTTTGTGATTGAAGGTGCGGGGCGCAGCGGCGCGCTCCGAATCAGAAGCCCGCCGCCACGTCGCTAGCCTGCTCCAGCAGCAGACCATTATAGAAAGATGTAGCCAGCAGGTGCCCCTTGTAATTCAAGGCCGCACGAATCGAGACTCCCGCCTCAGGTGTGCTCTGCCAGCTCTTTCCGTCATCCCTGCTCTCGAACACGGCGTGCGAATGGAGCGCCGTAGCCAGCAACCGCTGGCCGCTGGAGTCATAAGTAACCTCCAGGACGTCGTTCTTGGGAAGGCCGCCCAGCATGTACTGCCAAGTCTGCCCGCCGTCGGTGGAGCGCAGCGCGCCCTGGCGGGTTCCCAGCCAAAACGTGGAACCGGGCGTCAAGGTCAGGTCGTAAACTCCGCTTACATACTTGGGAAGCGTTACCGTAGTCCAGGTCTTGCCGTCGTCCCGTGAGAGGTAAGCACCCTTGGGGCCGGCCAGCGTCACGATGTCGTTCTCGTAGCAGTTGACCGCGCTGAACTCGCGATCGCCCTCAACCGCCTGGCCGTACCACTTCTGTCCCTGGTCCACACTGATGAACAGCCCATCATCGGTGGCTGCGAACCAGGCTTTGTCGCTCATCTGCAACGAGCGCACTCGCGGCGCTGTAGCCAGCGGAATAACTGGCTCAGGTGGGACCTTTGGGTTCGAAGCCGCAGTTTTGCGCTTGGTGGCCGCAGCGGCCTTTGAGGACTTTGGTTCGGAAGGCACGGGCTCCGCTTCTGCTGGCTTCGCCTGCCATTCCGGCACCGCACCCCAGATCATCTTTACCGGCAACCACGACGCACTTGGCGACGCCAGTTGAAACATACCGTGATTCGTGCCCGCGAACAGCGTTCCGTTCTCCGCCTGCTGGAGGCTGAGGACGTCACGCCCGGACAGTCCCCGACTGGATTGGCGCCAATTCTTCCCGGCATCGTCGGAAAGGAACAGGCCGCCCAGCTCCTTGTCATTGGCTACTCCCACATAGAGCCGGTTCGGGTCTTTGCGGTCCACGATCACGGCTCGCACCACGCGATGGGAGAATCCCTGGTTCGAGCTTGTGTAGTGCGCGAAACCGTCGTTGCTGACCAGCACTCCGCGAAGGTCGGTCGCCACCATTACGCGATTCGGATCGCGAGGATCAATCAGCACATCATTCACGATGACATCAGGTGACGTGACCAGCGTCCACTTCGTGCCGCCGTCAGCCGTCTTCCAGAGTCCGCCAGTGGTGCCGGCGTAGACGATTGAGGGGCGCTGCGGGTCCTGGCGCAGCACACGGGTGCGGATTGCCGAATGCGGCAGTCCCTGGACGCGATGAAAAACTTCAGCACCGTTGTCGCTCTTATAGATGCCTGAGCAGGCGCTGGCATAAACCCGCGACGGCACCTTGGGATCCACGATGATACTGAACACGTCAGAATCGTCGAGAATTCCTTCCTTCAGGTTGTGCCAGTTCGCGCCTCCGTCGGTGGTCTTCCACGGCAGGTGCCGCGTCCCGGCGTAGATGACATCGGGATTCTGCGGATCGATCGCAACCGAGACAAAGTTCCTCAGCGAGGAGTGGTTCTCGATCGCCATGTGGTTCTCGGGCGTAATCCGCACCCAGGTAGCGCCGCCGTCGCTGGAGCGAAAAACTCCATCCAGCGCGCCAATCACCAGCGTGTTGTGGTCGCTGGGCGCCATCGCCAGGGCGCGAATCGACTTGCCGTGTGCTCCCATCAGCTCGCGCCAGGTACGACCGCCATCATCGGAACGGAAGACGCCGCCATCGTTATCGTCGAACAGTCCCCAAGCCGACACATAAACAGTTGCCGGGTTGGTGGGATCGAAGACGATATGGTCGAGAACGTAGTCGTCGCCCGGGCCGATGTGGGCAAAGATCGCCCACGACTTTCCTCCGTCCTGGGAAATGAAGAGTTGCCCCGCGCTGGTGCCCAGCAGAATGCGGTTGGGATCGCCGGGATCGTAGGCCAGGCTGCGCACGTTGCCACCTTCTGGCCCAATCAATTGCCAGTCGGACGCAAAAGAAAAACAATTGAACAACAACCCGACGCAGAGAAACAACTTCGCAACAAACCCAGCTTGACTACGCATAGAAACCGACCGCCTGCCTTACTTGGTTGAGGTGAAATAAATAAACAGCTTCTTGCAGATCATACCTCCGCACTCTCGCGCGCATGGATCCATAAATGCCAGCCTATCGATGGCGCAATTCGTCACGCGAGAAATGCATCGGCATACGTCAATAAAATGCCGGCGAGAGGCGTGCCTCTCACCGGCTTGTGTTGAGCTACGGCACCTCAGCTATTGCTGCGCTGGGGCTGCCGCTGGGGCTGCGGCCGGAGCAGCATCTGCTGCTTTGGCCTTGTGGTGGCTCTTCTTGGCAGGCGCAGGCGCGTTACGTGACTGCGGCTGCACGGCGGTTTCGTCAACCACGGTTCCCTCTTCCAGTTGTCCGCCGCACATGTTGCCTTCGGGGACAAAGTAGAAGTGAGTAGCCTGACCCTTGGCTTCGCCCTGACGCGGCTGGACGCGGCTGGCGTCAACCTTGTTCGGGCCGTCCGTGGTCAGGTAGTACTTGACGTTGACCGAGCGCTGCGAACCCAACTGTTGCACGTTGACCGACTCTTCCTGGTTGGTGTAGCCAACGATGTCCAGCTTGCCATTGGGCATCTGCTGCAACCGCAGAGAGAGTTTGTCCAGCGTGTCCTTGCAATCGTTGTCGACGCGCCACGGCTTCTTGGGGTTCTTCTCGAAGGTGCACTCGCCCCAATCCTCGATGGTGGTGCACTTCTGAATGGCCGGCACGTTGACGCTGCCAGTGCAGCTGGCACTCAGGTTGGCACGAGCGTCAGTCGCCGTACCGGTAGCGGAGATGGTGTTGCCGGCGTCGGCATTGGTCGCGGTCACCGTGACCGAGGTGCCGTTGCCGCTCATCGTGCCACCGCTGTTGGTCCAGTTGTAGGTCAGCGGCCATCCCTGAGGATCGCTCGCCGTCATCGTGACGGTAGCCGACTCGCCAATTGCAATGGTGCTGGGACTTGCCGAGCAGCTGACCACGGGAGGCTGCGGCTGCTTGATGGTGAAGCTCGTCGAGCAGGTCGCCGTGTTGTTCTTCTTCTCCTTGGGATCCGTCACCGTGCCGGTGGCGGAGTAGCTTCCCGGCGCCAGGCCGGTGGTGTCGATGCTCGTAGTCTCGGAGGTGGCACTGTTCAGCTTGCCACTATTGCCGGTCCAGGCGTAGGTCACGGTGTGCTTCGGGTTGAAGTTGGCACCTGTGATCGTGACGGTGACTGGATCACCCGACCAAACCGCAGTGGGTGACGCCGAGCAACTGGCGGTCACTGGAACTGGCGGTGCGCCGCCGAACAGGAATTCCAATCCGCCAAAGTAGCGGAAGTTGTTCTGGTTGGCGGTGTAATTCATGACGTGATTGGCGGTGAAGCGGGTCAAGAGGTAGTCCACCTCGACCGGCCGGATAGCGAAGTGCTTGGCTACCTGAAGATCGATGCCGCCGCCCAGCGCCATGGCAAATCCGTTGTTGTCACCGCTGCCCGAGAGACATCCAGTCTCTAACTTGCAGACGCTTCCATAGAGATTGGTGTGCGCGGCCCCAAACAGGGCCTCTGCAAACGGCTGAAACATGCCGGTGTGTTTCTTGATCTGGGGGCCAAACATATAGGTGAAGACGTTGCCGTTCACGTTTCCTAGGAACTTCCCGTCTTGGCTCACCTTCAGACCGGTGCCTTGGGTGTAACCCATGAAGTCAGCCTTGATGCCGAAGTAGTTTCCGAAGTTGAAGTCGATCTGTCCTCCACCTCCGAAAACGTTGAAGCTGGTAATGGGATTCAGGTTAGGGTGTACGTTGACCATCGAAAAACCAAGCGGTATTTCGACCTTAGGGGTGTCTTGTGCGTAGGCGCCGAACGCCAGCGCCAATGTAAGAAATAGCAAACCTGCTGTCTTCACGATATCATCCTCCGCCTTAATGAATTTCCAGACTACGCCCTCTCCAGCGGCGCGTCTTAATACCCGCCACCCGCTCCTGGTGGCATTGATTCCGACCCTTGGGCGCTTTGCAGCCGACTACTTGAGATTGAACGTCACACCCAAAAACGCCCCGCTCGTGTGCGCGTTGAGCAGGACGCTAGCGGGTGGACTGTTGAGATAATTCACATACAAATACCGATAGCCTAAGTCCAGAACGACCACCCTTGAGAGCCTGAGTCCGAACGCACCGACCGCCTGGTAGTCGAGTTGCGAACCGCCTCCGCCTGCATCGCCCGCGACCGTTATCGAGGCCTTCGGTGACAGTGCGAATTCAAACTTCCCGCCGGCCACACCATCAACCCAGCTCTGCGATTTCGAAAGACCGTTGAATAGTTGGGGCTGGAGGCGCAGGCTCTCTCCCAGATACCAGTAACGGAAACCGACCAGCGCGTCAATCTTGACCTTCTCGCCATCCACGATGCGGTAACCGATCTTGGGAGTCACCAGCGTTTCGGTTAACCCTGCCTTGACCGAATTCACGCCCGGATCGAACGACACAGCTTTATTGGTCTGAAGGTTGATCCAAAGGACATCCAGTGGCATCACCAGACGACCCTTGCGAGCTTCGAGGTTCCCCATCAATCCGATATGGAAATTCGAAAGCAAATCGCCTGGGCTGGCATGCACGCTGGCATAATGACCGCGAACGCCAGCTGTCCCGCTGACCCCGGGAAACCAAAGGTACGGGGTGACATTGAAGTGCCAACCATCGTCGTCGGCCGCAGGCGCAGGTTTCGGCGGAGCCGGGGGGCTGGTTGTCTGGTCCTGAACGGTCAAATCTGTGGACTCAGCCGGCCCTTGCGCAACCGCAGGCAGGCAGAACATCAGCAACAACAGAACCGCAGACACCACAAAAAAAGTCTTCCAAAACCTCATTCATTCTCCTTAGCCATCCCGCAGTGCATTGCGGGTGCCGATTGATATTTACTCACTTGCGCGAATCGGCGAGAATTGAAATCTGACGACCATCGCGCCCATTGTCTCACCGGCGTTACTAGTTTCCCGCAATGCCCTTGTTCTGCAGAATCCGGACTACGACCCGGCGGTTGTCGGCCTGCCCCTCCGCCGTGTTGTCGGGAGCTACCTGTCTGGCCGTGCCCATGGCGCCCGGAGCCAGCATATTGGTCAGTGGAATGCGACCCTGCTGCTCAAGGAACTCGGTTACGTTGTTGGCCCGCTCCGTACTCAGCTTCTGGTTCAAGGCCGCAGAGCCCACTGCCGAAGCGTATCCCTTTACCTGAATCACGTAACCCTCGATGGTCAAAGCTTTCTTGGCCAGATCCAGCAGTTGGGGTTTGTACTGCGGATCGACTGCTACCTTGCCATTGCCGAAGAGTACGGTTACTTCACCCAGGATGTTGTACTCACCCAGTTCCCCGAAGCGTTTGTTCGCCGCGGCGATGGCCGCCTTGTTATCGGCAATCTTCTGCTGCTCGGCGGTCAGCTGCGCCTGTTGAGCCTGCATCGCCGCCTGCTGCTGCTGAATCTGCTGCTCGGTTTGCTGCAGCTGCTGCTGCTGTGCCTGGAGTTGCTGCTCAGCTGGGGTTACGCCAGCCTGAATGTCCTGCGCAGTCTTGAGTTCAGAACCTTTGAACTTAACGCTATCGGCCACCAACTGGTTCTGAGCGTTGTAGGAGCCTTTCACCTGCACCGGCAGGCCCGGCACCAGAGCGGTCATTCCCATCTGCTTCTTGCGCATATGGAGACCGCCTTCAACTTCTTGCACGTCCGTGCTATCGGTAAGCAGGACGACCACGTTGGCGGCGCCCGGTGACTTGACCGTCATGGTCGCGCCGCTGCGCCCATCGATTATTCCCTGAACCTGTACGCTCTGAGCTATAGCGATACCACAAAACAGCAGTGCTGTCAGTGACACGACTGCCATGAATGTGATTCTTGAGATCCTGGTTTTCCTCATCAATGTGCTCCTCTGAAATGTCGCTCGATTCGCGACAATTCCGGTTAGTCTCCACCAAGGGAGATATGCAATGGGTTGACCTCGACAATCAACGGGCGAAATAGAACTGATTCCGCAACAATTCGAGGCACACTGGACGTTAAACCCAGGCTCGGATGGCGAGACCCAAACCGCCGGACTCGTCGCCACACCCTACCAGTTCACTACAATCACGGCTGTCTGGGAACTGTCACTTGCGACAGGTACCTTCGAGGGGACGGTCTCGGCGGATCTAAGCAGTCTGCCCGACTTTCTTCCATGCCGGACGCGCCATCAGCAGCGCCAGCAAGGCATGAAGGATACATGCCGGCCAAAGCAGATAGCTGACAAAGCCTCCTCCAACCCTGAGGTATCCCAGATAAAGAGCCGCCAGCAGGTTGTAGGCGAACAGGGCCCGCGTGACCTGCATGGGCACACTCTCTCCGCTCGGCCAGCCCGCCAGTCCCAGCGAAAGCAGTCCAACACCGCACAGACGGGCGACGGCGACGCCACTAAAGGACAGATCGGCGTCCAAGAGCACGCGGCCGACAAGAGCAGGATTGAAGGCCAACACAACTCCGGTCACTACTTCAATCACCCCCGACACTGCCACCAGCGTTTTCGTTGTCATCTGCTACTCCAGCTGCCCTGCAGCTATCGCCTGCCGCCAAACCCACCGCCGCCTCGACCGCCGCCGCCGCCCCAACGGTCGCCGCCGCCAGAGGAGTGCTGATACTGCGAAAAGCGCTGGCTTTGCTGGGCACCGCGGGACCTGTCTTGTGCTTCCTTGTCCACGTCGGACGATCCGCTACTCGGCTTGTACCCGCTCGATCCCGACGGATGCTGCTGGTTGTAACTCTGAGCTTTCTGCTGATCGGCTGAATAATTGGGATTGCTTTGTGCCTTCTGCTGGTCAGCCGAATAGTTGGGGTTGCTCTGTGCCTTTTGCTGGGCCGAAGCGTAGTTTGGATTGCTGCTCGTGGGATGGGGCTGGCTGTAGCTCTGTGCCGAGGTTGTGGTTGGCTTCTGCACGTCGTTCCAGCTACCGTTGTCGTACTTCTGCCAGCCGGAGCCAGTGTTCTTATAGACGTTGCCATCGTGGCCGGCATACATGTCGCCGTTGGCCGTTTTTCCAGCCGCAGTATTGCCGTACGCAGTACTGGTAGCAGCACCCTTCCCGCCCGCCGAAGTCTGCACTGTTCCTGCTGAGCCGTAGGCGTTGGTCGCGTGTTGGGTGTATGCCGTATTACCATTCTTGCTAACTACTGACTGCCCCCACGATCCATAAGCATTTGAGCCTTGGTGAGTGGCGCCGTAGGCGCCGGTATAGGGGTTGTAGGCTTGACCTACCGATTGCGTTCCGTACGCGGTGGATGCTGTCGCTCCGCGAGCGTAGGTTCCGGTGTTGGGATTGTAGGAAGTTCCCCAGTGGGCGCTCCCGTATGGCCCATAGGCAGCACCTCCGTAGCCATAGGCTCCGGTATACGGATTGTAGGTGTGGTAGCCGTAAGTAGCAGCGTACGGATAGTAAAATCCGCCATACACATAAGGTGGATAGTAGTAGCCAGTGCCACAGGTCACTATCGCCCCCACCGCGGCGCCAGCAACGAACATACCCATATATCCCGCGGTGTAACTAGCCGTCACATAGCCGTCGGAGGCGACCACCTGGGTCACATAGGTCACGTTGTACACGGGAGAACTTGGCGGAATGGTGTAGATCACCTGGGGCACAGTCTGCGCCGTCTGCCAGGGTCCCTGAGCGCTGAAGGAAACAAACCATACGCCCTGATAGCACAGATAGTATTGGTTACCGACCTGAATTACCTTGTTGGGCGTGTTGGTGGCATACAGCAGCGTCGTACCTTCAATGGGCACGAACTGCGGCTCGCCAACATAGGCCACCTTCACTTCTGCTGGAGCCTGCGCCGCGTTCACCGTAACCGTGGTCGGAACCTGCGCGATCAAGACTGCATCTTCGGCTTCAGGCGTTCCGGGCACCGATGCCAATACCTTCCCTGCCGGACTGCTGGGAGGGATCTGGGCAAAATCGGGTGGCAATGTGTAGGTGGCAAATGTCCATCCGCCCATGAGCGGCGTGGTGGTGGTGAACCAGCGGCCCGATGTCAGGTAGTAGAACGCGCCCGTCGGCGTGTACTTGAAGACGGTGCTGTCGGTGTTCGACGCGAAAGACAGTTGCGTGCCGGGGATCGGCGTCCACTGCGGCCGGCCGCCAAAGACAACGATCTCCGCCGGTGTTGCGCTGTAATAGACCATCGGCGAACTGGCGGCACTTCCCGGCGGCGGGGGAATGAACCCCTTCAGGCTGGTGAAATTCGCGTTCTCCGGGACCTTCGACATCTGTTTGGGTAACTTGCTGGTCGGCGTCCATGTGCCTCCCAGCGTGGCGCAACTGAGCCAGCCTTTGCCGTCGAAGAGGTAGTATGTAGAACTTCCCTGCTCCACGAACAACGGCCAGTTGGCGTTGACGATGAACTGAAGATTGGAGTCTGCGATCGGCGCAAGCGACGGCGCACCATTCACCAACAGCAGGATCGCCGGACGCATGCTGACGAAAATGGTCGGCGGCTCGTTCTTGACATCGGCAACGGGCGGAGCCTTCGTCTTCTTCACGCTCGCAACCAGGCGGTCGAGAGAGATGGTCATGGTGGCCGCCGGGTTCAAGAACGTCCTCACCGTCTGCTCCAACTGGGTAGCAGTCGCGGGATCGAGCGAGGGAAAAGTGACGCTCGTAATCTTGGGATCGCTGAGGAAGACGGTGTGATCGTCCATGTTAACGGCGGACTTCAACTGCACGGTTATAACGCCGACTTGGCTCTTGCCTCCGGTGGGAGTCAGGCTGAACGCCATGCGCGCGTCCACCTGCTGATAATTCTCCCAGTCGTCAACTTGCGGCTGGTAGAGAATAATGGTCCCGCCTGGCTTGGTGATTTGCCGCGGCCATGCTCCCGCGTCCTGTGCCGGGCTCAGCGCTGCGACGAACAGGACCAGCAGGAACAAGAATGCAATTTTCTCTAACTTGCGCAACATGTTTTTGTGCATCGCTCGACTACCTTCCTGGTTAAGCCAGTCCGCTGCCGGAGCCAGGCCGGCAGAGTGTTTGGGTTCAATTCCCGGCGTTTCGGCGCGCTTTGGCGCCTAGTTGTTGACTCTAGCCATCGCATCGTCCACCTTTTTCTGGTCCTCTGCCGTCAACTGCGACGGACCCAGGTTGAAGGTGAGCTTGTCGATGGTCCCGGTGAAGGGGAACGGACAATCATAGGTGAAATCCACCGGCGTACGGGTGTCGAGCCCGACGTCGAAGCTCTCGTCAGCGGGCAAGAGAAACGGAATGGTGTGCTCGATCGTCTTACGGGCGACCTCCTTACCATCCACGCTCAGCACGCCGGTGCCGCCCTTGGCGAGGCCGGGGCCGTCGTATTTGAAGTCGAAGACGATGGTGTGCTTGCCTTCACCCAGTGAAGACAGCGCTTCCCACCGGTAGCGCTCCAGGTCCAGCATGTTGTAAACGAATACCGGCCTTCCCCGCCCGATGTGGAACATGTCGGTGGCGAAAGTCAGTATCAGTCCCACGGCCGCAACCAGCACGAATGCGTAGCCGAATCGTTTTCTCCACTTACCAGCTGTGCCAACCAGGATCAGAAGCAATCCGAAAATCAACAAAGCCAGTTCGAGGTACTTGAATGGTTTGCTGTTGAAAAACCAGCTTGCCCCCGGACTCAGCATGATCCCGTAGCCGCCGGATTGGCCGCCCGCCGTGGCAATCATTCCCTCGGCGCCGCCACTGGGGATTGTTACGTCCGCAGTGATGGTGTAGTTCCTGCCCAATATGTTGGGAGCATTGCCCATGGGGATGTTGGGATTCTCGCCTGTGTAGGTGAAGACCGTTTTCCCTGCGACCGCGCTCGGCCGCGCCGTAAGCGCGCGCACGAAGCCCGAATTATCCAGCGGAAAGACCTGGTATTTTCCGGCTTCTTTCATGAACAACGCCTGCATTTCTTTCAGTTTGTCAGGCATTTTCGTTGCCAGGTCGTTGTATTCCGAATAGTCGTCTGCTATGTGGTAGAGCTCCCAGTGGTAGTCGTCGAGGGCCGTCTGCTTGCCCGTCCCCATCTCCCAGGATGGGGAGGGCGGGGTGGTGGCGGCGACCCACCCGTCGTGATAGATAGCGCGGTTGCCGACCATTTCGAAATACTGAGTGTCGCGCTTGGACGGCGCATTGGTGTTGGCCGAGTCGAAGGTGTAGAGCATGCTCACGCCTTCGATGGGCTTCTGCTTGATGCCGTTGACCTCGTCGGGCGCCTGGATGCCTGCGGCTTCCAGGATGGTCGGGACGATATCAATCACGTGGTGGAACTGAGTGCGAACGCCGCCCTCGTCCTTGATATGGCCGGGCCACGAGATTGCCAGACCCTGGCGGGTACCGCCGAAGTGCGACGCCACCTGCTTGGTCCACTTAAAGGGCGTATCGAAGGCCCAGGCCCAGGCCACCGACATATGCGGGTAGGTCCTGGGAGAGCCCCAGTCGTTGTAATGCAATGCATTAAGAGCCAGGACGGGCTTGACCTCTGGCTCATTGATGATGCCGTTGTAAGCCGTGTATTGGTTGAACGTGCCATATACGGTACCTTCAGCGCTGGTGCCATTGTCGCCGTCGATGTAAATAATCAGCGTGTTATCGAGCTTGCCCATCTTCTGGACTTCGTCGATCACCCGGCCAATCTCATAGTCGGTGTAGGCCGTATAAGCGGCAAAGACCTCGGCTTCGCGGGTATACATCTTTTTTTGCAGCGGGGTAAGCGAGTCCCACTTCGGCAGCTTGGCTCCGGCATACTCTGCCTGTCCGTCCGGCCACGCAGTGAGTTGAGTATTGGCCGGTATCACGCCCAGCTTCTTCTGGTTTTCGAAAATCTGCTCGCGCAGCTTTTCCCAACCCATGTCGAACTTGCCCTTGAACTTGTCGATCCATTCCTGTGTCGGCTGGTGGGGCGAGTGGGAGCCGCCGGGCACGTAATACAGGAAGAACGGCTTGTCAGGCGCCGCCGCGTTTAAATCGCGCAGGTACTTGATAGCATCGTCGGCCAGGTCAGTGGTGAGGTTGTAACCGGGATGTCCGACCCAGGGATACACCGCAGTGGTGTTGCGGAACAGATAGGGCGTCCACTGGTCGGTTTCGCCGCCCAGGAAGCCATAGAAGTACTGGAAGCCCATGCCGATAGGCCATTGGTCAAACGGCCCCGCCGTGGTGCTGTAGGTAAATCCCGGTGTGTTGTGGTCCTTGCCGAACCACGAGGTAGCGTAGCCGTTCTCCTTCAGGATCTCAGCGACGGTAGCGCTTTCCGGACCGATGACCGAGTCATAACCTGGGTATCCAGTGGACAACTCACCAATGACGCCGAAGCCGACCGAGTGGTGATTGCGGCCAGTGATTAGCGCCGCGCGGGTCGGCGAGCAGAGAGCTGTTGAGTGGAACTGGATGTAGCGCAGCCCCGATTTGGCGATGCGGTCCAAGTTCGGGGTTGGGATGACGCCACCAAAGGTGCTGGGCACGCCATAACCCTGATCATCGGTCATGATGAGGAGCACATTAGGCGCGCCTTTTGGAGGCACAATGCGGGGCGGCCACCAAGGCGTGGAATCTTTGTAGGTTTCCTTGATCACACCGCCGAATTTCGGCGGCGGCGGCGGAAGTTGCTTTCCGTTGATCGTGGTTGTGGCGTCAGCCTGACCCAACGTGCCCGTGACTTGTTGCGCGTCGGCAAGCCTGCCTGCCGTGAACAAACTCGAGACGGCAAGCGCTCCCAGTGCTAGATTTCGAATGCCTGCTCCCACATCCATTCGATTTCTCCCCGCTAGATGTTCTTGGGCCGGCCTCCGTCCTCGGAGGGTTGCGGTGAGTTGGTCTTAAGACCAACCCACCAATGAGCCGAGAGTGTTATTAAGAGAGGGTCTTATTTCCCACCAAAAGCAAAGTTGACCCCAACCACATACTTGAAGTTGGCTTGCCAGGCGGAGTAGTTCGCGATGTGATTAGAGCCGAAGTGAGTTCCCAGGTAGTCCACTTCAACCGGACGGAACTGAATCGACTGGGTGATTGGGATGTCCAGACCTCCGCCAAACTCCATGGCGAAACCGTTGTTGTCCCCGCTGGCGGAGCCACATCCCTTCTCTAACTTGCAGATGTTGGCATCGAGATTGGTATGGGCGGCACCAAACAGCGCCTCACCGAAGGGCTGAAACTTGCCCGAGTGCTTCTTGATCTGAGGTCCAAACATGTAGGTGAACAGGTTGCCGCTTACGTTTCCCACAAATTGACCGTTTTCAGACAACCTCTGGCCGGTGCCCTGGGTGTAGCCCATGAAATCGGCCTTGACGCCGAAGATCGATGAGAAGTTATAAACAAAACCGCCGCCGCCACCGAAGACGTTGAAACTGGTTAAGGCCGCTGTATTGGGGTGAACGTTAACGAACGAAAAACCCACAGGTACTTCGAATTTCGGGTATTCATCCTGAGCAACTGCAGCAATCGTCACCAAAAACAGAAACGCTAAAAGGCAAATCAACTTACCGTGCTTCACTCGAGGTTCTCCTATAGATATTTGAGATTGGAATACTTCGACTCCGGGGTTATCGGCCACCTATTCATCCAATGTCGATGGCCACTTGGCCGAATTGCAAGACGAAATCGGCGACCTTATTGGTTTGGTTCTACTGTTGCAGTCGCGCATGCTTCCCTTCACCAGCAGTTCTCCTGAGCAGAAGATCCGACGGCGAGGAGGCCAGTTCATGCATATCGATTGAACAGCGCAAGTTCATTACGTTCGTGGAAACCACAAAGTTCCACGAGTGACGACCGACTGATGGGCGGCGTTCATGAATCCACACTCTCGTTATGCCGCGGCCGCATTTAGAGCACAGTACTTCCGGCGCTTCGACCGTGCGGTGTGGTCGAGCCATCGTGCTGATTTGTAACGTATAACTCTTGCAAGTGTCGTTGATTGTCTAAGAGCTGTCTACTGTCACTTGCGACAGGTGTCTTGACGGAAGAAGCGCTGGCACATAGGTGACTTCGCAGACCACAACACCCGGCACGATGGGTCAGGTGTCAGTCTTTTCGAGATATTCGGCGATCATGCTGGCCGGTAGTTCCTCGCTGTTTGAAGTGAGTGCGACGACCGGGTTGATGCCAACCATCAATGCACGCTCTGCTCTTGGAGGACCGCTCAGTACGGTAACTGCAACAGAGTGTGCTCCTAAAACCGCTCGTGACTCCCATTTGCGGAATGCCCTGCCCTATCGTGTCACCTGCGGCGGCGGCCTTCACCGATGTTCCTGTTGTTTGCGCTCTTCTGCCGCTCTGGCGAAATATCCTTGGGCGGTTGCGGCATCTCCAAGCGTCGTGTAGGCATAACCCAGGTTCGTCGCGGCTCGGATCTTTAGCTCGGCGTCATCGTCGCACGCCGAACTGAGCGCTTTTTTGTAGTGCTCGATGGCAGCGGGCAGGTTCTGGTGCTCGTGCTCCCAGAATGCCACGTTCACATTGGCCACGGGATCGTCCAGATTGAGAGCCAGGGCTCTGCTAAAGTGCCGGATAGCATCTGCCTGCTTGCCTTGGCTCGCGAAAGCAACACCAATCCGGCTCTCGGCGAACCAGTTGTCGGTTGTTACCTGCAAAGTGTGGGACCATAGAGTCATCTCGTCTTCCCAATACCCGACCTGACGATGAGCAATGAGCGCAAGCCCCAAAAGTACCGTCGCACTGACTGCGGCCAACAAGATATTACGACGGTGCGGCGCGGCTGAGATACCGGCTTCCCCCGACCAATCGGCTCTCTCGAAGCTCCCGTTGGGTACCGATGTCTGGGCTGGCAACGCGCGATTGGGCAGGAGATCGGCCACTCCCCAGGAAATCATGATGAACAAGCCTACAAAAGAAATGTAGGCATACCGATCAGCTGTAAACATCGGACCTTGCACCACGCCGATGAGTGGTATCAAAGTAATCACGAACCAGAGCCAGCCCACCATGAGATAGCGACGCCGCCAATTCACAGCTACTAGTGTGCTGATCGCGACCAGGAAAGCAAGGGCCGCGACTAGTTTCCAGGCGGACAGAGAGTTTCCTGGGTATGGGTAATCCGGCGCCAGGCCGAAAGGCCAGAATGCCCGCCCAATGTATCGCGCATAGGAAAAAACCGCATTCTCGATACGGACAGAAAGCGTATAGTCCACGGGACCGGGATGCGCGCCTCCCCGCGCCGCTGCCATCGTAAATAGGGCATCAACTGCCGATAAAGCAAATAGAAAAGCTTTGTCCTTCACTAAAGCGAAGAGACGTTTTCCTTCGCAAATCGCTGAAGGTGCCCCGTCCGGTAAACGTTCTTCAAATGGGAATATGCGACCCAAGGGCCAATAATCCCAAAGCAGCAAAACAAATGGCAGCATGATCACCTGGGGTTTGCACATCAATCCCAGCGAAAAAAGAACGGCAACGATCCAGTAACGAGACTCTCGCGGTTTGCGCGTGTAGCAGCGGTAGGCGTCCAGGGCCAGCAGAAAAAACAACATGCTGAGCAACGTCTTACGTTCGGCCACCCAAGCTACAGGTTCGACGTTAATAGGATGCACCGCGAATAGCGCAGCCACGACGAAACTGCGCCCGGTAGCGTCCGTCGCCCGCCTCAACACCCAGAAGAGCAGCACTGCGTTTAAGGCATGAAACAGAACGTTCATATCGTGGTGCCAGGCGGGGTCCGAGCCAAAGATTTGACAATCCAGCGCATGAGATAGCCAGGTCAAGGGATGCCATTCGCCACCCAGACGGCTGGTAGATGCCCACTTAAGCGTGTTCCAGTTCAACCCCGATTGCACATGAGGGTTATGGTCAACGTAGATGGCGTCATCGACTGCAAAAAACGGATGGTGATGCACCGGGAAGTAAATAACCACGACCGCAATCGCGATCACAAGGCTCAGAAAGATGGGGTTAGCCGCCCAGCTTGCAAACCGGCTCTTCTTCGGCCGAGTATGCCCGTCCAGCCCGGGAATCAAACCGGTCGACATCAGGTGTTCTCCCGGGTGCTTCGCGCCATTGGAGCAAGCTCCACGGCGATGTTCTTGATGTTCGTTACTTGCTCTCGCATGGCTGGCATCCTGGACTTCTTAGGCCGAGCATCGGACAGAT
The DNA here is from genome assembly GCA_049511915.1 of Candidatus Korobacteraceae bacterium. Lineage (GTDB taxonomy): Bacteria > Acidobacteriota > Terriglobia > Terriglobales > Acidobacteriaceae > Bog-257. Next base: position 36,831 of record JBEKXQ010000003.1, read on the forward strand.
GACCTACAACTTGGCATAGAACCCCTCGGGTTTTCTGCGAATTTTCCTAATGAGACGCCTCGTTGCCAGATAAGTTAAGAACCGGTTTGTAAAAAGCGCCCGGAACCACGCAGGTTGCCGAACATAATGAGCATCGGCGCGGGGAAGGGCGAATAAGTCGGCGTTGGTCTCAACGACGCCCGCTGCCGTGGAGCACGCGCCGCGGTAATGTTTCTGCACAAGACTGCGCACGGCGGGGCTCCATTGTCCATTCGGATAGGCGAAGAATTCGACCGGCTGAAGGGTGCGTTCTTCGATTTCAGCCTTACTTGCGCTGATTTCGTGCTCTGCCAAGTCAGCGGGCAAGTCCGTCAGGACCGCGTGACTCACGCCGTGTGCGCCGAAACTGAATCCTTGGTGAACAAGTTCAGCCACCTGTTGCCAGTCAAGCAAGGCTTCCTTAGCAACCGAGGCCGGCTGGCCGGGCCAGTCATTCGTTTTGCCGCAATGCCCCGTTGGCAGAAATACTATTGCCGGCAATCGCAGACGACGGAGCACGGGCGCGGCGACAGAATAGAAATCACGATAGCCATCGTCGAAGGTCAGAACAACGGTTCTTTCGGGAAGAGTCCGTCGCTCCACCAGTGCGGTAATGATCTCGTGCAACGGAGCTACTTTCACGTTTTCCCGGAGCCACTCCATCTGCTCCACGAAAAGTGCTGGCGGAATTTTGAGAGGAGAATTCCCATCTGAGATGGAGTGATAGGTCAAGATCACGGGATATTGAGCTGCGCTCATGCCTGAGATCCCTTACTCACAACGCATTCCTTGCGAGGTGGAACATATTCAACCCGACATGGGAGTCGGGAACCGCAAAGATGACCGCGCAGGATCATTCCACGGGACGGTTCCGAGTTTCCGAACCACAGTCTCCTCGAGCACCTGGAAATACATGCCCAGGTGCGCTTCCTCGCTCCACTTCTCCTGATACGTCTGGTAGCCTTGGTCTCCCATCTTCCGGCGAAGAGCCGGATCGACGCGTAGTCGTTCCATCGCGAACAGCATTTCATCGGCCTCATGATAGAGAAAACCGCCGCTGCTCTGCTCAACAATTTCAGCCAGACCGCCAAGAGAATGCGCGATCACCGGTGTCCCCTGCTGGTAGGCCTCCAGGACGACCAGAGGGAAAACCTCATAGACAGAGGAAGGCACCAGCAGGGCGATGGCATCCCGATACAAGCCTCGCAGCTGTTCCATAGGGAGCGAACCGAGGAAATATACATTCTTCATACCCTCCGCTCGCCGCCTCAGCTCGGTTTCATATTTGCCGGCGCCGGCTACCAGCAAATCGGCGTGCGGATAGCGACTAAAGACAGGAAGAAGCGTTTCAACACCTTTGATTTTCTCGAGGCGGCCGACAAAGAGAAAATACGGCCGCGGATGCGGCGACACGTCCGCAGACAATCTCTGGGCAGGCTCCGGCACAAAGTTTGGAACCACTCTTATCGGCGACTTGAACCCGCGCTCCTGGTGTATTTTGCGGGTAAAGATACTTGGCGATAGAAACGTATCGACTGCGGCAACGCACTTCTCCAGCAGATGCGTGTATCTCCACCATTGCGGCGGCCGTCTAAATTTCAGGGTGCAGCGGAAACATTCCGGCTTGTCGCAAAGCCGCTCATTGTCCTTCCACAGCACGTGCATTGGACAGATCAGCCAGTGTTCTTGTGTGGTGTAGAGCTTGATGAAGTCGTGATAGTCCGGCTCTAACCGTAAAACCTCCGGACCAAGCAAAGAAATATTGTGGTAATGAATGACGTCAAATTTCTTGCTGAAAAACACTTCGAGAATGGCATTGGTCTTAGGCCAGGTTTTCCCGGTCTGTTGGGCGACAATCGGCGAGAGACGCCCCAAACGACTTCGCAGGCTGTGAACCGTCACATTAAAGTGGTTTGGAGGCTGCCGATCAGGCTCGCCTTGCGCAAGCGCTTTGTAGCTATCCACGCAGTGAATCACGTCAACCTCGTGGCCGCGCCGGGCAAGAGCATCCGCGAGCTCGTGGAGATACACAGCGTCTCCGCCGAAACTGTACGGCGGATAGAAGGTCGCGAGAAAGCAAAATCTAAGTGGACGTGCCACGTCTAACCGGACCTCAGTGTCGACTCCCAGATGTTTGCGAGGTAGCACTTTGCGCACTTGCAAACGGCAAACTTGCGAAATGAACCAGGGCACAAAAGAAAAAGGTTGCTCCGCTATATAGATAGTAAAACCAGTGAAGCACCACGACCCGCCCCGCGAACCACCATCCGCGCTTGTGGAGAAAAAAACGATAGATATCCCAATTCAGCACTAACAGCGCAGCCGTGATCAAGGCCATCCCCCCTATAAGAGGAATCAAGGGAATTCGCGCCAAGCCGCCAAAAGTCAGTGCGGGGAGAGCACAAGCTCCCACTAAGAGCCCCACCAGAACGGCACTTGCCCGCGAAGAATAGTTCAGATTGAGATCGCGAGGGACGCGGCGCGTCTTCAAGATCAACTGAGCCCACGGGACGGCACGATAAAGAATGTCGGAGCGCAGCAGAGTGCGCAACGTCCAGCGTTTCAGATGGCGAACCTGGAGGCGCTTGTCGAGGATTATCCTGCGGCCGCCAAGAGCCAACCGCAATCCAAGTGCGACATCTTCAATCGAGGGCGCCTTGTATTTTGTTCCGTCGAATCCGCCGAACTCGTCAAACACGTCTTTCCGGATCGCCCCGCAGCCGGCCCAGAAGGTGGCTGCTGTTTCGCTTGAGGTTTGGTGAATATAGTGGTGCATCAGGTTCTTGTACTGAGAGATGAAAGTCGGCCAGGCGGGGTTCTCATCGTAGGAGCCAAAGACGGCGGCGAGGTCCGGATCGGCGCAAAAATCGTCGGCAATCAAGCGCAGCGCCCCGGGAGGTACAACAACATCAGCGTCTACAAACGCAAGGATCTCGCCCTCGGCGTATTGCGCTCCAAGGTTTCGCGCCCCTCCGGGGCCAATGGCTCGAGAGGTTCGAACATAGCGCGCGCCATAGCGTTCAGCGATCTGGGGACTGTTATCCGTTGAGCAATCATCGACAACGATCACCTCGAAGTACGCATACTCCGAGCGAGCCAGCGCCTCCAAACATCGCGCGAGATGCATGCTCCCGTTGCGGACGGGAACGATCACAGAAATCCGGGGTGCTACTGCGAGACCTGGGTTCTGCTCAACCATGACAGTTCCTGTTCAGGCGAGCCGCGCAATGAATCAGTCACAAATTGCCAATTAGATCTATCGGGGGCAGCCTATCATACGGACTGAATCGAGGCACGGCAAAGAGCGATGCGGGTGTCAAAGTCGAGGGCGCGCCGTAGAATGATGTTGACGGGCGTGCTCGTGAAGACAGCCTCGCGAAGCCACGCTAGGGGCTGGTCATATGATCGCTCAGGATAACGGCTATCAATGAGGTTGGTTCTATGCTGCCTCCCTCGTCCCAGCAGCGCAAGGTTGTTATCATCGGCGCCGGGCCGGCTGGCCTAACCGCAGCGTACGAGCTATCCAAGCAAGGTGTCCCGGCGGTCATTCTGGAAGCGGACAATACCGTCGGCGGTATCTCTCGGACGGTGAATTACAAGGGCTACCTGTTTGATATCGGGGGACATCGCTTTTTCACCAAGTGGGATGAAATCAATGAGATCTGGAACGAAGTTCTTGGCGACAAGTTTTTGCAGCGCCGGCGGCTGTCACGCATTTTCTATCGCCGGAAGTTTTTCTACTACCCGTTAAAGCTCACGAATGTTCTCTTCGGACTGGGGATTGTCGAAAGTGTCCGCATTGTCTTGAGCTACCTGAAATCGCGGCTGTTCCATTACCATGACGAACACAGTCTGGAGCAGTGGGTATCGAACCGATTCGGCAAGCGCCTGTATGAGATTTTCTTCAAGACGTACACCGAGAAGGTTTGGGGCATTCCGTGTACGGAGATCAGGGCGGAATGGGCTGCTCAACGGATTCGGGGACTGTCACTGACAACCGCCATAAGCAACTCTCTCTCCCCCCGGAAGACCACCAAGATCAAAACGCTGATCAGTAGTTTCCAGTATCCCGAACGCGGGCCAGGCCAGATGTGGGAGATGATGACCGATCTCCTACGGCAACGTGGTTATCCGGTGCTGCTGAAATACCCGGTTACGCGGATCGTTCATGATGGGCAGCGCGTGAACTTCCTGGAGACCCTTGGTGAAGACGGGGTGAAGAGTTTTTCTGGATCGCACTTCATCAGTTCGATGCCAATACGCGATCTGGTGAGCGTGCTTGATCCTCCCGCCCCGGAAGAAGTCCGCCGGGCCGCTCAGAGGCTGCGGTATCGCGACTTCCTGATTGTCAGCCTCATCGTCAATCGCAGGGAGATCATGCCAGACAACTGGATCTACATCCATGAACCGGGCGTGCGCGTGGGACGAATTCAGAATTTCAAGAACTGGTCGCCGGCCATGGTTCCCGACCCCGCGAAGACGTGCCTCGGGATGGAATACTTTGTCTTCGAGAACGACGACTTGTGGTCTAGTCCGGACGACAAGCTGATTGAGCTCGCAAAGGGAGAAGTCGAGCAGCTAGGGCTGGCTCGTTCCGAGGAGATCGAGGACGGCTCTGTTGTGCGCATGCCAAAGGCATACCCGATCTATGACAGCGGCTGGATGGAACAAGTAGCGATCATCCGCAATTATCTTGAAACCGCTTTGCCTAATCTCCAACTGGTAGGCCGCAACGGAATGCACAAATACAACAACCAGGACCATTCCATGATGACGGCCCGGTGTGCCGCCAGAAACATTATGGGAGCTAACTACGATCTCTGGGCCATCAACACCGAAGCCGAATATCATGAGCAGAAGCCGGTGAAGACAGCGACTCTGGCCGAAATAGACCCCCTGGGTCCGGAATATACGGAGCCTACGACCGGAGCGCAGGCGGCCCCGCACAGAAAGGCGGCAGCGGAGACGGTCAGATAGCACAGAACTCTGGCAGAGGCCCTCGAAGAGCAAATGGCAATTTCCCCCAACAGTGTTGCGCCTGCGGTTGTCTTTCGAGACGCTCGTTTTGAAGATTACGAAGCGATTGCTTCGGTCCAGTCGCGGAACGGCCTCACCGCCAAGACTCTTGAAGAATGGAAACACCTGTGGATCGAGAATCCCGTTTACAAGCAGCTGACTCATTGGCACTGTGGCTGGGTGGCAGAGAGCGCATACGGAAAAATTGTGGGCTACGTGGGACACGTCCCGCTGAGCTACGAATTCGGCGGCCGTCAGGTTATTGCGGCGTGCGCCCACGGATTGAGTATCGACGCCATCCACCGGGGCTATGGAATACATCTGCTGAAACGACACCTCAGCGACAAGTACACCGACGTAGTGCTTACCTCCACTGCCAGCCCCGATTCGGCCCCACTTCTGGATGTTCTGTGTTCTCGAGGGCCAACGGGAAACTGGGGTCACGCGGCCTTCTGGATCACGAACCATCACGGTTTCGCGGCGAGCGTTCTGCGGACGAGACGATGGCCGGAATGGTTATCTTGGCCGGCGTGGGCGGCCTTGGCGCTTTGGGACCAGGTAAGCAATCCTCTGGCCCGGTTGCGAACAGATAGCAAGAATGACATAAAAGTCTGCTCCAATTTTGATGAGCGGTTCGACACATTCTGGGAGGAATTGAAACGGGCATATCCGGAGCGATTTCTAGCCACGCGCTCGCGAGAAGTGTTGCAGTGGCACTTTAAGTACGCTCTCGCGCGAGACAGTGTCTGGATAGTGACAGCCGGAGATTCGCGCATTAGCGCGTATGCCATTTTTTGCCGCGCGGACAATCCAGCTATCGGCTCAACCAGGGTTCGGCTGATTGACTTTCAGTCGTTGAGCCGCGACTCGGAAGTGCTGATCCCGATGTTGGCGTGGGCGTTCCGCCGATGTCAGGAAGAAGGCATTCACATGTTGGAGGCTTTTGGATTCCGTCCCGAGAAGCAACTAGTCATCGACAACTTGCGGCCATACCGCCGTCGCCTGGCGTCCTGGTATTACTTCTACCGGACGCGCGACAAGGCCTTGGGACAGCAGTTGAATGATCCGGTCCTGTGGGACCCCTCGCACTTCGATGCAGATTCGACTCTGTAATTTTTGGCGCCTTCTATGACCACTCCTTGTGCGGACAATTCGGGCGGCAAACATGACCTAGTGTCGAGCAAGCTGGCATGGTTGCTCTGGTACGTGCCCCTGACTGTCTTCATCGTTGGAACATTTTGGGGGAGGGGTCGAGCTTGGCTGTGGACGCCTGCGCTGCTGGTTGCTGGGATATCGTGCGTGATAAACGCAACACGCTGCGGGCGACTCCACTGCCATTTCACCGGGCCGCTTTATCTTCTCGGAGCTTTGGCAGCCTTGCTGTCCGGTTTGGGAGTCGTGGCATTGCCATGGACCTGGATCCTCATCGCGATCGTGGCTGGAAGCGTGCTGGCATTTGTGCCGGAGTGGATTGGACGCAAGTACAGGGGGCGCGGCCAACTATCGTGATCTCTCCTGCTGCGTTGGACTTTTCGCTGCAAATCGAGGTGGTTGCGTCGATAATGTGAGCAGGAAATTTAAGGCAGGTCTCCATGGAAGTTCCGCACGCGAGAGCGAGCAACTCATCTGTTCGTCCTGAGGTTGTACGCAAGATCGCACTCTGGTGGCAGGGCGAACTAGATCGCGCTGCGCTTGCCGGAGAAACTCCCGACCTGCCGCCCTACGAAGAGGTTATGCGGCGTTTCCAGTGTTCAGAAGAGGAAGCCTTGCGAGGTTCCGGGCTGGGCGAACAACGCCATTTTTCCGGCATTGCATGACCACGGAAGTATCACACAATACTCCCGACTTCGACAGCCAGGCTCTGTATTTGCTCAATAATGCTGGCAAGAAATTTCGCGGCGCAGGCTCCATTGATCAGGCGGTGGTCAAAAGTGACACCCAAATTCGCTTTCCTGTGCTGAGGAGGGCCGGTAGGTGCACACAGGAAAACGACCGCGACCGCAGGAGCGATCAAGACCGGAATGCCGTCTGTCACCTTCAACCGGGCGACGTAGTTGATATGGAGCGGAACCCGCTCGTTGATCTGATCTTCGCCATTCAGCGCCCGCCGGACGCGGTCCTGGGTTAGCGCAACGAAAGACGGAAAGTCCAGACGATCCGCTTCTGGAACTACAGCCATCACCAAATCGCCGTTTCGCTGTTGCACCGCTAGTCCCAACTCAAGATGATCGAACACGCGTACGACATCGTCCCTGAGCAAAACTGAACGGAACTCGGTGTGGTCTCGAGTCGCCCAGGCGACAGCATAAGCGAACGTCTCAAAATCAGAGGCGCGAACTCCCGGATTGGCGCGCCGCCGAGCTTTGACTGCCTGCTTCAGCTCATGCCAATCCAGTTGCCGCTTCACGGTGCCCGGCACTACTAGCTGAGCGCTTCGCATCAAGCGGAAGTTGAGCACGCGCTGCTGAACCGGCAACGGGCGATCACGAAAACCGGCAGCAGCGGCAACAGGAAGCATCGGTAGTTTTGCGGCAGACCCCGATTTCTTAGACCGGTATTGGTCCACATCGGCTGGCATCAGCGTACCGCTGGCCGCGGGAATGCTCGGGATCTCATCCTCCGGGATCGCCAAACTCGTGCAGTAAGCGCGAGTACGTGGGGGAACAAAAACTTGCCCGTGTCGCTGCGCGGAATCAACAACCCTTCCCGCCTGCAGCTTGGTTGCCTGCTTCGGTTGCGACCCAGTTGTGGCAGCGGGAACATCTTGCGCGGATGAGTCGTCATCCGCTCCCGTTTCAGATTCTATCCGCGCAATAGTTGCGCCGACGGACAATACTCTAGCCTCCTCTACTAGCCACTCCTTGAGGATTCCCTGGTGAGGCGACTCAACTTCGATGATCGCCTTGTCACTTTCCATCACGTAAATGATCTCGTCCCGCCTGACGAACTCTCCAGGTTTTTTCAGCAGCTTGTGAATCAGCACTTCTCGCAACCCCTCTCCCAGCTGCGGCACGCGAATGTCGAGAATCGCCATCAGGCATACCCCAGAGTCGTACGTATGGCTGTCAGGACGCCGGCGAGATCCGGCAATACGGCATATTCCAGAGTGGGGTGATAGGGGATGTGAGTGTCATTGCGTGCTACCAGCTGAGGAGGAGAGAAAAGCATCTCAAATCGTTTCGGATTTGCGGTTACTTCGGTAATCACTGCCTGCCCGAAGCCGCAAGTCCGGTTGGCCTCATGAATCACCACCAAGCGTCCTGTCTTGGCCAGTGAGAGTTCAATGGCTGCCCAGTCACACGGAACCAGAGTCCTCAAGTCGATGATCTCAATCGAGCGTCCCTCGCGCTCCATCTCGAGGGCGGCCTGCTCGGCAAGCTCCAGGCAATTTCCCCAGGAGACGACGGTGCAATCCTGGCCTTGCCGCCGGACAACCCCTTCGCCGAAGGGGATGGCTCGATATTCGTCCACGTGCTCGCGCAGGCGCATCAGGTGCTTCGGGATCAGGATGAGCGTGGGATCTTCACTGTGGAAGGCGGTCCAAAACAAACCAGCCGCGTCCGCGGGCGTGCTGGGTACTGCCACGCGAATGCCCGGTGTGTGAGCCCACCAGCCGTCGTTACTCTGGCTGTGCCATTGTCCCCCTCCAGGAAGGTACGCGCCATAGGGCGCATAAATCACCGCCGGGCAGGACCACTGCCCGCAGGAGCGCCAGCGCAAGGTTGCCATCTGGGTCACGAGTTGATGAAAGGCGGGGCTCATGTAGTCGATGAATTGCATCTCGAACACTGGCCGGTAACCGGTTGCCGCCAAACCGACTGCCGTTCCCACGATAGTTGCTTCAGCCAGCGGAGAGTTGCTGACGCGATTGGGATAGCGAGAGCTCAGGCCCTTGGTAAATCCAAAAACTCCACCCTTTGGATCTTCGATGTCCTCGCCATAGGCCAGCATCTCAGGGAAGGTTTCCATTCCAGCGTGCAGAACCTGGTTGATCGCTTGCACCATGGTGACCGCATCGTCCGGTGCGAGGAGAGGAATCGCGGCGACTTCAAAAGGCGGCCCATAGAGATGTTCAAACGCGCTGGCTGCGTCGGGAGCCGGCTCGCTGGCCGCTTGTTCGTATGTCGAGTTGACCTGCTGCTCCACTTCGCCCTGAAGTTGTACAAACTCTGACCGGGTTAGTTCCCCTTCATCGATCAGAGCTTCGGAAAACAGTTTGATTGGATCGCGCTCGGCAATCTGCGCCAGTTCCTCAGCCGTGCGATAGACTCGCTGATCGTCGGAACTGGTGTGAGAACCGAGGCGATCCAGTTCACACCAGAGAATTGTGGGCCCGCCGCCGGCACGAGCTTTCTCGATTACCTGACGGCCAACCTCGAATAGCTCGGCAACATTTCTGCCATCGACCCGTTCCACAACGTGATTGTCAAAGATTCCCAGGCGCATGGGGAGCATAAAGCGCGTGGGAGTACTGATGCCAAAACCGTTGTCTTCCACCAGGAACACAACCGGGAGTTTCTCCTGGACCGCAAGACATATCGCCTCATAGAACTCGCCTTGGCGGGTTGCTGCATCGCCGATCGTGCAAAGAACGACCCCGCGTGAGCCTGCCAACTTAAAACCTTGTGCAGCGCCCGCCGCGGGGAGACACTCGGCGCCCTGAGCCGTGACACCGGGAAAGATGTTGAGCTCCCGCGAGGAGCAATGTTGCGGCATGAGACGCCCTTGCGTCGTGGAATTGCGGTTGGCAAAAAAATCGCGGGCCATCTGCTCCAGCGTTACGCCACAGGCGAGGTATAACGGCCGGTCACGACAATAGGCAAAGAGGTAATCCTCGGGTCGCAGATGGTAACCAAGAACGGCAGTGCCTTCGTGGCCCATCCCGGGTTCGGAGATCCACCCTTTGCCCTGCCGCATGAGAATTGCCTCGCGATGGTCGCATTCGCGCGAGATCAGCATCAGGTGGAGGAACTCGCGAGCGGGCAGCCGGGCACTTTCAGCTGTAATCGCTCGTCGGCCCGACTGGTCGCCCATCACTTATCTCCGCACGCGAGAGTCGTGGTTATTTAATCCCAGAACTACGGCCAAGACAACCATGCTAAACCGTTTGGAACGCTAGCAGTTCCAGATTGACACCGCCCGCCTGATGGAATGGAATAAGTTCAGCACCCAGCGCAACCATGACGCCGGCAGTCAATCTTGACGCCGCTCTTTTCCCTCGACGGAAGGACAAGTAATGAATGTTGTCCTTATTTCGATCTATGAATTAGGGCGACAACCCTTCAGTCTTTCCTCGCCCGCCGCGTGGCTCAAGCAGACGGACTGCAACATCAGCTGTGTTGATCTGGCTGTACAGTCTTTCAGCGAGTGCCGTGAAGTTATCAGCTCGGCTGACGTGCTCGCTTTTTCGTTGCCCATGCATACGGCAACCAGGCTCGCCGGCGGAGTGGTCAAGAAGGTTCGAGCTGTTAATCCTGCCGCGCATATCTGTTTCTACGGTCTATACGCTCCAATGAACGAGGCATACCTGCGCAGCATTGGAGGCGAAACCATCCTTGGAGGCGAGTTCGAAGAAGGCCTGGTGTCGCTGATCAAACGACTGGCGACTGATGTCAGCGAGAACAGCGGGACACGTCCACACCAACCCGAACCGTTGATTAGTCTGAACCGGCAACAGTTCCTGGTGCCGGATCGCACCGGTCTGCCTCCTCTATGTAAGTATGCTCACCTTCAGGTTGGACCGGGCTCGATGAAGCTGACCGGCTACACCGAGGCTTCGCGCGGCTGCAAGCACCTTTGCCGTCACTGTCCGATCGTACCGGTCTACAAGGGCGCGTTCCGTGTTGTGCAGCGTGATGTGGTGCTCGATGACATCCGGCGACAAGTCGCCGCGGGCGCGCGGCATATCACCTTCGGAGATCCGGACTTCTTTAACGGACCGACCCACGCAGCTACCCTCGTGGAGGCCTTGCACGGGGCGTTTCCCGATCTTACTTACGATGTCACGATCAAAGTCGAGCACTTGCTGAAACACAGGGAGCTGTTGCCCAGACTGCGAGACACCGGCTGCCTGTTCGTGACCAGCGCGGTTGAGTCGATCGACGATCATGTTCTTCAGATCTACGAAAAGAACCACACGCGACGCGATTTCCTGGAATGCGTCGAGATGTTCCACGAGATCGGGTTGCAGATGCAGCCCACCTTCGTTGTCTTCAGTCCCTGGACGACGCTGAAAAGCTACCTGGAGCTCCTGCATTTACTGGTCGAGTTGGACCTGGTCGACAACGTGTCTCCGGTGCAATACGCAATTCGGCTGCTGATTCCCGACGCGTCGAGGCTGCTGGAACTGGAGGAGGTCCAGAAGCTGGTCGGCGAATTCGATCAGCAGAGCCTGATGTATCCGTGGGTGCATGCGGACCCGCGCGTGGATGAACTTCAGCTCAACGTAATGGCGGCGGTGCAGAAGGGCCAGTCGTTGCATGAAAGCCGGCGGCAGATCTTTCAACGCGTTTGGGACCTCGCGCACCAGGCTTACCATGATTCCGTCAGCGAGCACTTGAAGATCGCGTGGTCCGACCATGCTCCTCCGCGCGCCTCCGTCCCCTTCCTGACCGAGCCTTGGTATTGTTGAGCGGAGCCCACGAAAGAGCAGGTTGCTCTTATCTAGATATTGGCAACCGCAGGTCCTGCCGCAGTTATAGTCCGGCCGAGCGAGAGGGAGCCTGTTGCATGGCATTTGTCTTGATGAAGATTTTCGAGGAGGCTCCCCGGCGCTTCGATCGCTGGATGAACATCCTGACCCTCGGAAGGCTTCAACAGGTTCGTGATCAGATCGCGAACAACCTGGTTCGTCCCAATGCGACCGTCCTGGAAATTGGTTGTGGCACTGGCTCGCTTCTGCAGATGCTTTCTCGCCGCGGTGCCTGTGCAACCGGCATCGACAGCGCTCCGGGAATGATTGAGGAAGCAGAGCACAGGCTCAGCGAAGCAGGTCTGTCAGATAAAACCGAAGTCAAGAAACTCCACGCGCTCCAGATCGAGGATAAGTACCAACCGGGAACCTTCGACCAGATCGTCAGCGTTCTGGCCTTCAGCGAAATGTCGGATGACGAGATCGATTGCCTGCTCCTCCAGTGCCGCAAGGTGCTGAAACCGGGCGGCGAGCTGATCTTGGCGGATGAGAGCGAGCCGAACGGTTTTTTCCGGCGCTGGACGTATCGCGTTTATCGATACATGAGCCGCCTAGTGACTTACCTGGGACTGCAAGCCAGCGAGATCAAGAAGGGCAACATCTTTCTGAAGCTTCTTTACTTCGCGATTGAGCTGCCCCTGATGATCCTGGCGTTCTTTGTGGCGCCGCCTGTGACTCATCCCTTGCACGAAATCGAGCGCAGACTTGAGTGCGCAGGCTTCCAGATAGAAAAGACCCAGCTCTATCTTGGAGGAGCTCTGAAGCTGGTATGTGCTTCGCTTCCAAGCGGCGAGACCTGCAACGATGTTGCACCTTCGGCTCAAAGTGTCGATCTCCGCGGCGAAGCCCGAGCAGCGGGTCTCGAGCCCGATGGTCTTTGGAATTATCTGAAAACACTTCCGAAGCTCGTTATCCTGCAGTATGTCTTCCGATCGATACCGTATCCCACTCCTCCGCGGTTGATCCGAATTGGCAATCCGGGGCGCAAATCTCCCGTCCTGGTGACCAGCAATTACGATCTGACCGTGCGGAGAGTTTGTCGGGCATTGAGGAGCGTTGATTGCTACCTATTGGTTGCGCCCGCCGGCGGCATCGACGTCTGGTGTGCGGCTGGCGGCGGAAAGTTCACCATCGATGGCATCATCTCGATTCTCAAAACCAGTCGAATTGCCGAATTGGTGGACCACCGGAGGCTGGTCCTGCCGCAGCTCTGCGCCAATGGCATCAACTTGTTCGACGTCAGAAGACGCACAAGTTGGTCGGCAGTTTTCGGGCCGGTCGATGCTACTAGCATTCCGGAGTACTTGAAAGGACGCCGGCGTACCGAGCCGATGATGCGCGTGACGTACAACGTGAGAGAACGACTCGAGATGGCCCTCGCCATGTGGGGCAGCCTCAGTTTGCGATATACCATCTTCCCGGTGCTGATTTTTGGAATCGCGGTAGCGCCCTGGTTTGTTTTGATTGTGGCTGTCCTGGCGGTGCTTATCAGCCTGGGCTGTTTCGCGATTCCAGGAAAGACCTTCGTTCAAAAAGCTGGGGTGTTGTTCCTGTCGATTAGCCTGGTGATTGTCTTAAGCCAATTGCTTTACGACGGGAAGATCACGTCTTTTAGCTTGCGCGCGGTTGTCTTGCTTCTAGCTGCCGCATACTTGGTGGGAAGTTCTTATCCCAGTTACACACCGTTGTGGCAATGCGGGTATTCGAAACTTTTCTACGGATTCCCTAACTTACGGCTGGAGATTATCGAAGAGAACTGCATCGGCTGCAAACTTTGCGACCAGGTCTGTCCCGTCGAGTGCTTTTCGCCAACCGATCACAAGATGATCTTTTCTCAACCTGACCTCTGCGAGGGGTGCATGGCGTGCCTGATCCAGTGCCCGACTGACGCAATCATCAACCAAGTAGCCGACGAGCATCAACGGTTGAGCCAGTGCCAATAGGCTGGAGTGCTGAATCAGGCGGACATTTTGCTGTGATGCGGAGCACAGACATTCGATCGTAACGCTGGTTCCATGGTCGTGTTGCATCCAGCCAGGTTGCCGGACTTTGGGAGTAAGCACCGCAATAGAAGCAACGGATTTTTGTGACCACTGACCACACCAACATGTCGACAGCGGGGACTCCAGATCCTGGTGATGGACGTCGGGTCTCGGCTTTTGATCACCTGATACGAGGATTTCGGCGAAACGGCGGTCCGTTGCTGGCCGTCGTCGGAGAAGTTGCCAGCGATGGAGACGGACGCACCGCCCAATTCAGCGTCGAAGTCGAGGACGGTGTACTCAAAGCAGTCTCCTTCAATGTATCTACGTGTGCAACGTTGATCGCGTATTGCGAGTTTGTCGCTGAAGGCATGACCGGAGCGACTTTGTCGCAGGCTGTTGCCCTGTCTCCCGAACAGGTTATCGCACCGTTAAAAGGTATTCCGCCACACAAGCACGATTGTGCGCGGCTTGCTTTAGGCGCGCTACACGCGGCCGTTAAGAAAGCTCTAAATGGAGGAACGAAATGAAAGTTGCCTACATATTCGCCACATCCAAACATACTGTTTCGTACGTGCTCGGCAGGATGATTTTGCCGCAGCTTGAGGAAAACCGGCATGGCGTTGACGTTGTCGGAATGTTTTTTTTCGAAGATAACAACTATGTCCTGGTCAAAGGGAACCCGATCGGTGAGAGGCTCCGCGCGGTGGCAAAGAGCAAGGGCATGTTGCTCATGGGTTGCGACCAGTGCTGCTATGAGCGTGAGATCGCCGACAAGTTGATCGAGGGAGCGTCGATCGGCTGCTTCCCGGATTTGTACAAAGCGCTGTCCGGCAACATGCCGGATCAAGTAATTACGCTCTGATCTGGGCGTGGGCCGAGAGGTATTTGGATGCACCGTTGGTTTCTTGCGATGAGAGCAACTGCGTTGGCGGTGGCGCTGGTTGTTGTTGTATGCATGGTCAACCAGCAATCGTCACAGGCCCAGACCTTGACCGTGCTGCACAACTTCACAGGTGCGACCGACGGTGGAAATCCGTCGGCTGGTCTGGCAGCAACCGACAACGCCGCAAGGCTCTATGGCACAACCTTTTCAGGTGGAGCCGGGCTGTGCACCAACGAATATGGGAGCAGCGGCTGCGGTACGGTGTTTGAGTTGGTGCAGAGGGGTGCTGGTTGGGTGTTCAACCCCCTTTACAGCTTTAATGGCGGTCAGGATGGAGCCGCTCCGCAGTTGGGCAGCCTCACCATCGCTCAGGACGGCAGCCTCTACGGGGCCACCGTCAGCGGAGGAGGAGGGTCATGCGCAATCTACGGTTATAACGGCTGCGGAGCCGTCTTTAACCTCAGGCCACAGCCCCGGCCTTGCACATCTGCACTGTGTCCGTGGAACGAATCAGTTCTGTATCGGTTCACCGCTGGCGATGACGGCGCCTACCCTGACGGCAGCCCGATTTTCGACGGTTCGGGCAACCTGTACGGTGTGGCAGACAGCTATCCCATCAACGGAAATATTTACGAGCTGAGCCTCTCCGGCGGCTCCTGGATTCATAGTGTTGCTTTCGCGTTTGACGGGCCAGACGGGCGAATTCCAGTAGGCGAGCCGATTTTTGACGGATCTGGAAATCTCTACGGCACTAGCTGGATCGGCGGCGCCTATGACCGCGGCGCGGCTTACCAACTAACTCCTTCCGGGTCCGGCTGGACGAATACGGTGCTGCACAGCTTTCAGGACGCAGGGCCCGACGGAGGCCTTCTCTATGCCGGCATGATCTTTGACGGATCAGGCAATCTGTTCGGTGTCACCACGAACGGTGGAACAGGCGGCGCGGGCACGATCTTCGAGCTGACGCCATCAGGGAGCGACTGGAACTTCACCGTACTGTACAGCTTCACCGGCGGACCAAATTGCGGGTCCTATAACGACCTGGTAATGGATAGTGCTGGAAATTTCTATGGCACTACCCTTTGCACGGGTGCGTCGAGAGAGGGATCGGTCTTTAAGCTCACACCTTCGGACGGAGGATGGAGCTACAGCTCGCTCCACGATTTCACCGGCGGAAGCGACGGAGGCTATCCATATTGCAACCTGGTTTTCGATGCTGCCGGAAACCTCTATGGAACAACCTTCTATGGTGGCACTCACAATGCCGGTGTCGTCTTCGAAATCATGCCGTAAGCTGAAATCCTGAGAAGTCTGATGACCCAGCGCCTGGCCGCGCGAACTAACCTGAGGGCGGCTAACCATCCTGGGCGCGAACTTCACAGACACATCGGCCATGAAGGTCCAAGACCAGCCTCCCCGCCGACTATCCCAATTCGGGTTCATGAATGCGGATTTCGTTAGTTCCGAAGTAACCGCTCGAGGTTCGATGACAAGGTGAACGCGCCGGGTGTATAAGACTCCCATCATGAAACCCGCCTCTGCGCCGGGAACACTGCGCCTGCCAAGTCTGGCAATCATCGCTCTTCTCTTCCCCATATTTTTGTCTCTGACTGCACTTAGAACCTGTGCCGTCGCCAGCGCGCAATCGAAGGAAATCTATCTTTCGCCAGCCACCAAGCCAATGACGGTAAATGACGTGATCAGGCTGTTCAAGGCGGGGTTGAGTGACGACCTCATCATTGAGCAAATCAAGAAAAAGGGCCAGAGCTTCGATCTCTCTACGGACCAGCTCATTCAACTCAAGGCCGCCAAGGTCAGCGAGCGGGTCATTGCCGTGATGATCGATCCAACCGGCAGTACTCAGCCGGCCCCGGTGAAAAAGCCTGTTTCGATTGCTCCGCCTGCTTCAGTTGCCACCGCTGCTCCGGCCACGCCGTCTGCACAACCCGCGCTAACAGAAACGAGACAGGCCGAGCCGCCAAGCTCAGTTCTGCCGACCGAAATTGGCGTCTACGTCAAAGAAAAGGGTACGTGGAACGAGATCCTACCGGAAGTTGTGAACTGGAAGACCGGTGGTGTGGTGAAGAGTACTGCCACCGTCGGTATTGTCAAAGGCGACGTCAACGGGCATGTTAATGGCGCAACGAGTCGAAACCAACTGACCAACCCGCTGGAGTTCCTGATTGTGGTGCCTGAAGGAACAGCGATCACCGAATATCAGCTTCTTCAGCTTCACCGGCACGACAGCGACCGGGAGTTCCGATCGGTCACGGGCGGTGTGTTCCATGTTTCAGGTGGCGCAACACGCGATCTGATGCCATTCGCACCTTCAAAGGTCGCACCCCGTGCATACACCGTAAGCATGTCCACCGCGTTAGGCGAATATGGCTTCCTGCCACCAGGAGCATACGCTTCCGCGAACGCTGCCTCTTCGGGCAAAATTTACTCGTTTAGCGTGATTGAATGATGCTGTCCTGGCGGTTCGACCGCAGGTGAGGAATGGGAGCCAGCCTAAGCAACCGCTGACTAGCCCTGAGCATTCTCAGGTGCGCGTGTGTCCGGCGCAGACTCCGCTTCCATCCTTTGCAGTAGCTTTTGAAAATAACGGCTGAGGTCTGCAGGAATCGGCCTGAATGCCGGACGTTGGGACAGCATCTTATCCAACATGCTAAGCAAGGCTGCGCTGGCTCCGAGCTTGAAGCTGGTCGCCCGGAATCCTTCTTCCAGGTCGCTCTGGTGGCAGGCCGTGGGATGCCGCCCGAGCAGGCATTGCAGCATCACTATGCCAAGCGAAAAAATGTCCGAAGCGCAGGTCACCGGCTCCCCTTTGGCCTGCTCCGGCGAAAAGTAGCCCCACGTTCCAAAAGGCCTGCGTGCAGCCATGGTGTTGTCTTGCTCGGAATGCCTGGCGGCCCCGAGGTCGATGAGAACGGCGCCACCCGAATCTCGCAGCATAATGTTCGAGGGCTTGATGTCCCCATGAACGATGCGGCGCGACCAAATCGCCGCAATTGCAGCCGAGACATCGCGCCCTATCGGCAGCACTTCGGAGTCCAACAGCCTTCCTCCGATTCTCAGCCGATTACTCAGCGTTTGTCCTTCTACGAATTCCCACGCGACATAGCGGGTGCGGCTGCCGGCCACATCACAATAGCCGTGTTCGATCAGCCGTGCCAGGCTTGGATCGGAGATGTTCTCGATCGCGGTGACCTCGCGCTGCACGCGCATCTCCTGATCTTGATGGAGGTTTAATTTCAGCGCGACAATGTCATTCGCCGGTGTGCCGTCTGGCTGAGAAGTTCTGGTTGCCTTAAAAACTACTCCCTGCCCACCCACAGCAACTTCGGGACCGATGACATACCGGTGACCCAAAGCAGCTTCTATATCGGCAGGCACAAACGGATGGAGAGCCATACGGTCGACGGGTAAGCAGCAGATCCGCTTACGTTTCCTTTCCCCACTGGTCCGAGAGAGTTGTTATTCATAGAGTACACCCGCGAACAGTACACGACGAGACGCTTATTACCGATCGAGAACGATAAGTAAATCGCCGGGCACAGAAGGAACTCCCCGAACGGCTGGTTTGCTGTTGCCCGTCGGGGAAATCCAACTGCATAATTGCCCGTGACTTACGGGGTGTTCCACCGGCTTTGCAGCCCACTTCTGTCGGGCTACTGAGTGATTTCCAAGGGCACGGGATTCACTGCGTAGCGCTTCACCAGGAAGGCGCCGCTCGCGCTGACCGCGATTGCATCTCTGTGATCCATCTACGCTCAGATCAAGCTGGAGGAACTGAGGCGCGGCGAAACTACGCCGAGTCCACCATCGAAGCTTACGTCCACACAGTTGAGTCTTCCCCATCCTGCTATCGCCAACCATCACTGACTTTTTAGAATCCCGTGTGGTAATGTGCAAAACCAATGTGAACAACTCTCGCGTGATGCTGCAAGGAGGCATCGTGGAAATCGCAGAAATCGTCCGGCCAGTGCGGGATGTTCGTCATCGCGCACACAGCATTGAAGCAGTTCAATTTACCTGGGCGCCGGGAACGCGCACCCCGAAGCATCGGCATTATTCTCGAGGGGTCGTTAAGATTCAGGAGGGCTGCCTGTTTGAAGTCAAGGATGGAGTGAAGACCTACTACATGGCAGGAGATACGTTGCTCGAAGTGCCCAATGAATCCATCCACATCGTGGGGAACGATACCAACACTCTGGCACGCAGCTTCCACATTTACTGGCCGGAACTCGCTATGGACGAGTTGCCCGACGACGATGCCGATACGGCGGCCCTCGCGATACCTCCTCCGCCGGAACTGCTATAACCCAAAGTCACTGAGTTGGTGCTTGTGGGTGCGGTGTCTCCTATGGAGACCGTCTTAGAAATCAGCGACCGTGTTGGGATAGAGATCGGGCGCGCCAGCTTTAGGTGGGAGTTTACCAGTCTCGCTCTTTCGATTGCGAGGTGGGTGCACAGTTCCACCATGGCCGCGTCTCCCGAAGCCCCCCTATAATCCCGGACGGCCAGATTTCCCGGGTCCGGTTTGAAACCTTGGCATGTCCGCTGTGAGCCTTCCCTTCTTCCGCAAGGTTTAAGCGCTGGTTCGCGTACGCCCCTACGTCTGTGGTTTGCCCACCACCTCGTTTCCAGACCAGCACCGGCGTTACGCCGGTTTTATCAAGCCGGCCACCTCACTGGCAATGAAAACCACCAAGTGTCCTGAGTCCCTTTGCCCAGTTTTGCATTACCGCCACTGGAGAGGCGTGTCCCACCTCTTAGGAGGGCGTTGCCCCTCCCTCATCGCTCCTACGGACTCATGCGCCAAACCCGCCTGGCTCTCCCCTCCTTCGGTTTTTTAGCCTCGTTCGAGGAGTCTTTGCAGGTCGCTCCCAGCCCCTGCTGCCAACGGGTTCTTCCCGACGTTATCTCTGTGAATCTTTCCTTGGATGCTTGATCCCATACCCCGGCGGTCCCACAGAGTGCTTCTACCTGTTTCTTCTTCCGTGGCATCGGCCTTCCCCCAAGAAGGAACGGGGTCGGCTCCCGCAGTTTCTCGCGAACACGACTTTCCACGAGGCAGTTTTTCGAGGCTGCAGATATTTCTTTATGTTCAGGCCTCCAAGTTTGCTTGTCTCCCAGATCGTTCCTACCGCTGCAGTACTGCCGCAGGGCAGCCGAGACTTTTACTTCCGGGCAGAACGTGCTTCGTTACCTCCACACGCACCGGATATGCTAACCGTCCGAATACAGGCAATTGACGGCACAAGGACTTTCACCCTGCTAGATTCTCAGCCTTGTCGGCTGCTCATCCTTCCCTTTCTGCTATGTGACATTACTCGTGCCGCAGGCACTCCACTGGATCAAGCCGGGCAGCATTGTTTGCCGGCGCTATACCGAATCCGATCCCGACCGCGCAGGAAACCAGCAGCGCAATCACGGCCGAGAGGACAGAGACTGGAACGTGGTGATCGGTGAAAATCTGGATCGAGATGGGGATGCCGATTCCGATAACCGTCCCTGCCGTGCCGCCGAGGAGAGCAATCAGCACGGCTTCGGAAAGAAACTGCAGCAGGATCGCTCTGCGCGTTGCGCCCACGGCCTTACGCACGCCAATCTCGTGGATCCGCGTATGCACCGTGGCCATCATAATATTCATGATCCCGATGCCGGCCGCGATCAGCGTAACGGCCGCAAACAGCAGCAGCACTGAGGTGAAGGCGTTCGCGGTTTTGTTGGCCAGCCGCAGCACTTCGGTCATATTGCTCACGTTGTACACTGACTCAGCCCGGTGCCGGGAAGCGAGTACCTTCTGTATGGTCTCGGTAGCTGCGGGAATGCCCGCGGCGTCGAACACCGAAAAATAAATCTGGTTAACCGCCGCAGTGCCGATCATGGAGCGGGCAACACTGTAGGGAATGAGAACGGTATCGTCCTCTATCTCGGAACGGCCCATAGTATCCACGCTCTCGCGGAAGGTGCCGATGATCACGAAAGGCACCTCTTGTATCCTGACAATTTGTCCCAGCGCCAGATCAAGCGAGCCGAACCGGCTGCGGGCCAAGCTCTCGGTGATGAGTGCCACTTTGCTGGTGGATTGCGAATCCCTCTGGTCGAAGAACCTGCCGGCACTCACGATAATCCGCCGCACCGGCTGATACTGCGGATCGACGCCAAGCACCAGAATCTCCTGCTCCTTGCCGGAGCCGATCACCATACGCTGGAGCATGTTTACTACAGGAGAAGCCTCTTTGACGCCGGGCACCTGTTGCTCAACCGCTGCCATGTCGTTGACGGTCAGGTAGTCGGCGGCGGCCACATTGGCAGAGGCGCTGGATATTCCGGAATACTCCGCCCAAATGACATTGGTTCCGACATTTTCGATCTGGGCCAGCACATAGCGCTTTCCCGTCAGCGCCACCGTTACCACCAGGATCAGAGCTGCCGTGCCGACCGCCATACCCAGCGCGGTCATTGCCGCACGCAGTTTGTCCGCTCGCAGTGAGTCGACTGCCATCGCCAGGATTTCGCGGAACACCAGCGTTCGGGAGAAGTCGACGCTCGAGAAACGAGTTAGCGGGCTGACACCAGTTTGCGCCATAAGGCTACGGACAGAATTAGGCCAACTCGAACCGAACTCTCCTACTGGTTTGTCTCAGGGCACGGCTTCAGCAGTTGCCCTGAAAGTGGCCCGGAATCGTTACGAAACCACATGCACATTTTGTGGTGGCACCGAGAATTATGCGACTTTCTGCCCGTTAAGGAGGGCAATACAATGAGTCCGTCGCGGCCCGTCGAACCGCGTGCCGCGCGGCATAATTTATATCACCGCCGATCCTGAAAAACTATGTAAGATACGTTTGGGAAAATGCGAGAGTCATCCAGGGGTCCAGCAAACCGGCCGAGATGCATTCACGAGATGGATATTGCTTCACCGTTGGTGTGCAATTCTGGCGAGCCGCGAAACAGAACTCTCGCGGGTTCCGGCTCCGAGCAAGCCGATAACGACAGGATGGAACCTCAAAACCATCATCTCAGCACAAAAGCGACCACCTTACCGACCGGCAGCGCAGTCGGATATCCGGCGGCGGATGCAGGGAGGGACGAGGCGATCCCGCACCCTGCCATATCGGCAAATGCGTTGTGCGAAAGTAGCCAGTTCTCGCCCAGCAAATTCTCACGCCTCTTCCGCATGGTCTTCGTTGCCCTTATCGTCCGGATTGCGGTGTCGGCCGCTATGGTCCCCGAGTTTCTGGACGGCGTTCGCGACCACTGGCACTTCGGTTGGGAGATGGGCCAAGTCGCCCGTTCGATCTGCCGAGGACACGGGTTCTCTTCTCCTTTCTTCGATCCCAGCGGCCCTACAGCAATGCTGCCACCGGCCTATCCCTATCTGATTGCCGGATGCATGAAGCTCTTCGGCGGTTTCACCGTGGGCAGTGCGATGGCCATCCTCACCCTCAACAGCATTTTCGCGTCGCTTACTGTGCTGCCAATTTATTTCCTGGCCAGACGCGTCTTCGGCGAGCGGGTAGCGGTGATTGCCGGGTGGACGTGGGTGTTTTTCCCCTATTCAATTTATCTGTCCGGCGGGCGCATTTACTCGGACGCGTTGACCTGCCTGATTGCGAGCTTGCTTTGGCTCCAGACTCTCCGGCTAAGGGACAGCCGAGGGACTGGAAACTGGGTGTTATGGGGAGCTCTGTGGGGATTGGCTGGCTTGGTAAGTCCGGCCCTGCTTGGACCTTTGCCGTTTCTTGCGATATGGCTCTGCGTGCAGCGCCGAAAGGCGAAACTCGCGTGGTTGTTGCCGGGGCTGCTCGCGGCCACCGCATTCCTGGCGGTGACCGTTCCGTGGACAGTTCGAAATTATGAAACCTTCCATCGCGTCATTCCTTTGCGCGACGGTTTCTGGATGGAAGTGCATGTCGGCTACAACGGCGACACTTCCGATGTGACACCGGATTCAGCGCACCCCACGACGAGCCCAGCGGAATACGCACAGTGGCAACGGCTCGGCGAAATTGGATACATGGATGCCAAGAAAAAGGAGGCCCTGGCCTTCATCACTCAGCATCCGAAGTTCGCGGTTTGGATGACGGCACGCCACTTTGTTAATACGTGGACGGGCTTTTGGTCCCTGGATCCCAACTTCCTCGCCAGGGAGCCGTTCCACATACCCAATATTTTCTTAACCACCGCCATAACCCTGCTCCTGCTTGGAGGCTTGCGGTTCGCGTGGTCCGAAGAAAAGTGGAAAGATGTCTTGCCGCTCGTTCTGATCCTCGTCACCTATCCGGTGGTCTATTACGTCACGCACTCCAGCATGGATTATCGTCACCCACTGGATCCCATCATCGTCATCATGGGTTCGTATTGCGTGCTGGAGTGGCGAAGACGTCTGGCGACCAAAGCGGCCCAGCGCGATGCGCTCGCGGTGGGCATCACACGTCCTACCCCGTAGGCACCCGCAGCGATTCATCGACGTTGCAATAGATCAGGGTTGGGTATCGGAACTCGACGATCTGTTATACATCCAAGGTCCTAAAATATCCGCTGCCGCCTCAGTACCTTGGGCTGACCAATGATCGTCACACGGCAGGAAAAAGGCGCTGTAATCGCCCTTGCCTCGCGCATCCATCTCCGGCAACAAGTCCTTGACGTGGATCCCAGCTTCGCGTCCCCACGCTTCCAGGACCGGTCCCAATCGATCCTGTCCCTGGCGATAGCGCTGGAAATCATGGGGGCGCGGAATAAGAAAAACATACACCTCCGCTCCGTGGGTGTCGGCTGTTTGCTTGATGTCCAGCAATGCCTTCTGCAGGCGCGCGAGGTCCGTCTGACCGTAATCGTTGTAACCCGAGTACAAGCGTGGCCGGACCGAATACAGGCGTGCAGCCTGTATGTACTCGACTACGTGATAGGTAGCGAAATAAGCCCGCAGGAAGGCGTCGGTGCGGTCCCCAAATTCGTCGAGCACATTCGGATTGAACTTGCCCATATAGCCGACGGAAAAATCATCGCGATAGTAGGGAAAGTACCGGCCCGGGTAATGGTCCTCCATCCAGGCGCCGTCCATCTCGTGAAAGTCGTTGTCGGGCAGCACTTCGACCAGCACGCGATCGTGATCGAACTTCGACGCCATGCTGCTATACACCAGCGCATACTGCAGTGGGCTGAACCCTCCACCGGTGCCGAAATTCAGATGCTCGCGCCCGCTCCGAGTTTCGAGGATATTGCTTAGCCGCTTATCGACAGGCAGTCCGAAGCCTTCGACAAAAGAATCTCCCAGCACCACGGTACGTGGATGGCCGGAGTGCACGCTGCGCTCAACATCGCGGGCACCGTAGCTGTTGGTGAAGTACTCGAAGCTGAAGCAGCCCTCTTGATGAAGAAAATGGCCATTGGCCGGGTGCCACATTCCAAACACAGGATTCGTCACAGTCCAGAATTGGTAACGGCTCACGTGATACGTAGGCCTGTCGCCGGGCCACTTCTTGAGATGCACCAGCACGATGCTCGCGAGCTCCACTGCAATCCCAAGTACAAGGAGATTTACCCCCAGCAGTTTCAGCGCAGACAGCGCCTTCTTACCGAAGGAGCGACGCCCGGCGCCATTAGCAGGGCCCTGACTTGCGGTGCTCGCTTGGGAGGAGTTGAGAGTGGACTCAGACATACATCGTTGCCATGATGGCACTCGCGTTGCCACAAAGCAATTTCCTCGCTTAGCCGCCGCTACCAAAATAGAATGTCCACTCTTGTCATCCGGGAAACGGGGACAAATTTTTTGATGTAAAAGGTTTGGCTGTTACATTACGATGAAAAAACTGGAGAGTGGAGCTATTGCAAATCCGGAGCTGCCCAATCCCACTGCGAAAAAGATCGCCAGATCTTAACTAACCAGTTAGTTAAGTAATGGGGACACACTTTACTCTGACCATGTCTCGAGTGGAGGAGATATGACATTGAAGAGATTGATGACCGGAACGTTGGCTTTCATGATGGTCGCCCTGCTCATGACGCCGTCCCTTGGGGCGCAGTCCATGATCTCGGGCGACCTTGCCGGAACAGTTACCGACCCAAGCGGTGCGGTTGTGCCTGGTGCCATTGTGACATTGAAGAACAATGCCAATGGCGAGAAACACACCACCACTTCCAATTCCAGGGGCGCCTACCGTTTCTCGCTCTTGTCACCCGGCAGCTACGTCGTGAGCGCGACCGCGCAGGGCTTCAGCAAGGCGGAAACAACAGCACAGGTAAATGTCGGCCTGGCGACGGTTGTTGACGTGAAGCTCGCCGTCGGTAGCAGCTCGCAGACCGTGGAAGTCACCTCTGCTGCTCCCCTGGTGCAGACGGACAACGCCGAGCTGTCGACCAACTTCAACCAGACTATGGTCGACAATATGCCCAATGGCGGCAATGACCTTACCTACATCGCGCAAACCGCCCCGGGTATCAACATGAACACCGGCATGGGTTACGGCAATTTCCAGACGGCGGGTCTGCCTGCCACCTCCAACGTGTTCACCCTGAACGGTGAAAACCAGATGGATCCCTACCTGAACCTGAACAACTCGGGTGCCACCAACCTGATGCTGGGCAAGAACGCCGTGCAGGAAGCGACGGTCATCACCAACGCCTACGGCGGACAGTACGGTCAGCAGGCAGGCGCGCAGATAAGCTACGTTACCAAGTCCGGCACCAACGCCTTCCATGGCAACGCGCAGTACTGGTGGACGGGCAGCAGCATCCAAGCCAACAGCTATTTCGCTGGGATGAACACTCCGGTTACGCCGACACCCTTCACCAACAACAATCAATGGGCAGCTTCTATCGGCGGTCCTATCAAGAAGGATAAGCTGTTCTTCTTCTTGGACTACGAAGGGATCTCTTACATCGTTCCTTCGACTCAGCAGGTGCAGTACCCGACAGTGGCATTTGCCGATGCCACTCTGGCAAACCTGGCCGTGGTGAGTCCGGCTTCGATTCCGCTGTACTCCAAGGCGTTCAGTCTGTACCAGAGCTCTCCCTCGTACGCAGCCGCGAACACTCCTCTGTCTGGGGGTGGTTGTGAGGGAGCGGTCATACCCGGTGTAGCCAACTGCTTCATGCAGGGTACAGCCAGTCCTGCGCTTCCGGCGACCGAGAACCAGGGTATCGCACGTATCGACTACAACCTGGGTAACAAAGACCACATGTTCTGGAGTGTGACCTTCGACGCCGGCGTGCAGGCAACCTACGCTGATCCCGTGAACTCAGCTTTCAGTGCGGCCAGCTACCAGCCGTCTGAGGACGGCCAGGGCCAGTGGACGCACACCTTTGGCAGTAACGCAACCAACCAGTTCGTTTATGCCGGCAGCTACTATCGCGCGATTTTTAACCAGATCGACGCGGCCGCGACCTTCCCCACCCAGCTGGACTTGTCTGGCATTGGCTACACACCTCTGGCTAACGGGGAGTATGGCTACCCGCAGGGACGCAATGTCACTCAATACCAGTTGGTGGATGACTTCTCGGTGACGAAGGGCGCCCACAATCTGAAGTTTGGCGCAAACTTCCGCCGCTACGACGTCACTGACTACGCGTTCAGCCAGAACACCAGCCCGCTGTCGTATATCGCCAGTACAGTTAGTCCTTCCGGAGTCCAGATTCCTGGGGTTGAAAACTTTTACAATGGGCTGGCCGCCGAATTCGCCCAGAGCTTCCCCAATCGTGACAGCTATCCGGTCGCTCTCTGGGGTCTGGGCGTTTATGCGCAGGATGAGTGGCGAGTAACCAAGAACCTGAAACTTACGTTTGCAATGCGTGTCGAGCATGACTCCAATCCAGTCTGTCAGCTGAACTGCGGATCGCTGTTTACCGGACCGTTCTCAACCATCAGTGCTGCTACCACCACTCCATACAATCAGATGATCGATGCCAACCTGCATCAGATCTTTCGACCGGTGGACGCTATCGATTGGGCGCCCCGTTTCGGCTTTGCCTGGTCGCCCGGGGGCAGCGAAAAGACAGTCCTGCGCGGCGGCTTTGGTCTCTTCTACGATGCCTTCCCCGCAGTGCTGGGCGATAGCTTCATGACCAACATCCCAACGGTCATTCCGGTTACACAGTTTTCTTCGCCCGGTCAGCCTAACGGTGTCTATTGGGCCGACCAGACCACTGCGGGCGTCAGTCCGTGGCTCATCGGGTCAGCGACGAACTCGCAGCTCCGCGCCGGCTTCCCGGCAAGTGCCTCGTATGCCTCGTTGAGCGCTACTAACCCAGCATTTGCCTCGCCTAGCTTCAACAATATGACCGGCAATACCCATATCCCGAGATACCAGGAATGGAGCTTGCAACTCGAACAGGAGCTGGACAGCAAGAGTTCCGTGAGCGTGGCTTATATCGGCAACCACGGGATTCACGGGCCTGTCACCAATTATCCCAACGCTTACGCCGGCTTTGGGGGTATTCCCGGTACAGCCCCCAATCCTTTAAACTTTGCTACCGTCACTGAGATATACTCAGGCGCGGTATCCAACGATAACCAGTTAACCGCGAGTTATCAGCGGCGGCTAACCTATGGCTTTACCGTGCAGGCCAGCTATACCTGGGCGCACGCCTTGGACGAAATTTCCAACGGCGGCATTCTGCCGTATAACGCCACCACCAGTTCGGAATATCAGTTGAATCCATACACCTTGGCGAATAACTACGGAAATGCGGACTACGATATCCGTAGCTCCTTCAACGCCACCTATGTCTGGCAGACACCGTGGAAGTTCGGCAACAAGTTTGCCAACGGAGCCTTCGGCGGCTGGACTCTGTCGCAGAACTTCTTCGCCCGCTCCGGACTGCCGCTGCAAGTGTTTGACGCAAACACCTTCGTTGGCAACTACAATCCCATATCGCCCTATCTTCCCGCACAAGTGGTCGGGCCAGGGCAGGGTGCTTGCAACCAGTACCTCACGAGTTGTCTCAATTCCGCCGGGTTTGCTTCGGCTGGTACGGTGACAACCTTCCCGAATCAGGTTCGCAACGTCTATCGTGGGCCTGGATTTTTCGATTCGGACATCAGCCTCAACAAGAGCTTCAAAATCACCGAGCGCGTAGCCTTCACTGCGGGTGCGAACTTCTACAACGTGTTCAACCATCCGAATTTCGCCCAGCCGGGGAACCTTCTTGGGACTACTACCTTCGGGCAAGTCACGGAACAGACGGCTCCGCCGACCGGACCGTTTGGATCGTTCTTCCCTGGTTCGCCTGCCGGCCGCATCATTCAGATGCAGGGCAAGATCGTCTTCTAGATGGTCTCAATCTGCTTTCGCTACGGCGGCCCTTCGGGGCCGCCCCTTTTTTGCCCCGGCGGATTGTCTGCTCAACTCACAGGCAATCGTGACAGCTACCCGTTGCAGGATCGTTTACGATAAGGCGCTTCGTCCTAACCTTGTTGCTCGTTTCATCGCTGTTTGCACAACATGCAGACAACGGAGAATCGAAGAATGGGCCGAGGCCAGTGGCATGGATGTTGAAACCGTAGACTTAAACGTTACGGCACGTCCAGATCAGGTAGGGTGTCCATCCACTCCCAGAACGCTGAGTCGGTGTTCAGGACAAGTAGTACTCTCAGTGGCCCCTGCTCGCCTCGCGGCACCAGCAGTATTGTTTGATACGGCCCTTTGTAGCGGCCACCCTGCAGCAAACGCCGGCCTTCAATCTCGTCACGCCGCAACACTCGGGTAGAGGCCAGGTTACGAACTTCAATGCTGTCCGCAGACAGGACTACACGATATTTAAGGTCGTACAACATCCCAAATATCCCGCCAATGGTGAATAGGATGCCCCACACAAGCGTCACACGCACTTGGGGTCCCGCAAGCGCGGACTGTAAAGTGGAGACTCCGATGCTGATCGCCCAGAACTCAAATATCAGGTTAAAAGCTCTCCAGCGCAGAGACATGCGATAGGTGCGCGGGTAGTCTGCGGAACTCAGCGGCTGGTAGTGGCTGAAGTTGCTATTCGATGCCTCGCTGTTCGGCAAGCGTATTGCCCTTTCGATACGTGGGCTGCGTGGCATTGTGAGAAAACGAAACACCGCCAAAAACACCACTATGGGCACGAGGACGAGGATCAGCTCTTGTTTTAGCGGAAACATAGCGGAGAGAGCTTAACACCTGCACAGCGGTCACCGTGGGAAAAATCCATTGAATGCAAATGCCTGCGGAGTTGGAAGGACAACTGGTGTTGCGGCTTCGGCGTAAGGAAAAGGGCTGTTATATCCACAACTCGTTCAACTCCGCACGGTACGATGAGCTGCGATCATTCTCGCAAAATCGCCATTTAGCATTCGTTGACCGCTGACGGGCGTTGTTTACGCTATCGCTTGTTGTCGCCACCCATTGAGAATCGACTTACAATCAGTTCGTGTGCAGGGTATTGTTGCTCCCTTGCCGACGGAAGACCGATGCTGCCCATAGATCACCCACACTTTCGCCCAGCCACGAAGTTGATCGATCAAGCCCAATACGCAGACGCAGCGCGGCAGCTCACCGAAATGGAAGCAGGATTGAGCGGCAAGGATCGCGCTGTTGCTCTCTAATTGGA
Source organism: Candidatus Korobacteraceae bacterium (assembly GCA_049511915.1). Lineage (GTDB taxonomy): Bacteria > Acidobacteriota > Terriglobia > Terriglobales > Acidobacteriaceae > Bog-257. Next base: position 66,004 of record JBEKXQ010000003.1, read on the forward strand.
AGGGCATTTGCTTCGGACGGCTCGGCCGCTTCGACGACACCATCGCGTGTGTTGACGATGCCTTGAGCAGCGTGGAGCCCGACAGTGCTCTCGGAATTTGTCTGCAGTTGCAGAAGGCATACTGCTTGAGAAGGGGCGAAGCGCCAGAGGCCGAGATTGCGGCAATCCGCTCGGTGCTGAGTCGTTATGCCAAACAGTTCAGGACTCCCGATTTCTTTTGGCAGTATGTGGATGCCAAGACGGCTCTCGGCAAAAGGTTGTTGCGCGCGGGCCATTACTCAGAGGGGATAGCAGAGCTTGAGCAGGTACTATCAATTGAGCCCCGGCCTGCCGCTCGTTATTCTGCGCGTGTTTGGCTGCACCACGCATATTACAAACTGGGCGAGTTGGATAAAGCCAAAGAACATCTGGAAAATGCGCTCAACGACGCAGAATCCGCTTCCAAGGCTCAGCTTCCCGCCGATCACCCCGCACTGGTTCGGTATGAGTTGGCCCTAATCGCATACAAGCAGGTTCGATTGGCCGATGCACAACGTGAGTTGGAACTTGCATATGCTGCCGCGCAGAACCCCAAGACGTTGCGGGTCATATCGAAGCTTAGGAAGTTGCTGCAACAGCCACAAGGGTGAGCGACGTAGCGGCTACCGTCAAGTGCGCAGGGCCATGGTAGTGATCATCGGCGCCACCGCGGAACTGGAACGTAACCGCTGGGGGAGGCGGAGAGTGGCAACCAGGGCAGGGGGCACGGATACCATCCAAAGATTCTGCCCCCGCCTTCATTTCCCTTCCCTGGGAAAGTAAAGAGTGAGTATCAGTCCGGTAGCGTTTATCTGGCGGCTCGGCCGCGGGCGCGTGCGCTGGTGTTCGACAGCCATTGGAACCCGTACGGTGCGACCTATTGCGGGGCGCGAGGCAACGGGATTTCCCCAGATCCCGCGGAAAAAGCAGTTGAACGTGGCCCAAGCCGTGCTAACATTCGCCGCAATCCAGAGTGCTCAAATGGGTCGGAGCGGGGGAATGCGTTCTTTCAGTGTCGGTCCTTGCGGCTAAAGGAGGCTACTCATGCAGGGCAAAAGTCCTTCCATAGGATTGAGAGCGGCCCTGGCGATCTTCGCTGCGACCGTGTTTGTGCCCAGCACCTGGGCGGCCACCCAGGAAAAGATCCTGCATACCTTCAACAACAACGGCACGGACGGGGCTGTGCCCTTAGCCGGCCTGATCTTCGATGCCGCTGGCAATCTCTATGGCACGACCTCCCGTGGCGGCACTGGCTCCTGCTTCTATAGTGGCAGCGGCTGCGGGACGGTGTTCAAGTTGTCGCCCAACGGCGGTGGGGGCTGGACAGAGCAGGTGCTGCATTACTTCAGCAACAATGGCACGGACGGGTTTCAACCCTTAGCCGGCCTGATCATCGATGCCGCCGGCAATCTCTACGGCACCACCGCCTCGGGCGGCACTCACCCCGGGGGGACGGTGTTCGAGTTGACGCCCGCGCAGGGCGGGAACTGGACGGAGAAGGTGCTGTATAACTTCTGCTCGCAGACCAATTGCACGGACGGGGCTGGTCCCTTAGCCGGCCTGATCTTCGATGCCGCCGGCAATCTCTACGGCACCACCTCCGCTGGCGGCACTTACCAAGACTTCGGGACGGTGTTCGAGTTGATGCCCACAAAGGGCGGAGGCTGGACAGAGCAGGTGCTGCATAGCTTCGCCCCCGGCACGGACGGAGCTAACCCCTCCGCCGGCTTGATCTTCGACGCCGCCGGCAATCTCTACGGCACGACCAGCTACGGCGGCACTTACACCTGCGACGGCACGAGCTGCGGGACGGTGTTCGAGGTGTCCCCCAAGGCGGGCGGGGGCTGGACGGAGCAGGTGCTGTATAACTTCGGCAACGGCACGGACGGGAGTATTCGATGCCGCCGGCAATCTGTACGGCACCACCAGCTACGGCGGCACTTACTCCAACGGGACGGTGTTCGAGTTGACGACGCCTCCCAAGACCGGCACGACTACCACCCTAAGCTCCTCTGCCAATCCGTCCACCGCGGGTGAACCGGTAACGTTTACCGCAACAGTTTCGCCAGCCGGACCGCCCATCCCAACTGGGACCGTAGGCTTCACCGCAAACGGCACGACCATCGCCGGCTGCTCGGCAGTGCCGCTTTCTTCTTCGCGCACCGCCGCCTGCACGACAACTGCGCTACCGGCCGGGAGCAACGCTATGGTGGCAACCTACTCGGGCGACATAAACTATTCCGGCAGTAGCGGCACGCTTTCGCAAGTCGTGAACCAAGGTGCCTCGAGCACGACTGTGACGTCCGGTCAGAATCCTTCCACCTCGGGACAACCGGTGACGTTGACCGCGACGGTTGCGCCGGCGGGACCGCCCATCCCGACCGGGACTGTAGGCTTTACTTCGAACGGCACGACCATCACTGGCTGCTCGGCAGTAGCCCTCTCTTCTTCGCACACAGCGACGTGCACGACCTCCACGCTGGCGGTGGGGACGGATACGATCGTGGCGACCTACTCTGGCGACGGCAATTACCTTGGCAGCGGTGGCATGCTCTCGCAGATTGTGAATCCCGTGCCGGCGGCCGTGCAATTTGTGCCGCTGACGCCCTGCCGCGTGGTGGATACGCGCAATGGTGACGGGACTTTCGGCGGACCGGCCATCACCGGCAATTCATCCCGAAACTTTCCGCTCTCGCTCAGCGGCAACCCCTGCGGCATACCCTCCACCGCTGTGGCGTATTCGCTTAATGTCACCGTGGTGCCGGAAACCACGCTGGGATATCTGACGATCTGGCCGAGCGGGGAAGGCCAGCCGATCGTGTCCACGCTGAATTCGCCGGACGGGCGGGTCAAAGCCAACGCGGCCATCGTTCCCGCAGGAATGCCGTCGGGTTCAGTCAGCGTTTATGTGACGAATACGACCAACGTAATTCTGGACATCGACGGCTACTTCGCCGCGCCGGGGGCGGGTGGGTTGTCAATGTATCCCTGACTCCCTGCCGCGTGCTGGACACGCGCCAAAACGGCAGCTCATTTGTTGGCGAGAAGACCGTGAATGTGGTGGGCAGCGCCTGTGCTCCGCCCAGCAACGCCACGGCCTACATCTTCAACGCGACGGTGGTGCCGCCTGGCCCCATGCTTTACCTGACCTTGTGGCCTGACGGCGAGCAACAACCGGTCGTGTCGACGCTGAATGCCGAGGATGGTTTCATCACTTCCAACATGGCGATCGTGCCGACGACAAACGGTTCTATAGACGCCTACGCCTATGCGCTGACGCAGCTCATCCTCGACATCTCCGGCTACTTCGCGCCGTAAGAACGTGCGATATAACCGGAAGAGTTTTCACTGGCCGAGAGGGATTACCCCTTGCGCCCGTGAACCTTATTATAGAAGTTTGGCGTATTCAGACTTGGCTTGTTGCAATACAGGGATCTTGGGATCAGCGTCCTTCCACAGGGCGAGGAAGTCTCTGCAGGATGCGGTAGTGCGAGATCGTGGTGTCGGTCATCTCTGAGGCGCTGGAAGAATGATGCCTGATGATAGGGCGCTGGCCGGTGGCAGTCAATTAGTACTGATCCTTCGCACGAGGGGGCAAACAACACTGCCGGGAACCGGCGGCGAAAGCGGGACTAAAACTCGTTAATGGTCCCAACGGTCCCAAGTTGTGTGTTGAAACAAACTCTCTAAGTGCCTGAAAAGAATGGCGCGCCCTGAGAGATTCGAACTCCCGACCTTCTGGTTCGTAGTTGCCAGTCCGGGAAATTCAAATGCTTGACCACCTGTGAGAGAACTATGCCACTCTTCCACTCTTCTCGCCGGAACTTCCTGAAGACGGCCGGAGCGACTGCGGGCGCTATGCTGCTATCACCGTCGAATCTCTTGAGCCTGGCGCCGATGACTCGCGAGAATCAAACTGTATCGCAAAGCCAAGACCCGGCCGATTACACCCTCACCATCGCCACCACGCCCGTCGAACTGGCTCCGAATCGCATTGTGTCGATCACTACCTACAACGGGCAGTTTCCCGGACCTCTACTTCGCCTGAAGGAAGGCGAGCGTGTCACGGTTGACGTGCTCAATCACACGGATACGCCGGAACAACTGCATTGGCACGGGCAGTTCCTGTCTACCGATGTCGATGGAGCGGCCGAAGAGGGCACGCCTTTCATACCGCCTCACGGCCGCCGCAGAATCTCGTTTGTACCGAGGCCATCGGGGTTTCGCTTCTATCACACCCATGTTCGCGCTGGAGCGAATCTTGCGATGGGCCAGTACAGCGGACTGGTCGGGCCGGTTTACATCGATCCGAAACAGCACGCTGGCAACTACGACCGCGAAGTGTTTCTTACGCTGAAAGAATTCCAGCCTACCTTCAGTCGCGGTGGAGACATGGCGATGGACTTCCTTTCGCCAGCCCAGACGGTCCCTGAACTTAAGAATGCAGGCGAGAGCAAGATGACGGCTTCGCTCGCCAAGGGTATGCCGCACGGATACGAGGTCGGCTACGATTCGTTCACCATCAATGGGCGCATGCTCGGCGATGGCGAGCCGATTCGCGTCAAGCAGGGCCAGCGCATCCTGTTTCACGTTCTGAATGGCAGCGCTGGGGAGATTCGCAGCCTTGCCCTTCCGGGCCACAGCTTCAGCCTGATTGCAATGGATGGTAATCCATTGCCGAAACCGGTTAGTGTTCCTGGTCTGTGGCTTGGAACGGCGGAGCGGATTTCAGCGATCGTGGAAATGACCCATCCCGGCGTGTGGGTCATGGGTGACCTGGCTGACGACGACCGTCACCACGGCATGGGTATTGTTGTCGAGTATGCCGGTTACAAGGGCAAACCGCAGTGGCTCGCCCCCAAGCCCTTCAAGTGGAACTACGCCCGGTTTGGCAATGCCAGTATCACATCCGCACAGCCGGATGAGATCTTTGACATGACCTTCGAAAAGCAGAATGCCGCGCTGGACGGATTTAATCAGTGGACGATCAATGGTGTGGCCTATCCCCCGGAACAGATGATGGCGACACCCGCCTTCCATCTGCACGAGGGTAAGCGATACCGCATACGGATGCACAATGCGAGCGACGACATCCACCCGATTCATCTGCATCGTCACAGCTTCGAGCTGACACGGATAGCCGGGCTACCGACCTCAGGAGTGATTAAGGATGTCGTTATGTTGGGCGGATACCAGGAAGCGGAGATAGATTTCGTCGCCAACAATCCCGGCCTCACGCTGTTTCATTGCCACCAGCAGTTGCATATGGATTTCGGCTTCATGACGTTGTTTGATTACGTTTAGCCAGGTGCCATCCTCATCAGCGACGTGCTAGATAAAATCGCCAACTTGCCGCGACGATCTGAGCGCGAGCGCGGATCAATCTCCATTCTCGATGGGTGACCTCGGTCACATGAAAAATGTGATAGTCGTCTCCGGCGCAACTTTGGGCTGCGGTGTATTCTGAGAATGTCAGGCTCATCGTGATGAATCGTTTCAGGCACATTCTTGCTGCCGGCCTTGTGGCGATCGCGTTTGTCTCCGTCGCGACACCGGCGTTGGTCTGTCTGATTTGTCGGGTCACAGAGTCAGCATGGGAGTACGTTGCGGCGCTGTCAAAAGTAAGCCACCAGACAGCCGGCGTTATAGATCCCGCCGCCCCCGGCTGTCCGTAAGCGTCCGGAGTAGGCCGCGTTGACAAGGTCTATAGATACCAAGAGCCTCTAACCTGTAACAACACCTTCCGAAGAGGCGGCACCCTGGCGCGACCGCCGGACTCCACAAAGGGAGGAGCCCGGAACTTCACTGGCGCAGACCATATTCTTCGATCGGCTCGGGGAAATCCGCGACCGCTCTTTCGAAAACCAGCGCAACAGGGCCAGTGCGCTGAACCTCGTTGTCGCTGTGATCACGCTCTGGAATACCATCTATCTTGAACGGGCCGCCGAGCTGCTGGCAAAATCACGGTCGTTCGATCCCGCACTGCTCCAGCACGTCCCTCCTCGCGGCTGGGAGTACATCAACATCACTGAAGGACAGCGTGACTACACGTGGCGCACGGATAAACGGGCGTCAACTCGAACACCGTCCCCCCGTACTCGCCCTCAGCGCCGCCAGAGGGGGTCGTGCCGTAGAGATTGCCGATGGCATCGAAGATCAGGCCGGCCTCGGGAAGGATCCCGTCCGTGCCGTTGTCGTTGAAGCTATGCAGCACCGTCTCCGTCCAACCCCCGCCCGTGGGCGTCAACTCGAACACTGTTCCCCAGCCGTAAGTGCCGCCCGCCCAAGTCGTGCCGTAGAGATTGCCAGCGGCATCGAAGATCAGGCCGGCGAAGGGATAATACCCGTCCGTGCCGTTACCGAAGCTGTGCAGCACCTGCTCAGTCCAAGCCCCTCCCCCAGTGGGCGTCAACTCGAACACCGTCCCGCATCCGTAGTTGCAGTTGGAAGTGTAAGTGCCGCCCGCGGTGGTCGAGCCGTAGAGGTTGCCGAGGGTATCGAAGATCAGGCCGGCCTGGGGTGCCTCCCCGTCGGTGCAATCGGTCTGCGAGCAGAAGCTATGCAGCACCTTCTCCGTCCAGCCCCCGCCACCTGTGGGCGTCAACTCGAACACCGTCCCACCGCCGTAAGTGCCGCCATTGGTGGTCGAGCCGTAGAGGTTGCCGAGGGTATCGAAGATCAGGTCGGCCTGGGGTGCCTCCCCGTCGGTGCAATCGGTCTGCGAGCAGAAGCTATGCAGCACCGTTTCCGTCCAGCCCCCGCTCTCTGTGGGCGTCAACTCGAACACTGTCCCGTAGCCGTAAGTGCCGCCATTGGGGGTCGTGCCGTAGAGCTTGCCGGCGGCATCGAAGATCAAACCGTCATAGGGATTAACTCCGTCCGTGCCATTGCCGAAGTTATACAGCACCTGCTCCGTCCAACCCCCACCCGCCGTGGGCGTCAACTCGAACACTGTCCCGCATCCATAACCGTCCGAGCAGTAGGCGTAAGTGCCGCCCCCGACGGTCGTGCCATAGAGATTGCCAGCGGCATCGAAGATCAGGCCGGCGTAGGGATAAGCACCGTCCGTGCAATCGGTCGGCGAGCAGAAGCTATGCAGCACCGTCTCCGTCCAGTTACCGCCGCCCGCGGGCGTCAACTCGAACACCGTCCCCCAGCTGTAAGCGCCGCCCTCGGAGGTCGTGCCGTAGAGATTGCCGGCGGCATCGAAGATCAGGCCGGCGCGGGGCAGAGCCCCGTCCGTGTCGTTGAAGCTGTGCAGCAGCTTCTCCGTCCAGACCACGCTCGTTGCGGGCGTCTGCGCCTGCGCTGATGGGGTCAAGACAACCGCGAGCGTGAATACAACTGCTATCGCCAGCGCGGCCGTCGCCACGCACCAGATAATGTTCAAAAGAGAATTGCGGAATTGCTTCTTGCCGTTCACGGGCTTTGCCTCCTCGCCATGTGCCGCTGCTGAAGCTGACTACGAGACGGACGTACTCGGATGTTAGGAGGAAGGAGGTGGGCGATCTGATTGGTCGCCGCCTAGGGGCGATGGAAGCGGACCGGGAACAAGACCGCCAAATCTTCTTCCGCAGCGTCCACCCAAATGTCACACCTGCGGGCCGAGGTTGTCAGTGACCGCCGTCGCTTTGGGGAGTGATAGCCGCAAAGGCCGAAGGGGCACACAAAGTCGTTTGTCTGCCTCGTCGGGTTCATGCAGAAGAAGGTTTGCGGCGGAAAAATCCTTGGAGGACATGGTCGGGTATTCTGAGCTTCTCTTTAATGCTCTAGTACGGAGCCCAAAAGAACTGCTTGCTGGCATGGCACGCTAGTGGTCGAAGTGCATGCACAGAGCGGAGCGGCCGTTACGCTGCTTGACTTTCACCTGGTCGGCGGACTGGCGAATGATGTAGTGCGATAGCGCAGCAACGCCGGCGCCGCTGGCCAACTCTTCGAGCGATGGCATTTGGTTGTTTAGTTGCAGAGGCGCACCATCGTACTCGATCTCGACGTCGAGGCTGAGCTCGTCGAACTCGGCTTCGACCACAAGCATGTGCGAGCGCAAGCCCAGTTCGCCGGAGTTGGTCACGAATTCGTAGATGGCATCAATGGCGCGCGAAACTACCTCGCGCCGCATGCCCCACACGGAGCCGAGTCCATCCATGAAGCGCGTAATCTCGTCCAAATTGTCTTTGGTAGCCAGCAGCTCGAGTCTCCCTTTTTTCGCCAGCCCGATGCGGAACAGCAGGCTCAGAGCGACCGCAACCACCGTGGCCAGTGCGGTGGAGGAAGCAAAAATGGGACGCAAGAGTTCTGGCACGCTGCGGTAAAGCTCGGGTGCGACCTCCACGCTGATGCCAAATGCCAGTGCGATGCCAGTGGCAAAGATACGGCGGGCGTCGAGCATGCGCGACGTCATGACCTGCAAGCCGCCCAGCATCAGGAAACAGGTTGCATAAGTCAGCAGTGCGCCCATCACCGGCACGGGCATGACGGCAAAGGTACCGGCGAGAGCGGGGAAAAAGGCCAGCGAGATCACGATCAGGCCCGCAAGCAGGGCGATGGAACGGCTGGTCACGCCGGTGGCGATCTCCAGGCCGAGGCACGCGGAAGCATTGTTCTGGGCGACGCCACCCGCCAGCCCGGAGAGCATGGTGCCCACGGAATTGGCCATCACGCCACCGCTGACGGAATTCATGTCGGTGCGCTTCCAATCGGCATCGTTCATCTTTTGGCAAAGGGTCAGGTCGCCCACGGTCTTCAGCGTCGCCGCTATGCCAATCACCAGGAATGGCACCAGCAGCGAGGCACGGAAGGCAAGACCGCCACCCACACGGTGAGGGATGCTGAGCAGTGGCAGCGCCCACACGGTGCGAACGGTCGACCAAGACAGGATGCCTGTCCATAGTGCCGCGATGTGACCCACCACGAGACCGCTCAGGATAGGGAAAAACCGCAGACGACCCTTGCTCCAGATGCTGGGAGCAATCATGGCGACGAGCGTGAGCATGCCGACTAATGCGGCATTCGGAGAGGCCTCGGGATGCCCGGCTGTGCGTCCCAGCAGGCGCGGCACGCCCAGCGACACCAATTGGATGCCTACGATGGTAACGATCAGTCCGGTGACGTCAGGAGGAAACAGAGCCCGCAGTTTCCGTAAAAAGCGCGAGAGCACGGCGGTGAAGATTCCATTGACCGCAGTCATGCCGAACAATAATGGCAACCCTCCGATACGCCCCGCCAGAATGCTGGGGGCTAGATAGGTCAGACTGCATGATGCTGGACAAAGATACCCGGATCCCACCAGGCCTCGCCGCGCTTGGAGGATTGTGGTGAGGCCGGAAGCGATCATTGAGATGCGCAAGAGGCTTTGAGCCTGGCCGGCGGTGCCTCCGATTGCATCGATGGCCACGATTACGTAGATCCAGCCGACCGACATGGCAAGTACGTGCTGGCTGGCGAGGGCTAGCGATAGGGGCAATGGCGGACTTTCGTCCACGTCATAGGCGAGGTTCGAGGGCCGCTTCCGCCCGACGGGCTCTTTTCTTTTCGAGACTCCCAGAACGCTAGACCAAATGCGCGTGGTCAGCGCTGCTTCCTCTGCATTCCCCATCGTGAGCATTTATACATGTCGATTGCGGTTCTACCATTACAGTCGTGTAAAACCTTAAGCACCCCACTGCCCGACTTGCTGCGGGAACGACCAGGTAAGCGCGATAGTGAATCGTTCCGTCCCATGCCTGGAAATGCAATCCCAGGTGCCAGCACCGACAAGTGCCGTACTCCCTGTTTTCCAGCGCCCGCCGTCAGTCCCGCGATGAGGGTGGAGTCGAGCACCATGATCAGTCCACACAGGACTTCTTCCAATCGGTCTGCCGGATCCAGATACTTTTTGACAAGCCGCGTCCTTGAATGAGCAAAGGCCCTACGATGCCGGGCAGATGCGACGTTTTGCCGTTAGTACGCGGGTCAATAATGTCGCGAACGACGACCGTGAGTGCTCCGAACCGATTGAAGTGTCACCAGCGATTCAGACCGGACTTTTCTGATTTGAACCTTCCTACTACTGGACCTTGAGTAGCACCCGAACGTCCGGGACTGAGTGAGCAATCTTGCTCAGACACCTTCGATACTGGTGCGGTAGGCTCGCACGGTGGCTCGCTTCGTGGGAAGATGGGGACATCTCGGGCGGCCTCCAGCAAAATTCGCTCGGAAACCCCAATGCAAACCGAGCGCCAACCTCTCTTGTTGTTCCTTGCATTCAGCTTCGTTGTTCTGTCGCTGCTTGTCTTAGCGCAGTAAGTGATTGCGACCGTACAAGTAGGCTCAGACCCCTGACTGCAGCCGTCAACCCGGTGACAAATACGATGTATGTCGCCAACCAGTGCGGCACCGGCCATGTTCATGGAAATTCTGGGCTGGAGGAGGCTACACATGGGAGGCAAGAGACTTTCCGTCGGATTGAGAACGGTCTTGGCGATCTTTGCTGTGACCCTTTTTGTGACAAGCACATGGGCACAGACTCACGAGAATGTCCTGTACAGCTTCATCAACCCCCCGGACGGAGTCTATCCTTCCGGCGGCCTGATCTTCGATGCCGCCGGCAATCTCTACGGCATGACCCAGGGGGGCGGCACTTACAACCATGGCACAGTGTTCGAGTTGACGCCGACTGCGGGCGGGGGCTGGACGGAGACTGTGTTGTATAACTTCGGCAACCCCCCGGACGGAGTCTATCCTTCCGGCGGCCCTGTGGGACGTAGATAGCCCTGTCAGGAAGCGCCAAGGATTTACGGCCCGGCCTTTTGTCTGCAAATCACTTTCGGTCACAGGAGAATCCGTGAAGCTACCGCTTGGCTGTCTTGCGCTCGCATACCTGTCGATGGTCTCGTCGATCTGCGCCCAAACAACGGGCGGCAACGTTGCAACCACCACTCCGGCAACCCAGGCCGGAACCCAAAGCGCTGCCATTTCTCAAGTGCCGCGGCTGGTTAAGTTCAGCGGTACCGTGCAGAACTTCGGCGCGGATGAAGCCGGAGGCGGAGCTGTCGCTCGCGATAGCGCCAGTGTCCCCACGAACGTTGTCGGGATAACTTTCTCCCTTTATTCGCAGCAGACGGGCGGTGGCCCGTTGTGGTCAGAGGTGCAAAACGTCAGGGTGGACAGCACGGGACATTACACGGTACAACTCGGTTCCACTCAGGACGAAGGGCTTCCCGTGGAGCTGTTTAGCTCGGCTCAGGCGCAGTGGTTGGGAGTGCGGCTGGAGGGTCAGGCCGAGCAGCCGCGCATCATGCTGCTGAGCGTGCCCTACGCGCTGAAGGCAGCGGATGCCGAGACCTTCGGCGGCAAACCGCCTTCGGCCTTCATGTCTGCGACCAACTCGGCAATGGCCAGCGGTAGCGGCGGCACCACCCCAGGCACGAACGGAAAGCAGCCATTGCCGCCACAGGTGGACGGTGGCGGCACCACCAACTACATTGCGCTGTGGACCTCCGCATCCGATCTGGGCGACTCGGTCATGTATCAGAGCTCGAACAATATCGGTATTGGGACGACCTCTCTAGCCTATCCGCTAACTGTAAGCGGCAATAACGCGGGGACCATCATATCGGTGACACAGGCCGGTAGCGGTATCGGGGTTAACGCGTATTCCTACTCGACGAGTGGCGGCGGCACCGCTGTGCTGGGAAAGACCCAGGGCAACTCGGGCATCGGCGTTCGCGGAGACGCCCTCGCCTCGACCGGCCCCACCTATGGCGTTTACGGATCCAACGCCAGCACCAGCGGATATGGCGTTTACGGGAACGCCTCGGCAAGCACCGGCAACACCTATGGTGTTTATGGGAAAGTTGCCAGCACCGCGGGCATAGCGCTTCTAGGTCTAGCAACGGCGACCAGCGGCAACACCATTGGCGTCAGCGGCATTGTCGATAGCGCTGCGGGCACGGCAGGCGTGTTCAACAACGCAATCGGAGGCAATATCCTGGTCGGCCAAAACAATGGCACAGCCAAATTCACCGTCGACGGCAGCGGCGACGTGAACATCTCCGGCAACTTCACCGGCAGCGGCAGCGGACTCACCGGCATTCAGTTCTCCAACCTGGGCGGGACGCTGGCGAGTTCCCAGTTCAGCGGAACTTTCAGCAACGCAGTAACCTTGTCAAACACCTCGAACGTCTATTACGGGAACGGCTCGAACCTGACGGAAGTGGTTGCGGGTGCGGGCTCACCCTACTACATCCAGAACACAAACTCGGAACAAACCAACGCCAACTTCAATATCGATGGAGACGGAGCGATCGGTGGAGACCTCCAGGTTGACGGAGATGGAACGATCGGCGGGACGTTTCAAGCAGGCAACTACCAAGTCGGGGGGTCGACGCTCTGGGTGGAGACGCTGACACTATCAGTGTCGGAAGTACGCAGGCGGAGGCTTTTTTCCAACGTATCCTAAACAACGACTTGACCGACTGCGAGAACGGCTGTGGTTCCGTGCTGATCGACGTTCAAACCGGGCAGCTCGGATATTATTACTCCGGAGACGCGAAAGACGCGCGGCAAAGCATCGTTCAATAGAAAACATTCAGGACATGGGTATTGCCAGTAGTAAGCTCTTCCAGTTGCGCCCTGTGACTTTCTTTTATAGTCCGCAGCATGACGACTCTAAACAGCTCCAAGACAATGGAGGGCGTCTTCTGCAGTACGGCCTTATTGCCGAGGAGGTCGCCAAGGTCTCCCCGGAGTTGGTCTCTTACAACAAAGACGGCCAGCCCTACAGTGTGAAATATCAGAACCTCCTCCCGATGCTACTGAATGAAGTGCAGAAGCAGCACGCCATAGTCGTTTCCCAGCAGGATTTAATCCAGACCCTGCAGAACGAGATACGGCGACAAGATGAACAGTTCGAGCAAAGGCTTTCCCGGTTAGAAGCCTTGTCAGGGCCGCAGCGTTAGTACGTTTTTTAGGTATCAAAGACCTTCGGAATTGGGGCGGCACCTGCGACGGGCAAGTCGAGACATCCTTTAATGACCGAACAAACCATCTCGCACTACCGCATCATCGAGAAGCTCGGTGGCGGTGGGATGGGTGTGGTGTATAAGGCCGAGGACACGCGGCTTGGCCGCTTCGTTGCCCTCAAGTTTCTTCCCGACGATTTAGCTCACGACCGGCAGGCGCTGGAGCGCTTTCGACGCGAAGCTCGCGCCGCTTCCGCGCTGAACCATCCCAACATCTGCACCATCCACGACATTGGCCAGGAGGACGGTCGAGCGTTCATCACCATGGAATTCCTGGATGGAACGACGCTGAAGTATCGCATCGGCGGCCGTCCGCTGGACTCGGAACTGCTGCTGACGCTAGCTATCGACATCGCAGACGGGCTGGACGCTGCCCATCAGGCAGGCATCGTTCATCGCGACATCAAGCCCGCCAACCTTTTCGTAACCAAGCGAGGACACGCCAAGATTCTCGACTTCGGCCTGGCGAAGTTAAGTTTGGCGACCGGGGCGCTGCAAGTAGCGGGCGCAATTGCCGCCGAGACAGGTACGCTCAGTGACGAGTTTCTATCCAGCCCAGGGGCCATGCTGGGCACGGTGACCTACATGTCGCCGGAGCAGGTGCGAGCCAAGGAGTTGGACGCGCGCACTGACCTATTCTCCTTCGGCGCGGTGCTCTACGAGATGGCTACGGGCAAGATGCCATTCCAGGGCGAAAGCTCAGGCGTGATTTGTTCGGAGATTCTGACGAAGAATCCGCAGCCACCTTCGCAACTGAATCCGAATGTGCCACCCGAGCTGGAAGGCGTCATCCATCGCGCGCTGGAAAAGGATCGGGAACTGCGTTACCAGCACGCGGCGGACATGAGGGCGGATTTGCAGCGGCTGAAGCGGGATTCGGACTCGAATCGTTTTGCGCCCGTGTCTCGGTTGGCGCCGACTACAAAGAGGCGACTCGGGTGGATCGCCGCGACGGCGGTCGTAATTGTAGCCGCAGCCATGGCGGGCTATTTCGTCTCGCACCGTCCGGCTAAGCTCACCGACAAGGACACCATCGTCCTCGGGGATTTTGATAACAAGACCGGGGACCCCGTCTTCGACGACACGCTTAAACAGGGCCTCGCGGTACAGCTTGAGCAGTCGCCCTTCCTCGACCTAATTTCCGACAGTAAAGTGAACCAGACATTGAAACTGATGGGCCGTCCCATCGGAGACCGGTTGACGCCGGAGGTTACTCGCGAGGTCTGCCAGCGCATGGATGATTAAAATGGTAGGCCCGGCTGGGATCGAACCAGCAACCCTCAGCTTAGAAGGCTGATGCTCTATCCACTTGAGCTACGGGCCCACGGAGCGCGCAGGACTGCGCTGAACCATTATCGCAAATGCCCCGGCCCTGGCCAAAGAGTTGGAGAAGAGTACGTCCCTCGGCCGGCCCGCTCGGGATGACAGAACGGGGCGGCCGCGCAGAGGACCGACAGTTTGTTGAAAAAGTCGAAATATGGCCCGGGTGACGCCGGCTGAAGCCGGCTCAGGATGAGAAACAAAAAGGCTTAGACGCTGGCCTGAAGGCCAGCTCTACCCGATCCTCACGGTTGAATCTTCAACGGCGCCAACTCCGCCGCCTCAAATTGGTTCCACTGCTGGACCAGCGCCGTGGTTGACTGACGAAGCTTCGGCAGCGCCTGCGCGGCTTGGGTCGTCGGCGCCAGATCGACCTCCTGCAATATGCCGAGCATTTGCAGCAAGGAATCGCGGACGCCTGTCAGGCTGTCGGTGTGCGGTCCGCGCCTGCGTCGTCCCTCTCCTCCTGCAACTGCGTTCAGCTTCTTGCTCACTTCGTCGAGTTTCGCCGCCTCGTCTCCCGACGCCTTTTCGCGCATGGCCTTCAGTTGCGCGCGCGCTGCCGCGAATTTGTCCACGACCGCTTGCAGCGCCAGCACGTCGGTATAAACCTGGCTCGACAAGTCGAACTGCTTCTGCAAATCGGCCAGGGAAGTTTTCACCCGCGGGTCCATCTCCACCGCCATCGGCTGCGTGTACTTTTGGCCATCAACGGTGAGAACGGCGGTGTACTTGCCAGGCATAATCCAAGGCGAAGTCGGCTGGGGTGCGGTGTTGTGGGGCACGGCAGCGATGGGATATTCCGGCTTGATTCCCGGCACCGGCGCATAGTGCATGTCCCAAACGAAACGGTGAAAGCCGGCGGCGTTCGATAATCTCTCCGGCGGACGCAGCCAGTACGCCGGAATGGCCAGCATAGGATCCGGCGGCGGCACTGGATCGGCACTGGAGAAGCGCCTAACCGTTTTTCCAGTGGCATCCATAATCTCCAGCGTCACTGGGCTTGACGGCGAAGACTTCAAGTAATAGTTGAATATGGCTCCGTCCGGTGGATTCTGCCCGGCGGGATAATCTGGCGGCAACGGCGTGTCAGTGTTGCTGTCCCAATGCACCCTATACGCCAGCTCGGGAGCGAAGAAAAACGCATTGCTGCCGAGGGCTTTGTCGTCCAACTGACGCAGCGGAGTGATGTCGTCAAGGATCCAGAATCCGCGTCCGTGAGTCGCCACGGCCAGATCGTTGTCCTTGATGAGCAGGTCGCGGACCGAGGTGGCCGGCATGTTCAGCCGCAGCGACTGCCAGTGGTCGCCGTCGTCGAAGGAGAGGTAGACCGCGCGCTCGGTTCCCGCGAACAGCAGCCCTTTGCGTTTGGGATCTTCGCGCACCGAATTCACGTTCTCATTCGCCGGAATGCCGTTGGTGATCTCCGTCCAGCTCTTACCCGAATCGCGTGTGCGATAGATGTGCGGGCGCAGGTCGTCGAGGCGCAGCGTGTTGATGGCAGCGTAGGCTGTATTGGCATTGGTATGACTCGCCTCCAGCACCGACACCTTCTGCCACGCCGAAAGCTCCGGCGGAGTGATGTTGTTCCAGTGCGCGCCGCCGTCCGTCGTGAGCCAGATGAGGCCGTCATCGGTTCCCGCCCAGATGCGATTGGCCTCCAGCGGCGACGGCGCCAGCGCGTAGATCACGCCGCGCTGCCTGGGCTG
The DNA here is from genome assembly GCA_049511915.1 of Candidatus Korobacteraceae bacterium. Classification (GTDB taxonomy): domain Bacteria; phylum Acidobacteriota; class Terriglobia; order Terriglobales; family Acidobacteriaceae; genus Bog-257. The sequence continues at coordinate 82,052 of JBEKXQ010000003.1, forward strand.
AGCAGCCGGATCGGAGCCGTAGATGCCGACGGTCGCGGGAATCGCGAATGTCTTGCGCGTGAGGTCGGGGCTCACCTGCTTCCAGCTGCGGCCGCCATCGCGCGTGGCCCAAAGCGTGTTGGCGGCGAAGTACATGAGGTGAGGATCGAAGGGCGAAAAGACAATCGGCTCGGTGCGGATCACGCGAAAATCGGGCGCGCCCAGCGGCACCGGCATGATGTTCTGCGCCTGCGCCGTGCGGCGGTCATAGCGCGTGAGCTTGCCGCCGAAGACAATGTCGGGATCGAGCGGATCGGGCACAACGTAGCCGTATTCTTCGGCTGCCACGGGATGCCAGTCGCGGAAGGTGATCTCGCCGTCATTGCCGCGGCTGGAGATGCAAACTGAGCCGCTCTCCTGCTGTCCGCTGCACAGGCGGTACGGAAACGCGTTGTCGGCGTTGACATGGTAGAGCTGCGCGGTCGGCTGGTTGTACCAGGAGCTCCACGTCTGCCCGCCGTTCACGGTGATGATCGCGCCCTGGTCGCTGGTCAGGATGATGATCTGGCCATCGTTGGGATTGATCCAGATGTTCTGGTAATCGTCGCCGCCGGGCGCGCCGCGAAAACCTGTCCACGTCCTGCCGCCGTCGGTGGACTTCCAGGTCACCGTGCTCGTCACATATACGATATTGGGATTCTTGGGATCAATCGCTGGGATCGGCAGGTCGCCGCCTCCAATGCGATTCTTCTCTCGTGGATCGGTGGTGACAGTGGACCAGGTCTCGCCCGCGTCGCTGGAGCGGTAGAACTCAAGGCCGCCCTTGATCGCTACCACCGCAAACAACTGCTTGGGATCGCTGCGTGCGATCGTGATGTACGCCTGTGCGATGCTGCTGGGCAGACCGCCAGCGAGCTGCTTCCAGGTCTGGCCGCCGTCGGTGGACTTGAAGATTCCGGCATTCGCGCCGCTGAATTCGCCGTTTTCCCACGGGCCTTCACGCGCCTCCCACAATGTGGCATAGACGATGTTCGGGTCGGAATTATCGATCTCCACATCGTTACCGCCGATGTTTTCGTCCTTGTAGAGGACTTTCTCGAAGCTCTGGCCTCCGTCGGTGGAGCGGTAAATTCCGCGCTCCGGATTCGGTCCGTAGGGATGTCCGGCCACGGCGACGAAGAGCCGGTTAGAATCGCGCGGGTCGACTGCCATGGTTGATATCTGCTGCCCATCGCGCAGGCCGAGATGGACCCAGGTGGCGCCCGCATCGGTGGACTTGTAGATGCCGTCGCCAACCGATAGGTCGGGGCGATGCAGTCCTTCCCCGCTGCCGACATAGACGATGTTCGGGTCCGACGGCGCAGCCGCAATCGCGCCGATCGAGCCGGTCGGCTGCTGATCGAAGATTGGCTGCCAGGTGCGGCCGTAATCGGTGGTCTTCCACACGCCGCCATTCACCGCTCCAGCGTAGAAAACGTTGGGCTGGCTGACGACGCCGGAAACGGCGCGCGTGCGGCCTCCGCGAAAGGGGCCAACATTGCGCCAGCGCATCTCGGAAAGCATCGACGTGTCGATTTGCTGGGCTTGGAGGTGAGAAGTGAAGCCAGAAGTAACAAAAATGGCGAAACAGAGGGTTGCCAGAATTCGCTTCATCGACATTAATGAGTCACCTGTATTTTTTCGCGGATCGGTCGCATTCACGATCGACATATGGGTGGAGCGCGCCTTCAGGCGTGCCCGAAATCGAACTGAACCAGCGATGGCTTTAGCCACTGAGGTAAATGTTTCGAACCTACCTCAGCGGCTGAAGCCGACCCTCAATCCGCGCGTCTTTTATGCACGTCTGAAGACGTGCTCCACCCAGCGCTATATATAGCCAATGCTACAAATGGGCCTGATGAACGAGTGCATCGCGAAAGTGTAATCTATTCGCACACAACTTTGCAGGTAGAGGACCTTCGATTGAGCCATCGTGAAAGACGTGTCTGCCATTTCGCCGTTATTGTTCTTGCCGCAGTTTTTCTCAACCTCTTCGCTACCGCTCAGACAGTCTCTCCTGACCTGCTCAGCGGCTTGCAATGGCGATTGATCGGCCCGTTCCGCGGGGGCCGCGCCGTAGCTGTGACCGGTGTTCCCGGCGGCGGAGCTGTATTTTATTTCGGCTCGGTCGATGGCGGCGTGTGGAAGACGACCGACGCGGGGGTGACCTGGAATCCCATCTTCGATGGACAGCCCATCGCCTCTGTCGGCGCACTGGAAGTCGCACCTTCGAATCCTAACGTTCTCTATGCCGGAACGGGTGAGTCGGATATTCGTTCCGCGCTTAGTTCAGGCGACGGGGTCTACAAGTCCACAGACGGCGGACAGAACTGGAAGAATGTTGGATTGCGAGATACGCGGCAGATCAGCCGCATCGTCATTGATCCGCGCAATCCCGACGTCGTGTACGTGGGAGCGCTGGGCCATGCCTACGCGCCCAACGCCGAGCGCGGCGTCTTCAAGTCAATCGATGGCGGCGTGACCTGGACGCACGTGCTGGATAAAGGCGCGAGCATCGGCGTCTCCGATCTTGCCATCGCCACCGCCAGTCCGAACATTCTTTTCGCAGGCACATGGAGCACGCACCGTCCGCCGTGGAGCACGTACGCTCCGCTGCAAGGGCCGGGTGGCGGCATCTATCGCTCTACCGACAGCGGCGCCAGTTGGACGCAGCTTAACGGCAACGGCCTTCCCGATGGTGACTGGGGGCGCGTGGGTGTGGCCGTCGCGCCCGACGGCAAGCGGGTCTATACGTTGATCGATGCGGGGAAGAAGTCCGGTCTCTATCGCTCCGACGACGGCGGCAACACCTGGACGCTGGCCAACGGCGATCCTCGCATCACCAGCCGAGGCTGGTACTTCATGGGAGTCACGGCCGATCCCAACCACCCGGATGTCGTCTACATGCCGAACATCGCGCTGTACAAATCCGAGGACGGCGGCAAAACCATCTCGATTGTGCGCGGCGCACCCGGCGGCGACGACTATCACCAGATCTGGGTCGACCCCAGTGATTCGTCGCATTTGATCCTCGGCACCGACCAGGGCACGACGATCAGCGTCAACCGTGGGCAGACGTGGTCATCGTGGTTCAACCAGCCGACGGCACAGCTCTACCACGCCGTCACCGACAACGAATTTCCCTACCATGTTTACGGCGCGCAGCAGGACACGGGCTCCATCGGCGTTCCCAATCGCACCGATCACGGCAATATCACCGGGCGCGACTGGTTTATGGTGGGCGGAGGCGAGAGCGGCTGGATGGCGCCCGATCCCAGCGATTCCAACATTCTCTACGCCAGCGGCGTTTATGGAAGTGTGGTGCGCTTTGACCGCCGAACTTCGTTCAGCCAGGACATCTCGCCATGGCCGATGCAGAACTTCGGCAGCGAAATCAATCAGCGCAAATATCGCGACCCATGGACTCCGGTGCTGGTGCTGTCGCCGGCAGAGAAGAACGCGCTTTACCTGGGAACGCAGTACGTCATGAAGACCACCGATGGCGGGCTGCACTGGCAGCAGATCAGTCCCGATCTCACCGGAGCGGAGCCGGCCGCAGCCGAAAGGCCGTCGGGACCGGCGACGGTAGAGAACGCGAAGCAGCGCGGCTATGGCGTCATGTTCGGCATCGCGCCGTCTCCGCTGAAGGCCGATGAAATTTGGGCAGGCAGCGATACCGGGCTGCTTCATCTGACGCGCGACGGCGGCAAGAACTGGCAGAACGTCACGCCGCCAGGACTGAGTGACTGGAGCAAGATCGCGATGATCGAGGCGTCGCGCTTCGATCCTGCCATCGCGTATGTCGCGGTTGACCGTCACCGGCTTGACGACCAGACGCCCTACATCTATCGCACGCGCGATTATGGAAGGAGCTGGCAGCCGATAGTGAGCGGAATTGCGGCCAACGCGTTCGTGAATGCGATCCGCGAAGACACCGAGAAGAAGGGACTGCTGTTTGCCGGAACGGAGCTGGGAATTTACGCCTCCTTCGACGATGGCGACCATTGGCAGCGGCTGCAGTTGAATCTGCCGGTCACCTCGGTCCGTGACATCACGATTCATGGTGACGATCTGATCATCGCGACCTACGGACGCTCGTTCTGGATCCTGGATGACATCACGCTGTTGCGGCAGGTGAATCCGCAATCGACAGCGACTGCGCGACTCTATAAACCTGCGCCAGCAATCCGCGTCGACAATGACGTTTTCCTCGGCAGTCCGCTGCCTCCGGAAGAGCCTACGGCAAAGAACCCGCCCGATGGTGCGATCGCCGACTACTACCTGCCGACGGCTGCGAAGTCGGTGACGCTGGAAATTTTCGATTCGAATGGCAAGCTGGTGCGCCGATACATTGGCGGCCCGGCGAAAGAGCAGCCTCATCCTCCCATGGCCATCGCTGAGCGCTGGTTGCCGAAGCCGGTCGTGCTGGAGAAAACCTCCGGCTCTCATCGCTTTGTCTGGGACTTGCGCTGGGGCACCTCGGGTCCGAATCCCGAGACCGAGGAGGAAGAAGGCTTCGGCGCACCGCGTGGGCCGCGCGCGACGCCGGGAAATTATCTGCTGAAGCTGACGGAGGATGGCAATGCGTTCACCCAGCCGTTAAAGGTGACCATGGATCCGCGGTCGCAGGCCACGCGGGCCGAGCTGGATGAGCAGCTTCGTCTCGGCCTGGAGTTTTTCGCCGAGGTGCGAAGCAGCCGTAAGGCGCTCGCTGAAATTGGTGCGGTCAAGAAGCGTCTGAGTGAGATCGAGGCCGGAAGCTTGAAACAGCATCCGGAGCTGCTGGCGCAGGTGACGGAACTGAACCTGCTCATCGGGAAGATCGAAAAGGGCGAGAGAGCGAGTCCGGGCGCGATCAGCGGGCTGGAGTCAGCAAGCTCAGGTCTGGGATCGGCGTTGCGGGTGGTGGAGAGCAGCGATCGCACAGTGCCGTCGCAGGCGGTCGAGCTTTATCGCGAGGCGGACCAGGTGGCAAAAGCCAGCGTGGCCGCATGGACGCAACTGAAGAACGCGCAGTTGGCGAAGTTCAATGAAGCCTTGCAGAAGGCTGGGGTTGCGACGATACAGGTTTCGGAGGTGGAGCACGAAGGGGAGTATCAGATTTCAGAGTGATTCTCGTTCGGGCAAGAAGGCCCCGGCCTAGCCAAAATCAGGCTAGAACAGGGTACCCATCTCTCGACGAAAAATATGCAACGATGCGGCCCGCCTAATCTTCCGATTGTGGAGCGTACCGATGAGCAATCGATTTCTGACAATTTATTCGTTCCTGTTAACCTTTGCGATCCTCGCCATTCTGTTGATGGGAGCGGCGCGACCGAACTCGCCGAATTTTGATCAGATCACAGTTCACCGAATCAACGTAGTAGAGCCGGATGGAACATTAAGAATGGTCGTCTCCAATCGCGCATCGCTACCTGGAATCATCGTTCACGGCGAGGAACAGGCTATGCCAAGACCGCAGGCAGGTATGCTCTTCTATAACTATAACGATGAGGCTTCCGAGATTGGCGGCCTGATCTTCGGCGGTCACAAGAACGAAAAGGGAGAAGTTGTGGACTCCGGCGGCAGCCTGTCATTCGACAGGTACGAGGCGAAGCAGATCGTGCAATTAGCGGGCGTGGACGATAAGGAGGACCGCTTCGCCGGCATTGCCGTCAGCGACAGCCCGCGTGCAGGTGAGTCTCACCGACGTGTCTGGGTCGGCCGCGACGAAACGGGATCGGCTTCCGTGTCGCTGATGGATGCCCAGGGGAGAAAGCGAATCGTAATGGAGGTGCTCACGGATGGCACGCCGAGCATTTCATTTCTGGATGAACGTGGCAGCGTGATGAGAAAGATTGTTCCAACAAACTGAAGGATTCCGCTGCCGCCAGGCGTCCACGAGGATCTGGAGGGGCGTCTTCGATGCTAGCGCTCCACCAGTTTTTCCAGATCTTCGAAGAACGCCGGGTAAGAAATCGCAACGCAGTCGGCGTTGTGGATCAGCGTTTCGCCATCGGCCCGCAGTGCCGCGACGGCGAACGCCATGGCGATGCGGTGATCGTCGTAGCTTTGAATCTCGGCGCCATGCAGACGCTGCCCACCGGGAATGCGCCAACCATCGCCTGATTGCTCCACCTGCGCGCCCATCGCCTCAAGATTGTGCGTCACCGCGCTCAGCCGGTCGGATTCTTTTATGCGTAACTCGCCCGCATCGCGAACCTCCAGTCCGCCGGCAGTGAATGGCGCGATCGCTGCGAGCACGGGAAGCTCGTCGATCAGCAGCGCGGTCAGCGCTCCTTCAGTCTTCACATGTCTTCCCTGCCCCGGCACCAGCGCAATCGTGCCGACCAACTCGCCATGGCTTTCTTCGACGCGCACCATGGAAATGCGGCTGCCCATCGCGGCTAGCACGTCCAGAAGCGCCGAGCGCGTGGGGTTCAGCAGCACACCGTCGATCACCAGATTGGACTCAGGGAAAATAGTCGCTGCGCACACGAAGAACGCCGCGGAAGAAATGTCGCCCGGCACAAACGCTTCCAACGGATGCAGCGTCTGACCGCCGACGATGCTGACGGCGTTCTGTGTCCTTTCCACTCCTGCGCCGAAAGCGCGCAGCGCCAGCTCGCCGTGATCGCGGGTGCGCCCGGGTTCGGCTACCGTGGTCTTACCGTCCGCCAGCAATCCCGCGAACAATACGGAAGTCTTGACCTGGGCGCTGGCGACCGGCGGCGCGTAGTCGATGGCATGCAGCTTTGCGCCGTTGATTCGCAGCGGAGCACGGTCGCCCGCGGCGGAGTGAATCTCGGCTCCCATCTGGGTGAGCGGCTCGATGACGCGCTTCATCGGCCGGCGCGACAGCGATTCGTCGCCGATCAGCTCACTGGCGAACGGCTGCCCAGCCAGAATGCCGCAGAGCATTCGCATGGTCGAACCGGAGTTGCCGCAATCGAGCGATGAGCTCGGCGCGCGGAGCTGCGCGCCCACGCCGTCGATGACGACACTTCCCTTTTCATCGCGCTCGGCCTTGCAGCCGAGAGCACGAACACAGGCCAGGGTGCTGGCGCAGTCGGCCCCGGGAGCAAAGTTGTCGAAGCGCGAGCGTCCAGCGGCGAGGGCGGCCAGCATGGCATAGCGATGGGAGATCGATTTGTCGCCCGGCACGCGCAGACTTCCCAGAATGTTGCGCGCGGGCTTTATCGAGACTGAATGCTTTTCCGGCATGATTCTTAACGGCCAATGTCTGCGAAGCTGAGAAAAGCAGATCCCTCGCCGACTGAAGTCGGCTCGTGATGACAAGAATAAACCAATTGCACTGACGCAGCTAAAACTGCGCCCCTTCAAGACAGCTCGCAATAAGGAGCCCGCGACGCGTTACAATTTCGCACGGGTACTTCCGCTTGGACAACAAGGCCATTGCCAACATCTTCTACGAGACCGCCGACCTGATGGAGGTCAACGGCGACGACTCCTTCCGCATTCGCTCCTATCGCCGGGCCGCCGAAGCTCTGGAGGGACATCCACAGCAGGTTTCGGAGCTGCTGGACGAACCCAAAAAACTGCTGGAGATTCCCGGCATCGGCAAAGGTATGGCAGCCAATATTCAGGAGCTGACCCGCGAGGGCAAGCTGGGTCTGCATCAGGAGCTGCTGCACAAATACCGGCCGAGCATGTTGGAATTGTTGAAGATTCAGGGACTCGGGCCGAAGACCATCGCACTGCTGTGGAGCGCCTTCCAGGTGAGCGATCTGGCGGGCGTGGAGAAGCTGGCGCGCGAAGGCAAGCTGCGCGAGCTGCCGCGCCTGAGCGAGAAGAGCGAGCAGAAAATCCTGAAGGCGATTGAAGATTATCGCCGCATCTCCGGACGCTTTCTGCTGGATGAAGCCGACCGCACGGCGGAGAAGCTCACCGAGCACCTGAAGCACATCAAGGGCATTGAGAAGATCACGCCTGCCGGGTCGCTGCGGCGCGGCCGCGAAACGGTCGGCGATCTCGACGTGCTGATCACCGGGCCGTGCTGCGTTAACGATGGGCAGCGCGCTGATCTCATCGAGGAAATCCTGCGCTTCCCCGGCATTCAGCAAGTTCTAGCCAAAGGAGAAAACAAGGTCAGCTTCAAGTTGCGCAGCGGAATGCAGGTGGACGTGCGATTGCTGCCGCCGGAGTCGTATGGCGCGGCGATGCAGTACTTCACCGGATCGAAGAACCACAACGTGAGCCTGCGCCAGCGCGCGCTGAAGATGGGCTACACGCTGAATGAGTACGGCCTGTTTCGTCTGGATAACGAAAAGCTCGTGGCCAGCGCGACAGAAGACGAGATCTATGGCGCGCTCAAGCTCGATTGCATTCCGCCGGAGATGCGCGAGAACTGCGGCGAGATCGAAGCCGCAGCTGAGCACAAGCTGCCCCGGTTGATCACGGTGAAAGACCTGCGCGGCGAGGTACACATGCACACCGTGGAAACCGACGGCAAGTGCACGATCGCCGAGATGGCCGAGGCCGCCAAGCAGCGCGGCTACAAATATATTGCCATCACCGACCACTCGAAGAACCTGGCCTTCGCCAACGGGCTCGACGACAAGCGCGCAGTGGAGCATATTGCGCGCATTCGGGCCGCGAACGAGCAGATCGGCGGCATCACCATCATGGCTGGAATCGAGGTCGACACCCTGGCCGACGGCGAGCTCGACCTGTCAGATGAAGTGCTGGCGCAGATGGATGTAGTCGTGGCCAGCGTGCACTCGGCCTTCAACCAGGAGCCCCAGCAGATGACGGACCGGCTGTTGCGCGCGCTCAGCAACAAGAATGTCTCGATCCTGGGACATCCCACGGGGAGGCTGTTGCTGCGGCGCGATGCCTATGGCTTCGACATGAACGCGATCCTGAAATCCGCGCTGGAGAACAAAGTTGCGATGGAGCTGAACGCATATCCGGACCGGCTCGATTTGAATGACGTGCATTTGCGCATGGCGCGCGAACGCGGAGTGAAAATCGTCATCAACACCGACGCTCACCACACCTCACACTTCGAGAAGATCAAGTACGGTATCCTGCAGGCGCGGCGCGCCTGGCTGACGCCGGCGGACGTGCTGAACACGCTGCCGGAGAAAGAATTTCGCAAGGCGATGAAAAAACAGTGGCCGGAAAGCGGAAAATCGTGAATGGTGGATCGTGAATAGAGGATCGTGGACCGTCGTATCTGGGTATCCGCCGCGGCGTGGGATTTTCACCCGCGAGGATCAAGTCCCGCTCAGCGGGACGAAAGATCATAGCCCAGCGCTTCAGCGCTGGGTGGCGATATTAATCGCGCATGAGTGCCGTAGGCACGGCACAGCCTTGCCGTCACATTGTGGACATCGGATGCCCGCTACGGAGGCGCTCTATGGCTGAGAACGAAAACCCGCCAACATCCAGCACGCCAGAAAACGAAATTCCCCCGGAGTCGGGTCAGGAAGATCCGTCAACGTCTGGCACGCTGGAGAACGAAACTCCGCCAGAGTCCAGCCCTCCAGAAATGGCGCCCGCCGACGCTCCCGCTTACGACGAGTTCGGCACCGCGAAGCGCAGCCTTCCGCCTGTGGCTCCGGTTGCGATTGCAATCGTGCTGGTCGCCGTGGTGGTCGCCTTCATCGCGTATACCCAGCGGGCCAAGCCGGTCGCGCAGGGCAGCATTGACGGCATCTGGTTCAGCCAGCCCGCCAATATGCCAAGCCCTATGATCCTGATTGCATTTACGCTGCGGAACGTCAGCGACAAGACGCTGTACGTGAAAGACATCAGTGCGGCAGTAAAGACGGACCAGGGCGATCAGTCGGACGAGGCGGCCTCGGCCAGCGATTATGACCGGTATCTGACGGCCTATCCCGATCTCGCGGGACATGGCCGCCCGCTGCAGGTGGAGACCAAGATCCAGCCCGGCGCGGAGCAGAAAGCGACGGTGATGGTCTCGTTCCCGATCACGCAACAGCAGTTCGATGGGCGCAAAGACCTGACGGTGACGATCGACCCGTATGACCAAAAGCCAATCGTGCTGCATGACAAGAGCGGTGCGGCGAAGTAGGACAATCGGCTGAACTGGGTCTGGGTAGCGCTGGGCTTTAGGCCAGCGTTAGGGACAACCTTGAAGGGGCACGGCTTCAGCCGTGCCGTCAGGTGTATTAAGGAGATTGGCCTTTAGGCCCTGAGAGCTTGCTCCCCTAAGCGGCTAAAGCCGGGACTGTTCCGCAGATCTGACTACACCGCTGAAGCGGTGCTCCGCCCGGCTTATCCGGCGTGTAATGCCGAAGTTAAATCCACAAGCTATGAACCTTCTGATCCTGGGCGGCACGCGATTCATAGGCGCGCACGTAGTGCGGCAACTCGTCATCGCCGGGCATACGGTAACGGTCTATCACCGCGGACAGCATGAGGCAGTCCTTCCTGCTAGTGTTCGCCATGTGCGGCACCCGGAGGCAGCGACTCCGGTTCGCAGCTTCCCAGCCGAATTGCTGACGCCGCAGCCGGATGTCGTAATCCACATGATGGCTATGGGCGAGGCGGATGCGCAGGCCGCGGCTGATTTTTTTCGCGGACGCACCAGTCGCATGGTCTGGGTCAGCAGCGGGGATGTCTATCGGGCGTATGGGCGGTTCACTGGAGTTGAGCCGGGCCCGGTCGAAGCGGGCTTGTTGCGCGAAGATTCACCGCTGCGAACCGTGCTGTATCCCTACCGCGATCCCAGCAAGCCGGCGGATGACCTCGGTAATTTCTACGAGAAGATCCTGATGGAGCGAGTTGCGCTGCGCGTTCGTGAGCAAGACATTGCCTCAGGCGCTAAAGCGCACTCCAATCATGGCGCAGCCGATTCTGCACGCCTGAAAGGCGTGCTCCACCCGTTGCCGGGAACGGTTCTCCGCCTGCCCAAGGTTTATGGCCCGGACGACAACGCCGAACTGGCGACGGTCTACGCATTTCGCAATCATCCGCAGTGGCGATGGACGCACGGCTACGTCGAAAACGTTGCGGCGGCGATTGGTTTGGCGGCACTTCATCCCGCGGCCGCAAACCGGATATACAACGTGGGCGAGGAGTACACGCCAACAGTTGCCGAGCGGCTGGCGAAGCTTCCGGCGTCATCGCTTCCGATCAACACCGACCCGAAGTTTAATTTCGCGCAGGATATTGCCTACGACACCGCTCGCATTCGCCGGGAGCTTGGATATAAGGAAGTCGTGCCGGAAGAAGAAGCCATGAGAAATACTGTGATCGCGAACATGAGGTGAGACCGCACCCAAGCAAAACCAGCTTGGGTGCGGCACCTGCTTGTGTGAGGAACTCCGGCATAGTATCGTTTGCACCGTGCACGCGTGGTAGCCTCATCGTGTAGCAATCAATCCCAATCTGTCTGGAGCGGAATACTATGAAGACGCGAGTATTGGCGGCCGTTGCCTTGTGCCTGTTAGTTTCCACGTTGGCTTTCGCGCAAAAGGTGAAGATCGATGCGGACCGCAGTGCAAATTTTGCCAGCTATCACACCTACATGTGGGAAGCGAGTCCGAACCCGGCGCACGGCCTTTGGGACCAGCGCATCGTCGAAGCGGTCGACAAGCAGTTGCAAGCCAAAGGCCTGACCAAAGTCACTTCCAACCCGGATCTGTGGGTGGTCTACAGCAACAGCATCAAGGACGAGAAGAGCGTCGCGGGCGCGGGCTATGGCCTGGGGCCGACCTGGGGCTGGGGCAACTCGGGAGCAAATCCTGCCGTCAACACCACGTTCGTTTTCAAGGTCGGGACCCTGGTTGTGGAGATGGCGGACACCAAGGATAAGAACCTGGTCTGGCGCGGTTCCGTAAGCGACACCATCAACGACAATTCCGAAAAGAATATTAAGAACCTCGACAAAGCTGTCGCCAAATTGTTTAAGGGATATCCGCCGAAACCAAAGAAGTAGTAGTTCCGCTGGAGCAGAGCAAGATGCGTCAGATTGCAATCCTGATTGTCGCCGCAATGATGACCGCGGCATCTTCGTCGGCCGCAAACTCCGGGACACCGCAACAGTCGACGGCTGTGACCGGATCTCCCATCCCCGGCGAGGCCGGATATGGCGTTGATCTGGGACTGGATCCCACCAGCGGCAAGATCCTTGAGTTGCTGGTGTACCACGGGCAGAAACAGGTGCAGGCGCTGAAGGTGTGCACCAGCGAAGCGGTGCCACGCGAAAGTCCGGTCGGCACCATGGACACCGCCGACTACAATTTCGACGGGCACGGCGATCTGGCATTGGAGACCGCGTTCAAGCAAGGCAATGCCTCCTATTGCATTTGGCTGTTCGACCCGAAGACGAAGCAGTTCGTGGCCTCTCCGCAATTATCGCAACTCACCAATCCCCGTCCCGATCCCAAGACCAGGACCGTGATCTCCTCGTCGAAAGGCGGATGCATCGGTTGTTCCAAACAGGAAACCTACCGCTGGTCAAAAGGGCAGTTGATACCAGTCCGCGAAGAGACCGTGACCCAGACCGACCTGGGTATGTCGACCGGCGGCGATTGCGGCTGGCTTCGCACGGTGAAGGAAGAAAAGAACGGGAAGATGGTGTTCGTCAGCCGAGACCAGATCAATAGCCTGGGGCAAACCTGTTTGCCGGGGCAATAAACGACGTGCCGGGCACACCGGCCGGGTGCCCTGGGTCTCGCGCTTTTCGAGACCCGGGAGTCAGTCATCAATCATCTGTTCTCGCAATCACAGTAGCCGGGCAACAATTACGTTCACAACGCTGGGCACTCACCCAGGTCTCGAAAAGCGCGAGACCTGGGCCACCCGCCCGGCACATTCCCGTCTCTACCTCGCGAAGAATGCGACCACTCCGCCGAGGGTATCTTGCAGCCCGTGGGCCAGCATTCCGGGGCGCAGGCTCTTGCGCCAGTAGGCAAGCAGTCCCAGCAGCCATCCATGAACCATGATGGCAAGCATGGCTATGCCGTAATACCCGTGGGCCAGCCCAAAAGCCACTCCCTGCAGGACGATACCGAAGGCGCGGCTGCCCGTCCAGCCGCTGAATTGGCGGGTGAGATATCCGCGGAAGATCAGCTCTTCGCAATAGCCGCCGGTAATGGACAGTCCCAGCCATACCACCAGCTCGAAGACGGTGTGAGGAATAATCGTGGCCAAAGTGCTATCGGTGCGGACGCGCAGAAGATGAATCAGGCCGCTCGCCACCGGCACGGCGACCACGATCAGTCCCACGCCCAGTCCAAGATCTCTGAAGAAACTCTTGAGCGACTGCCAACGGCCTGAGACCAGGCTGCCCAACGGGAGCCCGCGGCGTTTGAGCGCGAGCCAGATTATGAGAACAATAAACCACTCGACCACGATCACCGTGAAATAGCCCGACAGCCGCGAGCTCATGACCGGCAGATTGGCGTTGGGAAGCCCATGCTGGTAGGCGCCCGCGACCGACATGATCGCGATCGGCAGCAGCACCAGAACGGTATGCCACCAGGGCGCGACTGGCTGTGTCGGAGTATCGGCTGGCGCGGAATGGGAAAGCTTCTGGGAGGATTCAATCGCCGTCAGTGACGCGTGCATGTTTTCTCTCCGCGTCTGATACGGGCGACTGCGGAGAAAGGTTTCAGCGGCGCTGGTAATGGGTCAGTCTGAAATCGTGGTCAAGTGATCTTGGGTGGAGCACGCCTTCAGGTGTGGAGTTGAGATCCTCTAAATGTCTCGGCTTCAGCCGCTGAGGTAAGGGGCAGATTTACCTCAGGCGCTAAAGCGCGTATCGGATTTGACCACCAATATGCACGCCTCAAGGCGTGCTCCACCCAACAAGGTGTAAGCGCGGAAATTTCAAACTGACCCACTATCGCGGCGCTGGACGGCCCGGATGACTATCCCATGCGGATGTTGTTTTCGCCGATGATCGTCAATACCGATATGAGGTGAGTGACGCCAAGAAGGTAGCGAACAGGTTTCCCGATGTTGGCGAGTTCTAAAGCGCATCCTGCGGACTTGGCGGAAGCGTACAAACGAACCACCGTCCCCAGGCCCGAGCTGTCCATGTGGGTGGTCTCCTGCAAGTCCAGCACAATCCGTTTGCAGTCCGGAATCAGCTGCTTGACCTGGAGGTAGAGCAGATCGTTCACACCCGACACCAGCCGGCCGCTGCATCGCACTACGGCGGCATTGCCTGTACGATCAACGGCAAGTGTCAGGGGACTCGCGGCTGCATTGTCAGGCATCAGAACCTTCCTTGTCGAAATCTATAGAAATGTTTATTGCGGCCTTGCGCCGTGGGTCAAGAGTTTACCCTTTGTGAGACGTCAAGGGAACGTGATTATTTGTCAAATAGGCCGCTACACAACTAACCTAGAGCGCGCCTTGCCTGTCTTCGTTGGAAGCACCCGGTGGCCGCTTATCACGGGGATGAGAGTAAATGGCACGCAAACGGACAATTAAAATCAGGTGGCACATGTGGTGCCACCTGACATTATTGCGTTTGGGCTGTCTATTCGACTACTAAATGCCCTTACAACTTCAGACCGGAAGACTTCGAGCTACCGATCATCCTAAACGGGGAGTCGGTAGTGGATTCCGCGGTGCAGTAGGAGGCATCGGAATCGGAGCTGTAGGCGGCGCCACGATAATCGGCGGGTGTACCTGACTCATCATACGGGGAGTCGGTAGTGGATTCCGCGGTGCAGTGGGAGGCATCGGAATTGGAGCTGTCGGCGGCGCTACGATAATCGGCGGGTGTACCTGACTCATCATACCGGGAGTCGGTAGCGGATTCCGCGGTGCAGTAGGAGGCATCGGAATCGGAGCTGTTGGCGGCGCTACGATAATCGGCGGCCTTACCTGACTCACCAGACCGGGCGGCATCCGTGGGGGTACAGGATTAACGATGGGATTCGGGCTGGGCTTTGCAACCGGCGGTCCGGTCTGTGTAAAGGCTGCGGTGGAAGCCAGCAGAATAGATATCAGAAGAAAACGGTTGACGTTTTTCATTGTCACACCCTTATAAATTTATGGCGTATAAGATGAAGGGAACTTCAGATGGGCTGACTTATATTCAGGGAACCTGAAAGAGGAGACGGCGGGAACCTTCCTCATTTATGACTGTATCCGATAGTCTGCGACTAGTCTGTGATATAGGTCACAACTGAAAGCGAATTCCGGCGCGATCACGGCTTGGTGAAGGGGGCGGCAGAAACTCACCTAGGGCGTAATCTCCCAGACGGTACCGCAACCGCCGTCACCGGCAAAACAAGTATAGGTTCCCCCAGCATACGAGGTGCCGTAAATATTGCCGCTAGCATCCAAGACGACGCTGCCCCATTGGAAACACCCTTCGGTGAGCTGAAAGACCTTGAGATTGCTGAACGTCCAGTTGCTGCCGGACCTGGTGCCCTTGAAGACCGACCCGCATCCGCCATTATCAGCTTCGGTTGTACCGTAGAGATTGCCGGCCGCATCCATCACCAGACTTGCGAATGGGCCGCCATCGCCTCCGGAAAACGAGGCCAGCGTCGCCGATGTCCAGCCGCCGGCACTACGCGATAGCTGGTAAACCGCGCCCTCGTTGCTCGTGCCGCCGCCAAGAGCCGTTCCGAACAAAGTACCGACAGGGCCGAAGATCACACCTCCGTAAGGAAAGCTCGGGTTAGGCCAGCCAGGCGGACTATAGAGCACCGTTTCTACCCAACCGGAAGATGACGGACTTAATTCGTACGTCACCCCGAATGTGTTAGGCCCACCTGTTGGCGCGGTGCCATAGAGGTTTCCGGCGGCGTCGAAGATAACTTCGCTATGGGGACTCTCGCCATCGGGCCCGCTGAAACTATGGAGGATGGTTTCGGACCAGCTGCCGTTGGAAGGCACCAGCTCATAAACGGTCCCCTGTCCGGTGGTGCCGCCCTCGAACGTCGTGCCGTAGATATTGCCCGCTCCGTCGAAGGTCAATCTCGATAGCGGATACGAGGCATCGCTATTGCCCTGGAAGCGATAGAGGATGGTTTCGGTCCAGGGGCAGTTCACACTTCTGCAGACGGTTTGCGGCGGGGTCAGCTTAAACACGGTACCGCATCCCAGGAAGCCAGTGCCGCTGCGGCATGGCCCTCCTCCTCCGAATTCGGTTGTGCCATAAAGAGCGCCGTCAGGGCCGAAGACCAGAGGGCCGAATGGAGAAGAGCCGTCGCTCCCGCTCTGGAATGTGTACAGCGGGGCAAGCACCCAACTCGAGTTCTTGTGCGTCAGCTTGAAGACAAGTCCGTAGCCTGCGCCGCCAATCGACGCAGTGCCATAGAGGTTTCCACCGGCATCGACGGCTAGAGCGGATTCGGGATTGCCGCCGTCGGCTCCGCCGGTGAAATCGTGCAGCACCGTGAAGGTCTGTGCCACCGCCGGCTGGATGGTCACGAGGGCAAGTGCAGAAAGGAGGGCCAGCGCCAATCCTGTACGTTGCCAGCAGCTATGTGAAATTGATCTGCGAAGTCTTGCCGGGTTGGTCATGGTGGTCCTCTCTATCTGACTGAATGAGACCGTATATGTGGTTCGCACTTTACATCGGGTCGCTGACGGGTTTCAAGCAGTCGCGGAAAAATTATTGTTAACAGGCGATTAGAAAAATAATCGGCATTCGGCCTTATTTTGAAGGTTTGAAATCGCGTGATTCAGCGCCCGTAGCGCACTTCAAACTTGCACGTCGGCTTGGCAGTTTTGTCGATGTCATCCTTACGTTTGCCGGCCTGCTTGTACCAGTTCAACAGCGGCTTCATGGCGGTGGTCCGGTACAGGCTGGGGAGCCGCTCGGAGGAGAACTTCTTCCCTGCTGATGACGTGCTGTCGAAGAATAAAAGCTGGGGATGGTTGCCGCGATCGATGGCTACCCAAAAGGTATCGACGTCGGTTCCGACCGTCAGTCCGTTGGCGCCAAGTTGCGGCGTGGTCAGCGACTCCAGCGCCGGATCGCCGAGGATGGCCAGAAGCTGCTTCATTTCATCCTCGCTGAATTTCCCGGCATGGATCTGGTGCGACTCCGGTTCCTGCATGGAGACGCTGCTGTGCTCGAAGCGATACGAACCGTCGCCCTTGACCTCCATGCAATCGCGATAGAAGGTTGGCACACTCGACCAGTTTCTCTGCAGCACGACGACCTGCTCCTGGGCGTAGGCTGCGCCCGTCGCAAGGAGAATCCCCAGAAGGATGCCCATGGTTCGCATGCCGAGATGGTCTCACCACGCTGGAGGCGGGTGCAATATGAATCTCCTAAGCGTCAGGTCGGCGTCCTAAATCTCACCACCTGCATCTCATTGAGGGACGAGGAGGGGAACATGCGTGCATTCGCCGTGCGGAGCTTCGGCGAAGCTCCGGCAATCCACGACTTACCGATTCCCGCTGTGGATGGTGCGTTACTCATACACGTTGCGTATGCGGGGGTTAATCCCATCGACTACAAACTCATCCAGCGGCTGACCGCCAACTCAACCTATCCCTTTGTCATAGGCGTCGACTTCGCCGGAGTCGTGGAACGCGTTCCGCCCGGAGAGCGCAACTTCCAACCAGGCGACCGCATCTTCGGCATGGCGCGGACGCACGGCGCGTACGCCGACTACACCGCAGTCGTGCCGGGAGTGAAGACAGAACCGCTGGCGCGCATCCCCGATGGCGTCACCGACGAACAGGCAGCCGCGCTTCCCATTCCGGCGATAACTGCTCTGGGGTCGCTGGGGCTCTTGGGCATCACCGCGGGCCAGCGCCTGGTGGTGATGGGCGCTACTGGCGGGGTCGGCGGTTACGCCGTGCAGATGGCCAGCGCCCGCGGCGCGCATGTTTTCGCAACCGTTCGAGGCGATGCCGACGAAGCTCGCCGTCTCGGCGCCGAAGAAGTCTACGACACGAAGGTTGTCGATGTAATCGACGCGCTGCATGCGGCTCACCCGGACGGCGTCGACACGGTCCTCGATCTGGTCAACGGCGTAGACGCGATCCGCCGCGATGCTGAGATTCTGAAGCCCGGAGGCCGTATCGTCTCGACGATTCACGTAGCCGACGAAGCGTGGTTCGCCGGACGCCAAATCAAGGCGTACAACATTGCACCAAGGGCGAATCCCGCGGAATCGCCGCAAGGGCTGCAGCGGGTAGCGAGCATGCTGGCCGACGGCAAGATCACCGCGCGCATCAATGCCACGGTCGAACTCGACGGCGCAGCCCAGATACTCGAGAAGCTTCGCAGCGGAGGTCTCCGCGGCAAGGCTGTCATCCGGCTGCAGCATTGATGGTTGGATCTAGTGGAAGAACGGGACGAGAATTGGAAACGCATTGGATGGGCCGCGGTTGGCACTAAAGTGCACAGACTCGCAGTAGCTGTGCACGGGATGAGGTGCAACTTTTTGCGCAATTTGCCCTAGGACGAGCGGCAAACTGTCGGACGACCTTAAAGAAAGACGTCCGGCGGCAGAAACGCCTCGCTACAAGCTTCTGTGCGCGATTACGAGGCATTCCAGGAAGTGGTCGAATGCCCAAACCTCGGCAGCCGCCCGACTGCTACGATTTATATAGCATTAACGTGGTGTATCGCCGCGACTATTTCCCCGTTTCGAAGCCTACGGCGTCACCGGCGCGGGCGCACTCTTCGGCGTCGACAGATAGCCGGTAATGCTGTTCTTGTTGGCCGTGAAGACCACCAATTCATACAGCAGGTGATCGCGCCCGGTGTAGAACTGCAGCGGTTCGGACACGGTCTTGTCTTTCTTCTCGATGGTCTTGTCGTCGGCCATCACGTCGAGGGTAAACCGGCTCTTCTTCGGATCCACCTTCTTCAACTGCAGGCTGACCGTCGAGACCGGAGTGCGCGCGTTCTTCTGCAGCGTGAAGTTGTAGTAATTGCGCTCGCCCTTGCGCCTCAACTCGTCCAGTTCCGTCGCGTTGTGGGCGATCAACCCGCTCTGCACGCCGAGATCGCCTATGGTCTTCTCCAGCTTGGCGTTGGTAGCGGCCAGGTCGGTCTGCGTCTTCTGGATATCGTTCTTGGCAGCGCCGACATCGGTCTTCACACCGCTAACCTCACCGTTGACCGCAGCGATCTGCTGGCCCTGCTGACTCTGCTGGGCGGCCAGACGGGCGGCAGCCGCGGCAGTCGCTTTCTGCTCCTTCTGCAGTTCGGCGGCGCGGTCCTCCAGTTGCTGCTTGGTCATGCCGACCTCGGTGGTGAGGGTCTGCTTTAGTTCCGAAGACGCTGCATGAATGCGCTGGATTACATCGGCCTGCGCCGCCTCCATGGTAGCCTGCTTCTGTTCCAGCGCCGTGATCTGGGTCTTCAGGTTGTACATCAGGTAAAGCGTAACGATCACGTAGACGGCTGCCGCTGCCAGCAACACATATTTCACGATCGCGCTCAAGTCAAAAGCGGACCATCGCGATTCGGATTCGGGAGCGCTCTTTTCTTCTTGGAACATGCGAGTCCTTTCTGCTACCCCCCGATTCTCCGGTAGCGAAAAACCCCTGTCAATGCACATATTGTGGGGGGAGTGCCCAAAAGTCACCCTGACGCATTACCTTAGATCACAGCTTGGCTACGTCCACCTGAGTAAAAATGGACAGCGAAATCTGTAGCAGTCTTGCCCTTGATAAGTTAGAAACACAACTTTGGACATGTAGTTACGATCGCGCTGCAAATGGATATGTCTGAAAAAAGAAGCTATGGGCCTCACCTCGGCGGCGACACATGAGGCTGGCGCACCAACTCGCGACTCTATTGGTCGCGATTGCTTTAAGCGGTCCTCTGCTGGCGCAAGGGACGGCAACTCAGCCGGCGGCTGACAAGTCCAATCCGTGGGCATACTCCCTCACGGTCGATGGCTATATCGTGCCGAACGGCACCGGCTATGCCAGCCCGATCTTCACTGCCGACAACAACTGGCATCTGGAAGCACGCTACAACTACGAGAATCTCGACACCGGCTCGCTCTGGTTCGGCTACGACTTCAATTTCGGCAAGAAGAATCTGAAGCTGGCCCTCACACCGATGCTCGGCGGAGTCATGGGTCAGACGACGGGAATCGCTCCCGGCCTGGAGATGACGCTCACCTATAAGAAGATCTCGTTCTATGCCGCCAGCGAGTATGTCTTCGACACCACCAAGACTTCCGGAAGCTTCTACTACAGCTGGCCGCAACTCACGTATTCGCCTGTCAAGTGGTTTCGCATCGGCGCTGTCTCGCAACATACCAAGGCCTACCACACCAGCCTCAACATACAACGCGGATTTCTGGTTGGGATAACGTATAAGGAAATGGAATTCACGACGTATGTTTTCGATCCGGAGCTGGCGAACCCGACTACAGTGCTGGAAGTGGGATACAACTTCTAGCTACCTAAGAAGCCGCGAATCGGCGCGAGCGCAAACGTCAGCACCAGCATCAGCAGAGCCAGCACAGCAAGTGCCCGGCGATTTCTGTCGAGCGGCGGCCACTTGGGCACGTTCGGGTGCCGCAGGCCGGTGAATCCCAGGATTACCGCCCAAACCAGCCAGCCCGGCCAATAATGAATGCCCAACGGTATCAGCACAACAATGCTGGCCCACGTCACCCATCTGTGAGCTCGCGGCGCGACTGCGTACGTAATATGGCCGCCGTCGAGTTGTCCGCCGGGCAGCAGGTTCAGCGCGGTCGCCAGCATCCCCACCCAGGCTGCAACTCCCACCGGATGCAGATACAGGCTGCGCAGTGCAACCGCGTGCGGCATAAGCGGCGCCACAGCACGATATACGAGATTGAAAATCGGCGGATAGCCGAGGTTTAAGGCGGAGTCAACTGCCGTCGGAGGCATGGGTTTCGAAAGCGCCAGGCCCCAGAACAGCACGGGAACGGCAACCAGAAATCCCGCGATCGGTCCGGCGATGCCGATGTCGAACAATGCCTGCCGCGAGCGAATTGGCGATTTGATGCGAATGACCGCGCCAAACGTTCCGATCAATGTTGGAGCGGGAATGAAGAACGGCAGCGTCGCATCAACACCGTTTCTCCTGGCTACGATAAAATGGCCGAGTTCATGCGCCAGCAAAATGCCCATCAGCGTTATTGAAAATGGCAGGCCCAACAAGATATCTGCGGGATGGCGGATGAGCCACTTCAGGTGAAACAGCGGCAGCACCACGGAATCGTCGGTAAACGCCGGCTGATTGTGCAGAAAATTACTTTGCAGGCGCGCTCCCACCACCAGCGTCGTGAACAGCGTGATCAGCAACAATAAAATGTGCAGCCAGTATCGCCGGTGGCTCGCAGGCGCGGCCACAAAGACCTGCGGGTAGGACGAGACTTCGAAGGTGTACGATACGGGCGGCGTGGAGTTAGACATCGTTGATTGTTGGATGATCGGCCATGGGGACAAGGAGCAATCGGCACGCGGTCGTCCGCCCGCGAAGCGTGCGTCGCCAGTCTGCGCCGCCTACTCGATCGACTGCAACTCCTTCCCGGGCTTAAAGCGGACAGCCTTGCCGGGAGGAATATTAACTTCGGCGCCGGTGCGCGGGTTACGGCCGATGCCGGTCTTCCGCGGCCGCACGGTGAAGACGCCAAAGCCGCGCAGCTCGATGCGATCGCCCTTCGCCAGCGACTTCTTCATGCTTTCGAAGACGGTCTCGACGGCCATTTCCGCTTTGGTTTTGGTGACGCCAGTTTTGGTGACAACTTCGTTGATCAGGTCCAGTTTGATCACAAGGGGGCTCCGCACATGACGCTCGCCGGGCGCAATGGCCTGCACCGCAGACGCAACTGTGATTCTATCCGACTTCACAGATTCGCGTAACTACTTTTGGCGTAAATCGTTACGGGGTAATCTCGAAGACTACGCCACACCCTCCATTACAGTTGCCGGTGCCGCCATATGAGGTTGTGCCATAAAGATTGCCGCTGGCATCAACAATCAGTTTGTCTTCGGGCGTTGCGCCGTCGCTGCCGCCGGTGAAATCGTACAAGGACTGGTAGATCCAACCGTTGCCGGAAGGGGTCAGCTTGAAGACGTTGCCCCGATCGTGAGAGCCGCCCCCATAGGTCGTGCCATAGAGGTTGCCATTGGCGTCGAAGACCACCGCGTCGAAGGGCCCTTCTTCCTCGACTCCTCCGTAGAACGCGTGGAGCACGGAAAAGTCGCCGCTCGAGGGCGTTAGCTCGTAGACCGTACCGGTGTTGTACGCTCCGCCCTGGGGACTCGTGCCATAGAGATTCCCCTGCTGATCTGAAATCAGGTTGCCTTGCGGTTCGCATCCGTCGGTCCCGAACAGAAAATTGTGCAGCGTGTTGTAGGTCCAACTGCCCGCCGAGGGCGAGAGTTCGAAGACGAGTCCGCATCCGGTAGTGCCGGCGTAGGTCGTGCCATATAGGTTTCCTGCCTGGTCGAAGATCACGCCGCTGAACGAGCAGCAGCCGCCATCCTGTTGGGTAAACGCGAACAGCAGGTTGAATGCCCACGCGCCATTGGAACGCAGCAATTCGTAAACTGTCTGAGGCGTCGTGCCGTAGATGTTCCCGGAGTGATCGAAGCTCAGGTCGCCAAGTTGGGGCCAATTTCCATCGCTGCCGCCGGTAAATCGATAGAGCACGGTTTCTGACCATGGGCAAAGCGCGGACTTACAGACGCTGGCCGGAGGCGTCAGGTTAAAGACGGTACCGCAACCTTGACCGAACGTACAGTCACCGCCGCCTCCGAAGACAGTCGTGCCGTATAGACTCCCATTCGGCCCAAAGACCATGCGGCCCGAAGGGGCTTGCCCGTCATTTCCTCCGGTAAACGTGTATAGGAGATTGAAAATCCATCCCGTACCTTTGTGCGCTAACTCAAAGGCCGTTCCACAGCCAACGGTGCCACCAAATGAGCAGTTCCCGTTACCGTAATCATTCGCCATGCCATACAAGTTTCCACGCGCATCCATCTCCAGACCTCCGGCAGGATCTCCTCCGTCGGCGTGCCCGGTGAAGTTGTACAGCACATGGTAGGTTTGTGCCCCTGCTACGGTTGTGACAGCCGTGATCATCGCAACCGCAGCAAGAGTAGCGAGAAGGAGGCGGAATGTGAGCACCGCCATTCCGGTTCGCAGGTTGACGCCGAATATCGAAGCTGCACTTTGCTTTGAAGTTGCCATTTTAGTTTCTCCTCGATCAGTTTCGCGCCATGCCGCCGATCCACGGAAGCGACTGACGGCCTTCAACCGGCGGCATCTATTACCGCCCGTCGCGGGGTAACTATTGCGCTCTCCTTAGATCGAGTCAACTTAATTTCACATTACGGCGCAAGTCATTCATAGCAGGAGGCTTACCGAGTTGCGAGATCATTCGCCGATCGTTCGCCGAAGGTATCCCGCATGCGGCGGAAACGCCAGGAACGCGGGGCGTAAGCCCGGGTTGACCAATGCCCTTTGTCAATTTGCTCAGCATTCCGTAAGATGACGTTTCGCAAGCGAGCAGGTTTATATCAGGGCACGACTGTCGTGCCAACGACGCCTAACCCGAAGATCGGCTCTAGCCTTGGTTTGCCGTGGCTAAAGCCATATTCCGGATCGTCCCATTTCTTCGGGCTAATGCCCGGTGCTTTCACCATCCCAAGGAGCTTCATGGCAATCAAGAGCGACCGCTGGATCCGCAAAATGGCCAACGAGCACGATATGATCAACCCCTTCTCGGAGAAGCAGGTCCGGGAAGGCGTCATCTCCTACGGTCTCTCATCCTACGGATACGACCTGCGTGTCGCCGACGAGTTCAAGATCTTCACCAACGTCAACAGCACCATCGTCGATCCCAAGAAATTCGACGAGCGCTCCTTCGTCAGCCTGCAAACCGATGTCTGCATCGTGCCGCCCAATTCGTTCGCCCTGGCGCGCTCGGTGGAGTACTTCAAGATCCCGCGCGATGTGCTAACGATCTGCGTGGGCAAGTCGACCTACGCGCGCTGCGGCATCATCGTCAACGTGACGCCGTTTGAGCCCGAGTGGGAAGGCTTCGTTACGCTCGAGATCTCCAACACCACGCCGCTGCCCGCGCGCATCTACGCCAACGAAGGTCTCTGCCAGATCCTGTTCTTCCAGTCCGACGAGATGTGCGAGGTCAGCTACAAGGACAAGCACGGAAAATATCAGGGGCAAAAGGGCATCGTGCTGCCGAAGCTGTGAGGGGCACAGCCGTCAGCTATCAGCCCGAGCTAGCGTGTCGTCGCCCGTCAAACAGACGAGATACGAGGCACGAAAAACCAGTGCCTTAGGCACGGCATAGCTTAGCCCAGCGCTTCAGCGCTGGGTAGGATGCATCATCTAGATTGCGCCCCTCGGGGGCGGCACGGTTATCAGCGCGTATAGGGGTCCTTCGACTCCGTTCGGCTGCGCCTCACTACGCTCAGGATGACACTACGTGGGGTGGTTGTCGGGGTCGAAGCTCGCTGCTCTTCTACTTCCGCGGCCCGGCTTCGCTTTCCTTGTACAGATACTTGATGCTGGGCTTGTAGATCAGCAGGTTCGACGCGCCGACGCGGTTCACTTTCAGGCAATACTTGTCGTACCACTCGATCATGCCGTGAATTTCCTCGCCGTCCTGCAGCACCAGCACCATCGGCGTCTTGGACTGCATCTGCTTCTGATAATAGAAATTCTCGGCGTGGGTCTGCTCCGGCGGCGGCGTTTTCTTGCCGTTGGAGCGGTCGCCTCGATCCGGGCGCTCGATTCGTTCGCGGCGCTCGCCATCCTGGCGCGGATGATCGTTGCGGTTCAGTGCGGGGCGGATCAGCTTGCGGTTGGCAAACGCTTCCGGGTCAATAGCTCGCCCTACGGCGGTGGCATCCATGGACTCTTTCATGGTGATCAAACTCCTGTGGTCTGCACACCAGCCTTTCGGCGTTCGTGAACTCGGGACGCTACAACCGGCACGGTAAGCGTGGCAAGCCTTGGCGTTATGTTGAACCCCGAGGTTTTCCTAGGTGTGAACTTAGCGATACCCTAACACAGGCGTTCCGCCAAGACAATCATTCGAATGCTACTTTGGTGTCATCTCCAGCGAGGTGGCGAACGTGTCCAGCGCCAGCGAACGCAGCAGGTTACGGCGCATTCCGCTCTCCAGTTCACCCAGCCGCTGCACGGCGGTCACAATCCACGGAAAATCCGCGCTCTCGGCCATTCGCACCAGCTCCGTCTGGATGTCCTGATTGCGCACCAGCTCCGGCGTACCTGAGCGCAGGAACAGCATGTCTTCCAGCAGCGAATACAGTGTGCGGATCAGTTGCTCGGTCTTGGCCTTGCCTTCGGCGCCCGAGCGGTAGGTGTCGGTCACATGGAAGAGGTCGCTGTGGTCGCGCGCCCCCATCGCCGGTCCCAGCAGCGCCAGCGCGTCCTGCCGCGCCGCCAGATATCCTGCCAGATCGAAGCTGCGCGCCCGGCCTAATCCGCCGCCACAAACTCGCGCTACCACCGCCCGTTCCTTCGGCTTCCACTCCGGACGCGTCTTAGCCAGATACTGCTCGACTTCCGTCGCCGGAACTGGCGACAACCGCAGATGCATGCAGCGCGAGCGAATTGTGGGCAGTAGCGCGGAAGGATTATCCGTCAGCAGGAAAATCGTCGCGAACTCGGGCGGCTCTTCCAGGATCTTCAGCAGCGAGTTCGCCGCCTCCTTCATGAAGTCGGCGTCGCTGAAGATGTAGACCCGTTCGCCGCCTTCCGCCGGACGGTAGTAGATCTCGTGGATGACGTGGCGCACCTGATCAACCTTCACCAGCATCTGCGGCGGATCCGGCGGAATGATCAGCACATCGGGATGCGTCTGCACGAAGAGGCGAGTCTCGCGCTTGTCGGCGTCGCGCAGGTTCTCGCGCGCCTCCACGGCTTCGGCAAAACGCTCTTCCAGCGCATCTGCTTCGGCGATCCGCAGGCAGTTGGCGCAATGGCCGCAGAAATCCGGCAGGCCGTCGGTGACGGGATGCTCCAGACAGTTCATCGCCTTGGCCACCATTTGAGCGAGCGTGAACTTCCCTGCCCCTTGCGGCCCGGAAAGGATCACCGCATGAGGAAAGTGCTCGTGCGCCAGCATCTCGCGCAGCGTGCGCACCGTCTCGGCATTGCCATGAAAATCAGAAAAAGGCATTGGTATCAAAGTCTTCCCGTTAATGAAACCCCGTACCGTTTGAAGGAGGCGAGCGCTGTCGCTCCTTTGAAAGTCTGGCTTTGAAAGGGCACGGCTTCAGCCGTGCCGCACTCTTGTTCCACCTTTAATGGCTTTAGCCACTGAGGGACCTCGTCTTTCTCGCAACCGGGAAAAACTGAGCAATACGGATACTCGACTGCCCGTTCCACCAGCTTTCTTCCGGTCGGATTCCGCATTATGTACTCGACGTGCACTTCATAGTCGGCCGAATCGCGAATCCGATGATCGGAAAACCCGCGCTGCCAAATCTCTATAGAAGATTCCAGTTCCTTCTTTGCAAGAAAGGAAAACCCGCCTTTGAGAAACTGCACCGCTCGTTCCAAGCTCTCTATTGGCGTCAACAAAATGTGAAAATGTTCCGGCATGAGCACGTACTCGTGTAATAGGTATGCGCGCCCTCGATAGGAATGCAAAGTACTCAAGAAAAGATCGGCCCATGATGAATTCTGAAACAAGGCACGTCGCTGCCAAGTTATTGCTGTAACGAAATACGTTTGATCGTTTCTGGTGGCGTGTTCGCGTTCGGGTTTCATGAGCACCCCTCGAGCCAAGGACCCACTTTATCGTAAGGCTTCGCGCTCGGCACGGCTCCACAGGCTGCGGAAAAAATCCGAAAGGCGGATCCCTCGCGGGCTGAAGCCCGCTCGGAAGAAAAACTAATGAGGGACTCGTTACGGCACACCTGAAGGTGTGCCCTTTCAAAGCTCAGCAATCGGTCATTTCTGTAACGTGTAAAGCCATGTCCTTTCAAAGGCGAACAGTTTTCAGTAGCCTGGAAGCCGTGCCATTTCAAATTGGCTCCATCAATCTCTCCCTCACCACCCGCACAATCTCCTGATGCACCACCTCGATCGGCGGACGCGCGTCCACCAGCGCTACGCGCTGCGGCTCTCGCCGCGCAATCTCCAGAAACGCTTCATGCACGCGCGTAAAGAACGCGCCACTCTCTTTCTCGAAGCGGTTCTCATCCTGCTCGGCAGACTTGTTGCGCCGCCGCGCCCGGCTTACGCTGGAGCTCACATCCGAGTCCATCAGGATGGTCAGGTCAGGCCAGAGGTCGCGGCACAAAATCTCGTGCAGCCGCAGCACGGGCTCGGTCCCAAGCTGCCGCCCGGCGCCCTGGTAGGCTTCGGTGGAATCGGTGAAGCGGTCGCACAACACCCACTTCCCTGCTTCCAGCGCCGGCAGGATCACCTCGGCAATCAACTGCGCCCGTGAGGCAAACATCAGCGCCATCTCAGCGTGGGGATCGAGTCCGGCCGTGCGCGAACTCAACAGCACCGCGCGAATTCGTTCGCCAATCTCGGTTCCGCCCGGTTCGCGGGTGGTGACGACTTCAATTCCCTGCCCTCGCAGCGCTCCGGCAAGCTTCTCCAGCTGCGTGCTCTTGCCGCAGCCGTCAAGCCCTTCGAAGCTGATGAACTTCCCGCGCGCAGATCCCTTGGTCACGGTCGCCATCATAACAGCGACCCGGCGCGGGCCGACGCAGATCCCCGACTGTCACGCCACAGGTTGATTATCCCGAACATGCACATCGCCGCAACCCTTGCTAATAGCCGCGAATTTCAACCCAGCCAATATAAATTTCCACGCCGCTTTCAGCCAGTTGGCATAAAATAGGCCGCAAGATTGGGGTTCGGCTTGCTTCCCAACAGGAGAGTCGTATGCAGCACACAGCGAATCCGCAGAATTTCCGCCCAGCCCCGGCTACTAAAACGATCCTCGCCGCGCTCACGCTTGCGTTAGCGCTGACGATGGCGACCCCGGCCGCTTCCGCACAAACCTACAGCGTCCTGTACAACTTCACCGGGCAGAGCGACGGTGGAAATCCTGAAGCCGGCGTGACGTTTGATGAGGCCGGCAATCTGTACGGAACCACTTACCAGGGAGGATCGACCAATTGCAGCATGTACCACCACATTGGTTGCGGCACGGTGTTTAAGTTGTCTCATCGAGGAGCTGGATGGACCTTCGGGCTGCTTCACGAGTTCAACGGCAGTCCCGACGGCGCTAACCCTGAAGCCAGAGTGGTCTTTGGGCCAAATGGTGCTCTGTTTGGAACGACCAGTGAGGGAGGAATAGGTCTCGGGACGGTGTTTCAGCTGCAACCGCCTGCCACGTTTTGCCCCACGCCCTCTTGTCCATGGACCGAGACTCAACTGTATAGCTTCGACAGTGAGTACGGCCCGGCGAACCCCGGTGGTGGTGATCTGATCTTCGATCCCCAGGGAAATATGTGGGGCACCACGGCCGGCGGCGGCGGATATCTGTGCGACGACGGTTCCTGTGGCGGGGTCTTTGAGCTGTCTCGCAGCGGCGGCGGCTGGAACGAGCACGGTTTCAATCCCTTCGAAGGGATAAGCCGCAATCCCTATGCCGGCCTTGTCACCGACAACGCCGGCAACTTCTATGGCACGACTAGCGCGGGGCCCGGTGGTCTCTATTCGATCACCAGTTCCGGCTCAGGTGGGACTTTTCTGCTGTTTAGCCAGCAAAGCAGCGCCCTCGGCGGACTGTTTCTCTCGGGGAGCGATCTGATCGGCACCACCTCCCAGGGGGGAACGAGCAAAGGCGGCACAGTATTTGAGTACTCCCTTACCGGCTCGAGCCTCACCACGCTCTACAATTTCGCCGGACCGTATCAGTCTGGCGCGGGCCCCACCGCCACGCTGCTGATGGACGCCTCCGGCAATCTCTACGGCACTACACAAATCGATGGAGCGGACCTGCATGGCTCGGTATTCAAGCTCAGCCAGTCGAACGGCGTTTGGACCTTGACGACACTGCACGATTTCACCGGCGGCGCCGATGGAGGCCTGCCTTTCGGACAGCTCACCATGGACGCCAGCGGCAACATCTACGGCACGACTCAGGCGGGCGGCAACAGCGTCGGCAATTGCTACCAGAATCTCGGCTGCGGGGTGATCTTCGAAATCACGCCTTAGTGAAGCGCGGTGTTGGTTGTCGATTTGCCCGAAAGATTGCGTTCGGCAGTGGAGCAGGAAGCCGAAAATCGAGCGCCGTAGGCGCGGAATTATCTAGCCCAGCACGGAGCCGCAGGCGGAGTGCTGGGTAGCGTGGAAAAATTCGGCGAGTCCCGTAGGGACGGCACAATTCACACACAAACTGCTCAGCCGCTGACGAACTTCGCCGTAACTACATTGACTTCGCCAAGAGCCGAAGAGCGAAGAGCAAGCGCGGCTTTTGTTATCTCGACGTGATCGAATACCGCACCACCACGTCATCCACGTACGTCACTTCCACGCGATAGTCGTTAGGCAGGTACTCGAAGATCTGCGTCTTCAATCCCTCTTCCGAAGTCGACTCCGACAGCATTCGTCCCAGCCCCAGCAACTCGCTGATCTCGCCTACCTGCATGCCGCGCTTCAGTTGGGTGATAGGCGAAGCCGGCGCTCCGTTGGCCGGCGCGTTGGCATTGGCCGCCGCAGTATTCTGCGCCGTAGGCTGCAGAATCGCCTTCTGCCCCGCCAGGTCGCCAAAGTTGACATAGCCGTCGAGCAGTTTCATCACCGCGTCAGGGGTAAGCTGGTCCTGAGGAATGCTACCCGCCCAGCGCAGATTGAAGCGCGAGCCGCCGCGGATGCGCTTGTCCGCCACTTCCTGCGCCTTCAGCTGGCTGGCAATCTGGGCCGCGCGATTGTCGGCTGCCTGCTCGCGTTCGCGGCGATAGCGGACGCGGTCCAGCTCGCGCTGCAGGTCACGTTTCTTTTGCGGATCGCTGGTGTTGCGGATATCGTTCTCCAGCTGCCTTTCGTAGCTGCTTTTCTCGATCTGATAAGGAGTGACGGTGGTGCGGGTGTCGTCCCAGAACGTGCCAAAACCGCCGCCGCCGAGATGAAACTCGATCAGGTTCTTCTTTACCACCAGGGTTGTGATGGTGGCGCGGTCGCCGCTGCGGATCGCCGGGCCAAACTGCTTCAGGCGGCCGGAGTATCCCTTCCAGTCCATGGGATCGTCGCGCTCCACGCGCAAGTCCACGCCCTGCTGGGTGCCGGGCATGTCGATCTCGACCCTCACCTGCCGGCCGACGAAATAACTCTGCAAAGAGGACTGGCCGTCTTGCGCGCCGCAAGGCAAACTCGCGCTGACTATCGCGAATATTGTTGGAACGACTGCAAAGAAAATAACGCTGCAAGCACGTCGAAGCATTCCGATGCGCTCCTCATGATTGTTTTTGGCTGGAACCGAGCGCAGCGAGTCTAGCACAGGGATGTACGAGCCGCGCAGCGGCGGCAGCGCAGTTAGTCCGAGGGCACCCGCCGTGCCGTCACTCCGTTACCCTCAACTTCACCGCTCGCGCCGCCGAAACATCGTAGGCCCTGTCTCCCGCGTACGTCGCGGTGATCTCATGCACGCCGGCCGCCTCGAACGACGTCGTGAACGACGCCTTGCCATCGACAACAGCCACCGGCTTTCCGGTCGCGATGCCATCTACCGCGAACTGCACTGTCCCGCCGGGCGGGCTGCTATTCGCATTTTTCCCGGTAACCGTAGCGACGATGCTTATCGACGTCGCAACTCCGACCCGCGACGGAGCTTTCAGGATCGTGACCGTGGGCAATCCCGGCGGCAGCACCTCGATCACTCCCATCATGCCCATGTCTTCATGTTTCAGGATGTGGCAGTGATAGAGGAACGTTCCCACGATGTTGGGATCGCGGAAATCCATGCGCAACTTCACGCTGGGATACGGCCCCGAGCCGGGCCAGTACGGGATCTCGATCGTGTCGCGCAGGGCCGGATCGTTCACCGGCTTGCCATCCACCTCCAGCACTCGAAAATGGATCTGGTGAATGTGAAACGTATGATCTTCGGGCGCGCGGTTTTCCACCACCCAATCTTCCACATCGCCTTCATGGACGACGATGTTCGGCGGCTGATTCATGTGATACACCGCCGGAGTCTGTCCCAACACGGTAACGAAGTAAAAGACCGAGGTGTTGCCCTCCTTCGGATTCGGAGTGAGCTGTGAGAAATACAGCCGACGCTGCACGATGGCCGTTCCATCCGCTCGCGGCTGCCACGCCTTCGTCGCATCGGACTTTCCCTCGCGGTCGCCGGCATCGCTCGCAATCCCGGTTGTGCTGACAATGTTGGCCACCGGCCGGTCGGGATCGCGGTCGCCCTCGGGCCCGGTATCCCAGTTTTTGGTGACCAGCTGCGCCTGCTCGCCAACCTTGGGCGTTTCAACCACGAACTCCGCGCGCGCGCCTGGCGGCAGCAGAATGCTGCTCTCACGCGAATCGCCGCTCACGGGTACGCCGTCGAGGGCAACAATTTTCACCGCTTGCGGCACGCCCTGCACCACAACTTGCAGATCCAGAATCGTGTTCGCACCTGCATTCAGCACGCGCCACAGCTCTTTTCGCGGCGGCGCGGTCGCAATCGTGGCCGGCTGATACCCCGGAAAGATTACCGGCACATAGTTGATGGAAACATCCCAGGCGGGTATATGAGAGTCCAGGTAGCCGGGGTTGGTCAGCGGCTGCTCGCGCAGCACGATCACCCGCTCGCGCAATCCCGCGAGCGAGGGATACACGTTCTCCAGCCCCTCGACAATCAGCGCTCCCGACGCGCCGCCCTGCACCTGGCGCTCGCTGAAGCCGTGCGGATGCGGATGGTACCAGTACAATCCCGGCGGCTCATCCCGCGGAATGGTCACGCGATACTCGAAGTCCGCGCCCGGCCGCACGGCTGTCTGGAGTACGTCATCCTGATGACACGTGGGCGGCAGGTCGTTATGGAAATGAATGATCAGCTGATCGCCCGGATGCACGCGCAGCGTGGGAGATTCCATCCCGGTATCGGTCATGTAGCAGTAGCGTGGTGGCCCTTGCTCGATCGTCGTCGCCTGATACTTGAAATGAAGGCTGACGTCCAGGACACCGTTCTGGCTGCGCAACTCCGGCGGATTCTGCAGGGTTGAACCCGCTGCCGGACGTGGACAAGCCTGATCGCCAGTCGCTGCCGACGCGAACGCGGCACTCGCGCAGAACAGGGGGGCCAGCCACAACACCAGCCGAACGTAGTTCTGCCGACTCTTGTAGAAGCTCGTCACTGGATTATGGATCGGGCGCTGGATTCGGTCGTGATTCGAACGCATACTTCGACTGCTATCCAGAATAAAAAGGAATCGCACAAGATTTGTTGGATGCTGAATCCGCCGAAAACAGCTAGTCAGAACAGCTTCGGCAAAATCGCGCCGGTAGTTCGGCTGTAGTCGGCATATTCCGCGCCGAATGTGTTGCTCATGGTGTGCTCTTCTATCTTGCTCTTGATCTTGAAGCCGGCGTACAACAGCACGACAGCTACCATGCCGCGCACCTGCCGGCGCTCCAGCGCCGTGCCCAGCATGGCCAGGATCATTCCGGAATAAATCGGATGCCGCACCCAGCGGTATGGTCCCGTCTTGATCAGCTGATGTCCCACTTTCACCGTCACCGAGCTGCTCCAGTTGGTGCCTATGTAGGCCCTGGCCCACACCGCGAAGCCAAGCCCTGCCGCCGTAATGGCCACGCCGAGCACCGCGGTCCACGGATTCGCCGGAAATAAGCGAATGCGCAGCCAATCCCGGGGAACGTCGCCGCTAAACATGCTGAAGAAAGCGGCGACCGTCAGCACCGAGTAGGTCAGCCGTGACGATACCCCCTCGCGCATCTGCGTCGGCTTAGTTCGGATCGCCCACACCAGCCATACCACGGCAAACGCGATCCACAGCCCGCCACAAACCCACATTCCATCCATCGCAATCTCCCGAGCAGGTTACGTTAGCGTAATCCAAATGGTTCCCGGACGCACGGCGACTGCCGGGTCGATCCTGCCGGTAGTGGGTCAGTTCGAGATTCACGCGCTTATTGGTATCGGGTGGAGCACGCCTTGAGGCGTGCATATTGCAGCCCCACTTCAATATGCGCTTTAGCGCCTGAGGTAAATCCACCCCTTACCTCAGCGGCTGAAGCCGAGACATTTATTTAGAAGATCTGAACTGCACGCCTGAAGGCGTGCTCCACCCAAAACAGCTTGACCACAATATTAGACTCACCGAAAACACCAGTCCCACTGGACTCCAGCAACTGCGGAATAGTATCTTTGGCGATGCCATGATGCCCAGGCGCATCCTGCAGCAATCCATCCAAAGGGAGCCGTTGTCCATGATGAAACGCGTATTCTCGGTTGTAATCCTCAGCCTTCTGCTTTCCACGCTGACTCTGGCGCAGAAGATCAACACCGATTGGGACCGCAGCGCTAACTTCTCGACCTACCACACCTACATGTGGGAGACGAGTCCCCGTCCCGCCCATGGTCTCTGGCACCAGCGCATTATCGATGCGATTGACAAGCAACTGCAGGCCAAAGGTCTGACCAAGGTCGATTCCAATCCTGACATGTGGGTGGTCTACAGCAACACCATTCACGATCAGAAGGAAGTGGTCGGCACCAACTACGGCTTCGGGCCGGGCTGGGGCTGGGGTTACTGGGGACCGAATCAGGTGACCTACAACACCTACGTCACCAAGCAGGGAACCCTGGTGGTGGAACTGGCCGACGCCAAGGACAAGCAGATTTTGTGGCGCGGCTCCGCCACCGACACGATTTCCGACAACAGCAACAAGAACATCAGCAATCTGGATAAGGCGGTCGTCAAGCTGTTCAAGAACTATCCGCCAAAACAGAAATAGGTAGTGCCTCGACCGCCGGCATCGGTCTTGGTTGCTAGCCAATGCCGGCCCGCTTGCTGGGAGGATGCTATGACATTAGGGGAGCGTTTGTGGGCGCCGTCTGGCTCTGGCGCTTTGCTTCGCGTCAGCCGGATAGCGCCGCCCATCATGTCGCTGCTGGCCCTGGCGATTTGCGCGATCGGCAAAGCTGGACTGTTGCCCGCGCTTGAGCCGCCAGGAGATGAAGGCACCCTGGCCCATCTCTACCAGCTCATCATGGTGGCACAAGTGCCGCTGATGGTGACTTTTCTCGTCATCGCAGCGCGCCGGGGGTGGCGTCAAAATCTTCCGGTCTTCGGAGTGCAGATTGCACTCTGGATTTTGGCTGCGGCCGCTGTGCCCATACTCGGCTTGTAGGGCGAACCCTCCTACCCCTTCACCTTAACCACATCTCCATTCTTCAGCTTCTGCGGCGGATTGTTGACGATCGTTTCACCGCCTGCCAATCCCTGTCTTACGATCACCTGCCCGTGCAGATCAGCGCCGGTGGTGATCGGCATCGCGCGGGCTTTGTTGTCCTCGATCGCGAAGACCGCCGACTTGCCGTCACGCGTGATCACCGCTTCTTTGGGGACGGTGATGACGCGCTGCGGCGACGCCTCAGCGTTCTGCGTCTTCTTCTGCGGCTCAAGGAAGGTCACGTTGCAGCTCATCTCCGGGCGCAGGTACTTGTCCTTGTCGAGGATCGAGACCTTGACGGTCACAGTCGCTTTCGTCCGGTCGGCGGTGGGAATAATCTGCCGCAGCACGCCCTTGTAAGTGTGGTTCGGAATCGCCTGCACCGTAATCTCCGCCGGCTGATTGGGTCCCAGCTGCGAGACGTTGGACTCGTTCACGTCCACCTCCGCCTCCAGCGAATTCATGTCGGCGATGGCCACGATTGCTCCCGACGACGTCGAAATGTTCACTCCTGGCGGAATCGGCGCGACGCTCTCGCCCACCTCGGTCATCTTCTTGACCACAATTCCCGCGAACGGGGCACGCACGGTCGTGAAGTCCAGATATGCCTCCTGGACTTGCAGGTTCGCCTTGTCCTGCTCAATGGCCGCCGCCGCCAGGTTCACCTTGGCCTTCGCCGCGTCCAGCGCATCCTGCGAGCTCACTTTGCCGCGATAAAGATCTTCCTGCAAGCGCTCCTGGCGTTGCGCTTCGGCCAGATCTGCTTTGGCATACTCGATGTCAGCCTTGGCTTTGGCAATTGCGGCCATCACGTCGGCGTTGTCCAGCGTCGCTAGGACATCGCCATCCTTCACCACGCTGCCCTCTTCTACGCGCAGCGATGAGATGCGGCCCTGTATCTTCGACGACACCACCGACTGCCGTCGCGCCACCAGATACCCTGACGCGGTGAGGATCGGCGGGCCGGAGTTGGCGCCGTTGCTGCTTTCGACTGTCGCCTGCACGGTTTCCACGTCAATGCCGCCGAAAACCTGATGCCCCTTGGCGTAATACCAGCCTCCCGCCACGGCGACGCCGAGCATGATCACCAGGATGAGCGGGAGCCGCCACCGGACAGGGCTCGGCGTGTCACGATCAATGCGCAGCGATGCTAGCTCATCCTTCAATTCAGGCATAAAAATAGCCGGGGTTTTGCACGATCAATACCATTAAATCAGTTTCACTGGCTAGGGGTACTCCATCCCACTTTAGCATCGCATTCTTGCCGCAGGTTTGAAAGAGGAGGAACCAGGATCAAGCATTCGTCGCCCTCCATCACCAATCCACCCATGAAAGGTTAATCGGACCGCAACCAGCGCCAGTAGTGTGGACTGTCAGCCCCAGCAAATGACATTTGTCATGGAACAGGCTGGGCCTGAATCACGGTTGCATAAAGGGTGGAGCACGCCTTCAGGCGTGCAGAAAAAAAATCTAAGAAGCGGGCGGCTTTAGCCGCTGAGGTAACTGCTCCCAAAACTTACCACAGCGGCTGAAGCCGATCTCATAAGGGGAGATATTTCCTGCACGCCTGAAGGCGTGCTCCACCCGCTGGCGATAACGCAACTCCGAAAACTTGCATTTCTACCGGCTGGCGTACTGGCCGAGGCTGCTGTTGTTCCACTTCTCATGCCAGTGATGGATTGTTCCGGGCTCGTGCTGCGCCACGAATCTCATGATGTCGGGCCAGAACTCGTTCAGAATGCGGGCTTGCGCCACCGAACCTAGACCGGTTAGCGCATTCTCAATCGTTCCCGGCACCGTTTCCCTGCGGTACGGAATGTAGGCGTTCGACACTGCGGCTTGTACAAACTCGCTGAGGATCAGCGAAGTGTTGATGACGCTGCGGCCGCTGTCGCTCCGCCCGATTAAGACGCGGCTGGCGGCATAGGCCAGGCGATCGGAGATACCCGGCTGCTGCGATCGGAAGTATCTCGGATCCTGGTGCAATAACGCAGGCAAGGCAAATGTCCCAAAGAATGACGCGCTTTCCGCGCCCGCGGTTGCTGCCGCCAGGCGCTTGCCGTAGCCCGCCATTCCGCCGCCGAAGCTGGGATAAGCTCCCGTAACTTGCGCGGTAATGGAATCGATAAACGCCCCGCTGACCGTGTCAAAGGAATGAGCACGGCGCAGGAACAACTCGAATTTCTGATGGCTGGTAAGCGGAACGTAAGATGGCGCGTCGGGAAATGGCTGACCAGGAACAAAGTTGCGCGCCATTTTCACCATGTTGTCGTGGGTGAAGGCACTCTTAAATGCCGCCGCTGTAAATTGCAGGTGATCGAAGGCGTAATCGCTTTGAGGCGCGGCCAGCATGGGCGGCAGCGCTTGCGTGCACACGTTCGCAGGACCGTGCAGCAGCGTAGCCGCATATAGCGCATTATTGGCCGGAAATCCCACTGCGAGGGAGGCGAGCTCAAGATCGGCCGGGCCAGCAGCCCGGCTGGCTCGCGAAAGCTCCGGCGCTGGTGGCATGGTAAGGATCGCCGGCAACGACGGCGCCGCCGCACTGGCAATCACAGCCTGCTGCGCGGCCAGCGGCGAACACAATATTCCGACTGCCAGACAAATTACCGCGCCCGCCTTCATTTCCCCACCCATGGCCCGTAGTTCGGTGCCTGCATTATGTATGAAGGCGGCCGATTAGAAAAGGGTGTTCTGTTGCTCTGGGATTAAATTTTCTTGACGACGGCAACCCGGCACTGCCGCCGGCGGCAGAATATCGGTCATCTGAGCCTCCAACTGTCTCGCAAATCAATACGATTTGTGGCGGAACACGACCGCAACGGCCGCCAATTCTTGTTCTGATCCTGCAAAACCCGTCTGCTCCAGATATTATGTCGGAATGGCACAACGACTGAAGTTGGCAGTCGCACTCTCCCTGGTTCTGGCGTTTTCCTTGTTCAGCGGCTGCAAGCCGAGGAAGCAACACTCTTCCACCATAGAAGTACACCTTCTACGAAACCTTAATTCGGTCTATGGCAGTAATCTCGACCGCAGGATTCTGGACTTTGAGGGCAGCAATCCTCGGGTGAAATCAGGCCAGCATATCGACATTCAGAGCGAGACCGGCGACTACCGGGAAATGCTGCGCAAGCAAACCGCGGACGATAACGTCAGTCTGGTCATTATGGATTCCCCGGACGATGCCAGCTCGAATTCCGCGCTGCAGATGGCTTTGCCGCAGGCCACCAATGTTTGTGCCGGAGTGCAGGGATGTCCCGCGGTCATTCCCGCCATCATTCCCGCTCACGTAACCGGCAGTGACCGCGAAGCGGCGCAGGCCTTCATCGATTTCCTGCAAAAGGCGCCGTAGGAGATTATTCCTTTACGTAGCGCATGGGATCTTTGGGATCCCCATGCTTCATCACCAGCGTGGTTCCGTCGATGGCCAGTCGCTCATCCTTGAAAAACACCTGGGTGATGGCATCGCCATTGATCTCGAAGTAAAAATCCTTCTTGGTGGGATCGATCTCGTAAGGGCCTGCCTGCACCTCGTAGACGGGCACCTCGAAGGCAACGGCGTGCGCCTTGGGGTCGTCGGGAAAGACCGCGGCGCCATCGGAATCCGTCCTCCCATTGAGCGCCTTGCCCGCGATCAGCAGATGAACATCGATGTTCTCGACGCCCTTGTCGTTTTGGCCGAGCACCACCACGCGAATCTGGCCAGGCTTACCGGCTTCGCTGCGCAGAAGACGAAACGGAGCTTCTTCCTTGCCGACGCTGTGCAATACCACGGCCGCGCCATCGCGACTCCAGGTGCCTTTGGCCCAGTAGTCGGCGGCGCCGTAGGCGAGCATGAACTCAAACTTGCCGTCGGGCTTCAGCAGCAACTCTGAGCCGACCTCCATCACTCCGCGAAGAACGTAATTGCCGGCCATGTCCTGGCCCAACGCGGTGAGGGCAACAAAGCTCAGCAGTACAACGGCTACGACTTTCATTTTGTGGCTCGCTTTCGAGTGCGGGTTCCTGTTGTTTTTTTCTTGGCGCCGGATTCAGTTTTGGCACGAGCGCCAACTCTCTTCTTAGATTGGGTGCCCCGTTCTAGCCCTCTTTTGGCTGGGGCGGGGCTGTCGCCTGCCAGCGGCAGATCTTTCATCTCGGCGGCGCGCCACATGTACCAACTGGCCACGCTGCGGTAGGGCCGCCAGCGTTCGCCATAGGCCATCAGTTCGTTGGGCTTGGGAAGCTCGACCAGCTTGCGCATCTTGGCGAAACCTTTGCGCACGCCGTAATCATCCACCGGCAGCACGTCAGGCCGGCCAAGCCGGAAGATCAACAGCATCTCGACGGTCCAGCGGCCGATGCCGCGCACGGTGTCCAGCCGTTCGATCAATTCTTCGTCGCTCATGCGATGCGCCAGCGTCACCGTGGGCACGGTGCCATCAAGCGCTTTGGCCGCCAGATCGCGGATCGCCAGCATCTTCGCGCGCGACAATCCCGCCGATCGCAGCCTCTCCTCCGACGCGGCCAGAATCTGTTCCGGCGTGGGGAAGCCATCAACCAGCCCGCGGCGAGTGCGGATGCGTTTCGTGTTCTCCGGGAACAGCGCCTTCACGCGCGCCGTGATGGTGGCGGCAACTTTTCCGTTGAGCTGCTGGTAGATGATCGACTCCAGCAGAGCTTCGAAGATGCTTTGCGTGGTCTCCTGCTGCAGGCTACACGGCCCCCAAAGAGCGATGATGCGTGCCAGTTGACGGTCGACTCGCGTCAGATGTTCGCAGGCCGAGGTGTGGTCAAGTTTCTTTGGCATAGAGAACCAGTGTCAGTTGCCAGTAGCCAGTTGCCAGTCATCAGCGATCAGGATGAAATGTCCACTGCCAACTCCCGGATTGGTTTTTCGCCAGATTACCATTGAGCATACCCAGGTACTGGCAACTGCCTACTGGGTACTGGCTACTGGCAACTGGGTACTGGCAACTGACCACTAGCCACTGCTTTCCTCCTCCAGCGCCGCAATCGTCTCGTCATCAACATCCCACATCTTCAGTATCCGAAAGATAATACGGCTTGCGAAACCCGCGCGCACCAGGGTGCGAAAAACGCGGGCAGCCTGCTTCTGTCCAACCGGTTTCACGATGCGCTTACGCCGCAGAAACTCGCGCGCCAATTGTTCCTCGTTGACCTCGTTATAAGCGGCGGGAACCACTTTCTCGATGATGTCCGCGTGCACCCCCTTGATCTTCAGGTCCTGGATCACGCGCAGCCGTCCAAACCTTTCGTTCTCCTTGCGAAAGCGCGAGTAGCTCTCCGCGTAACTGGTGTCGTTGAGATATTGCTGAGACTTCAGCCGGGCGACCACTGCTTCGATGATCGCGTCCCCGTCAGCTTGCGTAGCAACGCGATTACGCATCAGGCGCTTGATCTCGGCGACTGTGCGCATCTGCCGTCCCAGCGCTCCCACGGCGTACTCGTAAAGCGATTCTTCGTCGTACGTCTTCGCCGTGCGCTTGAAGGGCATGGAGGGATTATAAGCAGTGTTCAGCGGATGAGGTGGAGTCATTGGGGCTTGGGTGGAGCACCGCTTTAGCGGTGCAGTCAAAACAGGCTGGTAATTTGGCTTTAGCCGCTGAGGTAAAGCCGAAGAGTTACCTCAGGCGCTAAAGCGCACGGCAAACTAACTGCCCAATTATGTACGCCTGAAGGCGTACTCCACCCTCGCAATGCCACGCCGAGCGGTTATTCAAGAGACTCGACTCATGATTGGGATAGTTTGTATCAGAACACGAGTTTCAGCCGTGCCGCAACGCCCTTCTTAGAATTCGATGCTATCGGCACGGCTGAACACGCTGCGGAAAAACTCGATTTCGGCGGGTTTGAAGGCGCGCGCCTTTAGGCGCGCCGTCACATGCCCTTTGTTTCTCATCCTGAGCCGGCTTCAGCCGGCGGCACTCTTCCAGTGATAGGGGTTCCTTCGACTGCGTTCGGCTGCGCCTCACTTCGCTCAGGATGACACAGATAAGTTGAACATGCAGATACGAACCGCCCCTCCACCGCTCACGCCAAATCGAACACCAAAAACTCCGCCGCGCCATCGCCGCCACTGCTGGCGATCCGCAACTTGTTTTCCCCGCTGATGGCCGCGCCATCGCCCTTAGCCAACTGTGTGCCGTTGACGTCGAGCTGCCCGCTGATCAGCTGCACCCAGGCATGACGCCCCTTGTTCAGCTCCAGCTCCACCGACTTTCCGCTATCCAGCAACGACGCGTAAACGCTCGCATCCTGGTTGATCGTGGTCGAGCCGTCGCGCCCGTCGTGCGAGGCGATCAGCCGCAGCTGGTTCTGCTTCTCTTCCCGCGAAAACGTCCGATCTTCGTAGCTTGGTTTCAGTCCCTCAGCTTCGGGCAGAAGCCAGATCTGCAGCAAGTGCACCGGCGCCTTCGACTGGTTGACCTCGCTGTGCATCACTCCCGTGCCCGCCGACATGCGCTGCACGTCGTTCTGCTTGATGGTGGCGCCGCGCCCCATGCTGTCGCGATGGCTCAGCTCGCCGTCGATGATGTAGGTGAGGATTTCCATATCGCGATGGGGATGCATCCCGAAGCCGCGCCCGGCGCTCACCCGGTCTTCGTTGATGACCCGCAAGTCACGGAATCCCATGTTCTTTGGATCGTAGTAGTCAGAAAACGAAAAGCTGTAGTGTGTGTCCAGCCAACCATGGTTGGCATGTCCCCGCTCTTCTGATGGCCTGATGGTGATCATTTTCTTACCCCAGGTCATTGGATGATCGACACGTCAAAAAGTAGCAAGCGTGTTACAACACGCAAACTACTTCAGCCCGGCGTCCTCCGCCGCCAGCTGTCCCAGCACGCTCCAGTCGGACTTCTCCCGTCCGCGCCCAATGGCAGCCAGCATGTGGTCGTGCACCAGGCTGGCAACCGGCAAAGGAACATCCACGCTATCGGCCGCCACCAGCGCCAATCGGATGTCCTTCAGTGCCAGCCGCAACGCGAAGCCGACGTTCTCAGGCTTCGCATCGGCGATGAGTCCGCCGTAGGTTTTGTACACCGGTGCCGCAAACAGCGAATTGGTCAGAAATTCCACATACTCGTGCGGATCGATACCGTACTTGCGCACCAGCGCCATCGCCTCGCCCAGCGACTCGATCACCGACGCGATCAGGAAATTGCCGCTCAGCTTCACCACGTTGGCCATCTCGGGCTTATCGCCGATCACAAACACCCGCTGGCCAAGCACCTCCAGGATCGGCTTGCACTGGTCCACCGTCGCTCTCTCTCCGGCAGTCGCGACGAACAGCTTTCCTGCCGCGGCGGCCTCGGGACGGCCGAAGACCGGAGCCGTTATGTAATGCTGACCGCGTTTGCCATGCTCCTCGGCCAGCTTCTTGGAGAGCACGACGCTGATGGTGCTCATCGAGATGTGGGTCCCGCCTCGCGGCAGGCTCTCCATCACGCCGCCGGAGTGCAATACTGCGGATTCGACCGCGTGATCGTCGGCCAGCATGGTGATGACCACTTCCGCGTGTTCAGCCGCTTCACCCGCTGTCCGGGCGACCTTTGCACCCTCCGCCTTGAGCGGCTCGGCCTTCGCCAGCGTGCGGTTCCAAACCGTCAATTCGTGCCCGGCACGGACCAGGTGCCGCGCCATCGGCGTCCCCATGTTTCCTAAACCAATAAATGCGATTTTCATCTGCTTCCTCATGGAAAAAAGTGGTACTCGTCGTTGGATGTTCATCGACTAGAGCGGATTCACAGTTGGTGCTGGGGGGGATGGAGGCTGTGAACCTTTTTCCAGTTTGCCGCTGCACCATGTATGATGCTTCCTGTTTTGCCAGCAATGTCGGCCTATCAACGATCCAGCAAGACACGCGAAGAGCGCCGCCAGTTCGGGCGCTCCCTGCGCAACCAGATCGCGCGCATCAGCCAGGGCGACTGGGACCCCAAGCAGCGCAAGTTCGACGTTGTCCCTCTGTTGATCGACTCGAATCGCCCGCGCATCGCCCGTTTGCTGCCCATCAAGTACGAACATATGGCGGCTTCGCCCTTCGGCTTCTTTCGGGGCGCAGTGCCGCTGATGGCAGCCGACCTTGCGGCCATGCCCTGCACCACCCTGAGAACGCAAATCTGCGGCGACGCTCACGTGCAAAACCTCGGCGCCTTCGAAGCTGCCGACGGCCGCCTTATCTTCGACATCAACGACTTCGACGAAACCGTCGTTGGACCCTGGGAGTGGGACATCAAGCGTATGGCAGCAAGCCTGGTGCTCGCCGGGCGCGAGGCCGGCAACGCCGACAAGCAATGCAAACTAGCGGTGCTCGCTTTCGTGCAACGCTACCGTCAATGCATGCGCCGCTTCTCGGAGATGGCAGTCATCGAACTGGCGCGCTATCAGATACTCCGTGTCGTAGGACCCGTGAAATCCGTCCTTCGCCAGGCAGAGCGTGCCACGCCGCTGCACAACCTCCAGAAGTTGACCGTCTTCGCTAACGGCAAACACCGTTTCCGCGAGCAGAGACCAAACCAGTTCCACATCCCGCACGCCGTGGCCAGCGCGGTAATCGCATCGCTGCGCTTCTATGCCAGGACTCTCTCGCCGGACCGCGCTTTTTTCTTCACCCAATACTTCCCGGAGGACATCGTCTTCCGTGTGGTCGGAACCGGCAGCGTCGGCACCCACGATTACGTGCTGCTCATGTTTGCCGGCGCTATCTCTGACCCACTCTTCCTCCAGGTCAAGGAAGAGCCGCCTTCTTCCTATGCGCCTTACCTGCCGCCCCGCCGCAGTCCGGTGCATCAGGGCGAGCGCGTTACGGAAGGCCAGCGCGCCATGCAAATGCAGTCGGACATCTTCCTGGGATGGACGTCGATTGACGGCCGCGACTACGTCGTTCGCCAGTTGCGCGATCATAAGGCGGCCATCGAGACCGATATCCTCCAGGGTGATGGATTGGTGCAGTACGCGCGCATGGCAGGCGAACTGCTCGCCAAAGGGCACGCGCGCTCCGGTGATCCTTGCGCCTTGTCCGGATACCTGGGTACCGCCGACAGGTTCGATACCGCGATGGCGCGCTTCGGCATCACTTACGCGAACCAGACGGTGAAGGATTGGGAAGCGCTGCGCCGCGCCATTCGCCAAGGCAAGATCAAAGCCGCGAAGCCAGAGGTCCCTGCTCCGCCGTCAAAACCCAAGAACGCAAAGAAGCAGTGACGCCGCGTCTTGAAGGGGCGCAGCTTTAGCCATGCCCTGAGCCTGTCGAATGGGTGCGCCGTTGGGTCTTATATTTGTCATCACGAGCGGGCTTTAAGCCCGCGAGGGGATCCTGTTTCTAGCTTTCCACCGCCGTGCCCGTTTTGAAACTCCGAAACAATTCTTTGCTTCCAGCATCTATACCATTGGAGCGATAATAGGTGTATGCAGCGATGGGTTCTGAGTGCGGCATTATGCGCTCTGCTCACGCTCCCGGTCTGGGGACAGCGAGGTGGCGGCGGACACGGTGGCATGGGTGGCGGCGGCCATTTCTCCGGCGGCGGCTCCGTTTCGCATGGCAGCGCTGGTTACGGCTATCACGGATCTGTTGGATACAGCCGCGCCCCAGGTTACGCCGGCTCTTATCGCGGCGGCATCTATGGCGGCGCCGGATATCGCGGCTACGGCTACGCTTGGCATGGTAACGGCGTGCACGGGCCTTTTCCCTATCGCCCGTGGGGTTACGGATGGGGCTGGGGATATCCGTGGTGGGGATTTGGCTATGCAGGTTGGCCCTGGTGGGGATGGGGCGGCAGCTACTACGACAATTCCTATTACAACTACTATCCGTCTGACACCTCCCCGGCACAAACTTATCCCTACGCTTACCCGCCTGGCGGCGACTACTCACAGGACAACCAGACGCAGGATCAGATCGATCGCCTGACAGGTGAAGTCAATCAGCTGCGCTCTCAGCAGAGCTCAGGCCAGTCGAAGACCGCCGAGATTCATGCCGAGACAGTGCTCGTCTACCGCGACGGGCATACCGAGGAAGTACAAAACTACGCGATCGTCGGCAAGACAATCTGGATCTTCAACGAATCGCGCGCCAGGAAAGTCGCGATCTCCGAACTCGATCTGCCCGCGACCAAGCGCGACAACGAGGACCGCGGCATCGATTTCGTTCTTCCCTCTTCCTCGCGCTGAGGATTGCTCTTCGCGGTCACCGTCTTGCGCAGCAGGAACGCAGGCTAGACGCAGAAATCGAAAACATCGTTCCAGA
Source organism: Candidatus Korobacteraceae bacterium (assembly GCA_049511915.1). Lineage (GTDB taxonomy): Bacteria > Acidobacteriota > Terriglobia > Terriglobales > Acidobacteriaceae > Bog-257. Next base: position 126,586 of record JBEKXQ010000003.1, read on the forward strand.
CTCGCGCAAAGCCGGCAGGATTGAATCCTGAATCTGACTTCAACAAGTCATAAGCCTGGTATCTTCGCCTGCTGTCTTTGGCAGCGCTGCGAACGTCGTGATAGTGCCCCACGATGTCCAGGTGATCGCAGTGCACCAGCAGGGTGTCCTTGCCGTTCGGCCAGAACATGGAAGCCGTGTTGACGATGCCGTCGTTGTCCCAAAGCTCGATGTCGCGCGGTCGCTGGGCAGCAGGGAAAAATGGTTTCGCCGCAGGCGCACCGTGGCCATTGTGGTAAATAAATGGTCCTCCTGCACAGGCGCGATACCCAATGCGATAAATGATGTCAGTGTTGGGAGACGGACTTGTGCGCAGCGTGGTCTCCGGATAGGTCAACGGATTAACCAGGTCCCAGCGCGGCGCGGGGCCGCCCGCTTTGAACTTGAACGGACGCGTGCCAATCGTCGCGTACGAGCGCGTCACGATGCCGGCCTTTTTCCAGATATCCTCTTCTTCCTGACGCTGCTTCTTATCGAAACGCGCTGGGCTCCCGGGACCGCCCTGAACCGCCAGATCATCAATAGCGTGAAAGTCGGTCGCGATATGCCGCAACCACAACTCAACTTCTGACGCCGCTTCCTGCGCCATTGCGACGACCGTCGGGTCATGGCTGCTGCCCGCCTCGGATTCGCTCACCACGTCCCGCACGGCATCAACCAGCCCCATCCTGGTCGTCTTACTGGCATAGGTCCAGATCCATTCTTCCAGGGTGTCAATAATCGGCATCTGCGATCCGGCGAAACCTGCGCGCAGATTTTCGATCACCACCTGCCGGCCCAGCTTATAGCTGCGCACCCAGTCCGCAATGTTGGTACCCCATTGTGGGACAGACAGAAAAACTATCCGGTTGATAAGTTTCAGAATATCCTCGGCCGTGACCATGGATTTCGGATCGACCGCGCCATCGACCGGAAACGTTTGCTTCGGCGATTTGTTCAGCTCCCAAGAGCAGGCAGCGAATGTCGAGACCGCCGGTCGAATGACCCACCAGCGCGATTCGGTCGCCGCGCACGAATTCCCCGCGCGCGAAACGCGTGGCGAGATAGTTTCGCAGCCTTGCCGCTCGGGTGCGGACCGCAGCCGTGGGGAAATTGTCGAAGTAGTGGAGGGCTACGCCAGTGCGACTGCTGGCGCCCGACTTCTTCCAAAGCTGAAATTGAGGAGTAACGCCAGCATAATATTCAAGCTGGCCCAGCGCATCGAACCCGGCGAAACCAGGAATGAGCACGATGTGCACGCGACCACGAGCCGAGGGTTTCCGAGGCATGGTCCACCTCCGGCCGGAGTCTAGCTCTGCGCTTTAGCTAAAGTCTGTGACGAGGTGCTAATATGCATCTATATAATCGCGATTATATAGTCGGACTGGGGACACTACATGGCAAAGCTGAAGATCACTACCGTCGGCGCATCTGCTGGAATCATCCTCAACAAGGAAGTCATGGCTCGCCTAGGGGTCAAGAAGGGTGATTCCCTATTTCTTACCGAGGCGCCGGGAGGTTATCGGGTGACGCCGTACGATCCGGATTTCGAGCGCCAGATGACGCTGGCCGAAGAGATCATGCATGACGATCGCGACATCCTCAAGGTACTGTCCAAGTGAAGGCTTGGCGATGGGTGCGGCTGGACGTTGTGCATGCCATTCATGATCAGCAGTTGGCCGAACATGGAGGCTTGTCTGGCGTGCCGAACATTGGCCGCCTCAAGGCTGCTCTGGCTCGGCCGCAGCATCTGGCAGCTTACGGAAAACCCGACGCGGCGGCGTTGGCAGCGGCCTATGCCTATGGCCTGGTTCGGAACCATCCATTTGCCGACGGCAACAAGCGAACTGCGTGGGTGATCGCACGTCTGTTTCTCGCCGACAACGGCCGTCGCCTGCAGTTTGATCCTGCCGAAGGGGTGCGAATGATGGAAGCAGCCGCGGCCGGTACGATCGCCGAGTCCGAGATGGCTGCATGGTTCCGCGAGCGAATTCTCAAAGCTTGAACAACAGCCTCTCACTACTCGAAACGGTGTCGCAGATCGTTTTGGTTTGTATCAGGGCACGACCTTGGTCGTGCCGAAACGAGCGTAGAAGAAGCCTGGGTTCCAGACCCTGAAAACCGTTTTTCAGAGTCTGGAACCCAAAGTCGAAGTTGGCGTAGTTCGGCATGGCTGAAGCCATGCCCTGATGCAAAGCTTCCGAGCGCCTATCCCCGCTGCTCTTTCCTTCGTAGCATCAAATATCCCCGGATCAACTCGTTCAAATCTCCGTCCAGCACGCGATCCACATCGCCAATCTCAACTCGCGTGCGGAGGTCCTTCACCATACGATACGGCTGCAGCACATACGACCGGATCTGCGAGCCGAAATCGATATCAAGCTTCGAATCTTCGACGATCTTTGTCTCCGCCCGCTTCTTTTCCAGCTCGTATTCATAAAGCCGCGACCGCAGAATGCTCATCGCCTTCTCGCGGTTCTTGTGTTGCGAGCGTTCGTTCTGGCAGGCGACAACAATGCCCGTCGGAATATGCGTGATGCGCACCGCGGAATCCGTAGTATTTACGTGCTGCCCGCCCTTGCCGCCGGACCGATAGGTATCGGTGCGAATGTCTTCGGGCTTGATATCGATCTCGATGCTTTCATCGATCTCCGGCGAGACGAAGACGCTGGCGAAGGAAGTATGTCGCCGTTTGGCCTGATCGAAAGGCGAGATGCGCACCAACCTATGCACACCGATTTCGCTGGTGAGCAATCCGTAAGCGTACTCGCCATTCACACCGAAGGTCGCCGACTTGATGCCGGCTTCGTCGCCCGGCTGGTATTCGTAAAGTTGCGTCGAGAAGCCCTGACGCTCAGCCCAGCGCATGTACATACGCATCAGCATCTCGGCCCAGTCCTGCGACTCGGTGCCGCCGGCGCCGGGATGAATGGTCACGATGGCGTTGCGGTCGTCGTTCTCGCCGGAGAGCAGCGTTGCCGTCTCCAGCTTCTCCACCAACGCGCGCAGGTCGTCCACCTCGCGGCGCAGCTCCGCTGAAACATCCTCTCCTTCATGCGCCAAATCGAAATAGGCACCGATATCACCGGAGCGGCGCACCAGTTCATCATGCGTAGCCAGCGCGCTCTCCAGCCGCTTCTTCTCGCGCATCACATGTTGAGATTTTTCAGGATTCGACCAGAGCGTGGGATCGGCGGTCTGCTTCTCGATCTCGCTCAGCTTTTCGCGCAGCGTGGGCGCGTCAAAGATACTCCTGTAGATCGCGAACCTTGTCGCGTAGCGCGGCGTATTCCTGTTCTAGTTCTTCGACCATGTGGATTGAATCGTCCTTCTCGTTCGATGCGGCGGGCACTTAGCATTTAGCACTTAGTATGCAGCCGCAGTTCTTGAGATTGTGCTAAGTGCTAACTGCTAAATGCCAACTGCTAATTGCTCCTGCTCCTGCACGCCTGTCGGATCAATGTAGTGCAGCAGCAACCCCGCCAACGTGATTATCGCACACAGAAACGGGAACCAATCGCCGTGCCGCGTGTAGAAAGTCGTGGACTCCTCCAGCGCAAAATTGGCTTGCAGCGCTACCCGCTGCTTGCGCGGCGCCTCGGCCACCACGCGGCCGTACGGGTCGATGACCGCCGTGATACCGGTATTCGTATCGCGCAGCAGCCAGCGATTATTTTCCACCGCGCGCATACGGGCCATGTTCAGGTGCTGCCGCGGCGCGCCGCCTTCGCCATACCAGCCGTCGTTGGAGATGTTCACAAACACTTCAGCACCGTTCCTGGCAAACTGCCGCACTTCGTTGGGGAAAATCGACTCGTAGCAAATAAATACTCCGGTCCTCATGTTGCCTACCGCCAGGGGCGACCGCGAACGACCGCGAACGAAGGTTCCGATCTGCCGCGTCAGCCCGCTGGCGAAGCTGAACGCCTTTTCGAAGGGTACGTACTCGCCAAACGGCACCAGGTGAATCTTGTCATAGCGCTCAGTCCATGCGCCGGTCGGCGTAATCACCGCAGCCGAGTTGTAGACGTCGGGACGCCGGTTCGGATCGCCCGTATGCTCAATCCCAATCGCTCCCGCGATGATGTACGAATCGGTCTCGCGAGCCACGTTGGCCAGCGTGCTTCGCAAGTGCAGGTCGGTCGTCCAGAACGGTGCCGACGATTCCGGCCAGACGATCAGCCCGCGCGTGTCGGGCTTTTCATTCAGCGGCCGCACGCTGATTTCCCGCAGCGAGCTGAGCGTCTGCTCCAGGTAATCGAGCGTCCAATCGGACTCGAGAATAGGAATGTTCGCCTGGACCAGGGTAGCGGCGTGCTCAGTCGGCAGCGCGCCAGGCTTCTCCAGCTTGCCGGCATGAAGCACCAGGGCCGCAACCAGAGCAGCCGTCAACAAAAACTTGCGGCGCGCATACGGCACCAAAAAGGCTGCCGCCACTACCGTGTTCACCAACGCGATCTCAAACGACATTCCGTATACGCCGGTGACCGTGGCAATGCGGGAGAGCGGAATGTTGTCGATCTGCGTGGTGCCCAGCAGGTCCCAGGGAAATCCGGTGATGTAAGTGCGCGCCAGCTCGACGGCCACCCATAAAAACGGCGTAAACACCAGCGCACGCAGGCTGAAACCGTTGCGCCGCGCGGCTATGAGGGCGAGCAGCAATCCGAACAGGCCGTGATACAGCGCGAGGTACAGCGCAAACATCACCAGCAACAGAATCGACATCGCTGTGCCGATCCCGCCGTACACGTGCATAACGTGAAAAATCCAGGAACAGCTTCCCAGATACCAGATGACGCCGCACGCGTAACCCAGCAGAAATCCCTGCCAAGGCGTCGCCGGCGCCAGGAACTGTCCGCCGTCGGCGAGCACCATCATCACATCCTGCTCGCGGCATTTGAGGATGGCGTAGATCAGTGGCGCAAGCGCGATCCAGCCGAGCAGATAAATAGAAAAGTTGGGGAAGATCAGCACCTGAAGCACGCCTGAGAGGCAGGCGAAGATCCAGGCATTCGGACGGATTCTTCTCACTAAGCGAGTGTAGCAAAGAGAAAGAAGCGGTAAAGCAGCGGAAGATTACGAGTTGGTTACAAGCTTGGGTACTTGAGGTTCGTATCAGGGCACGGCTTCAGCCGTGCCGACGAGTGCCCTGCTTTATTCTGAGCCGGCTTCAGCCGGCGACACTCCCAGCTAATCCGCATGACCTTCCAGGCGCCCCAGTCGGCGCTCATGCGATTCGATTTCTTCGGCTTGCTTGGCCACGGTTCCTGCCAACGTCGCGACCATAGAGGCGAGGCGGTCGAGGCGCGCGTCGGTGGCTCGCATCTGCTCTCCGACTTGCGCGATCTGTGCGGCGTTCGCAGCGATCTGCTGGTCATTCGCAGCGACCTGAGCGTTGCGTTGGAGTCCTTCGTTGTTCTTAATTCGCTCGAAGAATGGCCTCGACGCTGCCCAGAACTCCTCGAAGCTGCCAAATGTAGTACTCATCACTGCTGCCTTACTTGATCGCCACCAGCTTGTTCATCAGCTCCGAATAATCCTTCTTCTCTACTCCATGCACCTGCTTATTGTACTCGTCCACTTTCGCCGAGTAGTTCATGGAGCAGAATTTCGGGCCGCACATCGAGCAGAACGCTGCCTCTTTGTAATACGCGTCGGGCAGCGTCTCGTCATGCATCGCCTTCGCCGTCTCAGGATCGAGCGAAAGCGCGAACTGCTTGTCCCAATCGAAGGTGTAGCGTGCGTAGCTGATCGCGTCGTCGCGGTCCTGCGCTCCGGGACGATGCCGCGCCACGTCGGCGGCGTGTGCCGCGATCTTGTAGGCGATAATGCCGTCCTTCACATCCTTATCATTCGGCAGTCCGAGATGCTCCTTGGGCGTGACGTAGCAGAGCATCGCCGCACCATACCAGCCGATCATGGCCGCGCCAATCGCCGAGGTGATGTGGTCATAGCCGGGCGCGATGTCGATGACCAGCGGTCCCAGGGTATAGAACGGCGCTCCGTAGCACAGCTCGACTTCCTTCTCCACCTGCTCTTTGATTTTGTCGAGCGGCACGTGGCCGGGGCCTTCGATCATCACCTGAACATCGCGCTCCCAGGCTTTCTTCGTCAGCTCGCCCAATGTTTTTAGCTCGGCAAACTGCGCCTCGTCGCTGGCGTCGGCAATGCAGCCCGGCCGCAAGCCGTCGCCAAGCGAATAGCTCACGTCGTGCTTGGCGAGAATCTTGGTGATGTCGTCGAAGCGCTCGTAGAGGAAATTCTGTTTGTGATGGTGCGCCATCCACTGCGCCAGGATCGCGCCGCCGCGGCTGACGATGCCGGTGATGCGTTTGGTGATCAGCGGCAGATACTCGATGAGCACGCCGGCATGGATGGTCATGTAGTCGACGCCCTGCTCGGCCTGCTCCTCAATGACCTCGAGCATGATATCGGCGTTGAGGTCTTCGATGCGCTTCACGCGCGAGACTGCCTCGTAGATCGGCACCGTGCCGATCGGCACCGGCGAATGGCGCAAGATGGCTTCGCGGATTTCGTGAATGCCGCCGCCAGTCGAGAGGTCCATCACCGTGTCGGCGCCGTAGTGGACCGAGGTGTGCAGCTTCTTCAGCTCCTCATCGACATTGCTGGTGACTGACGAGTTGCCGATGTTGGAGTTGATTTTGCACGCCGACGCGACGCCAATGCACATCGGTTCCAGCTCAGGATGATTGACGTTGGCGGGAATGATCATGCGGCCAGCTGCAACTTCGTCGCGGACTAGCTGGGGCGCCAACTTCTCGCGCTCGGCGATGAAGAGCATCTCTTCCGTCAGCAGGCCCTTGCGGGCGAAGTGCATTTGCGACATGTTGGTGTCGCCCGTGCGCACTGCTTCTTCTCGCCGCTTGACGATCCACTCGGCGCGTGGTTTCAGCGTGGTCGTGCCGTTGCTGCCATTGCTTCCACTCATAATCTTTTGGGTACTCCTAATCGGACTTTGATTATACGTCGCCGGTTGTATGAAAATCTTAAAGCGGGGCCAGAGTAAAATCCTCTACCGCCGTCTGATTCGGAATTTCGAAATGGGGACGAAAGCTGATTAGCAATTCAGCGCCGAGCTGTCGGCTGAAAATGGATTGCTGCGACATCAAGCTGTTATGGCGGTGATAACCTGATTGGTGGGCAAGAAAAACGGGGGAGCCTCGGCTCCCCCTAAGCGACAGAGGCGATATCGCTGGAATAGATTCGAACTTGGATCATTTGGTTGCCATGACGAAGACCTTGCAGGCGGAGCGACTCGGCAGTGTTCCGCAAATTGCGCAGATAGCCGGTGCGGAAGAGCGCAGCGTGACCCTTGATGGGGTGACGTGGCGGTATTTGTTCGCCGGTTCCGGGCCCCCGCTGCTGCTGATTCACGGCTTCATGGGTTACTCCTTCTCCTGGCGATTCAACATGGAGCCGCTGTCGCGGTACTTTTCCGTGTATGCCGTGGACCTACCGGGTAGCGGTTTTTCGCAGCGCCCGTCTGGCAACGGCTGCTCGCTCGCTGGCGATGCTGAAGGTGTTCTGCGCTTTATGGAGAAGCTCGGCATCGAAAACGCTGACATCGTGGGATCCTCTCGGGGCGGCGGACTGAGCATCGTCCTGGCGGCCATCGCAGCCCGCACGAATCGGTTGCATCGCGTGCGGCGACTGGTGCTGGTCTCGCCGATCAATCCCTGGTCGAGTCAAGGAAAAGTTCTCGCTCGCTTGTTCGCTACCACGCTGGGCGGTCTCTATATTGTCCACGTGCAGCCACGGCTGCACGTTATTGCCAGGCGTTACATCAAAGCTCTTTATGGCGATCCGCTGCGAATTTCTCCCGGCACCTTCGAAGGCTACCGGGCCGGACTGAACCCGCCGGGGAGCTTCGAACACCTGGTGCGTATCCTGCGCTCCTGGATTGACGACCTTGAAGCCATCGGGCAGGCAATTAAGGAAATCAGGGGCTTCCCCACCCTGCTCCTTTGGGGCTCGCGCGATCGCGTCGTTTATCCCTCGTCCATTCATCAGATGCAACGGCAGCTGAAAAATAGTGCGTTGGTGATGTTTCAGGGAGCCGGTCACATGCCGTATGAGGAGGTTCCCGATGAGTTCAACCGCGTGGTGTGCGACTTCCTGCTGCAGGACGCGCCCCGTACTCCATTCGAGATTGCGGAAGATAGCAACTAGCAACCAGCCGTTGGCACTTGGCAGTTGGAAATGGAACCACGCAACCCGCAGGGGCATTCTGGTCTCGAATCACTCTGGTTTGTAGGGATGCAGCACTGTCTCAGCCACGGTTAAGGTTTGGCTAGTTGCTAATTGCTAGTGCTAGTTGCTTCTTTCAATCCGCCGCGGTGTCGTTCGGCTCATATGCCTCTGCCGCCGGATGGCGCACCGGCAGCCACGCCGCCAGTCCAGAGCCAAGATACATGGCTCCCACCATCCAGAATCCGTAGATGAGGCCGTCGCGATGTGCAGCTTCGCCCACCAGCAGGGCGGTACAGATCTGCAGACCGCTGGCCACGAAGGAGAACGCATTCTGCACTCGTCCCATGAAGTGCCGTGGCACCAGTTGCATCATCTCGCTGGATAGCGCAATTCCTCCCGTGCCTCGGCACGAGCCCATCACAAAGTACATGGTCACCGCCAATGCCAGCCAGTGTGAGATTGGCAGCACAAACAGCGATGCTGCAATGATTCCCATGGTCAGCATCACCGCACGGTTAGCGCCATGGCGACGGATGAAGCCCGAAGCATAAAACACGCTGACGAAGGCGCCGACCGCCCAACCAGCATTCAGCCAGCCGTAGCCCACAGCGCCGCCGTGCAGGATGCGCTCGCTCAGCGGGGCCGAGAGCACGGCTTGCGTCATCATGGCGGCGACAAACAAGGCCCATGCCAGTCCAATCAGCAGTACGCGCCGGTTCCGATGCAGGTAACGGTATCCTTCGCCAAGTTCGTGAATGTATCGGCCAACAGCGCTGGAAGCAAGTGCCTCGCCAGCAATCTCCGGCTGCGGCGGCAAGACCGTGACGCGGCCTTTACGTATCTGGGAAACGCACGCCAGCGATACGAAATAGCTGGCACCGTCGATGAGCAACACGCCGCCTAACCCGATGTGGTTGTAGACGAAGCCGACAATGGCGCCCGCCATCAGCCAGCCGCCCTGCAGGGCCGCCAGCAGCAGCGAGTTCGAATCGAGCATCTTCTCGCCCGGCGTCAGCTCCTGGATGAGCGCGTTCACCGTGGGAAAGAACATCCAGAAGCCCACTGCAACCAGGACGCTCATCAAGTAGACATTCCAGAGCCGCACGTGATGGGTAAACACCAGCATTGCCACCAGGAGAATGATCCCGGCGCGTGCGCGTCCAGCCACATCATCAGTTGGCGCCGGTCTTCGCGGTCAATCAGCACACCCGTGAACGGCAGCAGCAGCATCGACGGCAGCGTCTGCAAAGCGATCAGCATCGCCAGCGAGACTTCGGAATGAGTGGCCTGCAGGATGTACCAGATGACAGCGGCGGAGTTCATGCCGCTGCCGATCATGGATATGAGATTGGCAATGAAAATCAGCCTCATCCCGCGGTGCTGCCACATCTCACGCATACTGTTTCCATCGTAAACCAGTGGCTGCGGGATGAACTTGGAAGGGATACCGGCACGACACTAAGTTCAGGTTCTGGTAACGAAGCGGTGTCTCATAAATCGCTTTGTCTCAGGACACGGCTTCACAGGCTGCGGAAAAAGTCGCCTTTGGAATGCTTTGTATCAGGGCACGACTTCAGTCGTGCCGATAAGCTGTTTATTTTTGTCATCACGAGCGGGCTTTAGCCCGCGATGGATCTGCTTTTCCAACTTTTTCCGCAGCCTGTTTCAGATCTATTTCTTGATAAGCGCGGCGGATAACAGGTGGGCTTTGTTTGCGAGATTATAGGCACGTTCGAAATCGCCATCTTTCGTCGCACTGCGCGACTGCGCTACATACGACCGGATTTGGACAACAATCTCCTCGTCGTCCTTCGATAGCGTGCGATTCAATCCGCCTACGGTCTTCTCCGTTTCGTCCAGCAATTGCGCGGTTGTCTGCTTTTGCTGCGACAACTGCGCGCTGCTCACATCGGCCGCAATTGCCGTGTCGGGCGGTGCCGCCGCCGGATTCGCTGGAGGATGGGCCGCGGCAATGGTCGTAGTTCCTGTGCCGGCAGATGCGGGCGGATTAGTCGCAGCGCTCTGCGCCGGAACTGTGGGCTGCGTCGGCTTACGCTTGTGATGCGCGGAGCTCTTCGGCTTCGGTTCTTCCGGAGGCGGTGCTTGCGGCTTCGGTTCTTCCGGCGGTGGTGGAGGAGGAGTCTCTTCTGAAATTTCAACCGGCAAGGTCGAAGGAACAACTTCGGCCGGAGCTTTCGCCTGCGTTGGAAGCTGCGGCGATTTTTTCTGGCAGCCTACTGCGAAAAGCAGCGTTAACACCGTGAGGGCGACGAGTTGGCGGCTAAGCGTCATGTGTACATGTGCCGGGCTGCGTGGCGCTTCATCCGCGAACTCAAGTGGCGGAGCAAGCCAGCTCGGACATTACTTCTATGATAAACACACTCGGCGAAAACCGCAGTCACCACTCTTGGGCGCCGGGCGGCATACGTAAGTCTCACATACGAGTAATCGCCTCCGCGCCCTCGTGCTGCTGCGCTGCGGCCAGAGGCAGTATCAAGCGAAATGTCGTACCGAGTCCCATTTCGGTAACAAAATCAAGCGCCCCGTTATGGAGCTGCAGAACCCGGTAACTCATAGCCAGGCCAATGCCGCTGCCGGCTTTCTTGGTGGTGAAATACAAGTTGAAAACCTTGTCACGCACCTCCTCCGGTATTCCGCCGCCCTGGTCACGCACCTCGATGGTTGCCGCCGAATCAAGCTGGCTCGAGGTAATACTGAGTATCCCACCGCCGCTCATGGCCTGCACTCCGTTAAGGACCACATTCAACAAAGCCTGTTTGATCAAATCGGAGTCTGCCCGCACCACGAGGGGCTCGCGGCTGAGCTGGGTTGAGATCTTCACTCCCTGCTGAGCGGCCTCTGGAGTTGCCAGCAGGGCCACATCTTCGATCGCACGGCGCAGGTCGAAATCCACCAGCCGCAATTCCACAGGGCGATTGAAGTCAACCAGCATCTGCACCACCCGGTCGAGGCGATGAATCTCGCTGCCGATGATGTCCATGTGGCGCCGCGTGTCGGGATCGATCTCGCGCATTTTTTCGCGCAATAATTCCAGGTGCACCACGATGGCGTTGATCGGGTTCTTCACTTCGTGGGCCACGCCGGAGGTGAGCCTGCCAATGGCCGCCAGGCGGCGCGACAGTTCAATCTCGTTTTCAATACGGTGGACCGACTCGGTATCGCGCATGGTGAGCAGCGCACCAATGCGCTCGCCCCGCTCGGCAATGAAATCGAGCGCGATCTGGATACGACGCCCGTTTTCCAATTCGATTTCGCGTTGCGGTATCGGCTGGTGCAGGGCAAACGCGTCCAGCACGATACGGCCCAGTTTGTTGGCATCGGTAAAGACGCCCTCAACCGCATTGCCCAGGATCTCTCCCCGCGGACGGCCAATGAAACGTTCGGCCGAGGCGCTCACCAGCACCACCCGGGTGTCGCGTGTGAACAGCACCAGACCGTCCTGCAGCGTACCCATGATCTGGTCGAGGTTTTCCTTCAGGGCGCTGAACACTTCTTTTACGTCGCGGATCTGACGTCCCAGGCGGTCGATTTTCGTGTTCACCAAGCCATACTCGTCCGTCTTGCGCGGGTCGGGGTCGGGCGCGCTGTCGGGAACTCCCGCGGTCATTTGGTCGAGCCGCCGTCCAATCGCCTCCAGAGGACGCAGCGCAATGTTCGACAGGCTCGCCGCCAGTGCCATCGACACCAGGATTGCGAAAATAGAAAAGAAGAGAGCGCGGCGCAACTCGGGCTGCACTTCGCTCTCCAGGAAAACCGTGGAAATGCCGACCCGAATGTCTCCGAATGGCTGGCCCTCACGTTGAATAGGAAGATGAATGTCGTACACGCGCGGCGCGCCAAAAACCACTTTCAGCTGCTGTAGAAAGCTGCCATTGCGAACCTCCTGAAAATCTTTTCGCTCTTCCAGATTGAGGTTGGTGCCAATGGCGTTGGGATCGGTATGCACGATGGCGCGGCCGCTGACGTCCGCAATTGCGGCATCGGAAACCGTGGGGGAATAACCAACCACGGACTGCAACAAGGTGTTCAAGCCTTTATTGAGCTTGAGCTCCTGCTCCAGCACGGCCTCCACTTGCTGTGGATCGTTCTCCTGGGCAAATGTGCTGCCCACCTTCGCCAGGCTGGCTGCGCGAGCGCTCTCGCGGATCTCTTTAGCGACGAAATCGGCGCTGTCGTAGGCCTCGTAGATGCGCTGCCGCACCAAACGGGAGACGTAGAAGTAGGAAAATATAGCGACCAGCGCAACCACCATGCCACTGATGGCAAGCACCAGTTTTGTCTTAAGACGCATAGGATCCACTAGAAAGAAGATTCGGTGGCGCGGGCTGTTGCGGGTATCATATCAGCCGCCCGCAGTGCTCGGAAATGGGGCATCGGGTCTGTCCGCCGCAGGTGGGATGCTTCCATGGCTTCGGATGTGGTAAGGTCTTCGACGGCATTTCACCTCTGGATACAACGTCGAAAGTGAAATCGGCGTCTAACCTCCAGTCATTGTCCGGTTAGCGCGGAGCGTAGTGGCAGGAGAAGAAAACGTGGGCCATACCACAGCAGAAGAGGGCAAGAACTTGCAGAGTGAGACCGTTGCCAAGTTGCGTACCTTGTCCCATGATCTCAGCAATTACATTGAAACCATCATGCAGGCGTCGTATCTATTGGCTCAGGCCAAGCTCGACGACAACAACAAGAAATGGCTGGACCTGGTTGACAAGGCTTCGCAGGACGCAGCCCGCGTCAACCGCGAGATCCGCGAGATCCTGCGCTCTCAGACGGAGCCGGGCCGTTAACCGCCAGGAATCAACCCGGGCCTCAACCTCGGATTAGCTGCCCCACCAACGATGGAGCAGCCATTCCGGGACACTTACGAGACGAGTTGAGCTTCCATGGTGATCTTTGCGTTAAGCACTCGGGAAACCGGACACCCCTTCTCGGCATTCTGGGCGGCTTCGTCGAATTTTGCTTTGTCCGCACCGGGAATTTTTGCTTTCACATCAAGATGAATTGCGGTGATGCTGAAACCCGCATCGGTCTTGTCCATAGTCAACTTCGCACTCGTGTCGATGCTTTCGGCGGTCATGCCGGCGTTTCCCAACTGCGCCGACAGCGCCATCGTGAAGCACCCTGCGTGGGCGGCGGCGATCAGCTCCTCCGGATTAGTTCCAACGCCATTTTCGAAACGCGTACTGAAGGAATATTGCGTTTGGCTCAGGACCCCGCTCTGCGTGGACACGGTTCCCTTACCATCTTTCAAACCACCAGACCAGTGAGCACTGGCTGTTCGTTGCATGTTGCCCTCCTGGGAATGAATTTCATTCCCAGAATACGTTACACGAACGCGGCAAATCGTGGGCAGGAGGTAAGAATCCGGGAGCCGGAAAATTCCCTCCGTGCCGGTCGGTGCACGATACCTAGTAGAAGTCGGAGCAACTCAGAAAGTACCCGCAGTGGGGACACGAAAGCTTGCAGTGATTCTCCTGGAGTTGTTCGGAGCAGTTGGGACAGATCTGCATGCTGAATATCTCCTGCTTTCGCCCAGCTTTAGAAATCCGTTCTTCGTCTTTTTCGACCCTGGAATTCGGGGATGGAATGTCGTTCATGACTGCTTGGTCGCGGACTCTCGTAACGCCTGCAGAATACACGAAGTTGGGCTCCGGCTGGATAATCGGCGCGCCAAAAGGTGGCGATCTCCGGGTGCCCATGTGGTCCCCCATTGGTACATGTACCTTGGTTCTCACCCGTTGAAATAATTCCCGAAGACTTTGCCATAATGGTGCCCTATAATGCCTAATGGGTGCGTGTATCTGCGCTTGAAATGCATCACCCCGGCTGGAAATTTTGGCGCCTTGCCCTCAAAGTGTGAGGTGCACAAAGCTTGGTTATCATTTAGTAACTGGCACAAAGATCAGGAACATTGGCACCGGAAAGACTGAGCATATGAGGTCTTTGTCGCCGTTAAGTCGTGCCCGCAGTGGGAAGTAAGTGCTGTCACGCAGGAAAGGTGTTGCCAGGCGGGAAGGCTTTACCCCGCACCTGTAACGCCTAATGGTTCTTAGCTTGATTGGATGGAGGTTGTTCCGTGAAAAACGCAAAGAAAATGGTGTTCGCCGCCCTTGCCGCCCTCATGATAGCGGGCTCTCTCAGCGCTGTTAGTAGCGCAACCTCGACGAGCTCGTTAGGTCCAGTCGCCGTTGTTGGCGAAGGGTCGTCGCCCTTGCCCGTCGTTGTGTCTGCAGTTCCCGATAACAACACCATTTCTTTTGGCAAACACTTCTGACAATGATTCGGGTCGGAAACGACCAAGGAGACTGTAATGAAGAATACCCTCGTCGTTACCCTCGCTATCCTGATGTCGGTCGGTATCGCTTGCGCCGGCACCAGTTCGCTCCCAACTGCAAACACCGCGCCGGAGCGAATCGCTCAGCCGTCGGTCTCGCATTCACTTTGTGTCGGCCAGGCTGTGTGCAGCTCGAATCGCGCCGCTTTAGCTCCGGGTGAAGGCGCTCCCATGCCTCTCTGCCCTCCCGGACAGAATTGCACAGGCCAGCTTCGCCAGATCGCCGGTGAAGGCGCTCCCATGCCCCTTTGCCCTCCCGGACAGAACTGCACAGGTCAGCTTCGCCAGATCGCCGGTGAAGGCGCTCCCATGCCCCTTTGCCCTCCCG